>CALHVX010000086.1 GCA_938036875.1 uncultured Pseudomonadales bacterium
CGCGCTAGAGCCGCACGCTGCGCAGAGGTGGTGCAAACCTTCTTTGCAACCCGCGAACCGGTTTCACGTACACGTTTGCACTCAACACCATCAAGCTTGTTACGCTCTCTACGACTGAGCTTTTTCTTCACCGGTTTAACAGCTTCAACCGATTGCTCAGCCGCCTGGGTTTGAGCTTCTGCGCTGGCCCCACCAGAGAACAACGCCGCACTCAACGCAAGCGAGATGCACAACGCCATGCTGCCAGTAGCAGCGGTTAGCTTAGGTTTCATCTTAGACTCCAATCTTAAAGAAGGTCACCACCCGCAGCGGATGCGGTGGTACCAAATTCTTCGTAAGCTTTAACCACATTGCGGCCAACGCGCCAGCGATGCACTTCATCCGGACCATCCACCAAACGCTGGCTACGAATACTGGTGTACCAGCGTGCAAGCGGCGTATCGTTGCTGTAACCCAGGGCACCGTGCAACTGCAATGCGGTATCTACAACCTTGTGCACCATATGCGCTAAGAAAACCTTAGCAATGGAGTTTTCTTGACGCAGATCCATACCGTTTTCAGCCTTGTAGGCAATGTGCAGCAGTACCAAACGCGCCATGTACAACTCGCTAGCGCAATCGGCCAACATCCACTGCACACCTTGGCGATCGGCTAGGCGTGTGCCAAAGGTTGTTCGACTGGTGACGTGCTTAGCCGCAAGATCCAGCGCGCGCTGGGCCATCGCTACATTATGCATGCCATGGCGCAAACGTCCGTAAGCTAAACGGTGCTGCCCCATATCAAACCCTTTGCCTAACCCACCTAATACGTTTTCTCGGGGCACAACCAAATCTTTGATCTTAATCTCGGAGTGAGTTGCGCCTAACTTGTTGCCAATCTCCGTATGCGGATGCATGGTCTCAATGTCACGCACAATCTCGTAGCCTGGGTTAGGGAGTTCAACAATAAAGGTAGTGAACTGCTGGTGACGCGGTGCATCAGGATCCGTTTTAGCCATAACAACCGCAATGTCTGCCACGCTTGCAGAAGAGCTGAACCACTTCTCGCCGTTGAGTACGTAGTTGTCGCCCTTAAGCTCAGCCCTGGTTTCCATACCCGTCGCATCCGCGCCCGCAGCCTTTTCGGTCATGGAGTAACAGATACGCTTCTGTCCATCCAACAACGGCTTGAGGAATTTCTCTTTTTGATGATCTGTGCCGTGTTCCAGCAGCGTGAGCATAGTTGCATCATCTGGGCCTTGAGTATTGAGGGCTAGTGCACCCAAGAAGCTCTCGCCCAACTCCATTTGCACCAAAGCATTGGACAGAGGTCGCAAGCCCATACCACCGTGCTCGGTTGGGATGAAAGGACACCATAGACCTTGGCTCCGAGCTTTAGTGCGCAGCTCTGCCAATACGTCTTCAAACGGCCGATTTTCTAGCTCCGCTTCCGCTGGAATGCAGTGCTCGTGGACAAATTTGCGCACCGTAGCGCGGATTTCTTTGGACTCAGCCGGAATTTCGAAGTCGATCATTTAGGTTCTCTACAGTGAAATCTGAGCATTCCAGTGTACGAGGCTCGATTGGTTTTGGATAGGTTGACGGCGCTACAAGCGCAGCGAATTCGTAAAAAACCTATTAATTTTGAAATATTGATAGTTTTATTCTATTTTCTATCGAGATGCCAACCGATCCGGCCGTCCATTTGCAGAACCCGCTGACGACAACGACAATACGCACAACCGCGCTGTACTGTAGCGCCCGTTAACGATGAGCCCGCACCTCTATGAGCAACAGCAGCAAACCCAAACTACCCGTCTCCCGCCCTTTAGTGGTTATGCATGGCGATGAGATGGCCCAAATTGCCTTCGAAAAAATCCTGCAGCGATTTGTAACGGACCGTCTAGACATCCAACTAATCGAAATCGATCTCACCGCCGAGAACCGCCTGGCCACCAACGGTGAGGCCGTACGCGATGCGATCAAAGCGCTTAAACAGTACGGCATCGGGGTGAAGAATGCGGGCATGACGGTTAACCGCAAACAGTTGGAGGCGTTGCTCGAGAAGTACCCCAACATCGACCCCAAGACCCTAGACCCATTGGCCACCAAGTCACCCAACGGCGCCATCCGCAAAGGTATTGGCGGCAACATCACCCGAGAAGACATCCAGTTCCGAAATTTGGTGGTCAAAACCCCAGATTGGGTTGGTCGCGACATTGTGGTCGACACCATGGACACGGGCGGTATCAAGCACAGCTTCAACGAACTGTCTAAAGCAACCGGTGTACTTAAGCTGCTTTTTGTCGGTAGCAGCGGCGATCCGATTGAACTGCACCGGCGCAACATCAACCTGGGTGACCCCTGGCTGCTGTCGAGCAATGATATTGATGAGGTTCGGCGCTGGGCGCACAGCTTCTTTCAGCGCGGCATCGCCGAAAAGCGCGATACCTACCTGGGTTTAAAAGACACCGTTATTCCCGGCTACGACGGTGTGATGCGACTAGCGATCGAAGAAATTTTTCAGCAAGACTACAAGGCAAAATACGCAGAGCTGGGGCTTGAGTACCACTACGAGCTGATTGATGCACAAGCTGCAAGGATTGTTGCAAACCCACCGACCCGCGCGCTCTGGGGTGTTCCCGACAACACCAGTGGCCGCAAACTCTACAAGCTGGTTGAAGAGCTAAAGCTTTATGGCATAGCCGATCGCAAGTGCCACGTCTCCATCTCGCGCATGAGCGCTGGGGGTGGTGATCAATACGGGAGTTACAACGCCCCAATGGCCGAAGACGGCATACTCAAAGTTGTGGTGGATGGGCAAGAAAAAACCGCGCGCAAGGTCAAGAAAAACGACCCTGTTTTGCTTATGTCTAACGACAAAGTTGCCATCAAAGATTGGGTAACCCAGGTATTCCGCGATGCCTCCGTAAACAACAAAGAAGTGTATTTTGGATTAAAGCGCGAGTACATGGAGTACGACGATGTGTACAGCGAGATAATCACAGCAACCGGCAAGGAGCTGGCCAACGCAGATACCCCACCACCATCGTTCATGATCATGCGCCCTTCGAGCCAGCTGAAAAAAATGATCACCGACCCACCGCGCAACGCGTTGTACCCAGCGCAAAACCTCGATGGGGATATTTTTTCGGATATTTCTGCAGCGCTTGGGGGCAGCTTGGCAACCGCTAGCTCCATCATTGAAAGTAAAGACGGCACCCTATTGTTCGAAGCCCCGCACGGCACCGCCCACGATCTGTACCTAAAGTACCAAGAGAGTGACGGCAAGGTTGCGCTGTTTAATTCATCCGCGCTGCTGTTTGCGTTAGCCAACGCTTTGGAAAGCCTCGGAGAACGCGAAGCGAACAGCGCTTTGCTGGATTATGCCCAGCAGCTCAAGCTAGCGCTAATTGATACGGTAGCCCAAGGCACCATCACCGGGGACCTCAAAGGCAAAACGGCCGAGCCTGATAAAGAAAACATCGTCGATATGGACGGTTTTCTAGTGGCGGTGGAAGCAAATTTGGATGCTGCTCATGCGTGAAGCGGATGTGCCAGCAACCTTGGCTGAACTCGAGTGCCCTCAATTCACCCAGACACCTTGGGCACCTGCGGCAAGCGAGCGCCGAGTTGCCGTTATCTCTACAGCGGGCCTGATGCACAGGTCGGACCCACACTTCGGTTTCAACGCAGCCGACTACCGAATCATTGACCGTGAGCGCAACGAAGATGTGGTCATGAGCCATATTTCAACCAACTTCGACCGCACCGGCTTTGCTCGCGATCTAAACCTTGTCTTTCCTCTAGACCGGCTCGACGACATGGCAAGCGATGGGCAGATCGATACCGTGGCGCGCTACCACTACTCGTTTATGGGGGCGACCGCACCTCAAGCGATGGAAGCCACCGCACGCACGCTAGCCACAACGCTTATACGCGATGAGGTAAACACCGTCTTGCTGGTGCCGGTCTGACCGAACTGTACGCGCGCAGTTTGCGCGCTCGCCCACTACCTTGAAGATGAGGGGCTTAGTACCTTAGTGATCGCGTTGGTGCCTCAACACGCAAAAGCCATTAAACCACCCCGTGCTTTGCTGGTGCCTTTTGAGCTAGGTCGACCGCTTGGATCACCAGAAGATCCCAGCTTTCAGCGCCAAGTGTTAGAAGCTACGTTCGGTTTGCTAGAAAAAGGCGAGCCTGGTTCTTACTTGGAAGAATTTCCTCACGACGCACCCGAAAGAACAACACAAGCGGCTGACAACGAAGGCTGGGCTTGCCCCGTCAGCTTTTCCGCGCCTACCTCCGGCGAGGATGAGCTTGGGGTGGCACAAGAGCTAACCAGCTTGCAACCCTGGTTCGACCGCGCCAAGCAAAGGCGAGGCCGCACGATGACGGGTACTAGCGGGTTAGATATCGAGCAGGCGTTGGCCTTGTTAACCCAAGTACACGATGCCAGCGAGGTATCCCTCAGCCCACCGAGCAACATGAGCTTTGGGGATTTTTTCAAGCTCGCCGCTGAAGATCTCAAGATGTTCTACGCGGAAGCCGCGATGGAGCAACCCAATCCAGGCTCGTCTCAAGCGATACAAGATTGGTTTTGGAATGAAACCCAAGCCGGCAAGCTGCTATTTGCTTTAACCGACCGCTGTGCGGACCACGACGATGCCGGGGTAAAAACCCATGCAAGATTTACGTTAGTACCGGCGCAACGTCTCGCCAACTATCGTCTTGGCAAGGATTAACCAATCAATTCAACATCTGAGCTAAGCAGGGGTTGGCTGCTGATCTTAAGCGCCTGCACCGGCGTGATCTTCAGCTCCATTGTCTTGCCCTACTACTCCATCGGTGCCTTGGTGGTGCCGGTGACAGAGGAATTCGGCTGGAGCCGTGCGCAATTTCAAACCGCAATACTTTTTAGCTCTGGACTCGGCGCCTTAACAGCACCCGTCATCGGTTGGCTCAGCGGAAGGTACGGTGCACGCACGCTGGCCATGCCTGGACTTGTTGGTCTAAGCCTAGGCTTTGTACTGGCCAGCCAACTCAACGGCGAGCTGTGGTTGCTTTACCTCGCTTACGGCACCATGGCGTTACTCGGCGCTGGCACTATCCCAGTGACTTGGACCCGCGCCATCACCAACAACTTCTTCAAACACCGTGGCTTAGCCTTGGGGTTAACCCTGGCCGGCACCGGCATCTGCGCTTT
Organism: uncultured Pseudomonadales bacterium; assembly: GCA_938036875.1. Classification (GTDB taxonomy): domain Bacteria; phylum Pseudomonadota; class Gammaproteobacteria; order Pseudomonadales; family Azotimanducaceae; genus CALHVX01. The sequence goes on from CALHVX010000086.1 coordinate 5,185, forward strand.
CTTAATCCCCCAGTACACCACTTGGCTAGTGCAGGACTACGGCTGGCGCACAGCTTACTTAGGGATTGCTGCGCTCCCTTTGTTGATCGCCCTACCTATAGTGTATTTCGGGTTTCACCCCCATGGCCGGGCCGCGCAAGCGAGCGAAGAGCGGCAGCTTGCACTCAACAGCGGGTTAACCCTTAAGCAAGCGGCCAAAACTCGCGCATTTTGGGTACTACTTATCTCGATACTAGCGGTGTACATGGGGGTATCTGGCATTGCGCCCAATCTCTACCCAGCAATCACCGACGCCGGGATGACCCCAGGCCAAGCGGCAAGCATTCAAAGTCTATTCGGCGTTGCCATCATCCTAGGGCGAGTGGGCGTTGGCTATTTTGTTGATCGCTTTTGGGCACCAGGTGTTGCAGCACTGTCGATGTGTTTGCCCGTTATTGGCTGCTGGTTGCTAATCGAGCCGTCGGGCTTTGTGTGGGCTGCCATTGCAGCCACCCTTATTGGTTTAGCTGCTGGCGCAGAGTTAGACCTGATGTCGTTTTTGGCGGCTCGTTACTTTGGCCTAAAACACTACGCGCAGATCTACTCGGTTTTATACATGGCGTTAGCCGTTTGCTCGGGCACAGCGCCTTTATTGTTTGCGACCTTGTTTGATCAAACGTCGAGCTACGCGGTTAGCTTTGCCATTGCCATGGGGCTGTTTGCCGCTGGCGCTCTCATCATCTTGGTGATGGGGCGCTATCCAAAAGAGCGAGCCTCCACTAGTTAGCCAACGAGGTTAGTCCGGTAGACCAAACACCAGCAACAGGTTACCCGGCTCATGGAAGTACAAACCGTAACCCGAGTTGACGATAAGATGATCCGCGGCCAATGTTGGCCCCGCGCCGCTAATGCTGCCACCTTTACCTACGAGCGAGTTCACGCCTTCGTGCTCAACCGCCGTGTTGTATTCCCACAACAGCTCGCCGTTTAGCTGCGCATAAGCACGAACAAAGCCATCAAGGTGCCCAGCAAACACCACCCCTGGACCCGAGGTGATTGCACCGGATACACCCGGATCGCAAAACTCTCGATCCGGTCCACAAACATCTTTTTGCACCCTGTTCCACATGACCGTTTGCTCAACCATATCGATGGCGTGCACACCAGGTCGAGCCTGCTCAGGGTCTAGAAACTGCCCATTGCGCGTATCGTTCATATCGTTGATCGGCGCATAAACCACCGCATCTTGGGCCGACATCCCAAAGTGCACGCCACCTTGAATGCTGCCGCGGCCTACTTTGCGTGACCACAGCACCTTGCCCTGCGCATCGGGGTCCAATGCAAACACGGTGCCGTTCTTGTGACCGGCAGCCAAGACTTGCTTACCTTTGGGCAGGTCAACAAGCAGGATGGAGGAGCCATGATCGAAGTCTGGCCCTCGCTCCGGCGGGCAATTTGGATTGTCTTCCATCATGCAAGCCACGTTCCACGCATCCCCCGCCGTGCTCTGTCGCTGCCAAACGCGTTCACCACTGGTGATATCTATAGCAATCACAGCATCACTATTACCATCTGCCGGTGTGGAGTAGTTTTCTCCGGAGCCAACGTACAAACGGTTGCGTACCCGATCCACTGTGGGGCTACTCCACACTGGCGCACCCGACGGCGCCATAATCGCCGTGCCCACCGATGTCTTGCCAGTCACCTTGGGTTCTTCCGGTATGGTGTAGTGACGCCACAACTCGCTGCCATCCGCTACGTTTAGCGCTAAGACACTGCCGCGAAAGGTGCAGCAAACGTACTGCGGATCTGCCGCCGGAATCACCTCCAACGAAGATATCGGCACAAAGAGCTTGTCATCTAGCAGTGATGGGGAACCGGTTAAGGTTGCTGCTGGATGATCATCGGCCTTCAAGGACCAAACCAATTCACCGGTCAACGCGTTAACCGCATAGAGCTTGGCCAATATGTCACCAAAGATCGCCAACGGTGTTTCGGTATCGGTGAGAACAACTGCGGTACGAACCTCTGCGGCGGCCGCAAATGTCCAATGGACACAACCAGACTCCAGATCAAACGCATACACTGTGCCATCTTGCGAACCGGTGTAGATTGCCCCCCAACCCACCGCCGGCTGCGAGCGAGCGCGCAGAGCACCTGGATAAGCAAAGCTCCACTTCAACTCTAGTTGGGGTGTTTGCTCGGCACTGATCCCGCCATCGCTAGCGGGGGTAAAGCGCGAGGTATCGTGTCCCCAACCCACCCTTGTGGGTTTGCTGGCGCGACTAAAGGCGACATCTTTGCGGCACATTGGCAGCGGCTGCTCAACCAGGGTGTCCGCCGAGGCACGGGTAATGTACTCAACAACGTCTCGACGCTGTTGCTGGGTAAGGCTACTGGCCTGGGCCCGCATAATGCCTTCTTCCAAAGATTTCAACATAACGGCCGGCGTCATCATTTCTAGCCAGCTAAAGTGCGGGGCCTTAGGTACGGTACCGTTATGACAGCTACTACAATGTTGTGCGTACAACCCAGCGCCCGGCATCTCTTCTCGAGGACCAAAGTCACCGCTGGTGGCTTGAAAATCATCCGTGGAATCCAGCGCACCGCTATCGGTTGAGCTTATCGGCTCTAAACCCGCACCTGATGTTTGATCGCCACAAGCAGCAAAGCTGATCAGAAAAATACAACCGGCAACTTTTGCGCCGGTCTTAACAAAATTTGTTAACAACATAGTGTTCTCTTCAAAGCTCGTTGTGGTCTTGGTTCATCAATCGCTCTATAGTGCGGTGATAATTTTGCACCGCCGGCTCGTTGCGCCCAAAGATAAACGCCTGGTTCGCACCGGACTGCATACCACCTTGAATGCTGAAACCAATGCCATAGTCTTCGGTTTGTACCGCTTTTAATACCATGGCACTAAAGTCTTGTGCCGCTTTTTTCTCGGCAGCTGTTGCGGGCTCATTGGCAGTTAAAATACTTTGCACCGTCGTTGTGGTATCGGGTGTGGGTCCAGGGTAAATCTGGCTCACTAAGCAAAAGCCGCCCAGTATCCCCGATATCGACAAGTTCGGAAATCCTGAGTGAATCAACCGAATGTGCTCACCCGGTTGCCACTGAGACTTGTCTTGGGTGGCTAGAGTAGACAAGGACTTGCGCCCAAAGGTGAGCCGTTGATGTGGTCCAAAGGTATCCAGCACCAACAAATTGCCAACCGTATGCTGACCTACCGTGTCTTTATGCACCAAGGCGTGATGGTAGGCCTCCAAGTAGCCATCCATCGTGATCTTCCAACCAGGGCCCGGCAAACTACGTTGCTCGTACAAATGCCAACTGTCTAGCTCCAAGGTGGCAAGCTGCGCAGCAAACTCACCCAACCAGGCGTCGATATCCATGGCCGGAGTTGATGGCTCTGCACTAGGCGTCAACATCACCCAAATCAAACCTGCACGCTCTGCGCAAGGTAGCTCGCGCAAGCCTAACGAGGCTTCATCTACATCCCCAAAGGTGTCTTCGCCGTAACGGCCCACCAACGCGCCTTGACGGTCGTACACCCAGGCATGGTAGGGGCACGAAAACACCCGGGCGCTAGCACAACCGTCAGCACAGACCTGCGCACCACGGTGACGACACACATTTAGAAAGGCACGCACCCTGCCGTCATCACCACGGCTGATTAACACTGGGGTTTCTATCACCGTGAGCGCTTTATAGTCACCCACCTCAGGCAACTCCAAAGAGAGTGCCAAGGCGAGCGGCAGCCGCTTGAACAGACGTTCGCGCTCTGCGGCATAACGCTCAGGGTCTTGGTAGGCAAGCAACGGCATGTGCATGGGGGCTGCAGCGGAATCTGTGGTGCCCTGCTGCAAGTGCTGCAAAGCGCGTTCTGCCAGTGCTAGCAGGGTTGCCGGATCTTCCATCGCTTACGCCTTGCTCGCGCCGTGCTTGGCAATGAAGTCTAACCAAACCGGTAGCTGCTCTGGGTAATCCGCCGCATGACGTTCACCGCCCATCACCACCCTTTTCTCAGTGTTCAAACCTGCTCCATATTCGGCAGCCGGCACATAATACAAAAAGTGGATGACCCGTCGTGCAAATCGCCAAACCCCACCCTCACGGCGATATTTGTCCACATAACGCATAGCCGCAATGCTAACCACGCCATTGGGTGTTGTTTCTGCATGGCTTAACACCAAACCCGTTGCTTGGTCCGGATCCTGGGGGTCCATTTCAATAGTGACGTCGTGGGTCCAATGATAGGCAGGTCCGCGAATCTTAAAGGTCTCTTCGAACATAGTGACGATGGCCGCTTTGCCATCCGCTACCATAGCGCCGTTGGGGGCATCGAAGGTGGCATCGTCAGTAAACAAGTTAGCCAGCCTTGGCATATCGTGCTCATCACAGGCGATGGCATAAGCGGTGGCCATCTCACGAATGGCATCTTTTGACTCCAGCCGATCTAGCCGGGCCAACACTTGCTTCATTTCTGGAGATATCTCTTTACTTAAGTCGGTTGTCATCTTCCCTCTCCCATTCTGCGTCTTGCGTACATTCAGTTTTATTCTTCAGGCGCGATCTGAAGCACTAGCTTGTCCAAGCTCGGTCGCAATTCAACCTGGCAGCTCAAGCGTGATTCAAACTCACGAAAAACATCCGTGGAACCAACCAACGCTGACTCCAACTGACCACGCTCCGCAGTTAACAATTTCATTTGGGGCCCCGCTATATAGACGTGGCAAGTGGCGCAAGCGCAACAACCACCGCAAACCGCTTCAACCCCCAGGTCTGCGTCGCGCAGCACCTCCATTAACAGCGTACCAACAGGCGCTTGCAAGCGGTGTACTTGACCTGCGCGGTCCGTAGCAATCACTTGAATCATCTCGGTCAAGGGCTTGCTCGTAGCAAGGCTAATGCATTGCTAGTGTAAGGGGCCGCTTCTGCGCGAACATCGTGTTGCTGTTGATCCCACCCAGCAAAGTTGGTGCCAAAGACCAAGCGCCTATGGTTCACGGATTTTTTTAGTAACTCTAAGGCCTCATCGGAGTGCACATGCACATCAAACCAGAGCCGATGTAGCAACGCATCAAACGCACCTTCAGCACGCAGCTCGGCGCCAGCCCAAGGCCGTTTTTGCGCCGCTAGCGCCATACGCCCGTAAGCATAGCCGGTGGCCCCACCCCCATGGCTAACACAAATGTCTAACCCAGGATGACGGCCTAACACACCACCGTATATCAAGGTGCAAACGGCAATGGTTTCGGATGCCGCAAAACCGACAATGATATCCAGATCAAACTGCATCAGGTTGGCATCACCTGCCGGCCCGTCAATGGCCGCCGGTGCCGGATGAATAAACAAAGGCACATCCAAGGCTACTATCGCTTCATAGAAGGGATCCATTCGCGGATCATTTAACGACATACCAAAATCGGTACCTATGTAAACGCCCAAAAAGCCTAACTGACCTACCGCTCGCTGAGCCTCCTCAATGGCAAACCCAATATCTTGCATCGGTAGCGCAGCAAAGGCGCCCAATCGGTCTGCGTGCGACGCAATTTTTTGCGCGAGCGCGTCGTTATGAACTCGGCAAAACTGTTGGGCTTGCTGCGCTTCGATAAAGTGAAAGTAGGTCAGCGGGTTGGGTGATAGCACCTGATAATCAATGCCTACCTTGGTCATTGCCGCCAAGCGCAGATCAATATCCATAAAGGGGCTACCCCGATACTTAACCCCACGCAGCTCATAGCTACCCACACGAAACAGCGGTTGGGCCTCGTGAGACAGCTCCGGGCCGTAGTCGCCAGCTGCGCCTAAGGTTTCTTCTAAGACCACATGGGCGTGCACATCAATGGTCTGTGCTTTGCTGATACTCATACATTTACTCTACGCTTAACCTTGAGTGATACCTAACGCCAAACCACCGTCTACTTCTAGCACCGTACCTGTTGTCCAAGCAGCGGTTAAGAAGTAAGCAATAGCCTCGGCCACCTCGCCCACCTCACCAATACGACCCAAGGCATGGATATTGCTCATAGCCTGAAGACGCTGCAAAGCTTGCTCGTCTGTGAATAATCCAGCCCGCTGATTTATCTCCGAATACACCGCACCAGGAGCCACGCAGTTAACCCGAATATTGCTTGGGCCCAGCTCTGCCGCCAGCGACTTCGTCAGCGCCTCTATCGCCCCTTTGGTTGCGGCGTAAGGTGAAACACCGGGAAATGCACGCCGGTTGTGAATAGAGCCTAGAAACACAATGGCGCCTTCGCTCGCTGCAAGATGCGGCTGACACTCGGCGCTTAGCATCATGCCGGCCACCACGTTGGTGTGAAACAGGGCCAGCAATTCAGGCTCGTCTAGCTCAGTTAGCGGGCCTCGGTACATATTGCCCGCATTGTTGACCAATCCATGTAACCCCTTGCCATGCTCGACAGCAGCGGCCACGATGTTTTTACGATCAGCCGCTGCGGTGATATCACCAACCACTGCCAGGCATTGGTCGCCTAAAGCCTGCGCAACCCCATTAACCTTTTCCGCTCGCCGGCCACAGATTGTTACCCTAGCGCCCCGTTCGACTAAATAAGCGGCGGTACCCGCACCAATACCCGAGCCACCACCGGTAATGAGCACAGAGCGTTCACTCAGTGTCTTCAACTTACTCACGTGGAAGTTGCAGCAGCACGCTATTCACCACACCACCATCTACGGTCAGTGTTTGACCCGTAATGTAGCTCGCTTGCTTGGAGGCCAAAAACAGAACTGTTTGCGCAATATCTTCCAAGGTCCCCAATCGCCCAAGGGGTACAGCGCTAGCGCGCCGGTTGCGTACGTTGGGATCTGCATAAAACGGCGATGACATGCCACCATCCACAAACCCGGGCGCTATCGCGTTCACACGAATACCCATGGCCCCCCACTCTAAGGACATTTGTTGGGTCAACGCCACAACCCCGCCCTTTGCCGCTGCATAAGCGCCGCAATTCGGCGAGGGATGGGTACCATTTATGGACGATAGATTCAGTATCACCCCTTGTCCCGCCTCTCGCATTTTCCGTGCCGCGGCCTGAGCCACTACAAAAACGCCATTGAGGTTCACATCAACCACCAATCGAAAATCCGCTGGATCATGGTCAATGAGTGGCCCGGTCCGCAGAATGCCAGCGTTGTTGACCACTACGTCCAAGCCACCAGCATCTTTGCAAAAATCGGCTACCACGCTTGCAACCTGATCTGCCTCGCAAACGTTTGCGGCATAAGCTTTGGCCGAATTTAGTGAAGCAGCAACTGTATTGGCGGCCTCCTGGTCCGTATCAACAACCCCGACAAAATAGCCTTGAGCAGAGGCCAACTCCGCAATCGCTCGACCTATCCCTTTTGCGCCACCGGTAACCAACAGTGATCTCATGCCGCTTTTTCTCCAGTAAATCGAACAGGGTAACTTGCAAAATTGGGTCGCGATGTTGTGGTATCTGCTTGAGGCGCTTGTTGCGCAGCGGGAACAACCCCGTGCCGTAAAAGCGTTTGAACCAGCAAGGGCACGATACCTAACGAAGCGGATTCAACCTCAGCGCCGGGTTTTGGTACAACACCGCCATCGAGATCACGCCCCATACAAGCGTGATTGCCGTAGCCAAAGCTCAGACCAAATGGCCATACCCCAGGCTTCGTTTGTCGATGGGGGTTAAACTGATGAGCATCGTCACCAAACACATTGGGATCACGATTGGCTTGAACCAGATCCACCTCAACCAAATCGCCAACCTTGAGAACATGACCCGCAATCTCAAGCGGGGCTGCAGCACGTCGCAGGGCAACAGGGGATGCCGGGTGTAGGCGCAGCGATTCATGTACGGCACTTTGCAGCAGCGTCTTCTGCTCACACAACAGCTGGGCAGAGCTATGTCCACCCGCTATCCACCTAAACACCTCATCAATTGCCTGCACCATTGCATTGGCGGTGCTGTGTGCGCCCGCTTGCAGGTAAAAGGCGATCTCACGTCGCAACACTGGTGGTGACAATTGCAGTTGCTCTTGCGCGCCAAGCAATTTGCTCAACACATCGTTAGGCAACGGCTGCTCTTGAGCAATCAGTTGCTTGCGACGTGCTATGGAGGCATCCAAAAATTTGTCGCTGAACTGATCTAGCGCCGTTACAACACGGGCGTTCACCTCGCCGTGATCCAGTGTTGAATGTGCCAAGGTTGCACCGGTGCTAAAGGTTCTAACCAAAGCCAGCAGCGCTTGTGTCTCCTCAACATCACCGCAAGGTCGGTCAACCCCAGCAAGATCTGCGGTTAGGTTCATGGTAACTCGATAACCCAACTCAACCAGATCTGCTTCTCCTGCTGCCAGATAAGGTTCAAGCACTTGAGATAACAACTCAGGAAATTTTTTGCTTTGATACTCGCGAAAAAAACGTCGCTTAAACACCGCAAACTCCACAACTCGACGCTGGGCATGTTCATCGCCATCCAGGGTGATTAGAGCATCGCCCATTACCGAACTACCCGCATCATAGAGCGCCTGCACCAACAGCGGGTGCTTCAATGCCGCCATTGCATCTGCATAGGAGGTAAGCTTGGCCTGAATCATAGTCACTACTTAGCTACGCAACGCTGGATAGTTCAACCAAGTCTCTCGGGCAATGGCTTGATCTAACTCCGGCGCTTGCATCGGGTTCGGTGTAATACCAGCCTCTAGCAGCGCGTGCGCTATCCAGGCCACCGTACCTAGCTGGTGACGGTCCATATCGAACGCTTTGCCAGGTACCGGCAAGGCTCCCGCAGCCAGGTTTTTGCCTAAGCAAGCGTGCATGCCAATACCAAAAGTTATCCCGGTTTCGCTCACCCCGCGCTCAATGTCGCGCTGGGGATTAAACATCTCCGGCTCAGCGCCAAACAGCGCTGCATCTCTGTTTGCCTGGCGCAAATTGATAATCACCGTGTCACCCACAGCCACGTGCTGACCATTAGGTAACACTAAGTCTTCCACCGCTTGGCGCTTTGACACTGGGCTGGAGGGATGTAGACGAAAACTCTCGTGCACAAACCGCTGCACTTTTGCCGGGTTGGCTACCAAATCAGCACGTCCATCAGGGTTTCCAGCACACCAAGTAAACAGGTGATGCATAGCGTGACTCAAAGAATGTACCGAGGTATGGGCGCTAGCTAAGAAGTAAAAGGCGGTCTCGCGCAGCACCATATCTCGCACCAACTGCAGCTTATCTTCGTCCTGTAACAAGACAGTTAGCACATCCATAGGCAGCGCTTCTTCAGCCAGTTCACCCGCAGCCACTTGCCCAAGCAAAGCCTGACGGCGTTGTGCCGATGGGGTAAAAAAGCGTTCGTCGAACTCCGTTAGGGTTGCACGCACCTCAAGGTTTGCTGCCTCTAGATCCCGATCCTTAGCTTGCCCTAAGGTGGCAGCCACACCAAACATACGCAGTATGCGCACCAAATCTTCGGTTTCACTCTGCCCCTGATCTTGCCGATCGATGCCTGCGAAGGCCAAAGCTAAATGCACCATAAAGTGATAGCCCAAGGTTACTAGGTCTACCTCTTTGCTTGGTGAGGACTGCATGACCGAAGCAAAGACCTCAGGGATAACCTCGCGTTCGTAGCGCCGGAAGAAATCTCGTCGGAACACCCGCATCTCGGTCAGTCGGCGCTCTCGGTGCGGCTCACCGTGCAAAGTGACCAACACCCGGTCCATTAAGATGGCACCCTCGTCATACAAAGACTGTTTTAGGCCTGGTAGCTTCAACGCTTGTTCACAGTGCCGGTATTCGGTCAGCTCGTGGGTCTTCATTGGCCATCGCTCCGATGCAGAATTCGATCGCCATAGCTTGTCACACGCCAACCGGGTGGATCGTTACGTGGTCTAGGTGCCGGCAAATCTACCAAGTGACCGTTCAAGATCACATGACGCATATTCTGAGGGTTACCTAGCAAGGTCACGTCTTGGCTGACATCACCCGCCACTATAATCACATCTGCAAGCAACCCGGGCTTAATCGCGCCCGTCTCACCATATAGCTGCAGGCTTCGAGCCGCTTGGGCGGTAGCGCTGTGTATCGCTTGCAATGGAGTGAAGCCAAGATCTCGAACAAACACTTCGAGTTCTCGATAATGCCAATCACCGTAAGGTGTTAGGGAAAAACCACTTTCGGTGCCGCAGAGCAAAGGCACACCCTGGGCATGGGCCTTTTGCAACATCACCGCGCTATCCGCAATCTCTTTGCGAAACAACGCTTGCAGCTCCGGGGATGCGGCAATAGCGGTACCGTAATCAGCCAAATTAGCTTGAAAGGTAAAAGTAGGAACCAAAGGAACCTCGTTAGCGACAACCGCAGCTAGGGCTTCTTCATCCATAAAGGTAGCATGCAGAATCATGTCAAAACCCGCGTTGGCGGCATCGCGGACACTGGTTGCTCCGCGACAATGGCCAACCACAGGCACCCCTAGCTCGTGGGCGGTGTCTGCCACCAACTTCAACTCTGTGGCATTCCAGACTTGCTGCTCGCCTTTGACCTTTTGACGTGGGGTTAGGCCGGTGACGTGCACCTTGATCCAATCCACCCCGAGCTTGATTTGCCGGCGCACCTCTTGCACGATTTCGGCCGGTGAATTCACCACACGACCGTAGCCGATGCGCCCAGCGTCCGGGATAAGTCGACCGGCTGTGCCACCCGCCGCGGTGAGCAACGCATTGCCACCCACTGACATCCGCGGGCCTGGCACTATGCCCGCCTCAATGGCATCGCGCAGATCTACACCCACTTCAAACAAGCTGTCTGGGTCCATAAAGCCGGTGACACCAGCGCGAAGCAATTTTTGAACATTAGCCGCGGCCACAATAGCGGCCAGTCCCTCGCGGCTGCGATGATAGAACAACTCGTCGTTAGAGCTGCTTTCATCAAAACTGATGTGGCAATGGGCATCAATCAAACCGGGCATGACGGTGCAACCGGCTGCATCAATTTGGAGAGCACCAGCAGGCACGGGTATATCCCCACCAACTTGTACAATTCGAGACTCTTGGATCAGAACGTCCACTTGCTGCGGCTGGTTACCCAAGCCGTCAACAACACGCCCACCGTTGATAACCAGTGTTTGGGCGCCCGCTCCCTCTAACTCTCCAGCTTTTACCCTTGCCGCTTTCAACCCTGCAGACATCGAACCTCTTCCCCTCAAGTTCAGGAACCACTATAGTGAGAACTAATTCGATTTCAAACTATTATTCATCTAAATTCCGACAGACTTATCAACAAGAGAGAGTCCCACCTTGGCATCTGTTGCTACCCAAACCGCCCAAACAACAAGCATCACCAAACGGCCAACGTTTTTGGTCCACCGCCTGAACGCGGAGCTAGCTAGGGTTTGCAACCCCTTATTTCGGCGCCTGGGGGTAGACCTCATCACCTCTCGCATCTTGGTAATATTGCGTGAGCAAAACACCGCCTACGTTGGCGACGTTGTTGATGCGATGTCTTTACCGCAATCTACCGTCTCACACCAACTCAAGCGCCTGGAGGCCTCCGGCTTGGTCACAAGACGCGCAGACAAAACGGATAACCGAGCTTTTGTTCTATCGCTAACGCGCAAAGGCCAATCCGTGGCGGCGCAATGCAACGAGTTAAGCGACAGCCTTTACGCACAACTGTTCGATGAAGTAGAGGCAAAAGAGCTAGATGTTTTGATTTCCGGTTTGGAACGTATGGAGCAGCGTCTCAAAGCGATTGATGCAACCAGCTTGTAATGCTCACCCAGAACCAATGCAAGACTTGAGCAGCCCCTTTAGCGGAGAGATAGATTGACCAATTCAGCGCGACCAAAATCTTTTGGCACGTCAATACCACGAAAAGAGGACCGCCGTTTTATTACCGGCCACGGTCGCTACACCGATGATGTTGAGCTTCCAGCTCAGGCACATGCCGCCTTTGTGCGCTCACCCTTTGCTCATGCCAACATCCTCAGTATTGATGCCAGCGAGGCACAAAAACAGCAAGGCGTCATCGCCGTCTACACTGGGACCCAGTTTGCAACCAGCGGCTTAGGCGATCTGCAGTGTGGCTGGATGATCCACTCGAGGGACGGTTCACCCATGCAAGTGGGGGAACACCCCGCGTTAGCTTCCCAAAAAGTACGTTTCGCGGGTGATGCGGTTGCCATTGTTGTGGCAGAAAGCGCCAAGCTTGCCAAGCTAGCCGCAGAGCTGGTGGAGGTGGACTATGAGGAGCTACCGGTAGCCGCCGACCTAGTCAGCGCTGGTGCACCCAACGCACCAGAAATTCACGAAGGCATTACCAACAACCAAGTCTACGACTGGGAAATAGGCAATAAAGCGGAAACGGCAGAGGCATTTCAGCGAGCAGCACACATCACTGAGCTCAACCTGATTAATAATCGCCTGATCCCTAACGCGATGGAAACACGCGCCGTCAACGCACAATTTGACGCAGCCAAAGATAGCTACACCCTTTATGTCGCGAGTCAAAACCCCCACGGCCTGCGGATGACGCTAGCCGCGGTTATTGGTTTTGCTCCGGAACACAAGCTGCGTGTTATCTCTGAAGATGTGGGTGGCGGTTTTGGCTCTAAGGCCTTCAACTACGCAGAAGAAGTGGCTTGCTTGTGGGCCAGCAAACTTTGCAATCGACCGGTGAAATGGACTTGCGATCGCTCAGAGGCCTTCCTTACAGATGCGCACGGTCGCGACCACGTCACCCGTGCTTCACTGGCATTGGACGACGATCACAAAATCATTGGTATGCAGGTTCACACCCAGGCCAACGTCGGCGCTTATCTCTCCACCTTCGGCAGCTTGATTCCAACCTATGTCTACGCCCCGTTGCTATCTGGTCAGTACAACATCCCAAACATCTATGCCAATGTGGTTACCCGTTACACAAACACCAACCCAGTAGATGCCTACCGAGGCGCTGGACGGCCGGAAGCGGGATATGTCATTGAACGCTTAGTAGAGACCGCCGCGCGCGAGGTTGGTATGAACAGCGCCGAATTTCGGCGGTTGAACTTCATCCGCCAGTTCCCGCACTCAACCCCAGTCGATATGGATTACGACACCGGCGATTTCCAAGCGCATCTCGACAAAGCGCTGGAGATGATCAAGGCCGATCAATTTCCTGAGCGTAAAGCCGAGACAGAGTCTCGGGGTAAAAAACGAGGATTAGGCATTGGCTGTTACATCGAAGCAGCCGGTATTGGCCCTAGTGCCCGCCTCGGCAAGCTAGGCTCCGGCGCTGGGCTGTGGGAATCCGCCGAAGTTCGGGTAAACCCTACCGGCAGCGTCGAAGTGCTAACCGGCTGCCACAGCCACGGCCAAGGGCACGAAACCACCTACGCCCAACTGGTTGCTGATCAATTTGGTATCAGCGTGGATGACGTAGACATAGTGCACGGGGATACCGACAAGGTGCAGTTTGGTATGGGCACCTTTGGCTCCCGTTCCGGCCCGGTGGGTTTGTCCGCCATATCGCTCGCCTGCAACAAAGTCGTGGCTAAAGCGACCGCCATTGCGGCGCAGGTTCTGGAGGTTGAGCAAGATACGGTAGACTTTACCGATGGCGAATTTTCCAGCAGCGCAACCAACCAACGCTTAAGCTTTGCCGAGGTGGCGCTCAATGCCTACACCGCACATCATTTCAGCACTAGCGACATTGAGCCCGGCTTGAGCGAAGGATGTTTTTTTGATCCACCTGACTTCAACTTCCCGGCAGGGACACACCTGTGCGAAGTAGAGATCGACCCGCAAACCGGTGTAGTAGACGTAGTCGACTTTGTAGCGGTTGATGACTTTGGAGTCATAGGCAACCCTATGATCGTTGAGGGCCAAGTGCATGGGGGTGTAGTTCAAGGCGTCGGCCAAGCACTCTGGGAACAAGCAGTGCACGATGAGCAAGGCCAACTGCTCACCGGTTCTTACATGGACTACACCATGCCAAGAGCCAGCGATATGCCGGACGTACGCGTTGGCTTTACAGAAACACGTTGCACCACCAACCCCATTGGCATGAAGGGTTGCGGCGAGGCTGGCGCCATCGGCGCACCACCCGCCGTGATCAACGCCATCACGGATGCCTTAGACATACGAGAGTTTGATATGCCAGCAACCCCAGAGAAGGTCTGGCGCGCGGCTAACAAGCGCTAGCCCTTCTTTAAAGGATGGCCGCCACCAGAAAGTACAACACCGAAGGCCCCAGCAAGCAGCCTACCCCGGTGTAAAAGGTTGCCGTCATCGCACCATAAGGCACCAGCTTCGGGTCCGTCGCGGCAAGGCCAGCCGCAACACCGCTAGTGGTCCCCATTAACCCACCATAGATCAGCGCAGAATGTGCATTATCTAAGCCAATCCGCTTGGCGACCAGTGGGGTACCAATCATCACCAATATAGATTTGGTTAGACCTGCCGCGACACTCAGTGCCACCACGTCTGAGCTTGCGCCTAAGGCCGTACCTGTCACCGGCCCCACAATGTAAGTAGCCGCGCCAGCACCTATGGTGGTCACGGCTATGGGGTCAGTAAAGCCAAAGGCAACCGCCACCGCCGCACCCACAACAAAAGACAACACCACGCCTATCACCACCGAAAGCGCACCCACCCATCCCGCTTGCCGCAGCGCACCAAGGTCGGCACCGTAAGCGGTGGCGACAATGGCAAAATCACGAAACATCGCGCCCCCCAGCAGACCAACACCAGCAAACAAACCAACATCTGCCAGACCTTTGCTGCCTCCGGTTGCAACACCACCGAAATAGGCCAAGACCAAACCCGCTGCAATGGCTACCGCGGAGCCATGAACCTGACCACGGGTCACAACTTTGGAGAGCCAATTGGATAGCGCCAGCACCAATCCGACAAACAAGAAGGCGGTAATGAGGCCATTACGCGCTAACAACTCAACCAGGGAATCAAACAAGGTGTCTAACGCCAATGCCGCTAGACCTTCGGAGCGCCACGACCAAGTCGCGACAACACAGGGATCAACGCGAAGCTCACCAGCACCGCTAACGTACCCGCAACTACCGCCATCCAGCCGCTAGAAACCGCCGCCACCACGTTTTGCTTAGCCGCCATCGCTATCACGATGGGAATGTACATAGCACTCCAGAAGGTGATTCCAGAAGCAGTTGCCTCACCCAACTGGAGTTTGATGGATGTCGAGTTGGATACCAACAGCAGCAACAGCATGGCAATACCGACGCCACCCACATTGGCTTGAACGCCAATGAGTGCACCCAAGGCATCCCCCGCTATGACGCCAATCAAATAGCAGGCCGCCAGCAGCGCTACACCATATACGACCATGCTGCGGGGCTAGATGACCTGAGCGACAATACGTTTCGGCGACTTTTTGCCGTCAGAGAACTTCTTTATGTCTGCCATGATAATCGGGACGCTATCGGCTGATGCAAAAAAGCGATCACGTAGATCTTCTTCTGTTTCAAAGCCACACAATGCTATGCCATCCAGCTCAGGACCGGAGATAACACTAACCACACTTAGTTGGCTGTAGTGCGTCATATGCGGATGGTGAATCAAAGCCAAAGGGGCATGGTTATCTCGCCAATGCGCATCACAAGCCTGAGCCGTTTTCTCAGGATGATGCACCATGGGAGAGACGCTCACTACCTTAGGTTCACCTGGCTTGATAATTCGGCGACAGACAACATACAACCCGCGCTCACTAACCTCAGCTAGATCAGCAACATCATCGGTAGTACAAGTGATCAACGCCCGAAAGGGTAAGTGCTCAAAAGGCTCTCGGGAATCTACGTACAAGCGCCCGCCTAAATTGGCAGCTCCCGCTTTGGCGGCGTCCACATTGTTCGTGCACGCAGCAAACTCTAATTGATACCCAGCATTTGGCATAAAGCCCCCCTAATCGATGATGTGCCGGACGGCTCACAACAAGACCCAGTCAGTGCCTATCCTAAACTTACGTCTGGATAGTCCATTAACCCCGGAGGAAAAGCAAACGGGACGCAGATGTCGCAAGGGGCCTGGATAGAAAGGGGTTATAAAAGCATCGAGCCATCAATGGGCAAGAAACGAGTCGCACTGCGGACCAATGCATCAGCGGTGAGGCGAGGCACGCCAACCACATCCACCTGAACCTTGTGGTCCCCGCGAATTTTGTTGATTAGCAAATCAAAATCACCATCACCCGAAAGCAAGACCACCTGGTCTAAGGTTGGCGCAGCATCCAGGATATCAATGGTAATCCCCACATCCCAATCCCCCTTGGCCGAGCCATCGGCTCGCTGGATGTAGGGTTTGAGTTGCACATCAAAACCGATGTGCCGTAGCGCGCTTTGAAACTTACGTTGGCCGTCATCACCCCGGTCTGTGGCGTAAGCTTTGGCAACCTGTATATCACCCTGCTGAGCCAGAGCTTTCCAAAAAGCCCGGTAGTCAAACGGACGGCCGAACTCATCACGTGTGGTGTAGTAGATGTTTTGCACATCAACAAAGACACCGATACGTTTCATGCAGAGCTTGAGCTATTGCCAGGGTTTGAGGTCTTGCTGCCTGAGTTGTTGGTTCCAAACTTCTTGCCGCTAGGTTTGCCACCAGGCTTACCGCTACCTTGGGGTGGCTTGCCTTTTTTCTTGCCGGACTTTTTATCAAATTTTTTGTCTGACTTCTTGCCAAATTTTTTGCCCGACTTCTTGCCTGAACCTGATTTGTCGGCGGCGTTGCTCTTGCCTTTATTTTTCTTGTTTTTCTTGTTGGACCTATGGGTACTGTCAGAGCCACCTTCTGTACGACCTTTAAAATCTCCGCCCTCACGCCGACGTATCGGACGGTTTCCACCCGAAGCCGAGTCAGATCGAAACGCGGGTTTAGCGCTAGTGCTACCCGCCTGTACCAGAGATAGATTTAACATTTGGCCGCAGACCCAGACTTTTTGCAGGTCGCGAAACACCTCAGGTGGCATGCCTTTGGGCAAATCCACAAAGCTGCAATCATCTAACACTTCAACACGCCCGATGCTGCGTGCGGCGAGACCAACCTCGTTAGCAATAGCGCCAACGATGTTGCCGGTTTTGACCCCGTGCACCAATCCAACCTCTAGTCGGTACCGCTCAAACTCATCAGAACTCTCGCTACGCAGGCGACGCGGTCTTGATTCTCCTCGTTCACCTCGAGCACCCCGGTCATCTGCTACAAAGCGTTCGCTGCGAGAATCTTTCTGCAGCAACAAGGGCGAATCACCCACCATCAGTTGCGCTAGCGCAGCAGCAATGTCCAACGCCGGCACATCGTGCTCTTGTTGGTACTGTTCAACAACACCTTGCATGAACGCATGCTCGCCACGAGCCAAGGTATCCGTGATTTTTTGTTTGAAATCGCCGATTCGCTTGTTGTTAATGACTTCTGTGGTGGGCAGTTCTAACTGCTCAAGCTTCTGGCGCGTTGCTCGCTCAATGTCACCCAGCATCCGGCGCTCACGTGGTGCTACAAACAGCAATGCTTCACCCTTACGACCAGCGCGACCGGTTCGCCCGATGCGGTGGATGTAGGATTCAACATCGTGAGGAATATCGTAGTTCACCACGTGGCTGATACGATCTACGTCCAAGCCACGTGCTGCTACATCGGTTGCGACCAACACATCCAGCGAACCACGCTTTAGCCGTTGTACCGTCTGCTCACGCTGGTTTTGCGGCATGTCGCCATTCATTGCGGACACCGCATAACCTCGAGCTTCCAACTTGCTGGCTAACTCGGTGGTGGATGATTTAGTTCGTACAAAGATCAAAATGCCATCCGTGTCTTCCACTTCAAGCACTCGGGTTAATGCATCCAGCTTATGCATACCTCGAACCGGCCAGTAGCGTTGCCGGATGGTGTCTGCTGTTGCAGTTTTTGCTTTGATGGAAATTTCTTGAGGTTTGCGCATGTGTTTGTGCGCAATCTGTCGGATAACCTTCGGCATGGTGGCTGAGAACAGGGCCATCTGCCGGTCTTTGGGTGTTTGCTCAAGGATCCATTGGACCTCGTCAACAAACCCCATACGCAGCATCTCGTCGGCTTCATCCAACACAACCGCTTGCAGCCCATCTAGCTTTAGCGTGCCACGTCGTAGGTGGTCCATCACTCGGCCGGGTGTACCCACCACAACCTGAACACCAGATCGCAACCGCTGCAACTGGGGCTTGTAGTCCTGTCCGCCATAAATCGGCAACACTTTAAAGCCGGGTAGGTGCTTAGCATAGGTTTGAAAGGCTTCAGCAACTTGAAGCGCCAGCTCTCGGGTTGGTGCCAAGGTCAAGATCTGAACTTGTCGGTTGCTCACATCAACCCGATTGATTAACGGCAACGCAAAGGCGGCGGTTTTGCCTGTTCCCGTGGGGGCATGGCCCAACAGATCTTTGCCGGATAACAAGATGGGGATGGCCTGCTGCTGGATAGCCGATGGCACCTCATAACCCACATCGTTGATGGCCTGCATTAGCGCTGGATGCAGATCCATCTCCGCGAAGCTCGCGGCCGTTGGTTGCGGGTCGGAGTTCGTATCAGAACCCTTTGAATCAGAACTTGTGGACATAAAAGGCAGGCTTCAAAAATGAGGGGTGGCTAGGTCGCCGGGCGCGCATCATACCTTAATCTAAGTGCCAGGCTAGTGACCCTTTGTAGGCCAAATATAAGGCGGGCTCAAGCGCCAGGAAATTGGCGAGAACTCTAGCGAGTTAGGCTGTTCGTGCCGGGGTTCAAGCAGCCCTTGCTAGAACATACTATTGTCATTGTTAGACGACGCGGGGATCACTTGCAGCACATCCCAATGCTCCACCACTTTGCCCTGGGCATCACAGCGAAAGATGTCTATCCCCGCATACTCTAGGTTATCTGGCCAACGCTGATGACAATGTAAAACCACCAAATCGCCCTCCGCCACAGCGCGTTTAAACACCACGGATTTACCCGGGTAGTCGGCGGCCATACGCTCGAAGTAGGCAATAAAGGCTTCTTTACCATCCGCCACTTCTGGGTTGTGCTGAATGTACTCAGCACCCGCATAGCGTTCTATGGCCGCACGCGGCTGGCACTGGTTGAACATCATCTCGTAAAACGCTTGGGCATTGCGTTTGTTACGTTCGGTATCGACACTCATAGACAGTCACTCCAGATTTCACATTTACCTGTCATCAAATGATTCCAACTCTATGACGATCAATTTGCCATTCAACCAAGCTGGCAACCAGGCTGGCGCCGTAGGCCGCAGCTTGGCAAAGATCTCAGCGGTGTAACCCGGGTCATCCAGCACCACACGCGCCTGCCCACTGTGCTGCACGCCTTTGATTAACAAGGCCACCCCAGCACCCGACGGCTGAAACTGCCGCCACCATCCACCGTCCGCACCCACAAAAACTAAGCTGTTTTCGCGCAAATAGTTGACCGGCAAGACTTGGCCTTCAGGCAAGGTTAGCAACATGACCTTTGCTGCCCTTTCCCCTTCAGGGCTATCCATTAGTTCTGCCACAACCTTTGGGTTTGTTACTAGCTGACCGTACAAAGAAGCTAGGCCAAGCAGCAGACCCAGAATAATGAGAACAATCACAACCCACTTGATGAACTTGCCCATCGGTTGTTATCCCTCCCTTACAGAGCTTGCGGTTGCCAGGCGGATACCTCGCGTTGCAGATGTTGTATCACTAACTCAGGTTCCTGCATGGGAATGAAGTGGCTGGTTTGCGCCAAGTGCACTTCCGTAGCCTTTGGAAACTCGTTAACCAATCCAGGCCAAGTGGGTGAGGACGAAAAATCTTGGGCCGCACCCGGCGCGGGTAGCTTAGCCCGCAGTATCATCACTGGAATATCCAGCTGCCTTACCGCTTGGTATATGGCGCCATTAGTACGGGACGTCATATAGACGTGAGCTTCCACCTCAGGCTTGCACAACAGCTCAAAATCACCCTCATTGGTGGCGGTCAAACCATAGTGGCAGTAGTCGCGGAGTGTTTGCGGATTAAACAGGGGAAACGAGGCTTTGCCACTGAGCTGTTCAACCATCGCCTCGGGTGAAGCAAATCGACTCCGCCGCTTTGAGGCTGGGTGCAACTCGCCCGACAAGTCAGGGGCCGGCGCGTCAGCATATGCTGAAGGTTCAGCAATGGTCGGATCCAGCAGTAACAAGCGTGAAAACGCTCCACTTGCAGCGGCACAATCCACCAACCCGTGTGCCCCCATAGAGTGACCAATACCAATGAGACCTGCTAACCCAAGGTGTCGAATCAACCCCACCTGATCTTCACCAAAGGTCGCCCAATGAGCCACCGCCAGGCTGCTGCTACGGCCATGCCCGCGCTGCTCCATGGAGATCACATGGTGCTCGGGGAACGCCTCAATCACTTGATCCCAAACCCGACCATGGAAGCCCGTGGCATGCACAAAAAATAGGCTGGGTTGGTTCGGTTGGTGCTGACCCCACTCAAAATAGGCAAGCTCCGCATCGTTAACCTGCGCGGTATGAAGTTGGGGTTCAGGCATCATGGTTCACTTCTTTTACGTTTGTTGGGCTTGGCGGCAGCTTAACGAGCCATGCGGTACAAAAGGATCATACAGCTTAAGCCAGGGGCAATTGGGCTACCACCTCGCGTAACTTAGGCAAGTGCTCAGCTGGGGTTAACCCGCCCTTCAGCGTGCGCAAACACAAATGGCTGATACCGGCCTGCTGCCAAGCCATAACCCGTGATTGCCATTCGCTCTCTCGTTCACCCACTACGGCAACACCTGCCTCCGTGCCAATTTGGGTTGGATCACGCCCTGCCGCTTGAGCAGCGGCATCAATCTCCGCTTTGATCAGAGGATATTGCTCAGGACCCACCAACACAAACCAGCCCGATGCCCACTTGCCGATACGCCTAACAACCGGAGCACTCGGCGTCGACCGGCCGCCCACCCATATGGGGATCGACCCACGAACGGGCCGAGGATCAATGCCGTTTTCGACCACCGTATGGAACTGCCCATGAAAGGTAACGCTAGGCTCAGCCCAAAGTTGATGCAGCAACGCTAGCTGCTCGTCGCAACGCTTGCCGCGGGTATGGAAGTCCACCCCCATGGCCTGAAACTCACTGGGGTTGGCACCAACCCCGATGCCTAGGCGGAAGCGCCCCTCGCTAAGCACATCCAGCGCAGCCGTTTGCCTAGCCACCAGCGCCGTTTGACGCAACGGCAAGATCAATATTGAGGTCACCAGCTCAATGGTCTTGGTGACGCCCGCCAAGTAGCTCAACAACGACAGCGGCTCGTGCAGCGCGCCGCTGTTTGGACGGATTACCTGATCGGTCACGCGAAGGTGGGTTAACCCGAGTTCCTCCGCCGCTTGCGCAAAATCTCGAATCGCTAGCAAATCACCAGCCATCTCCCGTTGTGGGAGTGATACCCCTACGCGCATTTTTGTTGCCTGCGGGGAAACGTCGCCCACTAAGCCGCTAACTTAACTGATCCAATATGGGTTGCAGATAACGCACAAAGGCTTCCGGGTTTTCGGACATAGGGAAATGTCCAACGCCTTGCATCTCAGACCAGGTGGACCCAGCAATCGCTTCATGTGCCGCTTGTCCAAATTCAGAACGACCGCTGTAGTCATATTCTCCGGACAAGATGTGCACACCTATTTTGTTGGTATCGATCTGAGCGGCGCTATCACGCAGGTCGTACTCAGACATGTAGTAATGCAAATCGCCTAAAAATACTGGCGGCCAGCCGCTTGCATAAACGTAGCTGGTTTCTTTGCGATAGGCCTTGGGAGAGGTCGGGGACATGAGCCCATCCATCAACCGAGCTTTATATTCGTTGTTTACCTGGGGATGATACAACTCGCCATAGTGCTTGATATCCCCCTCTACCTTTAATGCACCTTCGACGGAGATCACCGCACGAAACTCATCCGCGTGGCGATGCGCCAGGTCCAGCGCCAGCAAGCCACCTACAGAGCAACCCATAAAAACGGGTCGGTCTAGATTTAATACTTGAGACAACGCTCTAGGTATCGAACGCAGAAACTCCCCTTGCAAAGCATAGCCTTGCGCCCACCAGTCTTTCTCAACCGGCGGCAACGACTTGCCGTGGCAAGGTAGGTCGTAAGCAATGAGACGAAAGCGGCTCGTAATTTCTGGCATCTCAAACAAGTGACGCCACTGGCTGCCGTGGCAACCGGCGGTGTGTTGCAACAACAGAGGAATACCCTGGCCGGCTTCCTCAAAGTAGAGGCGGTGATCGTGACCCGCCAAGTTCAAATGCACATAGCGCCCCACCGGCATGTCGATGTGCCCTGGCTCGCGCACATCACCGGCTCGAATTGGGTAGTTAGTTTGATCTGGAGCGGGTTGCGGACGCAGCAACTCTACCGCTCGCATGATAGCGGCGTAGTATTGCGCATGCTGGATGCGATCCCCTTGCCACGCCAACCCTCCGCCAACCGATATATTGGCCGTTAAATCGTTGTGAAAACGCGTTGGCACCTCGCTAAGCACCTCACGCCAAACGGATTCAGCACCGGTGTACTCAACCATGGATGCTGGCTCTGAACAGTCGCTAGCAACCTTGCCCTGCGCCATCGGCAGGGTCAAACAGTGGTCACCGATGATTAATCGCAGCCCACCAGACCAGTGCCGACTTGCCTGCTGAAACTCACCATCCGCACTGCAAGCGGCCGCCCACTGACTCTCACTGGGTAGTGTTAACGTCATGTTCATCCCTCCTGCTGAGTTAGACGTCCACTTTGAAACAGCGCTCCACCGTTTGCAATCCACCCGCGCTAACCTAGCGCAAATATCCATGAGCCCAGGCTTAGCGTTATGATAGCCACGCTATCGGCCCGGACAACTGTGCATGACCCAATCTACCCAGATAATCGACCAAATCAGCCAAGCCATAGGCCCTGAACGCCTGCTCACCGGTGCTGAGGTTCACTCTAGATCAGCGGGGATATGGCGCTCTGACACCATCGCGGCCGACGCCATCGTTCGCCCCAAAACCGTTGCTGAAGTCAGCGAGATTTTGCGGCTATGCAACCAAACAGGTCAGCGCGTCGTACCCCATGGCGGGTTGACCGGGTTGGTGCAAAGCGCCATCACCCAGCCCGGGGATATTGCTTTGTCGCTGGAACATCTGAACCAGATAGAAGAGATCGACCCAGTCAATCGAACCATGACCGTACAAAGCGGCGTTGTGTTGCAAACCTTGCAAGAGGCAGCGGAGCAACACAACCTCATGTTCCCGCTAGACCTCGGCGCTCGCGGCAGCTGTACCATCGGCGGCAACATCGCAACCAATGCTGGCGGTAACCGGGTTATTCGCTACGGCATGACGCGCGACATGGTGCTAGGTCTTGAAGCGGTGTTGGCAGATGGCACGGTGCTATCGTCCATGAACCACATGATCAAAAACAATGCTGGCTACGATTTGAAGCAACTGTTTGTCGGCACCGAGGGCACACTGGGTGTCATCACCCGAGCCGTGCTTAGATTGCGTGAGCAACCCACGCGTCGAGCAACCGGTCTGGCCGCCCTGCCAAGCTTTGCTGCATTGAGCAAATTTTTGCGCCATCTAGATTCTGAGCTCGGCGGTGCCCTGTCCGCCTTTGAGGTCATGTGGCACAACTACTACGAATTGGTCACCACCGCTCCAGCGAAAAACACCGCCCCCTTTAGCACCAAATACCCTTACTACGTGTTGTTTGAGGCCATGGGGGTAGACAATACACTTATTGAATCCGTACTGAGCCAGGCACTAGAAGATAGCCTTATTGATGACGTTGTCATTGCACAGAGCGAGGCCCAACGGTTGCAACTATGGGGGTTGCGCGATGACGTTGAGCAGGTCTTTCGTGAAGGGCCCGCGTTTTTATTTGATGTCAGCCTGCGCATCCATCAAATGGAAGCTTATGTTGCTGAGGTAAACAAGCGCCTCGGCAGCCAGTTCAAACAGTTCCATAACTTTGTGTTGGGGCACGTCGGTGACGGTAACCTGCACTTCTGCATCGGGGCAGGTAGCGATGACGAAGATACCCACAAGCGGATCGAAGCTTGTGTCTACGAACCCTTGGCCGCAATTCAGGGCTCTGTATCAGCAGAGCACGGTATTGGCTTAGAGAAGAAGCCTTACCTGGCCATATCTCGCAACACAAACGAAATCGAGATGATGCGCCGACTAAAACAAAGTATGGATCCCAAGGGTATATTGAACCCTGGCAAAGTGATCTAGAGCTGCAGCGATGACCAAAAAACACAATATTCAAGCAACAAGCGCAATACAGCCATGGGTAAAACCTCTAGCAAAGCGCACCGGAGTGCTCGTCGCTAGCCTAGTGCTCACCAGCTGTGCTTCCTTTGACATACCCGAGCCGTTGCCCGGTTACTGGGCATCTGAAGGTTACGGGCGCGTTCTGGCGGTAACCGAGAGCAAGCTTGAAGCCTATGACCTCGCCCGCACCACCTGTACAAAAACCCCAGGCATCGCCAAGGAGTTTCGTTCCATTTTGAGTAGCAGCCAAATTGAGTTTCTCAATGCGGGGCAACAATTTGATATCGCTTTTGCCAACGAACCTTACAAACTTCGATTCAACCGGCTAAACAAACTACCCGCACCATGCCGCCAAACACAATCAGACCCGAGCAACAGCACACCGATTCAGAACTTTGAAGCTTTCACCAACTACTTCGCTGAACACTATGCCTTCTTTGAGCTTTTTGGCGTGGATTGGCAGCAACGAACCAGCGCTGCTCGTGCGCAAGTCACCGACCAAACCAGTGACAACGAGTTGTTCGAACTCTTTAGCAACCTCCTAGAACCACTGCAAGATGCCCATATCAATCTTTATGCAAGGATCAATGGTCAGAACAAAGAATACGGGCCAGAACAAACCCCCGTTAGCAAAGTTTTGCAGACCCAAGCACAAACCACTAACACCCCCATCGCCACGCTCCAAAGAGCACTGTTAACATCCCTGTGGGAAGATAACGTTGGCAATAAAATCCTCGCAGGCAAAGGCACCTACGCCGCCAACGGCTTTATTCAATACGGGGTCGTTCCAGCAGCTAACGCTGCACCGGTGGGTTATCTCGCGATACAAAGAGAAGCAGATTACGACAACAGAGGCAATGATCTTAGCGTTCTCAGCAAGGTGATGGACGCAGCCATTACCCAGTGGCAGCAAGCAAAGGTTGTCGGCGTCGTAGTCGACCTCAGTACAAACTTTGGGGGTAGTGATTATGTCAGTCGCGCCATCGCCAATCGATTTGCCGCCAAGCGCACCCTAGCCTACCGCAAGCGTGCGGCCGATAGAGCGGATGCTAAAGATTTCGCTTTGTACCTTGAGCCGCACCAAGGCCCACAATATACCGGGCCGGTTACCTTGATCACGAGCACTACAACGGTTAGCGCTGGCGAGATTCTAACCATGAGCCTGCGCAGCCTCCCCAACGTCACGCACATAGGCGAACCAACGCGTGGATCCTTATCCGACATACTAGATAAAACCCTGCCGAACGGCTGGGCAATCACACTATCCAACGAGATCTACACGGATCATCAAGGTCATCTATGGGAAGGCCCTGGCATCCCACCCCACAAAAGCATCACCGTGCTTGACCCGCAAAATCCTAGGGCGTCCCATTTGCAAGCGCTCAAAACGGCGGTTGCTATAACGGCTACCGGTGGCTTAGAACGCGAGAATAATCATAACCGCTGAACTTTTGGGCTGGATGACGCTCAAACACCAGCATGCGAAAAACAAAAATAACTACATCCCTGGCGCTCGCAATATGCCTCTACTGGTTAGCGCCTTTAAGCGTTGCTGCAGAGATTGTTCAATCCTTTGCAAGCCCAACCACCCAAGCCCAGCTGGTTGAGCTCTACACCTCCCAAGGTTGTAGTAGCTGCCCACCCGCGGATCGATGGTTATCAAAGTACAGCAAAAGTGATCAGCTATGGCAGGCTGTGGTGCCAATTGCTTATCACGTGGACTACTGGGACTACCTAGGTTGGAAGGATCCTTTTGCCCTAGCCGCACACGGGTTACGCCAACGACAAGCCGCTCGCCGCGCCGATTCAGGCACCTATACTCCTGGCGTGTTTCGCAACCAACACGAGTGGCGCAGCTGGCGTCGCCCTAACGCTTGGCATGCCAAAGCTGCACCTACCGCCAAAACCGTGGGTGTACTCACCGGCAACTTACGCGCGCAACAACTAAGCGTTAGGTTTACTCCCGCCGATAACCTATCCCTAAACGGTGCTCAGCTTGAGGTTGTCACTCTCCGCTCAGGGCAAACCACAAAAGTGCGGGCGGGCGAAAACCGGGGACGGGCGTTAGAGCATAATTTTATTGCCGGTCCGGTGCAGAAAACGCCACTAGCTTGGGTAGACGGAGGTTGGACCGGTCAGCTCAAACCCCAGCTTAATCCAGACAGCAGCGCGCTGGCTTTTTGGGTTGTTGATAAACAAGGCAACTACATTCAGGCAACCGGCGGTTGGTTAGCTGCCGAGGGCTAGCACTATGGCTTCTGGCAAGGCAGGATAGCGGCCTCATTGGACTGTCACACCGTACTTCCGAGGTTACTTTGCGCGAACGACTTGCTGCTTGGATAGAAAGCCCCCCCGTACAACGCTTTATCATTACCCTCATCGTGATCAACGCTGTAGCGCTTGGGCTTGAAACATCCGCATCGCTTAGCGCTGCGTACCACAAACCCTTAAGCTTGCTCGAAACCTTCATCATCAGTATTTTTACTGTAGAGATACTGATCAAACTGTTTTGCTACCGCTTGCGCTTCTTCAATGACGGTTGGAACGTCATGGATCTCGCCATCGTTGCCATCTCGCTAGCACCCGCTGCAGGACCGCTCGCCATCTTACGCAGCTTGCGTATTCTTCGGGTTTTGCGCCTGCTCTCTACGGTACCGCGCTTACGGGCCCTTACCGAGTCCCTACTGTCTGCCATCCCTAGCATTGGTTGGATCACCTTCATGCTGGGCTTAGTGTTTTATATCTTTGGCGTGCTGGGCACCGAGCTATTTGGTGAGCGTTTTCCTGAATGGTTCGGCAATCTTGGTGCAAGCGTCTATACCTTGTTCCAGATCATGACCCTGGAGAGTTGGTCTATGGGTATCGCTCGACCGGTGATGGACGTCTACCCTTTCGCTTGGCTGTACTTTGTACCTTTTATCCTCATTTCTGCGTTCACCATACTGAACCTCTTTGTTGGTGTGATCGTCAACTCGATGCAAGCGTTACACTGGGAAGAAGAGGAAACCAAGCGCGAAGAGTCGGATGCGTTAGCACACGCGGAACGCGAGGAGTTGCTGGCGTTGGTTAGGGACACCGCCCAGCGGGTACGCCGGCTAGAAGCAGCGAGGCCAGAGGTATCCAACGATTCGAATGGATCTTCAGGCGGCTGAAGCGCTCTGAAGTTGACGCATCTGACGGGTTAAAGCGGCTCCCATCAGATGCGCGTTGTGCTTTTACCGCAGGTTTGACGCTGGCTTATGCAAACCAGTGTTCGAAACCCGCTTAGCGAGGCGCTAGACCCTTCTTCTCACGGACTTTGTTCATCAGCTTGGAATCGCTTTCCAAACGTTCACCTAGCTCAGACTCATCGATGGTGCCAGCCATATGCGCATTGGCTTTGCCGCCGTTGTACATAATTTTCTTCACCGGCGTGACCGCAATGATGGTGCGCAAAGGGGAATCCAACAAGTTGTTGAAGAACTCTTCACCTTCCGCGCTGTCTGGGTTCAGCTTCTTGGACAAAGCACCGTAAAACCATTCTTTGGTTTTGTCATCATCAAAAAATTCTGCTGTACCTTTAAAGGTGATGGCACCAGACGGCAAATCAGCAGAGGCACCAGCCGGATAGCCATGGCTGCTAACGTTGACCGAAACACGGGGGTCACGCTTGATAGCAACCGCACGATGGCGGTGCGAAGAGAAGGTGATCCAAATTTTGTTGTCATGCCAAAAGTAGGCATGAGTTACACCAACCGGCCAGCCATCTTTGGTTGCCCACATCAACACACACTCAACTGAATTTTCCATGAGTTGATTAACTTCGGTATCCGTAAATGGATAGATAGACACAATCTCATGATCGTGTGTTTGTGCTTTGGCCATTGGGCCTCCCCCTAGTTGGAATAAACGGTATAAAAACTGCGCTTGAGCGTGCAAATACCAACCCTACACACTGAGCCCGATAGGTATAACACGTTTTATTTTTGGCCTCTAGCCACCCTCGCGATCACAACACCCGGCCATTATTGATACTCGCTCTCAAATCACCCATTTTTACCACATTGGTAAATTAAATGGCGTTAAATCAGGATCAAACATGACTTATTGGCAAGATATGTGGGCTTTATACGCAACTTTTTTACATAGTCGGGCTGGTCGGGCAAAATATTTCCTTCATTATCCCCAATGACCATCATAGGAAATTTAAGTCATGCGCCTTTTGACCGCCCTCACCCTGGCTAGCCTCAGCGGCACCGCCCTGGCCAATCCCATCCAATTTGAGGATACCTCCGACAAGCTGGGATTCACCCGAGGTACCGAAACCTGGGGCCACGCCTGGGGCAACATCAATGGGGACAAATGGCCCGACATGTACAACCTGGCGCACCGGGACTTCCCTCGCATCTACATCAATACCGGCGATGGCGACTTTGATGACCGGACCATGTTCTACGACGTCAACATGGGCGGCTACCACCTTGCTGACACCCAACATGACGTGCACGCCGGCGGTTTGGCTGACTACGACAACGATGGCGATGACGACATCATTACCGGCGGTGAGAGCGAAGCGTTCATTAACAACGCGAGCAGCGGCGGTTTCCTCACCCCAACAACCATCGCCAGCAACCGCGCTTTTGCTAACTGGAACAACCTGGACAACGACCGCGAGCTAGAAAGCGATCGCAGCTGTCCATCTGGCCACTATCTACTGTTGTTTGATGTCGATGTCGACGGCGATATGGACAGAATCTGCGGCGACGAAGGTTTGTTCCCCGCAATGGATCCAACCGGCGTGATCCCGGCTATCAACCAAAGTAACGATGCAGCCATCGCGGACTTCAATAACGATGGTCGTACCGACATTGTGGTAACCCGGGGCGCAATCCGCCCGGTTGGTGCCGCAAAGATTAACGACAACCGAATTGAAGGTTGGTTTCGCAGCGGCTCAGGGCCCAGCTTTACGTTCTCGGCCCCCGGCCAGGTGACCTTTACCTTAGATGGTGCCGGCGGCGGCGCATTCCGTGCAGCGGATGTGTATGTGCTGGATACCAACGGCACCAATAGCGCGAGCTCTCGCGGCATTAGCATCAGCTATGACAGCGGTACCGGCTTATGGCAAGTCCAGGACACCAGTGGCGGCCAAGGGTATGTGCGCATCGACGCGGTTAATACCGTCAGCGACCCGGTGATGTCTGGTGGTCAGCTCGGTGACGACCCCCTTGCCACCTATCACGGCGTTAACACAGCTACCGGTATTCAATGGGTCTTTAACACGGGCCTAAACGTAGCCAAATCTTGTATCAGCGTTGTTGCGGCGGACTTCGACAACGACATGGACGTTGACTTGTACATGGCCTGCCGCACCGGCGTCTCCAACCTCACCAACCGCTACTACGACAATCAGGGTGACGGCACCTTTGTGGAAGTGTTGAATCATGGTGGTGAAGGTCCTGTTGGTCACGGCCTTGAGTTTGGCGTTGCCGATTCAGTAAACGCTGTGGACTACGATCTTGATGGCTTTATGGATCTATCCGTCACCAATGGATTGTTGTTCTACCCGGTTAGCTTGGGTGGACCAGACACGCTATTGCGCAACCAAGGTAACAGCAATCATTGGATCGAAATTGACCTGCTTGGCACGGTCTCACCTAACGCCGCCATCGGCGCTAAAGTTTATGTAACCGCGGGTGGCGTTACCCAGCTTCGTGAGCAATCCGGTGGCTACCATCGCTTCTCACAAAACCATACCCGCCTACACTTCGGTTTAGCCGCTAACACCACGGTCAGCGAGGTGCGCATCGAGTGGCCATCAGGTCAGGTGGATACCTATACCAATGTTAGCGCCGATGCGCTTTACGATGCGGTTGAAGCCAGCAGCTTTAGCGCCGCTACGGTTAATCCTCCAACACCTCAGCCCGTGGTTAGCGGCGAAGAATGTGGTGTGCCACCTTACACCACAACCTTAGGCCCAGCACTTCAGCTATGGCGCGAGTGTGGTACCGACGACTGGAGCTTTCGTGCTCAGAACGGCCTCGCACGCTTAACCCAAGACCAGCCGCACCAGGCACTGGGGCAGATCAGCAGCGACGCTAACTTCCCGGCGGTCACCCCCTCAGGCTTAAACGGCACGGACACCTTGAGCGCTGCACCTACAACGCAGATCGACTTCAACATCACGGTTTCGCCATCTGTTGGTAACGCCAAGGGTTTCAACTTCTCAACCGCTGGACTTACCAGCGCTTGCTTTGATCTCAGCAATACGGTGTTCGAAGCTATCTATATCGGTAGCGCCGGCAAACGGATTGATCCGCCTTTCGATTTGGTCGGCTTAGGCGATTGCCCTGTTGACAATGATTTGGACGACGATGGCATTCCAAACTCAGTGGAAACCGCGGGTGATGCGGACGGCGACAACATTGCCAACCTTATGGACCTAGACAGCGATAACGATACGCTGGCTGATGTGGTCGAAGCGGGCTTGATCGATGCAGACGGTAACTTCTTGGTGGACAACACTAACCAGCAGGGGACCGTAACCAACCCACCTGATACGGACAACGACGGCATTCCCGACTACCTAGATCGTGAGAGCAACAACCCGTTGAACGATGGGACCGCTTACGATATTGCTGGTACCCCAAACATCGTTTATGACACCAATAACGACGGTCAGATTTCTAGTGCTGACACCGGCGGCGGTATTGACGCCGACGCGGATGGTATCGATGACTTGGTGGACAGCGATCCTGGTCAACCCGGTGGTGGCAGCAACAGCACACCGGTCGCCACGGCCCAGTCCGTTGTCACCAGCGCAGACGCCGCAATTGCCATAACCTTGGCAGGCAATGATGCAGACAGCGACCCACTGCAATTCAGCACGGCTAGCAGCCCGACCAACGGCACGCTTAGCGGTACCGAGCCAAACTTAACCTATACTCCGGACCCTGGTTTTGTGGGTGATGACAGTTTCACCTTCACCGCTTTTGACGGGCTGGCCACCAGTACACCTGCCACCATTAACATCACGGTGATCAACAGTGGCACCGGCGTGTTCTGTGGCGACCCAAATCTAAACCCAGGTACCGACATCGGCACCTTCGTTTGGTTGGATTGCACCGGTGGTGGTACCCAGTGGTCATTACGTGTCATCGGCGACAGCGCTCAATCGCGTCAAGACTTTAGCGCAACCATTGATATTCCCGGTGGCCTGACCAACTTGGTTGGAATACAAATTGAGGGTAGCGATACCCTGGATGCCAGCGACCCGAATCAGTTCGCTTACAACCTCATCGTCTACGGCGCTGGTGTTGACGGTCTTGAGTTCAACGCACCAAACACCGCGTGCTTTACGCCACTCACACCCAGCAGTGCTGACGTGTTCTTAGGTTCAAGCCGGGCGACTTTGACCACGCCAACGCTAAGCTTGGATACTGGCCTTGAGTGCCCACCACCTGTGGACACAGACAACGACGGCCTAACCGACGCTGAAGAAGCAGTGCTGGGTACTGACCCGAACCTAGCCGACACTGATGGTGGTGGTGCAGAAGACGGCTTTGAAGTCGACAATGGCACCGACCCACTGGATCCTTCAGATGACCCACAAAACGTCGATGCCTGCGGACCGGCTATCTTTGACAACAGCTCAGAGCCAGGCTTCTACCTTTGGCAGGACTGCAGTGCGGGCGGCACAGATGCCCAGTGGCTAATGCGTGCCGTTGGCGGCGGCTTAAGCTGGCAAGGCTACCAAGGCACCCTGCTTGGAGATGTAAACCTAGCGGCAACTGGCGTGGATTTGGAAGGCAGCGACAGCCTCGATACCACACCGGGCGACACGTTGGTGGACTTTGGACTCTTTGTTGGCGGTGCCGGCATTGATGGTTTTGATACCACGCTACCCGCTGGCAGCAACACTTGCCTTGAGCTCACCAACGTACCAGTAGGTGCCAGCATCTTTGTTGGTGCAAGCAAGATGGTGAAGACCGGTGCATTCAACCTAGAAGACCTAGGCGCTTGCCAGGTCACACCTCCGCAGCCAGATCCTTGGTGTGGTGAGCCAGTGGTTGATAACAGCAACGAGCCTGGCGCCTATCTATGGCAGGACTGCTCAGTAACCACAGACCGCGTGTGGCAACTGCG
>CALHVX010000087.1 GCA_938036875.1 uncultured Pseudomonadales bacterium
CGGCAGTCGGCAAGCTGGCTCACACAAGCCTAGCAACGAGCAGGCATACTTTACGCCAGCTGGGCTAGGCTCGATAAATAGCGCACGATGCAGCGGCATCAATTGCAATTGCAACTTAAGCGCCAACTTAAAATCTTGATCAGCGCAGGCCTGCTGCATTTGCTGCGACAACGCGGGTGCCACATTGGCGGTCACCGTAATGCACCCCACCCCGCCGTTTGCGTTGTAGGCAACCGCTGTGGGGTCCTCACCCGAAAGAAAGCAAAAGGGCTTATCAATCAACGCCCGCTCGCGAAGCGGGCGCGATAAGTCACAAGTGGCGTCTTTGACCCCAACGACCGTGGCTAAGGTTGCAAGCCGTGCCATAGTTTCTGGCTGTATATCGACCACCGCGCGCGCTGGTACGTTGTAGGCCAACATGGGTAAGTTGCCGGCCCTATCCAACGCTTGAAAATGCTGAAAAATGCCCTCTTGGTTAGGCCGGTTGTAGTAGCCCATCACATGTAGCGCCGCATCAGCGCCAACCTTAGCGGCATGCTGGTTGTAGGCTATGGCTTCGGCAGTGTTGTTGGAGCCTGCGCCTGCAATCACGGGCACTTGGCCGCTCACCTCCTGCACCACCACTTCGATTGCTCGCTGATGCTCGGCGGAGGACAACGTAGGTGACTCCCCGGTCGTTCCAACCGGCACCAACCCTTGGCTACCACTGTCTAGCTGATGTTTTACCATCCGCGCCAGCGCAACGGAATCCAACAAGCCATCTGTAAAAGGCGTAACTAACGCCGTTATCGAACCATGAAACATCTGCGTCTCCTAACATTAAGCGAGCGCACAGCAAGACCCCAAAAAGCAAAAAACCCCGGGAGCCGCTGCAGGCTGCCGAGGTTTACCAACAAGTGTATGACCTACTCCTACGCGCGCACGACCGGGGCTACCGGTTTTTTTGAAACCGGTTTTTGTGCAACGCAAGCAGTGAGTGAATAGACCATGCGCAGGAATGTAGGCGTTGGCTGCGGAGTTGTCAACGGTAATCCCCTTGCCCAGCCTGTCATTTAGCAGTGCTGACACAGCGCTGTCAGTACTGTGGCGGTATACTGCCAGCAACTTATGGAGGGCATTGGGGGGAGTGATTTAGTATGAAGGTCGATTTCAAGAAAACCTTGGACAGCTACAAAGCCAAGCGTAACCACTACAGCATCATCGATGTACCACCCATGCAGTACCTAATGGTGGACGGGCACAACGGGCCAACATCGCCTACCTACGCCCAAGCCATCGAAACCCTCTACCCGGTGGCTTACACCCTCAAGTTCATGGCCAAGCTCGATCTAGATCAAGACTATGTAGTGCCGCCGCTCGAGGCCCTTTGGTGGGCAGAAGACATGGCGGCTTTCACTACCAAATTTGATCAGTCCCAATGGGATTGGACGGCCATGATTATGGTCCCACCCTGGATCACCAAACCCATGTACAAAGCAGCAGTAAAACAAGTCACTGAAAAAAAATCGCCGCCGAGCATCGATCTACTTAAGTTGGAAAAGCTAGCTGAAGGCAAATGTGTACAGACTCTGCACCTTGGGTCTTATAGCGACGAAGGGCCGGTACTCAAAACCATGCATGAAGAGTTCATCCCCAAAAACGGCTTAAGCATGGTGGGTAAGCACCACGAGATATACTTCAACGACTTTCGCAAAGTGGCACCAGAAAAGTTGCGTACCATTTTGCGCCAGCCCGTGAGCCTGAGCAGCAACTAGCTAACATCCGCTGTTCACATCTGCGCGCCTACCTTGCTTAGGCTCCGGGCCCAACAAAAGGGCAATCCGCAAACACAATCTTGGCATCAAAATCACCGAGCACCGATGCTAAATGGATGAAGAAGCTGCCGACCCCGGCTGCACCTTGCATATAGCCGGTTTGAGTTTCAATAAACTCCGGACGCGCGCGATGCTCCGCCTGGGGCCAACGATATCCAGCGGCATCAACGGTCGCTTGTTTCTCCAGCTCGCTCGCCACTCGAAGGGCTAGATCTAAGTACGCTTGGTCTTTGGTTGCGGTGTAAAGATACAGCGCGTAATCACCAATACCGGCATCGCAACAACACTGAGAAACATTGTTCCACATGCCGTAGGAACGCTTCTCCGGCGCGCCGGTGGCTTGCAACCCTTGCATCAGTGATGTGTTGAACTCTTGATACTCACTGGCACCCGTCAACTCATGCAGCAAATAAAATAAGCGAGACGTACCAGCCGGCCCGTGACATTGCCCTAAATAGAAGTGATCGTTAGGATTGCGACCTTCTTTCAGGTGGCAAACCAAACTTCCGCCACCACTGGCAAACGCAATGTCTTGCAAGTGTTTTGCACCTTCTATCGCCGCATCTAAGTGACGTTGGTCTTTGCTGTGTTGGTACAAACGCGCCAAGAAATAAGCAACACCCGCACCACCGTGAGCAAAATTTGGCGCACTAAAGTCGAAGGGCATATCGTTCATTAAGCGCCACTGCAAACCAACGCCCATGGGTTCAGCCACCTCTAGCAAACGGTCACCAACAGCCGTTGCTATGGCTAGACCATCCGGGTACACGCCCTGCTCCAAGGCATAGAGATACACCATACCTGCACCTGCAGCACCTACCGACGCATCGTATATCTCGCGGTCACCCGTGAAGCCTGTGATATCAGAGAACGGCATGGGTTCAACCCAACCGCGACCTGCACCAATCTCACTGGATTGCTCGGCAAGCCGTTGCAAACAGTACGCGGCGGCCTCCCTGAAGTCGGCCTGTGAGGTTTGCCGATAAAGCTCGGTCAAGACAAAGGCATAACCCGCCCAACCAGTAAACATGGCGCAGGGCAGGTGATCTTTGGACTTCACATAGCTCACCAGATCTTCCCCGCAAGCAACGGCTGCGGCTAACGATTCGGCGGAACCCGTTGCTTTGTGTAGCTCTAACTGAAAGATCGCAATGCCCGCAGACCCGGCATACAAAGTACGGACCAGTCGTTCCGGGTCTTCAGCAGCTCGCCCCCAGGCCAGCCCATTGGGTGTTGTCACCCGAAACTGCTGTATCCAACGATCCACCTCTTGGGCAACAGTCAGCGCGCGCTTAGCGTCCCAGTTGGCTTGTGTAGCATCTGACATGAGGATAACCCCTTGGAGATAGATGGGGACAGACTAGCACGCCTATCAGTCACGTCTCACTATCAACGCAAGTGCCAATGCCGCCAGAGCAGCCGCTCCAAACATCGCCACAGAAATACCAAACGCATTGGCCAACACCCCAAGACCTAGGCCCAAGGTTATCTCGCCTAAGTTCTCCGCCTGAGACAAAAAGGATTGCAGCGTCGCTCGAACTCCAGTTTGCGCCTGACGGTTGACCCAGATAACCCCAATCACTCGCACTAGATTCCAGGCAATCCCATGCACAACCACAACGCCCGCCATAGCCACCAGCGGGTTAGGTGCCACGCCAAATAGGATCAAGCCCAGCACACCCAGCGCCACAGCGCCGGCATACAAAAAGCGCAGCGGCGGTTGCCCGGCTAACCGCCGCTCAACAACTTGCAAGGCAATAGCGCCAACCGCCAACGTGACCAACCCTAGCAAGGTCAACCAAACAATGGGATCCGGGGCTTGGGGCAGACCAAGCTCTAGCAAACGTTTTGCAAAGAGTCGGTTGAAGGCTTCGTCTGCACCATTCACTAGCAGCGTAACGATCAAGACCAAGCCGATACTAGGGTTTGCTTTAGCTGCACTAAAGCCAAGCACCAAAGTGTCGCGTAGGCGGGTTTGGGGAGCTGGCGCGAACCGATGTTCCGGAAACTGCATGACCACATAAAGACCAAGCAACAACATCATTGCCCCGGCCGTTACCACGGCAACCCATAGCGCAGCTTGCCAAGCCAGCAACCCAAAACCGATCAAGCCTAAAGCAGCACCAAATTGACTCCAGCGCGCAGCACGAGTAAGCACAAGCCCTATTCGATCGGGCTCATCTAACTCGTCCGTCACCCAAGCCACATCCGCTCCGGTGGCGAAGGTCCAAGACAGCCCCCATAACATTTGGGTTAACACCAGCACAGGGAAAGAAGTAACCAAGCCGGTCGACAACATAGCAGTACCCATCAAGACATGGGACACCACAAGTGACCACTTACGGCTAAAGGTATCTGCGAGCACGCCGGTGGGCACCTCAAACAAAATGACCGTTAATCCTTGGGCAGAACCCAACATAACGAGTTGCAGCGGACTTAAGTTCGCGTCCACCACCAAATACAGGCTGGTGACTAACCACCAACCCCGATGAAAGACGGCGCGAAGAAATATCCAGCGCACATAGGTGTATTCGATGGGGTTAATCGGAGAGGGATTGGTCATTGCATAAGCCTAATTCCAGACACAGTTCAGCGCTGACGGAGTCATCACGCCGTAAAAGTTAAAACTGTGTGGAGTTAGTTACGCACGCCCCTACTCTACTCTATCCGTGCTAACGCGCAACAGACTCACGCGCTGTCTTCAGTATCTTCGCCTGCACCACTTCGCGGCGAAGCCACAGCAACCAAAAAACCATAAAGAAGATCGGTGAAACACCCAGCGCCACCAGCACCCCGGATTCTTGCACTATCTCGGGAAACAGATGCGCACGGGAGATAAAAAAGGAGACGGTTGCCATAAACAGGGCAAAACACATGCGCCACAGATGACGCGCCAGCCGTTGACGAACCGTTAGCGCGCGCCCCATCAATAATCGACAATCGCTGATGACCGCAAGCCCCACAATGGTTGCGAAGAACAAGCCAACCCCTGGTGGTACCCCCGGGCGACGCTCACCCGATTGCATCGTCACCCAAGCCACCAAAAGATAACCCGCTACCACGCCAACCCCCATCAACATCATGCCCACCGCATAGCGTTGGTTGCGCCGGCGCATGGTAAGCCAGCAGGACACAACCAAATAGCACACCAGCAACCCAGACATCATGTCCAACCACACGCCATCAACCCCAGCCAACCAGGCCGAGGTCCCACCCATCACCACCATGGCCACAACAAAGACCTTACCGCTCAGGCGGTGTGCCAAACTGCCCTTGCGCGCGCCCAACGCCAAAGCGCCCGTGAGCAGCCCAAGGCCTGAGAACAAGATATGAATGCCTAACAGATAGGTCATGCTCGCCACCTCAGACGTAAAAGCGTACACTGTACGTAAATTCAAAAACTGAGTGAAACGTACAGTGTACGTTAATCGAAATCAAGCCTTTTATTGAATCCGGCTTATCCGGCAGAAGGAGCTAACCCATCTCACCAGCCACCAAACCCAAACGCGCAAAGCTCAGCCGCTCCAACATTCTTGGGGCTGGATTAAAGCTTGCGGACGAGCAAGGGATTGACGCCTTAAGCATGCGGACCCTGGCCAAGGAACTCGGCTACGGGGTTATGTCGCTGTACAACCACGTCGCAGACAAAGACGATTTGCTCGACGGCAT
Source organism: uncultured Pseudomonadales bacterium (assembly GCA_938036875.1). Classification (GTDB taxonomy): domain Bacteria; phylum Pseudomonadota; class Gammaproteobacteria; order Pseudomonadales; family Azotimanducaceae; genus CALHVX01. Next base: position 5,484 of record CALHVX010000087.1, read on the forward strand.
GTTGGAACTTGTTGCCGCAGAGATTGAGTTGCCCCCTGAGCACGCCAACTGGAAAACAGATGTCAGAGCTTGCGCTATCTCGGCTTACAAGGCGTTGCTCAACCACCCTTGGGCAGGACGGTATTGGGGCCGTGGTCCGGGCCCAAACAAAAACGATTACCACGAAGCAATACTTCGGGTAATACGGCAAGGGAAGTTTTCAGAGGAGCTTGCATGCCAGGGCTACCATGCCTTAACCATGCACGTGGTGGGCTTCGCGGTACAGGTAGCCGAGCTTAGTTTCAGCAACAACCAGGAATTGGTTGAGATGACCAAAAAGGCGCAGCTCGATATGCCCGTTGACAGATACCCATACCTAAACGAGCACATTCAATTCCATCTGGATGGCAAAGATAAAACCAACAACTTCAAATACATGCTCGACTTAATTTTGGACGGCTTGGAACACCAGCTGAAAACCAGCTAACGCCAAGGGAATCAATCTACAACCTTTGCACAAAAGGGCTAGACTCAGAACCCAGCACCACACTGCCCCACAATCGGAGATAACCCATGATTCGCTCGTATTGCCTTTCGCTGTTTGCGATTCTCACACTGTCAGCCTGCACTAGTGCTTCACAAAACAACATTCAAGACGCTGCTGGCGCAGGCGCAGCTGCCGCTCTACCAGAAATCACCATCTACCACTTAGAAGGTCGACGTTCCGAGCGCATCGTTTGGTTAATGGAAGAGTTGGACCTACCTTACCAACTCGAATACGTGCGCGGTGATTTAGGTGCTTCCATGGCTAAAATTCGTGCGATCAACCCAGATGTGCCCATGGCACCAACGGTTACCATCGGCGATCAAGTCCTGGTTGAATCCGGCGCAATCATCGAAGTCATCCAGGACCGTTACGCACCCAACAGGCTGCGACCAGCGCTCAACAGTACGGACTACCCAAAGCATCTGATGTGGATGCACTTTGCAGAAGGCAGCCTGTCTGCGCGCCTATTCTCTGACTACCGAGCCTGGCGTACCGCACCACCAACCAAACGCTCTCGCTTAGTGGATTCTGAGGCAACGGTGCAACACGCCGAAAACCATCTCGCAAAGCAGCCTTGGTTTGGTGGATCAGAGTTTTCTAGCGCCGACATCATGATGATGTTCCCGCTGAACGTGGCAACAAAACTGAACATTGTAGACGTTGAGCAGTTTCCAAATGTTGCTGCCTGGAAAGCTCGAATCGAGGCACGACCCGCTTATGTTCGTATGCTCAAAGCGGCTCGACCCGATGGCATGATCGGCAACCTGCCGGTACTACCTAAGCATGCGCCTTCTGGACCACGCGGCTAGATTCTTCAAACGGCACAAAATAAGCATAAAGCGCGCCCTGTCGCGCTTTGCTTAACCATTACTCAAAGGCCCTGAAATCCTCTAGTATGTTGTCTCTGCAACTACCTAAATGGAGGATTACGTGGCAGCAATGATGGCAAATCCGGAGCACCGGCACCCGTTCGCCAAAACACCCATTCATCCCGATGGCAGCGCAACCGTGCTCTATCAAGGGAATACCATAACCCTCGGCCAAACCGGCGAAGGCAACAACCTGCTGATTCAACCTGAAGACCTGAAGCGGGTTAACGGTTTTGAGCTAAAGCCTCAAGGCGCCTGCTTCGAGGATATGTGCATCCCACTAACCCCTGAACTGACCGTTGAGCAAAATGGTAAGCAGTGGTTTGATCTCTGCGCTTTTGCGGATCTACTCGGTCAAACCTACGTGGCTGACACAGACACACAGGTTTGGAGCTTTGCAGAAATTCCAGCTAAGCGCGAAAGCATGATGGTTGATGCGATGGCACCCGACTTTGAGGTAACCGATCGCCAAGGCAACGTCATTCGCATGGCTGACTTCAAGGGCAAGAAGGCCTTGATCGTCACATGGTCCTCCTGGTGAGGCTGCTTCCTTGACGTGCCCGTGTGGCAACGTGTCTACGAAGAAATAAACGATCCAAATTTTGTCATCATCTGTGCAGCTGAAGACACCGGTGGCGAAGCCGCTGCTGGCCCTATCTTTGATGCAGCGAACCCTACCTACATCCAGGTAGTAGATGTGGACCACATCATCAGCAGTGCCTTCAATTTTGTGAATGTTCCTTCAGCGGCTTGGGTCGATGAAGAAGGCAGAATTGTGCGCATTGACGAAGGTACCTACTCCAAGGTTCACGAGATCAGCAACGGCGATCAGAGCATCGAGTTTGGTAACGATGTGTACTCACCAGCACTCAAAGATTGGGTTGCTAAAGGTGCAGACAGTGAGCATGTACAGTCGGCTAAGACCGTTACGGCCAACATACGCAAGCACAGCGATGACCAACTGCGCGCAGACGCAGCGTTTCGCTTAGGTAACTTGTACCGGCAACACGGCCATACCGAAAAGGCAGAGCATTATTGGGAGATGGCGCGCGCGCTTAACCCTGATAGCGTGAACTTCATTCGACAGGATCTAACCTTGTCTGAAGAAGGATCTGCTGGCCCTACCTTTATCAAGATGCGAGATGAGTACATCAACGGTGGTAAGGATTACTATCGCCCGTTGGATATCAACGCTCAGCTAAACTAACCAGCATCTGCTTTGATCAGTGGCCATTTGGGTGTTACGCACCTAGATGGCCACGCCGCGACAAGCCCCTGCTAACGACAGTTATTCTCCATAGGCGTACCGCGGGCAAATTCTTCAGCACCAATGGTACGTCCAGCAATTGTATTAGTGTCCCAATCTTGAACGATCTTCCAACGTCCTCGCTGCTTGCGCAGCAAAATATGAAACTGCCCATAGTAATGTTCGGTGACGCCAGCACTATTGGTGGAACCTAACCTAAAAAAGCCAACTTCGTAGGATGTATTTGCATTGGTTGCGCGACTATCCAGCCAAAAATCGAGAGATACACGATCGCCTTTCGCCTTTCCTGCATCGAACCTTGTCTTGTTGAACGACTTAAAGACGTTTTTGGTATCGATGCCGTCTGGGGTTACCCGAACGACCCGTTTGCCATACAGCTTGTTCAGCGCTTTCCCATCCATGCTTTCAAAGGCACACTGAAACGGTTGCCATACATCACGGTCAATTTCGCGTTGCTTGACCTGCGTTGGTTCGGCAGCCTGAACTAGCGCAGCAACCGTACTCAGCGCCAATAGGACTATAAAGCGAAGTGAAAGCATCCTAAATACGCGAGCGAACCAAGGTCACGTCGGCGTCTTGCCAAGCCTGATTAAACGCTTTGAGCGCAGCATTGGCCTCAGCGGTCTTACCCTGTCCAGCAAGGCTCTGATGCAATCCAAACAACGCCCAGCCGTTGTTCTGGTTCCATTGCATGTCGCGTCGATACACCGCTTCGGCTTCTGCAAACCTTCCCGCTTCAATGAGTACAGCACCCAAAAAATGCCGCATAGGTTGCGACCAATCGGGTGGCTCGGTGTAGTTGTTGAGATCTTCAATCGCAACCGCCTTGGTGAAGGTCTCTATGGCCTCTTCTAACCGACCCTCAGCCTGAGCGATTTCGCCGTGCAAACCTAGCGCTGCAAGCTGCAGTACTGCTGATGCCGGGGTTGCCCCTACTCGATAGGTATCGGCATCAGGTGAGTTGGCCAGCTCCGTCAGCTCTTTTGATATGGCCCGGGCCTTTTCTAAATCGCCGGTAGCGGTGTAAGCACCACCAAGCGCATAAGCCCAAATACCATCAAGGTAGGGTCGGCCAGAATAGCTCGGCTCTTGGCCTATGAGCTTGTCCCACTTGCCAAAGGTCTTGTTGACCAACCAAGGTGCTGCTGCCCGCTTTTGCCCGCCCCGCATATCCACCGATGCTTCGGTGACAAAACCCGCAGAACGCTCAGCTGCCTCGATGGCAATGGCGTAGTTACCTTGCACCGTTGCGGCATAACGAATGAAGTCGATAGCGTGAGGCGCATGCATTCTATGCGACAGCGGATAGGTGCCTAAGTTTGGCAGAGGCAAATCGCCCCAATACTCAGCGAACTTCTTATCCACCGCTTGTGACCTAACATTGTTATCAATGGCCTTCTGATACTGACCAACGCGAACGTAGATGTGCGCCGGCATATGCACCACGTGGCCGGCAATGGGCATCGTGGCTTCCAAACGGTCCGCTGCACCTAGCGCCCTTTCCGGCTTGCTCGACGCTTCAATCAAATGGATATACAAATGGTTAGCCCCCGGATGACCAGGCACAACATCAAGCACATGTTCGAGTGCGTTTGCCACCGTTGCTGTTTCAGATATGGGGAGACCTTCTGTATCCCAATAGTCCCATCGACCAATCGACATGTAGGCGGCGGCATAGAGTGCACCAACGTCTGCATCGTCTGGGTATTTTTGATGCAGCGCGCGAGCCGCATCAAGGTATGCGGCATCTCGCTTGTCGTTATCCGGGATGGAAACTTTATCGTACAAGACGTACAGAGCGTTGATCAGGTCGCGCTCATAGGCTGTCGCGTTTGCCAGCATCGACCGGGCTTTGGTAATCGCTTTCAACCCTTCACCCAAAGGATCGTCTGGCATGCGTGCGTAACGACTGTTTGGGTTGGGCCCCATGGCGTGTGCCATGCCCCAATAGGGCATCGGGTGGGTTGGATCTAATCTGGCTGCTTCTTGATATGACGCGATGGACTCAGGAAAGAAAAACCCCCAGGCGAAGCGAAGACCTTGATCAAAAAACGCTTGGGCTTGCGCGGAGTCGGTGGATATCGGGCGTGAATGTGTACCTGACCCCGGCACTAACACCGCATGAACATTCGCTTCCGCTGGTTTCGAGTCGGTAGCTTGCTGCGCACAACCCACCAGCACCAACACGGGCACCAACGCTAATAGAAATGGAAAGGCTCGATGACTAGACACAGAATGATGCTCCTGAGATATGGCGGACTTGGCTCTAGACTAATCGGATTGTTTGGTCACCGCTAGGGTACAAACTTGAACACCCACTCTTATCTTCCCCCAGAAGCCTCCACAAATGTCCCGGTTACATAAGAAGCTTCGTCTGAGAGAAGCCATGCTACCGCGTTGGCAACCTCGCTGGGCTGACCACCACGTTTCATAGGAACCGACGCTGCAACACGATCAACTCGCTCGGGTTCGCCACCATCGGCATGCATTTGTGTGTAGATAACGCCGGGTCGAACACAGTTGACTCGAATGCCCTCGTCCGCCACCTCTAAAGATAACCCTCGGGTTAAAGAGTCCATTGCCCCTTTGGATGCAGCGTAATCGACATACTCTCCGGGTGACCCAATACGGGAGGCAGCCGATGAGACGTTCACGATCGCCCCACCCTTTCCATCGTATCGAGAGGACATTCTTTTGATGGCATATTTACAGCACAAAAAGGCGCTGGTGACGTTGGTGGTGAGGATAGCGTTGATTCTATGTTCATCCATATCCTCAACCCGGGTTTGGGGCTTCAATATGCCCGCATTATTGACAAGAGCTGTTAGGACCCCTAGCTCTTTATCAACACGTTCAAACAGGTGGGCAACCTCAAGCTCTCGACTGACATCCGCCTTAACAGCAATTGCCCTGCCCCCATTTTCATTCAGGCTAGCAACTATCGATTCAGCTGAGGTTTTATCCGCGACATAATTAACACAGACCGCATAACCAAGTCCGGCCAGAACTTCTGCGGTTGCTGCACCAATGCCTCTACTGCTACCGGTAACTATTGCAATGCGATTTTTCGACACCAAGCGATCCTAGATACCAATGGAACACCATCCTAGCTCGACAGGTAAGTATCAGCCAACTACTCGCCATGCGAAGTGCCGTTACGCACTCCCTAGCAGCTTCGTCAGAACAGTGCTATCGCGAGATTCGTCCAAACTGACAAACCCCCAACCAAGCTTCTCATACAGACCAGGATATTCAGACAGTACAAACAGCTCGTTTATCGCCATAAGCCCAGCCTCCACTTCCGCTCTACGAACGAGCTTGGAGGCAATCCCATGTTTGCGTTGTTCAGGCGAGACAATAACGGCGTTGATCCACACTGCTACATCATCTTTTAGGGGGTTAGTGAAGCTAGAAAAGACGAGCCCACCTAATAGCGATCCATCTTCATCAACCGCAACAACTGGTAAGGGGACATCAACTTCCGGGTGGTTCCCATAGAACGAATCAACCTGACCCCACTCCAACTCGAACCATTGTCGTAGCTCATTGAGCAAATCGTCAGAAACGGAGTCGCCGCTGAGTATCTTGGTCACAGGTTGAGCCTACTAAACGAAAGAAATGTCACTGTAACGCAGATTCAATCGATAGCAGCGAGATATTGCCTACCTACATCGAATCGTAAGTGCTCTGAAAGCGCTGCGGATAGAAACCCTGCATGCGCGCTTTGCCAAAAAGAATCAGAGGAACACCGCCTGCCCCAAGACGTGCATAGTCTTCTTCGCCTTTGCGGGTCGTTTCAATGTCGTACTCTTCGAAGGGAATGCTATTGGCTTGTAAATACGCTCTAGCGCGTTTACAGACGCCACACCAAACAGCGCTATACATGGTAACCATCGGCTTGGCTTTTTCTACCGTTAGATCAGCTGGTGAAGTTTGCGGCAAGGCTACGGATTTGTAGACGTTGGGTTTCACATCAACACGCTGACTTTGGCGGTTTTGAGGCGGTGCATCACCAAAATGTAAGTTGCCATCCGCATCGCGCCATTGATGGATCTCTGCAGCTTGAGCAGAAGCGCAAAGCAATAATAGCAAGAAGATTGAGCGTGTAATCACAGATGTACCGTGGTCTATGTCCATAGTAGCTAGGGAAACTAGCAGATCAACTTCAAACCAGTTGTGCAGTAGCACCCAAATCTATCGTTTTTTTACCTAAGGTCGCTTTGCAGACCACCGACAAAGAGTCCGAAGTACGTATTCTCAAGTGGCATTCGCTTCAAACGCAACAACATTGGCCAATGCTGCAGCAACCATCCTCGGCGCTGTGAAATTGGCCATGTGTCCACAGTCGATGTCTTGCATAGAATTCAACTGATAACGACTAGCCATCCACTCTTGATGGGGCGGTGTAATGGCTTGGTCAGCCAAGCATCGGATGTAGTGCTTGGACAGCAACTCGAATTGATCATTGAGATGCACGCGAGCAAGAAATGGACGAACAGGGTTCTCCTGCAAAAGAGCTTTACCCTTTGCCCCTTCTTCCGTCGAGCAATCGTTAAAAAATGCAGCATCTAGACGGTCCAAAACAAGGCTCGTCGAACCCTTAAAGATATGGGGTTTAATCGCACCAGCTAGCTGGGACTGTTTGTCTTTATTGGCTAGCAAGACAAGCCGCTCACCATCAATAGGAAGAAATGCCGCCAGATAAGCCAATGCTTGGAATGCATTAGAAGCTCGCGCAGCGGCCTCTGAGATCACCATTCCTCCCATCGAGTGACCAACGGCTATAACTGGGCCATCGATTGATGCTGCGGCATTTATAACCGACTCTGCATAGTCACCCAAGCTCACCGACCACGTGGGATGCGTGTTTTGACCATGACCCGGCAACTCGATCACCTTGTAAGAAAGGTTTAAGCGCTCGAGCTCAGGAATAAGAGGGTCCCAAGCCCAGGCGGCACACCAAGCACCGTGAACCAATAGTAGCGTTGACAAACGAACCTCCTGCCCTCGATAGTTTTTTTGGGTACCGATCCTTCTAACGAGTGGTGTTTTTCGTCAGAGCAAACCCTATTTTGCCACAGGAGAGCCTACTCAAAGGACTTTTCAACAAATCCTGCTGGCGCCGGAATACTACCCAACTGTTGAAGCGCCAAGAGCCTATCTGTTACCCCAGTTTGGTGACAAACCTTGCCATCCCGAATTTTCATGATGACAATTTCGTCATATTTTACCGGTCGATTGGTGGCTGCTATGGGACCCCAATCAGCAACCTGCGTTCCAGAAATAGTGAAGTGAAGCACTATGGTTTCATCATCGGCAACAATACTGTGGACTGTCTCAGCAAACCCTTTGAACACGGCGTGAGCAGACTCAACCATCTGTTGAATCTGCTCTCGTCCTTCACGCACCACCAACGGACTGTAATCGGCCACAAAATCCTCGGTGAAACACTCTGGGATCAAATCAAACTGCCGCTTGTTCCAGATCTCCGTGTTGATACGTAGGCCTAATGCTCTATTTTTATCTGCCAAACTTGTCATCACAAATTTCCTAACACAGGTTTGAATTGATGCCACTAAATCATGAACAACCTAAGTGGATATGGACACAAAGAGCCCAAGCCTTGCGCCAACAACCCACATTACGCTGGCACCTGGATAAGCTAACATCCATACCAACACTCTTCATCGCAAATTTACGGACAACGCTATGAAAACACCCGTCATCCTCACCTTTGTATTGCTATGCAACAGCGCCTTTGCCGCAGGTATCGAACGGTCGAAACCAAACCTACCCCATAACCAAGCGATGTACAGTTGGGCCAGCGATATTGTCGATATCACCGAACGTCACGGTCAGTTTCGTCGAATTGGCACCCCTGGGGATGCGGAAGTGCGAGCCTACATCGTCTCTCAACTTGAGCAGTGGGGATTCGACTCGGTTGAGCAGCAATCTTATGACACCAAGGTTAGACACTATGAGTCTTGGTCTTTGTCTGTAAACGGCCAAACCATACCAAGCTACTTCATGCGCGGGGCCGGCTATACCAACAAAGCTGGTGTGACCGGAAAATTGAACTACGTTGGTGAAAGCATCGATCCCCAAGCGAACTACGCAGGGCAAATTGTCGTCTTTGATATTCGCGGGCAATCGGTACCCGGCGCGGCAGCAGGCCAGCTCGGCGAGTTTGTCCACGACCCAGAAGGCACCTTGGCTAGCGGTTCATTCGGCGGCAAAGGTGGCGCAATCCCAAGAAACTTCCCCGTGAGCTATTACCAAGCAGCGGAGCAAGGGGCTGTTGCCATGATCGGTATCTTCAAAGACTACGATACCGGCACCAACAAGTTTTACTCTGACCCATCCGCTATGGTGCAAACCAAAATACCCGGATTATTTTTGGGCAAGCAAGACGGTCAGGCACTGATTGAGCAAATCAACAAGGCAGAAGGTTCGATAGATGCTCAAGTAGCCATCACCGGTCGGGTTAAAAGGTCGAAGTCGGCAAACATTGTTGCCACGCTAAAGGGACAGAAGAAAGAGACCGTCATCGTCAACACCCACCACGACGCGGGTTGGTCTGGCGCCGTGCAAGATGCTTCTGGAGTAGCCGCCGTGATGGGGCTAGCTAAGTACTTTGCCAAGGTGCCATCTAACTTTCGCCAGAAGACCTTGGTCTTCGTGTTTGATGGTAGCCACTACGATTGGAACTACCCCATGGGGGCCAACATCTTTGCGCAGCAAAACCCAAAGGTTATGGATAACACCGTATTGGCCATTGGCATTGAACACATTGCAAAAAAGTTCAAGGTGGTTGATGGCGCCTACGTGGACACCGGTGAGGTGGAACCGCGCATACTATTCGCGCCACCCAACAAATTCCTGTTCGATCTAACGAAGCGCGCGGTTGTTAACAACAATCTCACCGACGTGATTATTCCTAAGCCTGGAATCATTACCATGTTTGGAGAAACCCAGAGCTATTTTTTGCAAGGCTATCCTAGCTTTTCTCTTATTTCTGGCCCTGAATATCTATTCTTAGCCGACGACACAAAAGATAAGATTGCGGTGGAAGAATTTGAAAAAGTTGTGGGCACCTTTATCGATATTATCGATGGCGTCATGTACAAGCCCGCCAAATGGTTGCAGCGAATCGACAAGCTGGGCAACTAGATAGGCTTCTGGGCATAAATCGCTATGTTGTCGCCTTTCTTGGTACCGCGCGCTGCAATGCTATAAGGCGCTTTGCGAAGCTCATCCACTAATTTCCGCCAGCCCTTAGGCTGATCTGCTCTAGTCGCATGAAACCTTACGCCATGAGTGGTGATTTTATTCACGCTCAACCCAACCCGCTCGCAGTAACGCGTCAGGGATTGAGGGGTGAAGAGCGACAGGTGCATACGCGGGTCACATAACTTCCATCGGGTGCCAAGAAAGTTCCAGGTGTAGGAATCTAGGTTAACGGTGTCCGCATAAAAAATGCCGCCTGGGCGAAGTACTCGAAAGGCTTCGGCAAACACCGCACTCGGTGTTTCGACATGCTCTATCACGGCATTGGAGTAGAGGACATCGAAGGAATTCGGTTCGTATTGAGCTGATTCCAACGTACCCAGGTGTACATTTAGCCCCAACTCCTCGCGACTATAAGCGCCAGAGCCCGGATCGGGTTCCACGCCATGCTCATGCCATCCCCCCGCCTTTACTTGGCTTAAAAAACCACCAGTGCTAGACCCTACCTCTAAAAATCGGTTGGTCTTTCGATAGGGCTCAAAGCGTTTGAGCAAGCCGGCGTACTGCTTCAGATACCGGCGACTGACGTGCTTGTTGAGATGGGTATCTCGCAACCCTTCCATGGATAGCGCATTGAAAGCCTTAAAATCGAACGCGCGTACGTCAGCAAAGACAAACTCGCAGTTATTGCACTGACGGTATTCCAGGTTGTACTTGGTCGCAAAGAGCGTGCTGCAATGGCCGCCGCACAGGTCGCAGGACAGATCGGCCAAATGTTCTTCAGTTCGGAAGCTGCTGACGGCATCCTTCATTGATTCTCTCGTCACTGTTGTCTTAGCAGTTGTGGCTGTCGCGGCGCATCAATATAACAAGCGAACCTCACCATACCTCAAATACTCAACGCGCCATATCCGGCCACCTCAGATGGCCGTCCTGTTGTCGCCTCGAGGTTTCTGCGGTAATGGCATCAAGTGCCAGATTATCGGTCTGGATTGTCCGCGCCTTGTGGTCCGACACAATCTCCTCAAACTGCCGATGCATCTCTTGCACCAGTGCAGGCGCAGCCGATTGCTGCCTAGTTTGCGCACGCTGAGCAGCTCTAGACGTCACCGTTGCCAAAGCGGCATGAAGCAACAAGTAGTCGAACGTGGGAAACACCGATTCAATGGTTTCAAGCCACCAGGGACCAATCACCCCATCGACATACACTTGGTAGCCAGCCAGGTCGAACTCCATAGCGGCGGCCAAGAATGCTTTAGTGATGACGGTGTTTTGGGTATGTGACGCCGGTGTAGACGGATCAATAGGGTGACTCAGATAGTGTCGAAAATCATCGGTCACCAAATGCACACCTGACTGGGTGCGCTGTGCCAAGCGGCTTGCCAGGCTCGTTTTACCGCTGCCCGGGCATCCAGAAATCACGGTGATCATTACAATATCTCCTCGTGCACTAGGTCAGCCTGCCAAAAGTCCTACCGAAAGTCGCATTTTACTTCTGTTAAGAAGCCAAGCAGGGCAAAATAGCGGCCAATTACCCAGGTGTCCCCATGACCTTGTATCAAGTCCAAGCGCAGAATTTTTCTGATGAGCACGAAAACAGAATGCATAGCGACGCTATGGCGCAAAAATACGGATTTGAGGGTGCTTTGGTGCCAGGGGTCGCTGTTTACGGGCATCTAACCCACCCCCTCGTGGAGCGCTTTGGTGCCGCCTGGCTCGGCAACTCAAAGGTCAGCCTGCGGCTACGCAAACCGGCCTACCATGGGGATTTGCTGCAGATTGAGCTTAAGTCAGACCCAAATGCCGACATCCAAAACAAAGTGACCTGCTTTGCACGCGATACGCTGCTAGCCGAGGTGGATTCACGGCCACGCTTACCGTCAGAAAAGGCCAATCCACCCACCGATCTGTTAGAGAGCACCCCTAAAGATCCAGAACGGGTGGTCATCGCTTGGGACAATGTGGTGCCGCAGCAGCCTTTTCGTACCTGGAACTGGCAGATTACCGATGAAGAGAACCAACTCTACTGCGACCAAATATCAGACTCCCTGCCGATCTATAAAGAGTATGCGCATCCCCATTGGTTGCTCTCGCAAGCCAACCGTGCGCTGACCCGCGAGTACGTGATGCCGGCTTGGATTCATGCGAGCTCTGAGATCACCCACTACGCCCCACTGATGGTGGGTGACGATGTTGTCGTGCAAGTGCTGCCACTGGAACGCTGGGAACGTAAAGGTCACGAGTTCATCAAGATTTATATGGCCTACACCCGAGGCAAAGAGGTCACAACCGAGATTGAGCACACCGCCATCTTCAAGGTAGCCGAGTAATGCGCATTGTCGCTCTTGCCTCCCACGGTGGTTCTATCGTTCAAACCGTTGTGAAAGCCTGTCACCGCAACGCACTAGACGCTGCGGTTGTGCTTGTTATCAGCAACAATAGCGACTCAAAAGCGCTAGCGCGCGCTGCTGAAAGCGGGATTCAAACCAAACACTTAAGCAGCAACACACACAGCACAAACGAAGCCTTAGACACCGCCCTGTGCGATGCTCTGGTCAAAGCAGACGCCGATTGCGTGTTGCTTGGTGGCTACATGAAAAAGCTTGGCCCAAAGGTGCTAAGCCAGTTCTCCGGCCGCATCATCAACACCCACCCTTCATTGCTACCTAAATATGGTGGACAAGGGTTTTACGGACGCAAAGTTCACGAAGCCGTGGTTGCCGCCGGTGATCGCGAAAGCGGAGCCACCGTACATTTGGTTGAAGAAGACTACGATACCGGTCCAATTCTCGCTCAAGTGAAGATATCGGTTAGCGCTGAAGACACCGTCGACTCGGTAGAACGGCGAGTTCGAGCAGCTGAACGTCGGTTGATTGTTGCGACCCTAAGACATCTTGCCGAAAAGCAGGCTCTAACCTCCGTTGCGCGTAAAGCTTCATAACCGCAACACGTGCTAAGTGATCGCTTCCTAAAATTCTGGTTCGCCCAGAACGCCAGCGTTTTTTCCATTGCTGTCACCACCTTTGTGCTGCCGGTTGTTGCTGTGGTGATGCTTGATGCCACCGCAACCGAAGTAAGCCTGCTCTTCGTCTTTCAAGAGATCGCCGTTGTCTCGCTAAGCCTCATCGTGGGTGTATGGCTCGATCGACTCCCCCTAGTACGCACGATTGTTGCTGCGCACATTGCCCAAGGTTTGCTACTAGCGGCGGGCAGCTACCTGCTGTGGGCTGCTCCCTCCCTGCCAGCACTGTATTGCTTAGCGCTAGCGCTTGGCATCACAAAGCTATTGCAGGAAGTTGGTTATGCCACCCTGTTGCCAGGCTTAGTACAGCGTGAACGTCTGGTTTCAGGAAACAGCCGGGTCTTGCTAGCTAACGCCGGCATCGGCAGTATTGCGCCGGCACTGGGCGGCGGCATCATCAAAGCCACCTCTCCGGCACTCGCCTTGCTCGGCGCGTTGGCTGGCTCCCTGGCTGCCATCTTGTCGCTACTCAGGCTGCCAGAAATCGATGCACCGCAAAAGGCTGATGGGCAACGCAACAAGCATTTCGGCCGTGAGATCAAAGAAGGCATGCGCGCGCTGTTCAAAAATACACTGCTGCGCCCAATGACCATCAGCTCCTGCGCAGGGGCCATGGCGGTGGGTATTCACACCAGCCTACTCATCATACTGTTATCGCGAGAACTGGCGTTAGATACGCTGGTGGTTGGCATTGTGGTATCGCTCAGTAGCGTAGCAGTGGCGGTGGGTTCGCTACTAAGCCCCATGCTTAGCCGGGCCATCGGTTTAGGTCGATGCGTGATTTTAGGCAACACCCTAACCGCCATCGGTTACGGCCTGTTTGCGTTATCGGGCATAACGGGTGAACCGACATTGGCCGTCATTGCACTGTTGACTAGCGGGCTGGGCACCAGCTTCTATGTGGTTAACCAGACCAGTATACGACAAAGCGTGACACCGCCGGAGCTGATGGCTCGTGTTCATGCAAGCCGCCGGTTTGTGGTCTTTTCTTTTTTGCCGGTGGGCTCACTAACCGGCGGGCTGATTGCTGATGCTTACGGGGTATCCACCAGCTTGCTGTTGGCCTGCGCATTTATGACCCTGGCGGCTCTCATTACACTTTGGTCGCCATTGCGGCAACCCGCGCTGCGCTTCACCTAGAGGTTAAACACCTCGGCCCACTGCTCCAACGCATCGTACTGATGCTCTACCAGCTGGATGGTGAACTGCGAATAACCGGCTTCCGATATTGTCTTTAAACGATCTTGCAGCTCCGCCTTGTCTGCGGTGAAAGTCAGCTGACGAATGAGTTTTTCGGTGACCAAAAACTTTTCGTCTTCGCGCAGGAACATCAAGTGGCCGCGGTGATTGTGCAAGTGACGGCGGTGCTCAGGGTAGGCAAGATAGACCTCGCGATAGGCTTCCAGCGAATCACTAAGCTCTTTGCCGATCACCGGCTCCATAGCACCCGGCTCTGTGGTTTCAACCAAATTGTGAAAGAACACCGCAACGTAAGGTCCAGCTTGAGCCATTGCTCGCTCGACATCTGCCGATTCCCCATCACCTAGTACACAACCCAATGCAAACAAGGTGCTGTATAGATCTGTTGGATTACGCCCTTCAGTTGCCCATGCAGACTGCATGTCGGTTAACGCAGAGGTTACCCCCGCGGTATCCGCCCCAAAGTTGATCCAACCGCCACCTAGCTTGGCCGCCATGCGCCGTGCTTTTGGCCCAAGGGCAGACACATGCAACGGCACCGGATCTTTGGTGTTCACTAAATCAAATTCGGGGTTCAAAAAGCCAATATCACGCTCTTGACCTTCGAAGCTCCAGGTAATGGTTTCACCTAAAACCAACTTCTGAACGCGTTGCACATAGCGCTCCATGCGAGCAAGGGTGACCGCGCGCAAACCCATAGAACGGCGGCCGGTATACCCGGTACCCACCCCAAAATTAATCCGCCCAGGCGCTATCTTGTTCAACGAGGCAAAAGCGTTGGCGGTTACCGGCTCAATGCGATTCGAAGGAATCAAAACACCAGTACCAAGTTGAATCTTACTAGTGTTCATCGCAGCCTGCGTCATCCCAATAAACACATCGGGGTTTAGCAACTGGGTGTCATAGAACCAAGCGTAGTCGAAGCCAAGCTCTTCCGCGCGCTTTACAACCCGCCAATTGTCGGTGGTCGTAGCCAGTGCAATACCAAATTCCATAGATGGTCCTTTATTCGGTTGAACGCAAGCAACTCAAGACTTGCTCGTGCAGTTCAGGATTAGCGGATGCCACTATCGCGCCACCAAGGCTTGCGTCATCTCCAGACCAGGTGGTTACACAGCCCCCTGCCCCTTCAATGATTGGCATCAACGCCTGGATGTCGTACGGATTCAAACCAGGGTCAGCAACCACATCAAAAAAGCCCATGGCTAGCATCGCATACATGTAGCAATCGCCACCGTAGCGCGTCATTCTTGATTGATTCTGCAATCGCATGAATTGGGTCAGCTCAGCATCGGATGCATAAAGATGCGGTCCGGTGCTACCCACTACAGCCTCGCTCAGCGCGGTGGTCTTGGTGGTCTGCATTTTCTGCGGAGCTGAATCGGCCCTGGTATAGAAGCTCTCTACACCATCGCTATAGAAGGTCTCATCAGTAAAAGGCTGACGCATAACACCCAACACCGGGCGCTGCCCATTAAACAATGCAAGCAAGACACCCCAGTGCACCATGCCGGTTATAAATGCACGGGTTCCATCAATCGGATCGATAACCCAGGTCAAACCGTTGCCACTGGCTGCGCCATACTCTTCGCCGAAAACACCATGCTCGGGATAAGTTTGCTGCACTAGCTCGCGAATCGTCCGCTCGGCTTTGCGATCGCCCTCAGTAACCGGGTCAAACCGACCACCATCAAGCTTGTTATCTACGTCTACGCCACGTCGAAAAAATGGCAATGTGGCTGCGCCGGCCTGCTGGGCCGCGTCGCGAGCAAACATCAGATATTGACTAAGCTCGGCAGTCGAAACCGCGGTAGCCGGAGTTTTTGTTAGCACTGCTGCCATTAGATTTTGGTTCCATGGGTCGTCGCTTGGGCTATCATCGTGCTTTAACTCACCCAGAGAATAGCGATGCCCATTGATACTATTGTGCCAGAAAGTGATAAGTCACTTTACAACAACTTCCACTTCGCCCCAGCGGTACGTACAGGCAACTTAGTGATCTGCTCAGGCGTCATCGGCAGCGGTGGAGACGGCAAAGTTCCCGAATCCGCAGCAGACGAATTTCGACTGGCTTGGCAGGGCGTTGGCCAAGTTCTAGAGGAAGCTGGTCTAAATTATAACAATATAGTTGAATACACCACTTTTCATGTCGGGTTAAACGACCATTTGGCGGACTTTATGAAGGTTCGAGATGAATTTCTAAGCGCGCCCTGGCCCGCTTGGTCTGCTATTGGGGTTAGTGAGCTGGCCGTGCGTGGTGGGCGGGTTGAGATTCGGGTGATTGCTGAGAAATGACACACAGTCCTCATTTTTGGATGGATAGTGCCAAAACGCCGACAAGGTGTATATAAAACGAGCCTATGGTTGTCCAATATAGCGGCTGCACTAGACACGATATCTAGAAGGCAACTGGAAAAGGACCTATGTTGTGCAAGCCACACCCGTCCATAAGATATGAACATTGTGGATAAAATCGTAACTTACCTCTTCCCGCTATCTCTTTTGGAAGGGACCCCTTGGCTGTCCAGTTGGAAGGAGAAAGAGCGAGCAGACTTTGTTGCGTTCGCGAGGCTATTTTTCCCAATAGTCATTGCCATCTACATAGCTAACTTTTTCTTATTCGATAAACCCATGGGGCTAACCCCGGAGAGCTTCTGGCTAACATTTCGTCTGTCCATGGCTGCTGTCGCTCTAGCTGCCTTTCTCTTCTACCTGAGCCCTTTAAACCAAGTCCGCTACTACAGGCTACCAGCAATTCTAGCGGTCCTAACTTTTTGTTACTTTCAGGCAAGAGTGACCGTTTGGTATCCAGAGGCGCCTTGGCTGTATTGCTTTTTTTTCGTGGGTATCGCCACACTATTTCTACGGACCTCCTCGACAAAGAGCCTATTTTTTACCCTGATAGCTATTGCCATTCAATGGCCCTCACTCCAAGAGGCGGGAATACCAAACCCGACGCTGATTAGCGCATCGACAGTTACAGTTATCATGGTACTTGCCTCAAGAAGTACGTACCAATCAGAGCTTAAGTACTTTTTATTGAACCAGCAAAACAACGATACGCAACTAAAGAACATTGAGCTAAATATTGAATTCACAGATCGAATCAAATCATTCATCCCTAGCGAAATCGCATCTCGACTTGAAAGACAACTTTCTGGTGGACGCACAACAGTGCTTCAAGCTATCGATGAAGTACTTCGACCTAGGAAAAAAGAGGTCGCTTGCCTCTTTAGTGATATACGCGATTTCACTGAAGGCAGTAAAGATCTAGACCTATTCATTGGAGACCTAGTACTGCCAAACATAAAAGCCTGCACCGCAGCGGTTGAAAACCATAGCGGGATTCCTCGAAAGATTGGCGACCTGATTTTTGCCTACTACGATTCGGCCACTCCACACCTCAACCTTCTCAACAGCATTCGGTCTGGATTCGAGATCTCGGAAATCAACAATGAGCAAAACGCGGGCAATGTTGAGCAAGACATCGAACGATACATACTAATATCTATTGGCGATGCTATCGTGGGGAATGTTGGAGGATTCGACTCATCGGTAGAAATAACCGCACTAGGCAGCCCTGTTAACTTTCTGGCCAGAGTCGATGAAATAACGAAAGAAAAAGTGATCAAGAACATTTTGTCAAATGGCGATCTCGTAATTTGCCAACGCTCTTTCGAAATGCTCCAAGAGCTCGGATTGAGACCAGAAGCCAATCTAGTCGATCTAAACGAGTACAATCTATCCATCAGAAATTTTCCAGACCAAAAAATTCTCTATACGTTGCCCGCCAACGAATACAACAAGAAACATATAGCTGAATATTTCTCCAAGCCAGCACTAATTCAGGACGCGAAAGTAGATGAAAACCCGGGTGAAGCAGCGTGATTTTAACGATGTCACCTACAAGGATGTTCACGACACGATTTTTCCAGCCGATGTACGCGAATCAGACCTTATCTATGCCAAGATAAGAGAGCGTGATTCCGGCGATGAGTTCATGCATGTCAGAGTCTGGAAGCTCAGCCCGTTGGGCATTGAAATCCTAACGCCGCCTGGCTTTGATTTCAGCAAAGGGACACAGCTAGACCTCAAACTCCAGGTTGGTCGCCAAAACACACTCTTCGAAGGCTTGGTCGTCGCAATAGCTGATGTGAACTCAGCAGGAAAGTCTATCACCGGCATAAGACTATCCAGATCGCAGCCGATACGGGCAAACAACCACAACAGACGCCAGTCAACTCGATGGATTTGTAGCAGCCAATTCTTCCCGGTTGCAGTAGCACCAAATCCAGTCCAATTTAACGATTTCCTTTACTTCAAAGTACGAGACATTTCTAGTGCAGGCCTAAGGGTGCTGACCAGCCTCCGCAACAAATTTATTGTTACGGGAATGACCCTTTCCATACAAGTAAGTTTCCCGATAACTGGGACGATCAATGTAGAAGTTGAAGTGAAGCGAGCAACACTGGCAGCAGAAGACGGGAAAGACTTCCTCGAACTCGGGTTAGAGTTTTCAAACTTATCCAGACACCATCGCGAAATTTTAGGCCAGTACGTTCTGCAATTCAGCGATGCGGAGTCTCTAGAGGCGATAAGAAAACAAGGTCTCTACCCTAACTCCCTAACTAGTGGTGTTGATTATTCATACGTCAAATCTGAAGCAGACTTCAAGGCTGCTTTAGAACTTCGGCTAGCCGCAAACCTTGATGCCGCCAAAATTCCCGGCGACTACACCGCCGAGAAGATGGCCGACATCCACGATGCTAGAAGTCGAATTTTGATTGGGCGGTACAACGGTAAAGTTGTTGGAACGATGCGAGCAACTTTCTGCGAAGAAGGTGAGAGTTTCGAAATTGAGAGTTTTATCAAGCTGCCAAATGAGTTTCCCCGCAGAGACCAAATCGTGGAAATCGGGCGTGCAGCCACATCACCCGACTATCGAAGAAGCGATCTTTGGTACTCAATGATACAACATATCTCAATCATGGCAGTTCAAGCTGGTAGACCATTCGGCATTGCTTCCACTACACCCAATCTAGTAGATATGTACAAACGGCTAGGTTTTCGTCGAACCGACCTATCCTATACACACCCTCTATACCCGGAACAAATCCAAATAGTGATGACAATAGATATACATGAAGTGCTTCCAGCGCAAAATGTTGGAGTCATTGCATGGAATGTAGTATGGAGGGAAGTAGCTGACTACTTGCTAGAAAACAACATCGGTAACATCGCAAATTACCGATCTAGCAAAGCTCGTATATACCGCATCTTGTCGCCACTCGCCGTATTACAAAGCCACTTTAGCAAACGCCCACGAAGAACATCGAAAAGTCCGAAAACCAACTCATGACGGCTTTGACTGATTGGATAAGCGAGAACTCCAAAATAGTACTGACCACTTGGATCTCAATAGTCGCATTATCAGCCAGCGGAGTAGTAAATCTAACCGTTTCGTCTGACAACCGTGTTTTCTATTCAGAACAGAACGAAAAATTTCTTGATCTCAAAGAATTCGAAAAGAAATACATCGCAAACAACAACATTGTGTTCATGCTGACGGGGGACGAGTCAGCAAAACCCAACTCGACAATCCCCGCAATCGAGTGGCTCTCGGAAAACGCATGGCGTATAGAGAGTGTTATACGTGTAGATTCGCTCTCAACGTACACTCTCGTTCACAACTCAACAAACACAGAACTTGAACTCGGGACCGCTCTAAACTTCCCATGTTTGCAGACCCATTCTTGCAACTTGGAAGAACTAGAAGTCTACAAACGACAAGGACTAATAGGCCGACTTATTGGTAAATACCCTGAAGTCTATGCGGTTTTACTAACCCTTGACTTAGATATCAATGACACCAGCGAAATTCAACGAATAATGGACAACGTAACTGATTTGAGGCTTGAATTCGCGAGGGCAAACCCTAATGTAAACTTGAATTTCACGGGAGGAATCCCGATGATGGCAGCCTTCAAGACTGCTGCCGAACGCGATTCGTCAACTCTGATTCCCGCAACCTTAGTCACGCTTTTTTTAATATGCTGGTGGTGCCTAGCTAGCTATAGGATGGCCGGGCTCCTTATGCTTCTCGGAGTAACAAGTACGCTATTTACAATGGGTCTAGCCGGTTACTACGGACTAGTTTTGAATACCGCAACAGCGATAGCAGCGATTGTAATCATCACGCTGGTAGTAGCAACTTCAATGCACTACGCATCATCTTTCCTCAATGACAGCTTGATATACCCGCCAGATATCGCAGCGCATAACGCGCTAGTGGTCAACTTTAAGCCCATTATTCTGACAACTGTAACTTCTGTTTTGGGATTTCTATCTATGCTGTATGCAGACGCCCCTCCAATTGGAGAACTCGGTGTGCTTGCTGCAATTGGGCTGATATTCGGTGCCGTACAGATCATTATTATCGGGCCGATTTTATGCCGCAAAGTTCCGGTCCGAAATATATCTACACCAAGCCAAGCCTTGGCATCACACGTAGCAAAATCTCAACCATACGCTCGGTATTGGAGCCTCGCACTAGTATTCATAGTGGCGGCTTCATCAGGATCACTGGCTTTAAGAATTAACGATGACTTTGTTTCGTATTTCGATGATTCATTCGAGTTTAGGCAGCAAACCAACATTGTCTCGAAGAAACTCACCGGTCCCAACCATATTGAACTAGATGTAACGACCGAACAAGTAGACGGGATATTCGAAAAGGCATACCTAGATGATATCCGGAAACTGTCGGAATATTTGCGAAATCAAGAACTAGTTGCAAATACCTACTCTCTCGATGATATTTTCTTAGAGCTAAGCCCTCTTTTCTCTTCACCGATATCGGAAGCTTCTAGCGAAGAAGTAGCCCAAATCTATCTGGCCTATGAGTTATCTTTAGCACCGGGCCAGAGTAGTTCAGATTTCGTTGACCAGTTTCGTCAAAGCAGCAGAGTTTCCGTGCTTCTTAACGATTCTACATCAGCAGAAATAGGCGCACTGATAGAAGACCTCGACGCATGGGCGACAGGGAATCTACAACATGCCTTCATCATCACAGGGGAAAACGTTCCGGTTTCGAATTTGACCAAATTAAACTTCACGCAAATGATTAAAGGCATCGCGATTTCATTAGTATTGGCTGGATTTATCGTCGCGATATCTCTGAAAAGCATAAAACTAGCTCTTATCTGTTTCTTTTGCACGGTTGCACCCGTTCTCGCGGGCCTTGGCCTTTGGGGATGGATGTTTCAAGACATCGGTTTAGCCGCAGTAGTGATCATCGCAATTACTCTCGGCATAGTTATAGACGATGCCATCCATCTAGTAAGTCGATTCGATTATTATCGCAAACAAGGGCAGTCAGACAACTCCGCAACCGCGAGTAAAACTATTCGACTAGTAAGCGGCGCCGTAATATCAACAACTACGGCCATGGTGGCAGGCTTCTCAATACTAATATTCTCAGGATTTGGCATAAATTCTGCGCTTGGTGCATGCACCGCTCTAATACTGGCATTAGCTCTGCTCGTGGACCTCATCATTCTGCCAAAGCTATTACAAAAATTTTAATCCGATCTTATTGCAACAACCAGTTACCTAGTGTCTACTGGCATACCGAACAAAGATATGTCACATATGTTGCCTGATATTGAAGCTTCAAAATCGGAATACCCAAGTATTGACTGGACCAAATACGCAAAACACTACGATCAAATGTGCAATCACAACCCTTCTTATTGGGAAATGATCAACTCCGTCCTAACCGCAATCGGAACTCTCAACCTGCCAGAGTCTTCAAGAATTCTTGATATCGGTGCCGGTACTGGAAACCTATTGTTCTCATTGGCGAAAGAGCGAAACGATTTGTCACTGTTCCATCTCGATTTTGATCGAGGAATGAATGAACTTGCATCCGCCAAATATAACTCTCTAGGCCAAAAGAACACTGTTGAAATCGTCGCATGTGCCGTAGAAGAGGCCAATTTCCCAGATAACCACTTCGATGTAATCACCACCACAAACGCTTTGTATGCCACATCAGAACCTCAAAAAGTTCTTTCAACTGCCTACGATTGGATTAAGCCGGGCGGGCAACTCGTCATCGTCGATTTTGGTCGCCCCCAGAACGTAAATGATTGGGCCTGGTACATGGCAAAAACATCTCTTGTAACCCAGGGAATAGCACCAACGATTAAACTCTTCAGAGAAAATTGGGAAGTCGCGAGACAAAACAAAATCACAGCAGAAGCACAAGATTCAGGAAACTATTGGCTGCATAACACTTCAGAATTCAAAATTGCTCTGGAAAAATCTGGTTTCATCGTAAACAAACTGGACCAGTGCTATCGCGGCTATAGTGATATTGCAGTATGTAGCAAACCACATTGAATAGGCTTTCAAGAGACTAGCGCGATTTCACCTTTCTAATTCCAATTTACCAAACAAATCCTTGATATCACCATAATATCAATACCGATAAATCAGTGGTGCGCAACACAAAGACAATCTACTATTGCTCGAAAACACCGGGTCAATAGATGTTTGCTGATTTTTGGAAGCCTTATATTGTTTCCTGCAAAAAAACTCAAACCGACTTAGGTAGCTTACTACCAATCTTGTGCTACGCGACAATTGCACTCCACGTATTTTACTACCTTCTTAATCAAGCACTCGGCGGCACAGAAAACATTCTACTTCGCTTGCTAGCCATCTTTGCTCTAGCTCCAGCACTTGTAAATCAAAAACTTCCCAAAGAGTGGGCTTCCTGCATATTGGTAACCGGGCTAGTAATCAGCGGCCCCCTATTCATGCTCACGATCGTCTCTCTTGAACTCACAAAGCCAGTCATAAACGAAAGTTATTTAATGCTTAAACAATACGAATATATAGCGGCAGTTGCTTTGATTTCTGTAAGCCTAAGCAATCCAAAACCTGTATTCCTCTTAAACTTGGCCTGCTTAACACTTGCTGCTCTCTGGGTGCTTCCAAGAACAACCTTAAGCGTGAACTCGATTCCGCTAGTAATCACACCTTTCATATCTTTATGGATTCCGGTAGTACTAGCCGGCATCTATTTTTTAGAAAGAAAATCACTGCAACTAGAAAAAAAGGCGGAAGCTCTCAGCATCATAAGCAGCTCAATGGCACACGAACTCCGCACACCTTTAGCGGGAATCAAGAATTTCGCAGCCGGACTCGAAAAACGAAATCATGTAGTCTTCAAATCTTCCATAGATGGAGAAAAAAGAGAACTCACACCCGAAGAAAAATATTTAGTCACCACCCCACATAAAATTACCACGGCTGCGGAGCAGGCAATCACCATAATCGACATGCTTTTGATCTCGAGTAAAGATTTCGAGGAATCTAAAGCCTGCTTCGAAGAGGTTTCCATTGACCAAGTTATACAGAACAGCATCGCCAACTTCCCTTACAACAACGAACATGAAGTTGAGCTTGTGGAATACGCGCCAGCCGGCGACATAATCACGCTCGGTCCAAAAAACCAGCTAGTACACGTAATGCTTAACTTGATAAAAAACGGTTTGAGATATTCTCAGCGAAACAAAAATCAAAAAGTTGCAATCACGCTGGACGCCCAAGAAAGAACTATCTGCGTTACAGACGATGGCCCAGGAATCTCGGCTCACGCTCAGCGAAAAATCTTCGACCGCTTCTACACCACAGAAAAATACGGCCAAGGTACCGGCATCGGTTTGAGTTTTTGCAAAATGACCATGGAATCCATAGGCGGCACAATCGAATGCGAATCGGTCCTAGGCGAGTACACCAGTTTC
>CALHVX010000088.1 GCA_938036875.1 uncultured Pseudomonadales bacterium
TCGCGCTTTTGGGCGGTAACCACAATTTCTTCAAGAACTGCAGCTTGGATTTGCGTTGCTGCTAGGAGCAGACAAGTGGCAAGCGTTGTGCTTCGTGCAAGGTAGTGCATAGATTTCCCCTTCTATTGCTCAATTTATCGCTGAGCGTTCCCCTGATGATTGATAACTGCTGAGATCATCGTGTCCATGGTGATCTGTTTCAGCGCTGGTTGGTGCTGTGCATAGGGTCGTTCGAAGCCCACAAACACGGTTTGACCTTCAATTGAGGTGCAAATAAAGAGCGCGAGCTGTTGATGTTCTGCCGGGTTTAGGTCTGGTCGCGCTGTTGCGATGATGTCTGTTAGAACCTGCATGTAAGTATCGTAGAGTTCTTGCATGTGGACCGACGCCCGCTGGTTGCGATTGGCCAACACCCAAAGCTCCGGGAAAAACATAGTGGTGTCTTGCGAGCTGAGATCGTCTAAGACATAGCTCATTACCGCGCGCAGCCCGGCAATTGGGTCATCCGCCGCATTGGCGCGTAAGAATGCGAAGTTTTGCAGATAGGGGGCTAATACCCATTCTACTAAGTTATGTAGCAAGTCATCATAGCTAGCGAAGTGATAACCCAGGTTGCCTGGCGATATACCTGCCGCACGCGCCACGCCCCGTATGGTTACTGCATCCATGCCTTGATTGATCATCAGCATCCGCGCGGTTTCCAAAATGAGTTCTCGCGTATTGGAGTGCGGCCGTTGCTGGTTCTCAACGACGTTCTTTACGGTCTTTACGTTGGCAAGTTGGGGTTTCAGTGGGCGTGCCTTCCTATTGTGTGAAGCTTTGTTTGAGTTTTGGTCGCGTAAAAAGGGTGCAAAACTCATATCGTTCAAATTAGGACGCTTGTCCTAGGATTTAGTACGAGTATACTAACCGTCGATCACCAGTCAATGGGCCTGATGGGGTTGACCTCAGTCCATTGAGTTTGCATGGTGTGTTTTCGCTCGGTTTTGCGGCATTGATGCCGCGCTAAATGCGGCACGACAAGGGGATGTTTGGAATGCAGGTAGCTATCCAAAAAGAGGGGCAAAGCGCAGCTCGCAGAAGGCTTTGCAAGCACGAGGTTGGCAACGTTAACAAGCAGCCGGGATCTCTTGGCCGGTTGGCTAAGGTGGCGCTATTCGCAATCGGGGCGGTGTCGCTCGGTGCGGGATCACTGGTCCACGCAGCGGAATTTCCGGACCCTCTACCAATAGAATCCACACGTTCGGTGGCAAAGCTTGCGACGCCTTACCCGGGTAGCTATGCCATGGTGCATGACTTTGGCTTCGGCAGTCTGATCGATAGCGCCTTCTCTTTAGTGAATACCGACAATGGTCGTTTTAAAGGCATGATCAGCGGCGGTAACTTCGCGACCGCCAATATCTCCAGCGCTCGGCAAGAGATCTATATTGCTGAGACTTACTACAGTCGGGGTACCCGGGGTGAACGCTCGGACCTAGTGACTGTATATGACATGGAAAACTTAGATCGAGTTGCTGAGATTGAGATTCCCAAGAAGCGTGCGGGCATCGTTGTACAAAAGAGCGGCACGGCAATTACAGAAAGCGGCAAGTTTTACTTGGTGTTTAACCTCACGCCGGGAACATCGGTCAGTGTGGTTGATCTAGACACCAAAACCTTTGTCGGCGAGATTCAAACCCCAGGTTGTAGCCTAATCTATCCAACGGTTGACCATAATTTCTTCATGTTGTGTGGTGATGGCAAGTTGTTGCACATCCGCTTGGATGAGGATGGCAAGGTCGCTTCTCAAGACAAGAGTGATCAGTTCATCGACATTGATGCGGACCCTTTGTCAGAAAAGTCGAGCAAAGTGGGCGCAGACTGGCAGTTCATTAGCTTTCAAGGGGACGTTCAACCCATCAGTGCTGCTGCGGTGCCCGGCAAGCGCTGGTCGTTAACCAGCAAACGAGAACGCCGCAAAAATTGGCGACCTGCGGGTTGGCATTGGACCGCTGGACATCCAGATGGTCGGTTGTGGGTGGCGATGACCCCCAATGGTTACGAAGGCAGCCATAAAGACCCAGCAACCGAAGTGTGGTTGTTTGATGTGGCCAAGAAAAAGCGTGTTGCTCGGTTTGAGATGAACACCATGGCGCTAAGCATAGATGTGACGCTAGAAGATGAGCCGCGCTTGCTGGTTGTCAATATCGAAGGTTCGCTAGATGTGTACAACGCAAGCACCGGCGAATATCAACGTTCTATTCATGACTTGGGGGCTTCGCCTTACCAAGTCCACCGCATGCCATAGGAAGTCACTTGATGAACTGGCCAACTAATTGGATCGACAAACTTACCCAAAAAACTGCTCGTAACGTAGCGCATACCACCGCACGGCGTAGCTTTATCGGGCGCTTCGGTAGTGTTTTGGTGGGTACAGCGGCATTGCCGCTGTTGCCGGTAGCACGTGCGAGCGCACCCGCAGCAGCGCCAGGCGAATCTGCCCGTGTACCGTCGCAATCGACTGGTAACATTCAGGATCCTGGTGATCCAACAGCTTGCGACTACTGGCGCTACTGCGCTATCGATGGTTACCTTTGCAGCTGCTGTGGCGGATCGCACAACACCTGCCCACCGGGGACAGAGATGTCACCCCTGACCTGGATTGGTACTTGCCGTAACCCGGCGGATGGCCGTAACTACATCATCTCCTACAATGACTGTTGTGGTAAGAGTGACTGTGGTCGCTGCCTGTGCAATCGTAATGAGGGTGACAAGCCGGTCTATCGACCCCAGGCAAACAACGATATCGACTGGTGCTTGGGTACCACAACCAATGTGTACAACTGCTCCACTGCGGTATTGATTGGTGTTGCTACCGAGGCTAGCGCTAGCTAGATGCTGAAGTTGTTGAGTGGTTTTGCCTTGGGGTTGATGCTCTGTGCATGCTCAGCCCAAGCGGTAGATGCAAGCCGGGCCCCGTTGGCTGGTGATCTTGTTCCGTTAAACAGTGGACCGATCGCTGAGGCGAGTGCTTACCAGCAACATTGCGGTATCTGTCATCTGGATGCTGGCCAAGGTGTGCCGGGTGCTTTTCCCCCTTTAGACCAGCGACTGGCTGGTTGGTCAGGCAGTGACGCAGGGCAGGCTTATCTGGTGAGTGTTTTAGCGAACGGTTTATACGGTGCTGTCGAGGTCAATGGCCAGCAGTACGCCGGTGCAATGCCCGGTTTGGCGGCGCAGCTATCTAACATCGAAATGGCTGAATTGCTGAACTATGTAGTAACAGAGTTTGCGGATGGTGCTGCGGTATTTACCGAAAGCTCTGTTGCGGCGAGTTTAGATGCGGTTGGCGCCGGGCCAAGCCTGCCGTTGCGTCCCCAGTAACCCATGCTTTTTCATGAGCTGTATTTGGTTTCAGCAATGGCGCTTGGGTGTTTTGGGGCTTGGCTTTTTCTTTCTGCAGCGGTTCAAAAAATTTCGGATTTCCCGCGCTTTCAGGCAACCTTCGCGGCTTACAAGCTCGTTCCCCAATCCCTAGGTGAAGTTGTTGCCGGGTCGGTAGTGATCCTTGAAGTAGTGGCTGCTGTCGTCTTGCTATTGGTGTCTTTGGTGCCGTTGTTAGTGCCAGCGGTGGGTTCTGTCCTGAATATTGAGCTTGGTTTTCTGTCTTTGTTTGCTACGTCGTTGTTAGCGCCTGTGCTGATCTTGGCTTACGCGGTAGCAATGGCAATCAACTTGTTCCGCGGCCGGCGCAGCATCGACTGCGGTTGCGGCGGTACGCCGATGCCGCTAAGCAAGTCTTTGGTGGTCAGAAATTTGGTCTTAGGCATTGGCTTAGTTTGGGCGCTGCTAACCATTGCGGGTAGTGGTCTTGAGCCTGGCGCTGAATCAATCGTTGGTGGTGTTGCGTTGCTAGTGGTTCTGAGTAGCAGCTTGGTTTTGTGCTTTGCCTATCTAATCGTTAATCAACTGCTAGCAAATCGTGCATTGCACGAACAACTGTGGATGCAACACTAATGAACATGCTGATAATTGCCGTTGTGGTTTTATGGATTTTGGTCATTGGCTTAGCGATCACGGTGTTTGCGCTAACCAGGCAGATCGGTGTGTTGTATGAACGGGTGGCACCAGCTGGTGCCTTGATGCTGAATCAAGCGCTGAAGGTAAACGATGCCGCACCGCAACTGGCGGTACAGACGATTACCGGCAATACCTTAAGCATTGGTCCCGATGTGAGTGCAAGCGGGGCCCAGGCGAAGGCGCAACTGTTGTTCTTTATGGCACCCGATTGCCCCATCTGCAAATCGCTGTTGCCGGTGGTGAAATCTATCGCCAAACGTGAGCAGCTAGTGGATGTGGTGCTTGCCAGCGATGGGGACGATATTGAAGAGCATGTGGCCTATGTGAAGGCTCAAGCACTGGATAACTTCCCCTACATAGTCTCGGAGCTTCTAGGCAAGTCTTACGGGGTATCCAAGCTGCCATACGCGGTTCTGATTCGTGCTAATGGCACCATAGGCTCGCTAGGGATTGTGAATTCGCGCGAGCACCTTGAGAGTTTGTTTGAAGCCGAAAGCCTAGGTATTGCATCGCTTCAGGACTACCTAGCTGGTCCTCCCAGCGATCAGTTTGTTGATGCAACCGCTAAGCGTCCGTGAGTAAAGGACTGACGCTTGCGTTGCTGTCGGCCTCGCTTTGGCTGCAGGGCGGTAACCACAGCTTGGTCTGGGCCTCTGAGGTTGCGGTAAGCGCAGCAGCAGGCACAGTACCAAAGCAACAGGCCCTAACCTCGCTGCAATTTGCCGGGGTATCGGATGCCAATAGAGCAAACATTAACTACATGCTGAACTGCCAAGGTTGTCATGGTCAGTTTGGCAGCGAGTCGCTTGATGGTGCGGTCCCAGCGCTGAAAGACTACGTAGGGAATTTTTTGCATGTGCCAGGTGGTCGGGAATTTTTGGTTCAAGTGCCGGGCTCTGCCAACGCAGCGATATCCGACGCCGCACTTGCGGAGCTGTTGAACTGGATACTACAGACCCAGAGCAGGGCGCAACTGCCTGCCGTATTTCGGCCGTTCACCACCGCAGAGGTGCAAAAGCTGCGCCAGAACCCTGAGGCAGATGTGGTGGGCACCCGTGCAGCGCTTGTGCTTGCCATAGAGCAGGCAGCACCCTAACCAGGGAAAAACAACCAATGCCCACTGCTGTCGATTCACCTGCTCGAAGCCTTGTGATTGGTAGTGCGCTGTTGGTTTTTGTCTTTGGTGTTGTCTTGTTTGCCTCCGTGCCACTCGGTGGCGGTTGGTGGTGGGATATTGCTGGAGGGGTTGGCTTTGTTGCGTTGGCCTTCTTTGGGCTGCTTAACCTAGCTACCGGGCAAGGTGCACGTTTAACCTTACACAAAACCTTAGGTTGGTGGGCTCTAGCGCTGACGGCTGTTCATGCAGCCGTATACCTTGTCACTGATTCCGTGGTGCTCAATCATCTCAAGCTTGCGGCGCCGCCCGCCATGTTGGTGGGTATCGCCGTGCTGGTTGTTGCTTTGTTCGGGGCCATCGTTTCGTTGTCCCGCTGGAAGTTGCCGCTTCACGGTTCGAGAAAGAACTTTCGTTTCTATCACCGCCTGATGTCCTGGGCTGTGTTGCTTGGTTGTCTATATCACGTGGCAGCAACAGCGCACTCCGTGCATCACCTGGGGCAGTTGTTGTTGCTTGGTGGTGGATTCTTTGCACTCCTGCTTGCTGCGTCGAGGGTGGCATCAAGGCTTGCACCTACAGTGTCTAAGATGAGTTTGCTACTGGTGTCTTGTGTTGCCATAGGTAGCTTTGTGGTGCTGCGCAATGTCTAGGCGCTGGGGTTGGGGTCTGCTTGGTGCATTGTTGACTAGCCTAGTGGCGTTGGCGGCTTGGTATCGGCCTGTAGTCATCGCTGAGGCGCCGCTACTACCGATGACCTTCGGTCATGCAGACCACCGTGATGTGGCATGTACACAGTGCCACCATAACTTCACCGACGATTCGGGTGCGGGTATTTGCATTGATTGCCACAAGAACACGCCAGAACTAGCGCCGCTCATTGAAGAGCAGTTTCACACCTTGTGTCGTGATTGCCATGCACAACGGTCCTTAAGCCGCGAAGCTAGCGGCCCGCTGCGCGCTTGCGAAGGCTGTCATCTTCCGGACGACATGCCCTAGAACGGTGCTTGGTTGGGCTCATTGCCATAGTTACCTGACAGTCAAAACCTTGGCCTAGAGTAAAAGTGTTCACTGGGTCGTTAGACGTGACACCAAGCGGAAGTCACGGCTTCTTCTATACTTAAAAGCTCTAGTAAGTGGCGTTCTACTTGACTCAATCTATAGAAACTTCGAGCAGTCCAGTTGAGGTATGGCGAGACAAGCTGTCCTCATCAGATACCTTGGTATTCACGCGCACGGTTAGTGATGTGAACCTGGTTGCTTTGGATGATCTCACCTCTGCCAGCGATTTGTCGAAGGTTGTTGGGCATGACGTGTCTATGGCAGCGCGATTGCTGCGTATTGCCGGTAGCGCTCTGTTTAACCGACAGGGGCGCACGGTGAATACTATCAATGCTGCAATCGTTCGCATTGGTTTTGATTCGATTCGCGAGCTTGCGGTTTCTTTAGCTTTAATCGAACAAGTCCTTGAAGGGCAGCCCCATGACAAGGTCACCCAAACCATGTCTAGAGCTTTTCATGCTGCCACCCAAGCTAAATCCTTAGCGGCGCTGTCCGGCAATGATCGGTTGGAAGAGGTGTTTGCAGCGGCACTTTTGCTCGAGCTCGGCGCCATGCTGTTTTGGGCGCAAGGTAGTGAAGATGCGGTAGTTTTGGAGGCTTTGCTTGCCTCGGGTGCACCTGAGGCAGAAGCGGAGGTGCAGGCGCTAGGGTTTCCCTTGTTGGATCTATCGGCAGCCTTGGCGGAAGAATGGCACTTAGGCGAGCTGCTGAATGTCGCTCTAAATCCAGAAAAATTTCAATCGCCACGGCAATCAGCAGCGCAAGCCACACAAGTTCGCTGCGTGTTGTGGGGTCACGATATCGCACGTACCGCACAGCTACACGGCTGGGAGTCCAAAGAGTTTCGAGGGCTGCTCAAAGAGATAGCTGCTGACATCGAGCTGGATGAATCAACGCTTGATGAGCAGGTGCAAGAAAACTTTCGCGAGACCGCCGATATCGCCAACCGTTATGGCGTGCCGCATGTAGCCAAGGCGATTAGTAGTAGCCTTGCTTCTGCGAACGCCGAACCAAAAGAACAGAGTACTTCGAGACTCTTGCCGGCTCGGCCACCCAGCTCGCAATCTCAGATTGAAATATTGCAGGAAATTGGCGATGCCCTGAACCAAGGCCGCACCTTAAATGATCTTGTTGCTTTGGTGCTAAAAGGTATCTTTGAAGGGCTTGGGTTCGACCGAACCTACTTTGCATTGCTCTCTCAGGATCGCACTGAAATGCAATGCCGCTACGCATTGGGTAGCACACCGGCTGACTTCTTGAACGCCAGCCGTTCGTTTACTTCTGACCATGATGTTTTTGCCGATGCCTTAAAATCGGGTTTGCCAAGCTTGTTGCACCCCCAAGCGCTTGCGCTTGAGCCTGAGTACGTCGGCTGGCTGTCGTACAGCGAGTGCGCCGTTATGCCGATTGTGGTCCAAGGCAAGGCCATCGGTGTTTTGTACGCCGATAAAGCAGCGAGCGAAGGCTCGCTAGACGACCCTGCGTATCGAGGCTTTCAACTCTTTGGCCAGCAATTGGCCACCATCCTGCTCACCATTCGCAATTCCGCTGCAAAGAGGGCATAAACCCCAGGGCTACAGTTCCGCTGCGGTGACTGCTAGGCTGGTGCGTGATAAGCAGCGTTGCCTAAGTGGCGCTGTTGCACGTATCGATAAACTGGAGCAAAGAGATGGAAGCAGGGGAACAACTGGAGATTGGGGCTGTATTGTATGAACAGCCCAGTGAAGGGGTTGTACGAATTGTGCTCAACCGGCCGGACAAGGCCAACGCACAGAATTTGAAGATGCTTTATGGTTTGAATGAGTCGCTAGACAAAGCGGCTGCCGATGACTCGGTAAAAGTCATTATTGTCGCAGCGGCAGGTAAGCATTTTTCCTCCGGCCACGGTCCCATGGGTGGTGATGACGACTACTCGCTGAGCGACGTTGCCATAGGTACCTCCTTAGGGTTTAAGCAACCCGGTCCAGAGGGGCACTGGGCGTTTGAAGAGGAAGTGTTTTTTGGCTTGTGCTGGCGTTGGCGCAACATTCCGAAACCTACCATTGCTGAAGTGCAGGGCAAGGTCATTGCCGGTGGCTTGATGTTGGTGTGGCCCTTTGACCTGGTGGTTGCTGCGCAAGGCGCAACCTTTCAAGACCCGGTTGTTGCCTTTGGGGTTAACGGGGTTGAGTACTTTGGTCACCCTTGGGAGTTTGGCGTTCGCAAAGCCAAAGAGATGCTGTTTACAGGGCGCGCCATAACGGCACAGACAGCTAAGGAGCTTGGCATGGTGAATCAGGTTGTGCCGGACGATGAGCTAGCCTCGGCGGCCTTAGAGCTGGCAGAAGAAATTGCACAACAACCCATGATGGGGCTCAAGGCAGCGAAGGAGTCCGTCAATCAGAGCCAAGACTCTCAGGGCCTCTACGATTCGTTGCGTTCAGCGATGATGGTTCAGCAGCTGTCCCATGCGCACAACAAGGTTGTGCATGGCATTCCGGTTGAGCCGGGCGGGGCGAAGGCGGTTCGAAACCTCGTTAAGAAGCCGCCTTTGGAGGGTTAACCCTAAAACGCAAACCGGGCACCAACCGATGCAGTGGTGTCTTTGTTGGGTCGTGCACCGTAAGGCTGTCGACCCAAGATGTCTTCTTCACCGGTTAGGTTCTCAACCCGGGCGAACAGCTCCAAGGCATCGCTAAACTGGTAAGCACCGGAGACATCCACAGTGAAGGTACTATCGGTTTTCTCAAAGGCGTTGCACGATGCGCGCACGCAGGTTGCGTCTACGTAGTTGGCGGCTAGATACGCATTCCACTTCGCTGCCACCAAACCGATGGAGATGTTCATCTGGTTCTCTGGGATATAGGGGATAGGGTCGCCGCGGCTTACATCACCGAAGAACGCGGTGTCTGCTATGTCAGTGTCAAACTCGCCGTCGATGTAGGTGTAGGCCACTTGCAGGGGCAGGCTCAGGGTTGAGTTGCTCGCTAGATCCGTTGCAAACATCAGTTCGAGCCCTTGCACCGTTGCGGCATCCCCATTAAATGCATCACCAATCTCACAGTCAGAACCGGAAGAGCCGGTACATTCACCGAGCAGGTTGTCGTAGTCGCTTAAGAAGTAGGTGGCTTCTGCGTTGATGTTGTCGCCGTTAAAGCGCAGGCCCAGCTCGTAGTTAATGGCTTCTTCTTCTTTGACGCCGGGTGAGTTGCTAGGTGCGGTGAAGCCTTTGTGCACTCCACCAAACAGGCTGACTTGGTTATTGAGCTGATAGACCACACCCAAGCCTGGTAGCCATACTTCTGTGTCGTTGGCACGGGTGTCGCGAACGTTGTCTAGAGTCCGTAAAGCAGGGTTGGTTGTTCGGTCTGGGCGTATTTCGTAGCGAATTCGATCTTGCTCGATATCTTCATAGCGCAAGCCTGGGGTTAAGGTCCAAGCACCAATTTCGATACGGTCGTAAATGTGGATGGCCAAGGCCTCCGCAGATTGGATGCGATTGCCCGCATTGCCAAGCAAGCCTAAATCGCTGAGTACCAAAGCACCGTCTTGCTGGCTGTAGGTGCTGTTGCGTTGCAGGCGATCTTCTTCGTCTTCATGCAAGCGCAATCCCAACTCCAGGTTATGCGACCAGTCACCGCTAACGATATTCCAATCAAGCCCTAGCTGAATACCGCGCGAGAAGTACTCTCGAGCATTGGAGCGGATCTGGATGCTGCCATCGGCGGTATCTAAGCTGCCATCTAAAATGCTCTGCAGTGTTGCTGTGTCTAGGCCACCTAAATCATTGCCGGCATTCACGGCTTGAATCACGTTGAACCAACTGGTACGTGAGAAGCTACCCGCATCGGTGGAGCCATCCACATCAATGCCTTCGGTTTTAAACCAATCGCGCTCGTGCTGATTGTTGTAGTAGGTTGCATCCAGGTTGATGCTGTCGCTGATGTCCCACTCGTAGCGCAATATTACCTGCTCGTGTTTGGTTTCAATGTTATCCAGCGCAGACAAGCCGTAACGGCGGTAGGGGTCGCTGCTGAAGTCGCCGTCAGTGAGGCCAAGATAGGTTTGGTCGGAGTCTTGGTCTGCGTATTGCAATTTCAACTCAACGCGATGGTCGGAATCTACTGGCGCGTAGCTCAGCTTAAGGGTGTAGTCCTCAACATCTAGACCGGTGTCACCGCCGCGGTCCACGTCTTGAAAGCCATCGGACTTCCATTGGTGGGTTTCCACCAAAAAACCAAAACCGGAATCGTGCCGAGCGCCGTAGATGCCGTGCAATCGATAGGTTGCGTCTTCACCCGCTTCCACCATCAGCTTGCCTTGGGCTTGCTCTGGGATGGGGGTTGAGATCATGTTGAGCGCACCACCAATGGTGTAAGGCCCTTGGGTGATGGCTGCTGGCCCTTTTAGAACTTCAATAGCCGACATGCGCCCAACGGTTGGAAAGTAGTAAGCGCTTGGCGCGGAGTAGGGTGCGGGTGAAATGAGTACGTTGTCTTCTAACAGGGTAATGCGGCTGCTGCGCTCGGTGGCCACGCCGCGGATGCTGATGTTGGGGCGCAGGCCATAACCGTCTTCAATTTGAACGGACACACCCGGGATCTGGCGGATGATGCGTTGGATATCATTGTGCCCGAGCTGCTCTATTTGCTCGGTGCTGATGTATTGGGCGCTGCCGGGTACTTGCTCACCCAGTTGGCGTTCGCCAACGATGGTGATCTCTTCGACAACCTTCTGGTCAGCTACTGCATAGGTGACGGCGCTAGTGAGGCCAAGAGCGAGGACGGTAGCGTTGCTCCAGCCAAAGATTTTGGGTGTATTCATCGTGGTTGCTCAGTAGTAATGCTGGTTATCGAAACTGAAGGGTTAGTGTATCTTAATGAGAATGATTATCAACCACGTAAAGAGAATTATTCTCAATTGGATTTGGTGGGGCTTGAGCGTCAGCGGCCTGATCAACGGTGCCTAGACAGGCGGGTAATGCCGCTTAGAATGTCGCTTGCGTGTGCGTAGGAGCCAGGAATGCTTAGAGAAGCGGGGTCAGCTGATTTCCATCGGGTGATGGCGTTATATGCACAGCTTCATCCGGCCGAGAAGTCAGCCTACGTAACACCGGCTTGGGCAAGAAGGTCATCGGGCATGCGCTGCAATTTGCTTGGGACTTTGGTTGCTACAAAGTGATACTGCAAACGGGCTCGAACCTTGAGTCTACGCACAAGTTCTACAAAGCCTGTGGCTTTAGTGCTAGCGATAAGCATGCGTTCGTTGCCCGACCTTAAGTTTTAGAAATCTGATGCAAACCAAAACTAGCTTGGAACGATGATGTTGAAATCTAGAAGAACCGCAATTGTTTTAGCAGTCCTAACCATAGTAGCTGCGCTCCTATTGGTGGTAGAGCGTGGTGGTCTGATCGCGTGGGCAGCACTGTTACTTGGTATAGCGCTACTGGTAAAAATTTGGCGCAAGCCTGCTTCGCGTGATCTAGGGTTGAGCCTTGGATTGATCCTCTTTTTCGTGGTGGCCTGGGTGGGCTCTTTTTACTACGTCATCGCTACCTGGGAGTCTGGTGAGGTGGTAGAGCTTGTCATTGATACCAGCAAGGGACCTCACACAGCGAGGGTATGGATAATGGATATGGGTACCTCCCCCACGATTTACTATGACGCTGAGCCTGAGGTGGCGGACGCTTTGCTGGCGGGTAAACCTCTGCAGCTGACGCGCGCGGGTGCAACCAGTACGCGTATCCCAAAAGCAACTAGGTTTGATGAGCTGCCAGAAAAAGAAGCAAGCCGGATCTTTGAAGCCATGGAGACCAAATACAAAGGTCTCAATGGTGGGGCCATCGTTTATTATGTGATGTTGGGGGGCGGGCGAGATCGAGTTGTGGTTGTTGCTGATCTCATTGAGCAGTGA
Organism: uncultured Pseudomonadales bacterium; assembly: GCA_938036875.1. Lineage (GTDB taxonomy): Bacteria > Pseudomonadota > Gammaproteobacteria > Pseudomonadales > Azotimanducaceae > CALHVX01. The sequence goes on from CALHVX010000088.1 coordinate 12,128, forward strand.
AGGAATTGGTCTTACTAAAGTTAATGCTGGAACTGCGGCTCTTGTTCGTCCGAGTGCGTTCATTGATTGAAAGTGGAAGGGTGGACTAAATTTGCTTATGACCCCTTAGTGCCCAATGTGCGCCTAGAGCTGGGCGGCGATATACTCTAACTGAAGGCTAGTTCTGGCACTGAAAGCAGCCGCTTTTTTATCTGAAAAGTCACAGCTTTGTGCCCGTAGCTGTCCTTCAAATATTCTATAATCTGCCCATGCTAGAAGATAAAGACCTCATAGCTGATCTACTACCAGACGTTTCAGACCGAAACGCTGCGTTCAAATTTGCGATGTCATTTGATGGGTACAAGCACTACGGATCTTTCGAAAAGTGCGCAGACGCCGCAAAGTCGAAAGAAAGAGCAACACTTGCTGATTTGAGAAACGAGTTGTTCTTTGAGGCTAGGGCATCCCGACATCGTGGCGACGACGATTTTTTGCTCGTCTACTCAGAATTGCTGCCACTTATTCGCGCGAGGCTCTTGGACACAACCTGATCGTCCGTTATAGGCCGATAGCGCTGGGTTCCAGGCGGTACTGGAGCGGCTGCTTACCCGCAAATCCCCTGCATTTTGTGATCTACTTCAAGCCTGAGGGCATAGCAGCCGCTCACTAGGCCAAGCTGGGTGGCTCAAAAGTGCCCATAGCGGAAATACATCGATGTTGAGGATAGTTCCAAGTGAGTGAAAATGTGCAGAGCCAACGAGTTTATCCTTGGAGTACCCCATTCACCTTGATTCGTGCTGCCCCGGTTATTCTCTTGTGCCTGTCCCTGTCGGCCTGTCCACAACCAAGCGATCCTAAAACGGAAATGTCTTCGATTGGTTCTGACGCTGCCAGCCCAGGTGCTAGATCAGCCGGCCTGTTATCACTGAACAACCTTTTAGGGCGGTGGGTGCTGATCACTGTTAATGGTTCACCTGTTGTCATGGAGGGTGACGAAGAACTTGAGGTATGGATTGAGTTTGCTCCGCCTTGTTATGAAACGGGTGATGGCCATTGCAATGAAGAGTTTGACGGTGGTTGGGAACCTTCTGAACAGCGAAGAAACCGTCTAAGTCTGCGGGGGTATTCTGGTTGTAACTGGTTTGGGACCGAAGTCATGGTGGAAGGCGGGCGCCTGGTTGCCAAACCTGTGACATCGACGCAACGGGGTTGCGGGGTTTCTGGGTCGCAGGAAACCAAAATTCAAAAACTCCTTTCAGAAAAGCCGTCCCTATTTGTGCAAGATGAAAAACTGGAGGTTGTAAGCGTGGGCGGAGATCAGATAGTCGCGGTATTGTCCTTTCCTTAGCGGCTGCTGTTGAGCAAATCACCTATTTTTTGCGATCTACTTCAAACCTGATGTCAAAGCCGCCGCTTGAGGAGCTTGTCTAGGAGACTCAAGAGTGGCCCGAGGGAAGTTCATTGATCCCAAATGTTGTTCGTGAGACAACCTACTGGATGAGCTACGAACTAAAATATGAAACTCCCAATGTCAATGATTACATCGAGATACGCTTAGCTGCTGGGCTAAGTCGCAAGTCAGTGGAGGCTGCAACGATTGGGCTATCAAACACGCTTTGTGCTGTCAGCATCTATTGTGATGGTTACCCCATTGGTATTGGACGTGTCATCGGCGATGGGGGCTGTTTCTTTGAGATCGTTGATATCGCTGTTAAGCCTGAACATCAGAAAAAAGGGCTTGGCGATATGATCATGGAAGGCCTGATGTCATACATCAACGAGAACGCACCCGATACCGCGTATGTCAGTTTGATGGCGGATCATGGTACACCTGATTTTTACAAACGCTTCGGATTCGAAGCATCTTTGCCACCTGATAAGTCTGGAATGTCCCTGC
>CALHVX010000089.1 GCA_938036875.1 uncultured Pseudomonadales bacterium
TAGTGTGGGCCGCCAGCTTTTGGACCGCTACCAGACAAACCGCGGCCACCAAAGGGTTGCACACCCACCACTGCACCAATCATGTTGCGATTCACGTAGACGTTACCCGCTCGTACCTCGTTGGTGATCCGATCCACAAAAGCGTTGTTGCGGCTGTGTATGCCTAGGGTTAGCCCATATCCCGTTGCGTTTAGCTCGCTGATTACTGCTGCAAGATCTTCGCGTGCATAGCGCCGCACATGCAGTATCGGCCCAAAGTGTTCTTGCGCTAGCTCCGACACGCTGTTGATCTCAATCAGGGTTGGCGTAACGTAGGTGCCGGCGTTGAACACCGCATCTGTCGGTCGCGGCGATTGATGCAGAACCTTGGCTTTGCTCGCTTGAATGTGATCCAACAACGCCTGTTGTGCATCCGCGTCAATGATGGGACCCACATCGGTTTCATCTTGCCAGGGATTGCCGATGCGCAGCTCGTCCATCGCGCCCCGCAACATCACCAGTACATCTTCGGCAATGTCTTCTTGTATGCACAAGATGCGAAGTGCAGAACAACGCTGGCCTGCGGAACCGAACGCTGAGCGCACCACGTCATCAACCACTTGCTCAGGCATCGCGGTTGAATCAACCAACATGGCATTTTGCCCGCCGGTCTCGGCAATCAGGGGCACAATTTCTGCGATCTGCTCGGTTAGGCTGCGCTGGATAGACTTGGCAACGGCGGTAGAGCCGGTGAACGCCACCCCAGCAATCTTTGGGTTTGCCACTAGGCTGGCACCGATCCTGCCGCTACCGGGTACTAGCTGGATAACGTGAGTTGGAATGCCCGCTTGGTGCAGCAGGGCTACCGCTTTGTGCGCAATTAACGTGGTTTGGGATGCTGCTTTAGCCACCACACAGTTGCCGGCGGCGAGCGCTGCCGCAATCTGGCCAACAAAGATGGCAAGCGGGAAGTTCCAGGGTGAAATGCAGACAAAGGTGCCGCGCCCCAGCAGTTGCAGCTCGTTGCTTTCGCCGGTTGGTCCGGGCAGCACCTGGGTAGCAAACAGCCGCTCACATTCCGCAGCGTAGTAGTAGCAAAAATCCACCGCTTCGCGCACTTCATCTAACGCATCCTCCATTGTTTTGCCCGCTTCACGGGTCAACATGGCCATCAGCTCGGTTCGATTTTGCTCCAGCAGCTGACCGCACCGGCGTAGAGCGGTTGCACGTTGTTGGGGTGTGGTGGTGTTCCAGTCATGGAAAGCGGCATTTGCCTCTTCTACAATCTTGTCTGTTGCATCGGTCTCAATGGTGACATAGCTACCCACAACATCGCTGTTGTCTGCTGGGTTGTGCACGTTACGGACTTGTGCCTGCTGTGGATCACCGAAATCCCAGCGTACGGTTTGATATTGTTCGAGGTCGCCTTGCAGCCTTTCAAGGTGGAGCGGATCTTGTAGCTCAAGACCCTTGGAGTTGGGGCGTTGGGATCCAAACAAGTCAGCCGGTTCGGGAATGGTGCGCGGCGTACTAAAAACCAAATTGCGGTTGTTGCGCACTAGACGTTGTACCGGAACATCATCGTCCAAGAAGCGGTTAACAAAGGAGCTGTTGGCGCCGTTTTCTAAGAGTCGACGAATGAGGTAGGCCATCAGGTGTTTGTGCGGCCCAACCGGTGCGTAGGTTCGAAGCGCTGGTGGGTTGGGTAGGACCTTGGTTGCTTGGCTGTACAGCAGTTCACCCATGCCTTGCAAACGCTGCATCTCGTACTCTGCATTGCCCGCAATGGTGACCACGTTGGCAACGGTGTGTGCGTTGTGGGTGGCAAATTGTGGGAAAAAGGCTTTTTGATTTTCGAGTAGGCGTGCTGCGCAAGCCAGATAACTTAGGTCGGTTGCGGGTTTGGTGGTGAATACCGGGTAACTTGGAACCCCTTGCTGTTGGGCTAGCTTAATCTCTGCATCCCAATAGGCCCCTTTCACTAGGCGTACGATCAAGCGTCGTTGATGTTGCTCTGCCAAGCACTCCAACCAGTCGATTAAGGCTAAGCCGCGTCTGCCGTAGGCTTGCACCGCTAGACCCAGGCCTTGCCACTGCTGCAACTGCGGCTCTGCCACTAATCGTTCGATCAACCCCAAGGACAGATCCAAGCGGTTTGCTTCTTCGGCATCGATAGTTAGCTGGACGTCTTGTTTGGCCGCTTGCTCCGCAAGCGCCAGCAAGCGCGGGTAGAGGTGCTTGTGTACTGCGGTTTGTTGTTGGGTTTCGTACCTAGGGTAGAGGGCCGATAGCTTGACCGAAATGCCAGAGCGGGTGAGGCAACTCGCCTCGGCTTGTTGGGCATCCGGCAGTTTTTGCAACGCGGTTAGCGCTTCTACATAGGCGGCAAAGTAGCGCTGGGCATCAGCGGCGGTGCGCGCGCCTTCGCCAAGCATGTCAAACGAGTACAAACCGTTAGCGGTAGTGCTGTCCATGGCTTCTTCAGCGGTGCTAGCAAAGACAAACTCGCTGCCGAGCAGCTTCATCGCTTGGCGCAGAGACTGCCGGATGACCGGTTCACCCATGCGGTTTACTAGCTTGCCAAACCAGCCGCCAAAGTTTTGTGTGACCGGCTGGCCTAACTCAACCACCTCGCCGGTCAGCATTAGCGCCCAAGTTGAGGCATTCACCAACATAGAATCGGATTGCCCCAAGTGCTCGCGCCAACGACCGCTACCCAGTTTGTCCGCGATGAGGTCGTCCGCCGTCTGCCGATCCGGAACCCTTACAATGGACTCCGCAAGGCACATTAAGGCGACCCCTTCTTCGGTAGACAAGCCAAACTGATCGAGGAAGGCATCCAGCAGTGACCGGTCTTCGCGTTTGTCTCGGCATGCGTTGACCAGCTCAATGCCTAGGGCTTGGGCGGCCGCAATTTGGTCTGAACTTCGGGTATCCGCGCTGAGCAGCGCGCTGATGGCGGTTGGTTCGTCTAAGTAGGTCGCGTCTTGCACGGCGCGGCGCAAGCTGGCTAGGCGATGGTCACTCATGGCTAGGCTGAGTCCTTGAACTGTCGAGTTTGGCCGAACCATACGCTGGTCCTGCAAGACTGCCAATACCAGATGGGGTTCTGCTAGAGAAGATCATGCTATTCAAGATCGTGGCATAATGAACCTTTCCAAGCGGTGCTGTGCTATGCCCCCAGTTCAACCCATCCGTCCTGCTGCGACCGTTATTTTGGTGCGCGAAATTGCGGAGCCCGGATTCGAGATTTTTATGCTGCGGCGGACCAGCAAAGCGGCGTTTGCGGGGGGGATGTATGTGTTTCCTGGTGGACGCGTGGATCACGATGACCACCTACACAAGTACGATGCCTACCGCACCGGCCCCAGCGATCTGCAAGAGCCGCAGCTAACCGCGCTTGGCAATGAATGGCGCGGTTTTTACATTGCCAGCCTGCGTGAGAGTTTTGAAGAAGCCGGGTTGCTGCTGGCCTACACCGAAGACGGCAGCTTGCTCAACTACAACGACCCGGACCTGGCGAACCGATTTGATAGCTACCGCGAGCCGCTGCATGACAACAAGCTCAGCTTGGCGGAGATATGTGCAACAGAGAAGTTGAAGCTTGCGTTAGACCGAGTACATTACTACAACCGGTTTGTAACCCCGCTGGGTCGACCACGCCGGTTTGATACCAGGTTTTTTGTTGCCGAGGCACCCGCTGGCCAAGCCGGCTACCATGATGATATCGAAACCGTGGATTCCATTTGGATCTCGCCGGTTGAGGCGCTAGCGCGCAACAAAGCCAAAGAGTTCGATCTGATGAATGTGACCCGCATGCAGCTAGAAAAGCTGGCTGAGTTCACCAGCGCTGGGGATCTGCTTGACGCATCAGCCCGTAACCAGGAGTTTCCGGTACATCGACCGCGCATCCCAACGGATTTGCCGCGGTCAAAAAAGTAAACGTAGATTAAGAAGCTAGGTTAGCCCAATGAGCAACGAACCCATTTATCGACTGCTAGAGCCCGAGCGTGATCTCGACGATGTGCAGCGCGTGTGGCGTGAGGTGGGCTGGATAGAGAAAGCACCGGATCCAAACCTACCAGATTTCTTTGCGGTGGGTCGCACCTTAGTTGCCGAGCTGAATGCGTCTGTAGAGTGTTCTGTCTTAACCTTGCCTGGGGATATTCGCTACCAGGAGGCAGACCTGCCGCTTTGTGCTGTTGCAGCGGTAACAACGTCTCACATCGCTCGCCGTCTTGGTTTGGCCAAACAGTTGACTGCCAGATCGCTGGCTCATGCCGGTGAGCAAGGTGCTGCGGTGGCCGCATTGGGTATGTTTGATCAAGGGTTCTACGACAAGGTTGGTTTTGCTACGGCAAGCTATGACCATCGGCTGTCGTTCGATCCTGCTGCATTGGATATCGATGTCCCGTATCGAGCGCCACGTCGCCTTACCATGGATGACTACCAGTTGATGCATGGCGCCATGGCGTCGCGATTGCGTGGTCATGGTGGCTGCGTTTTATCTTCCCCGCTAGCCTTTAAGGCTGAGCTTGGCTGGGCTGAAGGTGGGTTTGGTTTGGGTTTTCACGGTGATGCGGGTCAGCAAGGTAGTGACGAGTTGACCCACTTTATGTGGCTGGAACCAGACAAAGAGAATGGTCCGTACCGTGTGTTGTTCCTAGCCTATCGCAGTATTGATCAATTGCTAGAGTTGCTTGGCGTTTTAAAATCTTTGGCGGACCAAGTGTATTCCGTGGTGATGATGGAGCCGCCTGAACTTCAGCTTCAAACGCTGTTGAAAGAGCCGTTTCGCCTGCGTAACTTAACCAAAGAGTCACGTCACGTGAATGCCCACCGGGCTAGCGCTTGGTGGCAACTGCGAGTTATGGATGTGGCGGCTTGTGTTGCTGCACGTTCTTATGACGGCACAACTGATGGCACAACGCTGCGTTTTAATCTGCAGTTGACCGATCCCCTAGAAGCGTTGCTTGCGGGTAGTGACGCTCGCTGGCGTGGTTGTGCTGGTTGCTATGAGGTGAGCCTGGGCCAGCAATCAACGGCCCAGCGTAAGGACAACCCCGCTGGGTTTGACGCTAAGTTGCCCTTGGTTGAAGCAAGCGTCAATACCTTTACTCGACTGTGGTTTGGCATCATGCCTGCCTCCAGCTTAGCGGCTGTTGAGGGTTTGCAGGCGCCCGCTGAGTTGGTCGCCTTGCTGGATCGAGCGTTGCTTTTGCCGCCAGCGCAAACCACCTGGGATTTTTAGCCTATGACCGCACCCGAACGCTTGGTTATTCACGATATTCCGGTAGAAGTGCGGTTAAACAAGCGTCGTAAAACCCGTATGGGTATGACCATCGACCCTGGTGGTTACTTGGTGCTAGACGTGCCGCTCAACCTGTCGATGTCGGAAGTTGAGGCGGTGGTAATAGAGCATCAGCGGTGGCTCAAACATCGCTTGAGTCAGGTCCGCAAAACCACCGGCGCTTCATCTCATCTGTCTTATCAAGCTGGCGAGTTGATCCATCTGCGTGGCGATGCCTTAACCTTGGTGGTTGAACCCAGCTTGTTTGAGTCCATTGTGCGGGTGGAATCTAAGTTGCTGGTCAGTGCACCCCAAACAGACCCCATGCAGGTCCGACGTATCGTCACCCAGTGGTACGCCGAGCAAGCCCAAGCGCTTTTTGCCGAGGTGTTGCAGAGCTATGCTCAGCTACCCTGGCTGCATGGTAAGCAGCCGCCTTGGGGGCACCGCTATATGCGTAGCCAATGGGGTAGTTGTAGTGCGCGTGGGCGGCTATCGTTGAACACCCATTTGGTTAAAACGCCGTTGGCATTGGTGGAGTACGTTGTACTGCATGAGCTATGTCACTTAAAGCATCACAACCACGGCAAGCGTTTTCATGGACTGGTAGAGAAGTATATGCCCGATTGGCAAAACCGTAGTAACGAGCTACAAAAGTTCATGCCTATCTTGCTGCAGGTTTAGCGCGTTGGTGCAAACCAACCTAGGCAAAGCGACGCTACTCGAGCTGGGTTGGTTAGAGTACTTTTCTAGCCAGCTTAGTGAAGAAGAACAGCAAAGCCTTGTCCCGATGCGGGTGGTTGGGGCGCAACGTACCGGCCTAAGCATTCGCGGTGTCGATGGCACCCGAAAGATCTCGCTAGCCGGTCGCTGGTTTCAAGAGGCCATTGAAGATAGACCCACCATCGGTGACTGGCTGATGTTGCGCGATCTAGAGTTACCAGACCCAGTGGTGGTGCGGCGTCTGCAACGCAAGAGCGTGCTGTCGCGACGTAGCCCTGGCGCCGCCCATGAAATGCAGCTGCTGGGTGCTAATGTTGATGTGCTGTTTATTGTGACCTCTTGCAACCAAGAGTTTAATGCCCGGCGCTTGGAGCGTTACGTTGCCTTTGCGTTTGCCGCAGGTGTTCAACCGGTGTTGGTGCTAACCAAGGTGGATTTGTGCAATCAGTTGTCAGACTATGTTGAGCAGGCTCAGGCGCTGCAAGACGGTGCGGTGGGTAAGGTGCCGGTGATTACGGTGAATGCAACAGATCTTAGTAGTGCTGAAGCCCTGTCACCCTGGTGCAACGAAGGGGTTACGGTGGCCTTGATGGGCTCGTCGGGCGTCGGCAAATCGACGTTGCTCAACTCGCTGCTTGGAACCTTGGTACAGGCCACGGGCGCTATACGCGAAGAAGACGGCAAGGGTCGACATACCACCACGGATAGATCCTTGCACTTGTTGCCACGAGGGGGCTTGGTGTTAGACAGCCCTGGTATCCGCGAGTTGCAAATCAGCGATGCCGAGCAAGGGGTTCAAGATTTGTTTGATGACATTACAGAGTTATCCTTGAGGTGTCGGTTTAACGACTGCCAGCATCGGCAAGAACCCAAGTGTGCGGTGCAGCAGGCATTGCAAGAAGGTCGTTTGGACCCGCTGCGCTTTGCAAGCTATTGCAAGTTGCAGGCGGGTGATTGAACGGTGAGTTGTTGTTTTTTTTTAGGTATCTAAGCGCATGGCCAATTTAGAAGCTCCCCAAGTATCACTGCAGCCGGTCTCGGTAACCCGCAAAATGGCGGCATCGCTGCCGGGGCTGCGTGATCTCGCGGCGGCCAAGGGGCTGAAGATTCATCATCTTGGTGCAGGCTACCCGCATCCAGAAGTCACCGATCCAAGGGGCTTCTTGCTGCAACAACAGGCCTATTTTGCCAAGCTTGAGCAGGCGGAAGGGCTGAACGATCAAAGCCTAGTGCCAGAGCATCTGCGTGAGTCATTTTCTTATACCGATACCATGGGCCCTATAGCGACACGCGAAGCATTCGCCAGTGTTTATGGGCATGACCTGGGGATAGCTTTAGATCCTGCGGCACTGTTACCAACGGTTGGTGCTAGCGGTGGCATTAGCTTGATGTGCTCGCTGTTTGAGCGTGCTGGTGTCCCCCTGGCTTACATCACCGATGCACCGACTTACGCGGGTTTTGTCGCGCGCGCGAGTTTGAGCAGTCAAGCCAAAATCTTTAGCGTAGAGATGGACACAGAAGGTGCTAGTCCAGAGCGGCTGCGCGCGCAGATTCACGCTGCTCGAGCGCAAGGCCGGTTTGTTCCCTTTTACTACACGGTACCAGATGGCCATAACCCGGCTGGCTTTTCGTTTAGCCAGGCGCGGCGCGAAGCGTTGCTTGCGGTATGCCAAGAAGAAGGGGTGTTAATTGTTGAAGATGCACCCTATTTGTACATCAGCTATGCCGCTGCGCAGCAGCGACCGCAAGCCTTTGTGGCGCTAGCCCCAGAGCAAACCGTGCACCTGTTTACCGGTTCGAAAATTGGCTTCCCGGGACCTAGGGTTGGCTTTTTGTATTCCCAGGCCATGGTCAAGATTAGTGAAGACCAAGAGACGCCTCTAACCACCTTGGCGCTTACCGAGTCGAGCGCTGATATTTTGTTTCAAAATCCAGGCGCGCTGCGTGGGTTTGAGGCCTTGCTCCACGATTCGGACTTGCAACTGCGCAAGTCGCTGTGGCCGGTTGCCGAAGACAAATTGGCCGTCTACCGAGAGAATCGGCAGATATTGTTAGACGGTTTACAGGCAGAGCTGGGCGCCTATCCAGAGTTGTTTCGTTGGACCACGCCTGAGGCCGGATTTTTCTCGGTCTTTACCTTTCTTGGGCAACGTGTCCGCACAGATGATGCCTTTATTGCCAAGTTGGTGTCGCAGTACGGTGTGGTGGTCATCCCAATGTATGACTTCTACCCCGATGATGCCCGTCAACGTAATCCAGATATTGGCTTTGACGAGCTACGTTTGTCGTTTTGTTTCACCGAGAGCCAAGGTGAAAATCGTCGTCGAGATATGCGCGAGGCGGTCGCAGCATTTTGCCTCGCCGCCAAACAAGAGGCAGGTGTTGCCGAGATCCGCTAGCTTGCCGTGATGTCAGGCAGTGGGGCGGTGTTGTGCATGGTCAATTTTCAGGCAACGATCCATAATAACGCGCACGCCCCCATCACTCGCAATTTGTGCACCTTGGTTGCTTATCACGCCTAATTGTAGCCAAAGGTAAGGAATACCGGCGGCTACCGTTTGGAGTGCAATCTCTGGAACGGCCTCTGATGCGCGAAAGACATCCACTAAGCCTACGGGTTGTGGGATTGCCTCTATAGATGGGTAGCAGGTCAGACCCAATATCTGGGTTTCGCGTGGATTGACCGGAATAATCTCGTATCCCTGTTGCTGCATGTAAACGGCCACAGAGTGGCTGTCCCGATGGGGTTTGGGTGACATGCCAACCACGGCAATACGGCGTTGCGCTAGAGCACCTTTAATGTCATGTAACTGTTGGAAATTTGAGATATCCATAGTGTTCGTTGCCTGGTTGTCACACGCGAGTCTGAGTGAATTCACCGCAAGCGCAGCTTTGCGCTCTAAGTTGCCTTACACTAGGCATTGTATCTAGGAATTCCCGCATGTTGCACAACAGATCACTAGTTGTTGCGATCGCCGTGTTTGTACTTTTGGTGATCGGCTATAGCTTGTACCGTTGGCTCGTGATCGCCTCGTTGTCGGTGAACTCGGTGCCAGAAGGGGCCGAAGTGTCCCTGGACGGTAAGCGTATCGGCCTAACGCCACTACAGACAGATGTGCCGACCGGGGTGCACTTGCTCACCGTTCAGCATACCTACTACCGCGTGTACCGCGAACGCGTAGAGATTGATACTGGGGATAAACTGCAGCGTCTGGTCAGCCTAGAAACGGGTACGGGAGAGTTGGAGCTACTGAGCAACCCTAAAGGTGCTTGGGTTGAAATTGATGGTGAACGACAAACGGGTCGCACACCGATGCGGGTCACCGTGAGCGGCGGCAGCCACGAGTTGCTGATGGGGCATGCGGAACGTAAATCTGCCGGGCGCATTGTGGATGTGATGGCGGATCGCGTCACCGATGTAAACCTTGATCTGCCTATAGACCCGCACGGTACCCTGAACGTTCAGGCGCGGCCCAGTGATGCCAAAATTGAGTTTGTTGGTCTAGAGCAACCCTACACACCACGCATGCGCCTACCCGTTGGAGAGTATGGGCTGCGCGTGAGCAAGCCTGGTTATGTAACCCAAGAGCTTCGCTACTATTTGAAGTATGGCGACAGCGCACCAACGGTAGAGTTAGTTCGCGAGTTTGGCGCCTTGAATTTGAATGTGAGCCCGGCCAACGCCGACGTGCGTGTGGCTTACAAACACAACGGTGAATTACGGGTAGAAGCCTATGTTGCTGGTATGCAGGTTCCTACCGGAGAGTTTGACGTGCAGGCTCGAGCCATGTTGTACCGCACCTCGAACAAAACATACTCGATGACGGGTGCTGGACGAAAACTGGATATCAAGCTGCCAATGATGGACGTTGAGGTTGGTGCGGTTATCAAAGACCCGCTGGCCATCGGCGGCAGCGCGCCAGAACTGGTGGTTGTGCCAGCAGGCAGCTTCATGATGGGCAATGAGAATGGGCCCCCCAGCGAAAGACCTGCTCGACGCGTTACCTTTACCCAGCCGTTTGCGGTTGGGCGCTATGAAGTGACCATTGCCGACTACCGGAAATTTGCTGACAGCATTCCTCGGCCAATGCCGCTGAACCTGGAGCGTGGTGAAGAGCAATGGCCCATGCATCTAGTGTCCTGGGAGGAAGCTACGGCTTACGCGGATTGGTTGTCCGAGCAAACATCCCAGCGCTATCGGTTGCCCACTGAGGCAGAGTGGGAGTATGTGGCGCGCGCGGGTTCTGCCACGCGCTTTAGTTTTGGTGACTCTTTAGAGAAGGTTTGCGACTACGCCAACGTTGCCGACCGTAGTACTGGGGTTGTGTATCGAGATTGGCGCGTAGCGAACTGTGAGGATGGGTTTAGCCGTTTAGCACCGGTGGGTAGTCGTAAGCCGAACGCTTTTGGTCTGTTTGACACCTCGGGCAACGTTAGCGAGTGGGTGCAAGAATGTGGTATGCCCCAGTATCGTACTGCGCCTAGCGACGGCTCCGTGGCTGGCCGTAAAAGCTGTGATTCGCACGGCCATCGAGGCGGTTCATGGGACAGCTCCGGTGATGAGCTGAGCACGCCTTATCGAAATTCCGCCTCTTCGCCAAATCAAGATCGCGGCTTTCGGCTGGTTCGGGAGATGTGAGGCTGGGCTTGCTAGGGCTCAAATTACGGCGCGTGCTAGAATTTTGGCTAGATTATCAGTAGGAGCATTAGGTAGTGGCAGATCAGGCGGCATTTCAGCAAGACGTTAGGGGTTGGTTAGAGGAAAACTGTCCCGCCAGCATGCGCACACCAATGCCGGCCAATGAGCATCCGGGAGGCGGCAGACGGGCCAGCTACCCAAATCCGGATACCAAGCTCTGGATGGACCGCATGGCAAGCCGAGGGTTTACCGTGCCAACCTGGCCCAAAGAGTATGGCGGCGCGGGGCTAGATAAAGAGCAAGCGCGAATACTCAGCAGCGAGTTACGTCGCATTAATGCCCGGCCCGCCCATCTGGGCATGGGTATCAGCATGATTGGTCCGGCGCTACTTGAGTACGGCACCGATGCCCAGAAGGCGGAACATCTCCCTAAAATTGCCCGCGGCGACATTTGGTGGTGCCAAGGTTATAGCGAGCCGAACTCCGGGTCGGATTTGGCGAGCTTGAAGACCTCGGCGGTTGTGGATGGTGATGAGTATGTGATCAACGGCCAAAAAATATGGACCTCTGGGGCTGACCATGCGGATTGGATTTTCTGTCTGGTGCGCACAGATCCTAAAGCGCCAAAGCATGAAGGCATCACCTTTCTATTGTTTGATATGTCTCAGCCCGGAGTGACGGTGAAGCCCATTCCGCTCATCAGTGGCTTCTCGCCATTTTGCGAAACCTTCTTCGACAATGTTCGCGCCCAGCGCAGCAATGTCGTTGGTGAGGTAAACAAAGGTTGGACGGTTGCTAAGCGGTTGCTGCAATACGAGCGTACTTCTATTGGTGGCATTGGCGGTGGCTCACAAAAATCCAAATCCATTGAAGAGGTTGCGGCTGAGTATTTAGGTAAACAGCTCGATAAGCTAGATGACCCAGCGCTGCGCAGCAAAATTTTGCGCCATCGCATGAACGACCGCTCCTTTGCGCTCACCATGAAGCGAACGGCGGAAGCGTCCGCCTCTGGGCTTGCACCGGGTGCTGAATCTTCGATCTTCAAGTATTACGGGACTGAGCAAAACATAGGTCGCTATGAGTTATTGCTGGGCGTGATGGGCACCCAGGCTTTGGGTTGGTCAGGCGATGAGTTTTCAGATTTTGAACGCGATACCACCCGAGCGTGGCTGCGCTCTAAAGCCAACTCCATTGAAGGGGGCACCTCAGAAGTGCAATTGAACATTATTGCCAAACGAGTTTTAGGTCTGCCTGACTAAGGCAGGTTCGGTTACGAGATAGGTTGGGTGGTCTTGCTAAGTTAGATTGCCGTGAAGTTGCTGCGGACGTTTGCAGTGTGATGTTTGTTTTAGGGGATCTAAACTGATGAAAAAAGTACTGCTTCATACATGCACTGTGGTGATGGACCGTTGGGTTGTGCAATCACGTCGTCTAGGTGCGTTAGTGGCATTGACCGTTATTGCATTGATGGCAAGCCCTGCCAAAGCGGCAGAGCCCGTAGATTTACCCGGGTTGATGGAAGCGTTTGGGTGGGACTTTGATTCTGCTGTGGTCAGGGCAGAGAAGGTTAGCGAAGGCTTGTACTTGCTGTTTGGCATCGGTGGTAATGTGGCGGTGAGCATTGGCTCGCAGGGGACCTTGATTGTGGATGATCAGTTCCCAGAAATCATGCCCAAGCTTGAAAAGGCCATTACTAACCTAGGTGGCGGGGACGTGGACTTTGCATTGAATACCCATTGGCACTTTGACCATGCGCAAGGCAACTTGGCACTTGGTCCTAAAGGCACCTGGATAGTGGCGCACGAGACGTCGCGCGACATGATGATGGGTAACCACAACGTCAATCTGGTCGCCCTTAACTACGATCAAAAAGCCTATCCTGCAGCGGCCCTGCCAAGCATCACCTTTACCGACGAGATGCAGTTTCATTTTAATGGTCAACGCATTGAGTTGCTGCACTTTGGCCCGGCGCACACTACCGGTGATACGGCCGTTTACTTTGAAGGTTCCAATGCAGTGCATCTTGGTGATGTGTTTAACCGAGGCTATCCTTTTATCGATGCAGATAATGGTGGCGATCTAGATGGCATGATCAGCTTCTGCAGAGCGGTGCATCAACGCATCAACAAAGACACCAAAGTCATGCCCGGCCATGGCGACATCTCTGATCGGGAAGGACTGTTGCACTACATTAAAATGCTGCAAACCGTGCGTGATCGTATTGCGGTTATGGTGGTTGCTGGTGCCTCGTTCACCGAGGTTCAGGCGACTTCACCCACCGCTGAATTTGATGATGAGTTTGGTGATCCGGCAATGTTTGTTGATCGCGCCTACACCAGCCTGAAGAAAAAACATGAAGCGGCGCGAAATGCCGCCTCCGCGGTTGCTAAGGCTGCTGCAGAGGCAGCCGCGCATCAGGCCGCCACCTTGAAGGCAGGCGGCGAACCCAAATGATTCGCCTGGTCTTCATGCTGCGTAAGCAGAGTCAACTTAGCAGTGAAGCCTTTAATGACTATTGGTTGCACAAGCATGGCCCGCTGGTGGCAAGCGTCGCAAACGACATAAATGCCGTTCGCTATGTGCAGGTGCACACGGAGCACGACCCGGCAAACGAGGCTATGGCGGCTGCTCGTGGTGGCATGGAGCCGGTGTATGACGGCGTAGCTGAGTTGTGGTTCGAATCAAGAGAAGCGCTGGTCGAGGCGTTTAACACCGATGCAGGCAAAAAGGCTGCGGCACTGTTGGTCGAAGATGAGGCCAAGTTTATTGATCTGGCCGCGTCACCCTTGTGGCTGGCACACGATTACCCTCAGGTTAACCCGACCCCAGAAAACCTGGTGGCGCGCCCACGCAGTTCGCTTATCAAGTTGTACTTTCCATTGCGCTCGCGGGAAGCTTTAGGGGACGCTGCTGCGCAACATTATTGGTATAGCAATCACGGCCCAATCATTCGGCGCCAAGCGGCGGGTTCGGGCATCATGCGTTACATTCAGGTGCATCGTTTTGAAGACGAGCTAGAAGCGCAAATGCGCAAGGCGCGCGGTACGCAAGTGCCAGCTTATATGGGCCATGCGGAGCTATGGTTTGACCGTGGTGTCTTGGGGAGTGCCATTCCTGAGCGTCGTATTGCCAACGAGCGGGCCATTGCGGATGAGAGCAAGTTTATCGACTTTGCGCGCTCCAGCATGTGGCTAGCCAAAGAGCATGTGATCGTTGACCATCTTTAGAAGCTTTCGTCTGCGCTAGCCAGTAAGTCTGGAATCGACTTTAGTGCATGTGCGCCGAAGCTCCCGAGCGCCACACTTCCTGCAACTAAGACCAAGCCGGTTAGCCAGTTGCTGGTGCAGGTGATTAGGCCCGCGAACAATAGTGCGCCGGCCAGCAATAGGACAGTGATGCCTAATGTTTCCCGGCGTTTAACCTGCTGAGGATTCAATCCCATAGCCTTGCTAGTTGGTCCTGACATATCCAAGTCCTTGGGGTGTTAGGAGGTGCGTGTTACGAGATAATCAGTCTTGCTAGAGGCAGTATAGAATGCTCTTCCTGAGTCGCCAATCTATTTTGGGCCGAATGCTGGTTTTGTTTGTTGAATGTCGATTAAGTTGGCTAGTAAGAAAGGGTGTATAGCAGCAGGGGAGAGTAAATGCTGCTATACACCCGATCTGGAGAGTACAACTGGTTGCTTAAGCTAAAGGGGAGAGTAAAAACTTAGGCTGCCAGAAGTTCATCCGTTAGTGCTGATAATAGGCCCTCCTTTTGTGTCCTTAGTTGATGAGTTTGGTTAAGCGCTGCTCTAGCCTGCGCCGTTATTTCGGTGACTGGTGTTTCCCGATCAGTTTGAATGGGTTCAAGAATCTGTACACCAGCGATGCCGCGGTTAATGGTAAGACTACCTTTGGGTCGGATGGCCTGTAGGCCAGACAAGTACAAAGGAACAAGCGGAACACCATTTGCTTGAGCAAGCATTGCAGCCCCTTGTTTGAATTCACCCAACTCATCACCTTGAGCTCGGGTTCCTTCAGGAAACAAAAAGACATGCTTGTCTTTGGCTAGTAGCCAGTGAGCATAGTCCAGTGCTTGGGCGCCGCCTCCGCGCATAATTGGAAAATTGCCTAAGGCGAGCGATTGATACCAGGGTTTTAGCTCTAGCTTCTTCTTGCCCTTAACAAACCACCGGTCTTGCGCGGCGCCAAAGTAAAGGTTCTCGCGGATAGGTGGCGGCATGGCGGCGTTGACCAGAAGCGTATCTAAGTGGCTTGTGTGGTTAGCGATAAACACACAGGGGCCAGCCAGTTGGTCGAGGTGCTCGATACCTTTGAGTTGAATTTGACTGCACGCTTGGTCAATCCAGCGCTGATATGCCTTTGCATGCCAGCAACGCCTTACAAACTTAGCCCAAGGTTGAATTTGCCAGCGATGTGGTCCTACGTACTTGCTCTCATCCGCTTCGTACAGCGAAGGAACAGGTTTGCGCGTGCGGTTCGTTAAGATTGAGTTGGTAGTCATCATATCCGCCTCCATTGGCAGTGTAGTGCTGGGGTTATGCAACCTTGTGGGTTGCGTTGGTGGTAAGTTGTTTGGCCTTTGTCTGTCTGTCTGGTGCTGAGAAAGTGGCTACCGATGACGGTAGCGCTTGGCATAGTTCAGCAAAAGCCGCGAGCATGTCGTCTCTCAGCTTTGCTGGCTCAGCAATCGCTTGGTCACAACAGGTGATAGAGAAATACAGACCGTCTACATAACTTTGGACCGTTATGTTTAAGCCGATGCCATGTGCAGGAATGGACACGGGATAGTGGGTCAGCATCTTCGCACCATTGCTGTACAGAGTTTTGCGTGGCCCCGGTACGTTTGAGATCACCAAGTTGATGGGTGTAGCAACCGCTCCACTTGCCGCTAAAAGCTCGGCCGCCTGGTTTAGATTGCGTAACGCTCCAGGTAGTCCAGGCATACTGAGATCACTGGGCATAAAAGGTTGCAATCTTTGTGAGACCCCTTTGCCCAGTTTGCTCGAGCAAGCTATCTGCTGTAGACGCTGTTGCGGGTCGGCGTAGTCGGTGGCTAGATCCACTTGCATCATCGACACCGCATTGTTCATGGTTTTTTGGCTCGCTTTGCGCAGCGAGATGGGGCAGCCGGCAATTAGCGGTGCTTTGGGTAGCGAATTTTGCCGCCCAAGGTAGCGCCTCAGAGCGCCGCTGCAAACACTCAAAAAGACATCGTTGATTGTTGTCCCTGTTGCTTTGGCCGTGGCCCTTACGTCGCGTAAAGGCAACTCGCCCATCGCAAAGCCACGATGTGCCCGTACTGCCTTATTGAAATCGGTTGCGGGAGCCGATTGCATCACCGCACCCAAGCCACCAGCCGGATCTAAAGCTTGGGCGGCAAGCGCTGCTATGTTGCCGGGTGCTTGAATGGCCGTGGTCGCTAAATCGAGTGCGCTAAGCGTGAAGCGTTCCATCATGTTGATCCACAGCTCGGCATTGCTTGGTGCGACACTGTTTGCTAGCAGAGCATCCGCTGCGCGGGAGTCGCCGGTAGGCAAGCTGGCGTCGATGTTTGTATCCATCAGTTGCTGTGTTGCGAGTTGACCAGCCATGCCGTCAGCGCATGCGTGGTGGATGCGCGCGTAGTAAGCGATGCGGCCGTTGGCCAAGCCGTGCAGAACCGCGTAATCCCATAAGGGTTGCGAGCGATCTAGCGGCGTTTCGTGCAGCTCTTCGATGGCTTTTTCGATATCGGCTTGGGCTCCGGGTGCATTTACTTGCACCGCGTAGACATGGCGGTTGATGTCAAAATCGGTTGTGGTTTCCCAGCGCGGCTGATCCCAAGTGCTGGTTGGGGTCGATAGCTTGCGCGTCAAGTACGGGACACGGTCTAGTCGTTCGGTTAGGACTTGTTTCAGTCCCTCGATAAAATGCTCGGTGGTGGTGCCTTTAGGTAACTCAAGTATTTGTACCGAAGCGATGCTCATGGGTGTGCGGTCAGTTTCTTGGTAGAGAAACGCGGCATCAGCGATATTGAGATAGGTTGTCGTCTTGTTGCTTATCATTTTCGCTTCCTTGAGTTGTTGAAGGTCAAAGTCAACATCAATAAAGCAAAGACTGTGCCAACTTTTTAAAAAGCCAGGGCTGGCTAGCAAAGCTGCGTAAAAGCGCGGTTTTGTGGTCTATTTGGACGGCGGCAATGGGTTCGACAGGTTTGTCGGTCAATCCAGGATGCGCGCTTGTGGGGCAAATTATCCGATCGGGAAACCCGATTGCACCAATCTTATTCGTTAGCCAGGTAGCTTGAGGATGAAGCCTACCAGCAGCGGCAAGACGGCCAACGTGAGTAGGGTGCTGGCCAGCACTAGCGCTGCTACTTGGTCAGGATTGCGGTTGTAGCGCTCGGCGAACACAAAGTTAAAAACCGCCACCGGCATGCAGGCCTGCAGCAACATAACCCCGGCTGCTTGACCTTGTAGGTTGAACAACCAAATAACCGCGCTGCCGATGCCGAGCCCTAATAACAACCTTAGTATCGCTAAGCTTATTATCTTGCCCGGCTGCGTTATGCCAAAGCGTGCTAAGGATGCGCCAAGCATCAGCAACATCCCTGGGATCAACAGCCCACCCAATAACTCCGTGGTATTGCGTATCCACTGGGGCACGGTTAGATCTAACCATAGTATCAGCGCGCTCAAGAGCACGGACCAGATGATGGGTTGACGGGCTAACCATTTAAGTTGCATTTGCCCTGAAGAAAGTCCTACTCCCAAGGAGTGCTGTGACACTGCATGAATGAAAAACACGATCACACCTAGGGCTAAGCCGGTTTCACCGAAGGTTAGGAGTACCAATGGCAACCCCATGTTACCGGTGTTGGGTTGAATCATGGCGGGTAGGAAGGCGTGTCGGCTCCAGCCCGCCAGTCGTAACAAGGGATAAGCGATGCACATGCAACCAAAGATAAGGCAGACGGTTGCGGCACCCATGGTGAACAGCTCAACCGCGCTGATGTTTAACGCGGTTAGCGAGGAGAACACTAGCGATGGTGTGGCCAGATACATAACCAGATTGCTAACGGTATTGTTATCAAACGGCATGTCGCGTTTGACCCACCCGAAGCCCAGCCCGGTGAGCACAAAGATGGGCGCAACAACGCTGGCGATCTCAGCTAGCATGGGTCGTGGCCTTCAGGTTCTGTGATGACGGGTGCTTAGAACCGTCGCATCTCGGCAGCGGGGTAGTCAGCACAACCTTGCTCGCCGAGGTTGGCATACTCTTGTGCATCAAAGGCTGCATCGCGAAAGTTGTTGGCGTACAGGGTGCAGCGTTCCGCTTGGCTTGCTACCTCGGGGTCGCTGGCGAGCATCGTTTTGATGCCGGCTAGTGTGACCTCTTCATCCGTCATGCTAATACCGGTAGGCGCTGTGTCTAACAGCAGGGCGGTCTTGTTGTTAGTGCCCCAGGCATGCCACATGGCGTTACGCCCGTTGCCTTTGCTGGGGTTGCCGGAACGGGCAAACTGAGCCCAATAGCCCATCATCGCTTGAGCGAGCTCTTCTTTGTTGTCGCTGTCTTCGTACAGGTAGCCTAGGTTCATACCACCTTCGAAATCACCAAAGACAAACGCAATTTCTAAACCGTGGGCCGCACCTAGCGCGATGCTGAGGTCGTAACCCATGATGGAAGGTAAGTCATCCCAGTCAAAACGATAGGCAAAAACCTCTTTGTTACCCGCCGCCGTCAGGTACCGCGCTAGGCTATCCACGCCCCGTTCCTTCCAGGCTAGCGCGCCATATTTGACCGAGCGCTTGTAGGCATCCTCATCTTTTAGGCGAGGCAAGAAGCCAAGAAAGTTCTTAACCCAGTAGGGATCACGCACCATGAATAGTGCCGGCTCATCGCGATTGGTACCCAAGATGGTGGGTACTTGGTTGTGATTGTCTGGGTTGCCAAAGATGGCTTCATTGCTCAACTTCGGCAACACATAGCCATCAGCAAAGTTGTCCGGAAAATTCAGCATGCCGAAGCCGCCGCCATCGAGCACGGCAAAGATCTCGTCCACAGACTTGTTGTAAAGGTAGTCCTTCAACGCAAGGGTTGGCATGTCGTCGTGGCGCGCTCGGGCTGATGCCACATCGCTGGCGGTACCGTCCGCCACCATCAGCGCCGCAATCAGCTCTTTGGAGCTATTTGGGTGCCCGCCATCCGCTTGGGCATCTCGAGCTTGATTTAAGCTTGTTACCCCGAAGCCGCCGCTTTGGACAATGGCGCGATGGAACAGGCCTTCGGCAAGTGGCGAGGCAATCATGGCTAAGGTGTCGCGTGCGCCAGCCGACTCTCCAAACAAGGTGACATTGTTTGGGTTGCCACCAAAGGCGGCAATGTTCCGTTTGGTCCACTCCAGCGCTTGCAGCATATCTAAAGTGCCATAGTTACCGCTGCGGTCTGCCGGGTTGCCGTTATCTAGTGCTTGGTGGTTGAACCAACCGAGGACACCCAGGCGATAGTTGATGCTGATCACCACCACGCGTTCGTCCACGGCTAAGCGTGCGCCGTTGTAGCTGCCGCCGTGACCAATGCTGTTGCCGCCGCCATGGAACCACAACATCACCGGGAGGTTTTGGGCGTTGGGTGGTGACCAGACGTTTAAGAACAGGCAATCCTCGTTGCCCGCAACTGGGCTGCTAGCCTCTGCGCCTTTTTCTGCGCTCTCATCAGAGCTTCCTTCTGGGCTTGTCAGGAGGGATGCAAACTGGGGGCACATAGGGCCTGGGGCCAGTGCTTCTTGGACCCCTTCCCATTTGTCGACAGCCTGGGATGAACGCCAGCGCATCTCGCCCACGGGTGCATTGGCGTAAGGTATGCCGAGCCAACTTCTAGCGCCGTGATCACCAATAAACCCCACCACATCACCGCTGCTGGTGCTGCGTATGGTTGTGTTGTCCCGCTCTGGCGCGGCAACCGGTGCAGCAGCGTTATTTTGGGTTAAAAACCAGTTAGCACCGGCAACAACCAGCAGGGCAATAACAATTAGAGCGATCGAGAGTTTCTTCATGGTGAGGCCCCTTGGGTTTAGAGGAGGTTCCGGTGCGTTAGAAGGTGAATGGTATACTTTTTTACCTGCTAACAGGTCGGGAGAGACACTATGGCAACGCATGATTTGGTGATTCGTGGGGGTACCGTTATTGATGGCACTGGCGCTGAGGCTCGCACCGCCGATATCGCGATCGATAATGGCTTAGTAACGCAGGTGGGTAAGGTTAGTGCGTCTGCTACGCAAACTCTGGATGCCGCTGGTGCATTGGTGGCCCCCGGCTTTGTGGACATTCATACCCACTACGATGGTCAGGCAGCTTGGTCTAATCGGATGTCTCCATCCAGCCACCACGGCGTTACTACGGTGGTTATGGGGAACTGTGGCGTGGGTTTTGCCCCGGTGCGAGCTACGGACCACAGTATGCTGGTTGAATTGATGGAGGGCGTTGAAGACATTCCGGGTGCCGCTCTCCACGAAGGTATCGGTTGGCAATGGGAGAGTTTTGGCGAGTATTTGGACTACCTTAGTGAGCGTCAGTTCGATATGGATATCGGCGCTCAGCTCCCGCATGGCGCCATGCGCGTCTATGTCATGGGGCAACGGGGCGCTGATCGAGAGCCGGCCACCCTCCAGGATATTGCACAAATGCGTCTGCTCACGGCCCAGGCCATTCGTGCTGGCGCGCTGGGGGTCAGCAGCTCTCGCACGTTGAATCACCGAACCAGTCGTGGTGAACCCACACCATCGCTCACGGCGGCGCGTGATGAGTTGCAGGGCATCGCCATGGGGCTAAAAGATGCCGGCCGCGGTGTGATGGAGATGATCTCCGATTTTGTTGATCTTGAAGAAGAGTTTGGTCATTTGGAGACTATGGTGCGCGATAGTGGTCGGCCGATGTCGATCTCGCTAGCACAAGGTTTGTCACCCCACGGATGGCGCAAAGTACTGGACCGAATCGATCGTGCGGTTGCCAGCGGGTTGCCCATGCGCGGCCAGGTTGCGCCCAGGCCAATTGGCATCTTGATGGGGCTCACCACCACCTTGTGCCCGTTCACCACGCGCCCGTCGTATCAACGCTTAGCGCAGCTGCCTGTACCAGAACGCCGACAAGCGTTATCTAACCCTGAAACCAAAGCAGCCATTCTTGCTGAGCCGACAGGCTCTGGCTTTGCTCGGTTGTTCAACATGATGGATGACGGACGCAAGTTATGGCTTATGACCGACCCGCCCAATTATGAGCCTGCACCGGAAGATAGCGTTGCAGCCCAAGCGCAGCGATTAGGTCGTGATGCGTTCGAGTACGCCTACGATTTGATGCTTCAGCAAGAAGGTAGGACGCTGTTTTATACACCTTTTGCTAACTATGCAGAGAACAACTTGGATTGTTGTCGAGACATGATTTTGAGTGACAATACGGTTATGGGGTTGGGTGACGGTGGTGCGCACGTTGGCACCATCTGTGATGCAAGCTTTATCACCACGTTGATTACCCATTGGGGTCGTGACCGGACTCGTGGCGAGCGTATTGATTTACCCACGCTGTTCAAACGCCAAACCCAAGACACCGCCCGCGCGATGAATCTAACGGACCGAGGCGTGTTAGCGCCAGGTATGAAAGCAGACGTGAACATCATCGACTTTGACAACTTGCGCGTGCGGTTGCCTGAAATTGTGCATGACCTACCAGCCGGTGGTGCCCGTTTGCAGCAGCGTGCCGATGGCTACATAGCAACCTTAGTCTCCGGGCAAGTGACCTACCATCACGGTGAAGCAACAGATGCCTTGCCTGGTCGCCTGTTGCGTCCGGGTGTTGGTTCGTGAGCACGGCGCCTTTAGCCGGGTTGAGCGTGTTAGATCTAACCCATGCACGTGCGGGTCCAACGGCGGTGCGTTTACTTAGTGACTGGGGTGCTGAGGTCATCAAGATTGAGCAAGTCCCCAGTGCTGCTAGTGCTGGCCGTGCCATCAACGGTGCGCGGCGCGGCTCTGATGAGCAAAACTTACACCGCAACAAGCAAAGCCTGTGCCTCAACCTAAAAGATGCACAAGGGCTAGCGCTGTTTATGCGCTTGGCCGAATCCGCAGATATTGTGGTAGAGAATTTTAAGGCGGAGGTTAAACACCGCCTGGGCGTGGACTACGACAGTTTGCGCGCGATCAACCCTCGTCTCATTTATGCCAGCATTAGTGGATTTGGCCAGGATGGACCTTACGGTGAGCGCGCGGGGGTGGATCAGGTTGTGCAGGGCATGAGCGGGCTGATGAGCATCACCGGCTTTGCGGATGGCGCACCAACCCGAGCGGGCGTTGCGATTAGCGACACCACAGCGGGTATGTTTTTAGGGCAGGGCATTCTGCTTGCACTGCTGCAGCGTGAGCGCACGGGTGAGGGGCAGTGGGTTCATACCTCGTTGCTAGAATCCATGATGTGTAAGCTCGATTTTCAAGGTGCGCGTTACACCATGAGTGGTGAGGTGCCTCAGAGGCAGGGTAATGATCATCCAACCCTGGTCCCGATGGGTACCTTCTTGGCTAAAGATGGTGCGGTGAATATTGCGGCACCAACCCAACGACTATGGGAACGGTTTTGTGAGGCGCTTGAAGCGCAAGAGCTGTTAGCCGATCCGGCATATCAACGTGCTAGTGATCGCGCCGCCAAAATCGCAATGCTAAAACCGGCGATGGAGGCGATTACGAGCCAGCTTAGCGTTGCTGCACTTGTTGAGCGCTTGAACGCCGTTGGCGTACCTTGCGGTTCCATCAATACGGTCGGCGAGGCGTTTGATGATGCGCAGGTGCAGCATTTGGGTATGGCCAAACCAGCCCCACATCCTGAATTGGGTGATCTCAATTTGATACGCTCACCGATTAATTTGTCTGCCTCTCCACAATCCAACAGGTTTGATCGAGCGGCGCCAGACCCAGGTCAAGACAGCGTTGCGGTATTGACCAAGCTTGGTCTAAGCACCCAAGAGATTGACGAGCTGAGTAGCGCCGGTGTTATTGGTTAGCGCGCAATTGAAGGACCTAGTGGTATGAGCTTAACCAATACAGAACGCGTCAGTTATGGTGTGGGTGACTTGGGCATCAATTTGTTCTTCATGTCATCGCTTACCTATTTGCTGTATTTCTATACGGATGTACTCGGAATTTCTGCTGTCGCCGCGGCTGGGGTTTTGTTTACAGCACGTCTAGTGGATGCGTTAACCGACCCCATCATGGGTTTGATTGCCGAGCGTACTCACACCCGTTGGGGGCGCTTACGACCTTATATTTTCCTCGGAGTCATACCACTAGGCGTGCTGGCGGTCATGACCTTTACGGTACCCACTTGGCTCGATGAATCCGGTCGCTTATGGTGGGCTTATCTAACCTACATCGCTTTTGGTATTGCCTATACCGTGGTGGTGATTCCTTACTCCATGCTCACCGCAACGCTGACCCAAGACCACGACGAGCGCACGTTGCTCTCGACCTTGCGCATGGCTTTTGCCTTTGCCGGTGGTTTTGGCGTTAGCGTGTTTATGCTGTCATTGGTGAATAGCTTTGCCACCCAGGCAGAAGGCTTTCGCTGGGTCATGGTGGGTTTTTCCGTTGTTGCCATCTTGTTGCTGTGGGTTACTGTCTGGTTTACCAAAGAGCGGGTGACGCCACCGCCGAAACAGCGCTTGTCTATTGCGATGAGCTTGCGTGCCGTTTTCATCAACCCGCCGTTGTTGCTGGTGATGTTGCTCTTCACTTGCGGTATGTTGGCTTTCACCGTACGCCAGACCGTGGCGATCTACTACTTTAAATACAACCTTGGACGCCCGGATCTCATTGAACCGTTCTTTGCGGCGACCTTGGGTGTGATGATGATTGGCTTGCTGGCGGTGCCTGCGCTTGCCGCAACCTTTGGCAAAGCCCGCTGCATTATGTTGGGCGCGTTGTTAACCTTGTTAGGCTGCGCTGGTTTGTACTTCACCTCTTACGATGCGCCGATGCAAGCCATTGCTTGGGGTTGTGTCATTGCCTTGGGTGGCACACCTATCGCGGTGCTGGGTTGGGCGATGATTCCAGACACGGTGGAGTATGCCCAGTGGAAGCACGGGGTTCGTGCGGATGGTGCGGTGTATGCCTTCGCTAGCTTCTTTCAGAAGCTTGCAAAAACCGCCGGTGGTGCTGGCGTGGCGCGTGGCTTGGCCTTTGCCGGTTACCTACCGAACCAGGAGCAGAGTGCCGAATCCTTAGGAGCCATTCGATTGATGATCACT
>CALHVX010000090.1 GCA_938036875.1 uncultured Pseudomonadales bacterium
CAACCGTGTGACACCCATTAATCTTGGCAAGCTGTCCAACCACGGAACCTACAGCACCCGCTGCTCCTGATACCACCACCATCTCACCCGGCTCAGGGCGCCCAACACGCAGCAGCCCAAAATAAGCGGTAAGCCCAGTAGTGCCTAAAATGCCTAAGTTGGCGTTTAGCTGATCGTCATCGGGCAACACCTGAACCATTTTCGCATCAAGATCTGCAAACTCTTGCCAGCCCACAGGCCCCATCACCTTGCTGCCAACCGGCACTTTGCTCGCGTTGGACTCCACCACCTCGCCAATACCCCGAGCAGACATAATACCGCCGACCTCAGCGCCTTTAGAGTAGCCGGCCACGTTCTCAAGCTGAGCTTTTTGCGACGGATCAAAGCTCAGGCACTCAACCTTCACGCGAACCTGCCCCTCGGCCAGCGTGGATAGTTCCGCTACGTGATGCGTGAAGTCGCTCAGCTCAATTGCTCTGCCCCGAGGATTACCGTTGATCAACCATTGTTGGTTTTGCACTCGACTCTCTCTTTGCTCCCAAATATTGCCTGCTAGGTTTCCATCAACTGAGCTCAAATGCGAATGTTTCCGCAGGCTCGGTATCTATTGTTATCTGACCCACCGTCATTTATATTACTGACCACCAGTTATTTAAAGATTGTCCATGCCCCCAACCGCGATCACTAAACGCGCCCGCTCCGAAGATCAAAAGCTCGAGCGCCGCGAGGCTATTCTCAGCGCAGCAAACGATCACCTAACTGCGGTGGGGTTCGAAGCCTTCTCAATGGCTGGGCTGGCAAAAGGCTTGGGGTTTTCCAAGGGCACGCTGTATCTATACTTCCGCACCCGCGAGGAAGTATTTCTAGCCCTGTGCGAACTCAAGATGACGGCTTGGAGCAGCGCCTTTAAGCAAGCTTTACATCCGAACATGCAGGCCAACGAGTATTGTGAAGCAGCCTTCTCCACCGCACAGCTAGACCCTGCATTGCTGCCACTACTCATGCGGCTTAATGCGGTTATCGAGCACAACGTATCCATTGAAGCTCTGATCATCGCTAAGCGATCCATGCGCAATCAATTTGCCCAATTTGCCGAGGCCACCTCAACGGCATTGACCCTCACCACCGAGCAAAGCTTAGACCTGCTGCGTGCACTCATGCCGCTGTTGGTTGGCGCCGCTCAAACCGATCAAGGGCCAGCACTGCAAGACGAAGAGCTACCCGCTGACATACGCGAATTTATCAATTCATTTGATGCACGCCAGACGTTTACCACTAATGCTTGCCGGATTATCCAAGGTATCCGTGCCGGCGACTAACACATTCACTTAAACCTATAGATCACATAGAGAGCAAAACAAACAACCATGATTACATTCAGCCTCAACGGTAAATCCGTGACGACCAACGATGACCCAAGCACACCGCTGCTTTGGGTTGTCCGTGACACCTTCAAATTAAAAGGCTCAAAATTCGGTTGCGGCGCCGGGTTGTGCGGCGCCTGCACTATGCACGTTGATGGACAAGCGATGCGTACTTGCATCACCCCCATCAGTGCGGTTGCCGACAAGGCCATCACCACCATCGAAGGCTTGGGCACACCAGAAGACCTGCACCCTTTACAAGCGGCTTGGCACGAACATAGCGTGCCTCAATGCGGCTACTGTCAGTCCGGCCAGATCATGTCTGCCGCGGCACTGCTCGCCAACAACCCAAACCCCAGCGCTGAAGAAGTCGACAACGCGATGTCCGGCAACATTTGCCGATGTGGATGCTATCCACGGATTAAGAAAGCCATTCTCAGCGTGAGCGCTGAGTCACTGGCTTATGAAGCCCCCAGCAACAATAAAAGCAGCAACAAGACAGGCAACGAGGTGAACGCATGAGCACCGAACAAAGCATGAATTTATCTCGACGTCATTTTTTGCGAAACACGGCAGTGGCCGGTGGCGGCCTAGTTGTGGGTTTCTCGCTAGCCGGTTGCGCACCCTCAGCCCTACCTATTGACGCCATACCAGGCGGTTTTACCGCCAATGCGTTTATCCAAATCACGGCAGACAACGTCATACGCTTCTACTGCCCGAGAGACGAGATGGGACAGGGGGTCACCACCGGACTTGGCACCCTAGTCGCCGAAGAGCTAGATGTAGACCCTTACGCCTTGGACATTCAATTTGCTGGCGTGCACTCAGACTACGCCAATCCCGGTATGGGCGTACAAGCCACCGGCGGTAGCAACGCCATGCATGGACACTACTTACCATTACGCCAGGCTGCAGCCAATACGCGCAGCCTGCTGTTAGAAGCCGCCGCGCAAGACCTAGGCGTAGCTGTAGATGAATTAAAAACCAGCGAAAGCCACATCTTGGTGAACGGCGAAAGCCATCCCTATGGAAAATTTGTTGCTACAGCGGCAGGGCTCACGGCACCCGAAGCAGCACCGATGAAGGCCAAGGCTGACTTCAAGTACATCGGTAAAACTGCCCCGCGTTTAGATGCTATTGCCAAGGCTACCGGTACGGCGGACTTTGGCATCGATATTGATATCCCCGGCATGGTACACGCGGTGGTTGTACGCTCTCCGGTCGCTGGCGCCAAAATGCTCTCAGTTGACAAAGCGGATGCAGAAAAAATGCCCGGCGTGAGCCATGTGCTCAACATCTCTTCTGGTGTTGCCGTCGTGGCGCAGAGCTACTGGCAAGCAAAAACCGCAGCGGACAAACTGAAACCCGTTTGGGAAGAAGTTGAGCTCACCAAGGTCAATTCTGCTCAAGTGCGGGCCGATCTAGCCGCTGCGCTGGCCAGCGATGACGGTGAGACAGATGCAGAGCAAGGCGATCTTGCCGCCGGTTTTGCCGCCGCAGATAACCTGGTTGAAGCCGAATACTGGACGCCTTACTTAGCCCATGCCCCGATGGAACCCATGAGCGCTGTGCTAAAGCTAGAAAACGGTGAAGCGGATTTATGGTCCGGAACCCAAGGTCCAGTGGGTGCCCAAGGGTTGATAGAACGCGTTACTGACATCCCTGCCGAAAAAATTCGGGTTCATTCAACCTACCTAGGCGGCGCTTTCGGTCGTCGCGGCACGCTAACGCACATTATCGAAATTGCGGAGATCGCTAAGGCTGTAAACAAGCCAGTACACTTACTGTGGTCTCGCGAAGATGACATGCGCAACAGCGTCTATCGCCCCGCTTCGTTAATGCAAATCAAAGCCGGGGTGAACAACGCGGGTGAAATCACCGCATGGGATGCAAAACGTGCGGGTGGCAATATTACCCCCTCTATTTTAGAGAACCTGCTGCCCGGCCTCATGCCCAACATGCCACAAAGCTTGGTGGATGGGCTTGTCGGGGTATCCGCTAGTGTATTAGGTGGCTGGATGGTGGATCCAACTAGCATTGAAGGTATCTACGAGGACTACGATCTAGAGAATCGATTGGTTACCCACCACACGGTAGATCATGGCTTTCCACTTACCTTTTGGCGCTCTGTTGGGCATTCCTATACCGCGTTTGCAACAGAGTCTGTGATCGATGAGTTGGCCGAAAAAGCCGGAATGGATCCGGTTGCTTTTCGGTTGCAGAACACCAAAAACAATCCACGTCTAAACAACGTCATTAAAATCGCCGGCGCACACATGAGCAAAATGCAGCCGGCTAGCGGCCGGCACTTAGGCTTTGCCGCGCATAACTCGTTCTTAACCGATGTCGCAGAGATCGCCGAGGTTTCAGTGACTAACGGCGTGATCAAAGTGCACAAGGTGACTTGTGTTGTGGATTGCGGGATTGCAGTGACGCCTGATGTGGTACGCGCGCAAATGGAAAGCGCCATCATGTATGGGCTGACTGCAGCGCTGCACGGCAAGATAGAGCTCGAAGACGGAGCGGTCAAAGAAAGCAATTTCCACGACTACCCCATACTGCGCATGAACGAAGCGCCAGATGTTGAGGTGATCATCGTGGATAGCGGTACCGAACCCACCGGCGTTGGTGAGCCCGGACTACCACCCATTGCACCCGCCGTGGCTAACGCCGTGTATCGAGCTGTTGGGCAACGATTGCGCTCTTTGCCGCTTCAGCTAGAGGCTTAAGCCAACCACCCCAACTAGACCGCCTGGTACAATTGTGTACCAGGCTCCAATCCACCTCATGATAAACTCAGGCTCTGGATCTAACCCATGGGCCACCAAGTCATGAAACCCAGCACCGAAGAACTAAACCTAATCAAGACTGTCTTGGCATTTGACGAGACAGGCACCACGCAACTTGAGCCGGATGTGATGCTGAACCCGGTGAGTCACTACACCGACCCCAACCAGCTACAAACCGAGATCGACATCCTCTTCCGCAAGTTTCCAATTATTGTTGGTCACGCAGCGCAACTTCAAGACCCCGGCCAGTACATCACGCACAACGACACGGGCACCCCCCTGCTGATTACTCGCAACAAAACAGGTGAGGTGAAAGCCTTCGTCAACGTGTGTCGGCATCGAGGCGCTCGGGTGGCGAACGAACCTTGTGGCAAAGCAAACACCTTTTCTTGTCCATACCACGGCTGGACCTACGACCTTGATGGCAAGCTCAGAGGCATGCGCCAACCCCAAGGCTTCCCGGATCTAGACAAAAGCAAACACGGCTTGGCGGAACTCCCAGCCTTCGAACGTTTCGGTTTGATTTGGGTTCGGCCAGAACCTAGCTCAGAAACCATTGATATTGATGCATGGCTGGCACCCATGGCAGAACAACTTGCGTCTTTACGGCTGGAGACCCATACAATCTTTAGCGAGTGGTCGATACACCGCGATATGAATTGGCGCATTGCACTAGAGGGATTCTTAGAGACCTACCATTTTTGCTCAGCGCACAAAACCACCGCTTGCGCCTCGTACCTTGACAATCAATCGCCATTTCTCAACAAGTACCCACACATAAGAAACGCGGTGCCACTATCAAAAATCACCAAGCTTAGAGAACAAGACCAACAGACCTGGGACTACCGTTCAAATTTCATGACCCAGAACTACCTGTTTCCGTGCAACTTTGTGCAGGCGATGACGGACCATGTGTACGTCCATACTATTATTCCCACCGGACCCGGCACCTGCATTTTTAAATGCATGATGCTAATCCCAGAGCCGGTTGCTAGCGACAAAGCGCAAAAGTACTGGGAGGCAAATCGAAGTGTTGTAAGAACCGTCTTCGATGAAGACTTTGCCATTGGCGAAGGCATTCAGCAGGGGTTTGCCACCGGCGCAAATACACACTTTACATTTGGGCAATTTGAAGCCGGTTTACAACTCGCTCAGAGAGCTTTAAACGACGCTTTGCAGGGGCAATTAACAGTGTCAGTAAAGGCTTAGCAAGGCCACTCGGCTTGCCATCGGTTGGCGTAGGCTAGATCAAATAGGGTTTTGTTAGCCATGCACCCAAATTTCGGTCCAGATTTGACTAAACGTGAACCCGTACCTTGTTTACGCCTCCACATAGTCAGAATCTTTGCCTACTGGAATTAGTAGCAGGACCCATGGATCGGTCATTCTCGACAAGCCCACTGGATCACCGCGCCGACATCGACGGCTTGCGGGCTTTTGCTGTGCTTGGCGTGGTTTTGTACCATTTCAAATTACCCGGGCTCAGCATTCCCGGAGGCTTTACTGGTGTCGATGTCTTCTTCGTTATCTCGGGCTTTCTCATCACCCAAATATTGGTGCGAGATCGTGATCAACCTAGGTTTCTAACCAATTTTCTAATCCGACGCTTTCGCCGTATCTTTCCAGCGCTGATAACCGTAATAGGTGCCAGCCTGATCGCCGGCTACTTCATACTCACATCCCACGACTATGCAGGCCTAGCCGAGCAAAGCCGAGCCGCAACCTTTGCGCTCAGCAATTTCTACTTCTTAGCAAACACCGGCTACTTCGACCCAGCAGCAGAGCTACAACCGCTTCTACACACTTGGTCGCTCGCCGTTGAAGAGCAGTTCTACCTGGTGTGGCCAGTCATCATCTTAGGTTTTGCGCGCTTTGGACCACGGGTCTTGTTGGCTATTGCACTCGGTATCGTGGCAACGAGCTTGTGGTACAGCGAGCTATCAGCAACAAATGATCCAACAACCGCTTTCTACGCCCCCTGGAGCCGAGCATGGGAGCTTGCGTTGGGTGCTGCTTTGGCAATGTCGCCGCGCCTAGCTCTAGCCTTTAGCACTGCCACCATCCTAAAGGTCAGTGGTGTGATACTAGTGGCAACCAGCTTCCTATGGCTGGATGAGAAAGTCCTGTTCCCAGGTTTGAATGCCTTGTATGCCTGTCTCGGCGCAGCTCTGCTAGTGCTCCCCGTTCAGCACAAGACCATCGTTTGCCGTCTCTTAGGTACCACTGTGTTGCAAGCCGTTGGCTTGATTTCGTACTCATTGTATTTGTGGCATTGGCCCGTCCTTGTTTACTACCAACATTATCAAAATGCTTCGACTTTACCGCTACTAGCCGGTGTTACCTTAATCGCCTTGTCGGTCGGCCTCGCCACCTTGAGTTACTTTTACATTGAAAAACCCTTTCGTTATGGCACCTGGTCAAAATCAACCAATCAATTGGCCGGCTTTGGCTCTGCGTTTGCGGTCTTAGTTGCAGCCCTGCTCATCACGCAAACGGGTGGACTCAAAGATAGGTTTTCTAAAGCTAGCCAGATGCTCAGCGACAAAGACGCAGCTTGGCACTGGCGCCCAAGCACATCACCCGAGCTACCTAAAGGGCTTCGGCAAGGCACCGCCTTTGGCTCACAGTGGAATGCTTCGGTGTATAAAGTTCTGGTTTGGGGCGACAGCCACGCAGCGCATCTCACCCCTCTTGTAGAGCGAGTGCTCAACAAAGGGAACAAAGCTTACGCCGGGGTGCTCTACCATGCCTGCCCAGCCATAGTAGATAACAAACAAGTTCGGATCGAAACAAAGGGGGAAGGTTACAATGTAACCTGCGCAAATCAACGCGCCAACATGCTCAATTTTTTAGCAACCACCGAGCACAAACCCGACCTTATTGTCCTGGCCTCTTCCTGGTATTCATTAGCACTGAAGGTTAATAGCCAAGCGCCCGATGCCCCAGAACATGTGGTAGCAAACGAACTGGCCAACACGGCCAAAGAACTCGCCAAGCTTGTACCTCAAGTGGCCATTGTCACGCAATTGCCTTCCTGGTCTTTCGACCCTGTGCCATGTCAGATTGCATCCGATGGTGGCATTGCTCGAAGCAACTGCGAGGTACTAGGCAACAACTTGATGCCACTATTTTGGGAGCAAAATGCGCGTCTGCTTGCTTTAGAAAACAACAATTTGAGGGTCATAAGCCCCGGAGATCAACTGTGCGACAATGCGGTTTGCACCTCACATATCCGCGGCGAGTTCCTCTATCGGGATCAAAGCCATCTTCGCAGAAACCTTAGCCCTACCGCTTTGGATGGATTGGCAACAAAGCTGGGGTTGGACAGGTTGTTGAATGCCAACAGGATATAACGGCTATACGATTACTCACCGAGGTTATTCATAACGCCATGCGTTAAACTCTACCGATCCCCCACTAAAGGTCGTAGAGCCTCTCATGCGGAAAACCCTTTTGCTAGCAGTAGCACTACTGCTAAGCACGCCATGCACAGCCGCCAGCAGCAGTCCTTCTAGCGCACCAGCCCCTAAAGCCAACGCCACAGGCGAGGCGCTGTACAACCTGCATTGCGCCAGTTGCCATGACAAGGGCGTAGCCAAAGCGCCAGACCGAGCCATGCTGTATTTGTTGTCTACTTCAGCCATTCATCAGGCGCTGACTCAAGGTGCGATGCGCGTTCAAGCCTCAGCGTTGACCGATGATCAGAAAATTCGGGTTGCCGAGTTTCTAACCGAACGCAAGCTGGGCAGCCAACGCCCGCATCCCCAGGCCCCTCAGTGTGCCAAAGATGCAAAGCCACTGGATTGGTCACAACCCATGAGCGCCTCGAACTGGGGGCTAACCTGGGGTAACACCCGTGAGGTAACCGAAGCAGCCGCTGGCATTACCGCCGGTGACGTACCAAAACTCAAACTAAAATGGGCCTTCGCTTTTCCTGATGCACAGCGTGTGCGCTCCCAACCTCTAATCGCAGCCGGTACCGTTTTTACTGGCAGTCAAGACGGCACCGTCTATGCGCTGGATACTGATACTGGCTGTGTTCGTTGGACCTTCAATGCAGCCGCAGAAGTGCGTACCGGTATTGCTATCAATACGGACACAAGACAACTCTTCTTCGGTGACCTCTTGGGTCGCATCTACGCCATTGATGCCAATAGCGGCAAAGAGTTATGGCGCATTCGAGCGGATGACCACCCCGCCGCCACCATCACGGGTACACCAACCTACTACGACGGTCAGCTCTACGTCTCGGTATCCTCACTAGAGGTTATCTCAGCTCGAAAAGATGACTATCCCTGCTGTAACTTTAGAGGCTCCGTCGTTGCATTAGATCCAAGTACTGGCAAAACACGTTGGCGAACCTACGCTGTAACGAAACCCGCCACAGCCCAATCCAGAAACAGTAAAGGTACGCAGAACTACGGACCTTCAGGTGCGCCGATTTGGAACAGCCCCACCATTGATACAAAACGTGGGCAACTCTACGTCGGCACAGGCGAAAATTACTCATCACCAACCACCGATACAAGCGACGCCATCCTGGCTATGGATTTGAAAACGGGGAAACTGCGCTGGAGCTATCAAGCAACCCCCGAGGATGCATGGAATACCGCCTGTTCTGGCCGAGAGAAAAGCGCTAACTGTCCCAAAGAAGACGGCCCAGACTTTGATTTTGGCGCCTCCATGGTCTTAGCAACCACCAGCGCTGGCCAAGATCTTGTGTTGGGTCCCCAGAAATCAGGCATTGTCCACGCGGTGAACCCAGACACAGGGAAACTCGTATGGCGCACCAAAGTAGGCCGTGGCGGACTACACGGTGGTGTGCACTTCGGCATGGCCGTCAGTGGAGACCGAGCATTTGTCCCCATATCTGATGCGCACGATTGGCAGAGCTATTCAACCCCAGCTAAGCCAGGGTTATACGCGCTGGACTTAACCAACGGCAACTACCTATGGCGTACGCCGCTAAGCAACGCTTGTCGTGAACGCGAGTTTTGCGATGTTGGGATAGGAGCCGCCATTACCGCCACACCCTCCTTGGTCTTTGCTGGCGCGTTGGATGGCTATCTGCGCATACACGATGCCGCAACCGGCCAGGTGCTAAGGACGATCGACACCACCGCGCCAGTGAACAGCACCGCAGGAAGCAAAGCTACTGGTGGGTCAATGGATGGTGGCAGCGGGCCGCTACCCTTCAATGGTCAGCTCTACGTGAGCTCCGGCTACGCTTTTGCAGGCCACATGGCGGGTAACGTGCTCTTGGTGTACGGGCACTAACGATCCACACTTGCTGCGGGCAGCTCTAGTTGTAGCGCAACAAACCTAGCCGTTGAGCGCCCATACGCCTTTTCTATGTGCTCGAACACATTCTTGATCGCTTCACTAGGCACAGTACTGTCTAACGACACCGTAAATGCCTGCGGACTCAAAGCCGAGCGCATATCAACCTTCATACCTGATCCTGGCGATATTGGTTTACCCCGTATGGTTAAGCCGCGCTTGGTTATAAACGTGCTGTCCGGCGCATCTACACCAACCGATGCTCGATAAGTTCTACCAAGCGCATCCACCACAAAAGCAAACGAAAACTCATCCGTCCCTTCGTCCACAAGTAAGTCATAGCGTTTTTTTCTTAACCCCAGGACATAGTTACGCACACCGATGAGAATCTCTTGCAGACCGATCTTGAATTCTTCCGTTCTATGCTCGGCGCCTGTGCTTAAGTCAATTCCATATACCCGCGCAACGCTATGGGCTGCGTCATCACCTACCATGAGACTAGCCAGATAAATGGATGCAGGAGCAGAAGCGGAGACACCAGCGGCGGTCACCAGGTTGCCGTCGTGAACGTACCTGGCGTTCTCAACCCAAGTCACGTCCTCGTGATTCGCTTCCCGCCGGCCTCTGGAGTAAAAATGACCCGTGGCCTTGCGCCCGTTTAACAGTTGCGCGCTGGCCAAGACTTCAACCCCATCACAGATGGAAGCCACCAACGTATCAAGCGCCGCCACTTTGGCCAACCAGCGCCCGAGTTCTGGTTCATCCGGTTCATGCACTGCCGGTACAACAACAAGGTCAAGCGATTTGATATGTAGATCGGCAATGGTGCGCAGGTTAAGAAGCGCCAAACCATGCATTAAATTCACGGATCCAGGGGACGTTGAGACAATCTCAACCGCCACACCAGCAGCGGACAAAATCGCATAGGGCACAAGCAGGTCTGTAATCTCCGTTCCCGAATTCTGCGCAATGATCACAGCACGCGGAACAGGTGCATCTGCCCACACAGCCAGCGGCGTCACCCCTAAAAGGAACAACAACAAACGAACCCGAATAAAGAACGTCATACCTAACTTCAAACCAAATGATGGCAACGAGTGACCGATCCGTAGATGTTCGCAAAGCTGACGATGGCATATAGGCCATATTTACGACAATATGAGCCATCGTGATGGATAAGCTCGAACTCATGAAAAACATTGTCGTATTAGCGTTCGAAGGCGCACAGGTGCTGGATATAACCGGTCCTATGGAAGTCTTCTCCTATGCCAATCAATTCGCTTCTCGACCCCAATACAAAATCGAATGCGTGGCCGCTAAACCTCCGCCGGTGCAAATGAGCAACGGTCTCTCACTGAACCCACTGGTGTTTTCAAAGTACAAACAAAAAATCGATACCATCATCGTACCGGGAGGCTCTGAAGACGCCTTGACAGCATTGTCGGTGGAACAAAGATTTAGAGCTTGGCTCACCAAACAACTCGGGGCATCTCGCAGAGTTGTTAGCGTTTGTACCGGTGCTTTTGTGTTGGCTGAACTCGGGATACTAGACGGCAAGCGAGCTACTACGCATTGGAGTGCTTGCACACGCCTAAAACAGTTTTCTCCATCAACCCAAGTGGATTCTGATGCCATCTATACTAAGGATGGTTCGGTATACACCTCCGCGGGGGTGACCACCGGCATCGACCTAGCGCTGAGCCTCGTCGAGGAGGATCTAGGCAAGGAGGTGTCGCTTGAAATTGCGCGTAGCCTAGTACTCTACCTACGGCGCAGCGGCGGTCAATCTCAATATAGCTTGCCGCTCAGCGCGCAAACCCTGGGCAATTCGCGAATAGAAAAAATCGTGGACTACATTCAGCATCACTTGCGATCCGACCTAACAATCAATGGTCTCTCCGACAAGTTCTCGATCAGCACGCGCCAACTCTCACGTCTGTTTATCTCGGAGCTGGGTTTATCACCTGGGGCCTATGTGACCAAGGTACGCCTAGACGCGGCAAGAACATACCTGGAAGAAACGCAGTCGCCACTGAAGAAGATCGCGTCTCTTTGTGGTTACAGCTCACAAGATGCCATGAGCAGAGCATTCCGCCTCCAATTCGGGGTAACCCCGGGGCAATATCGTGGCAGCTTCTCTTGATCCATGAGGTGCACCGACCTTTTTTACATATATCTAGCTGCAGAAGACAACACTTTCCAGGGGCCGTCGCCAAGCTTGTGCAGATATATCGAAACTATGCCTTCATAACCGCTGGAGATGAGTTCAATTCTAAGGGTTCTTTCGAACAGAGAATCATCTGTTCGATATCCCCCATGGTTGGATGCGAAAACACGAACCTTCGTATCCACACTCGCTTGGCAATCAGCAGACCGTTCGTGTTGGATATTCGGTAGTAAGGAAGTTATCTCAGAATTCAGCGATCTTTTGACCTCCCCTCCTATCGCAAAGTTAAAAGACGTTAATAGTAAACTCACTAGAAATAGGCTGTTCAAATTGTTCTCCGTATCGGCTAACCCATAAAACCCTGCCTTAGGCTTTGGGACCTGGGGCTAGATAGCTATTCGAGCCCAACGGTTCTGGGCACACTTAGATATACGACCGGAATCCAAAAATATTACAACGACCAGAAAAAACCCCGCGAAAGCGGGGTTTTCCAGACTTACTTAGCTCGTCAGTAACTCTACAACTGGATCGACTTGATCTCAGTAAACTCAGTCAAACCATGGGGGCCCAGCTCGCGTCCAATACCCGACTGCTTGTAGCCGCCAAAGGGCGCTGCGATGTTAAATGCACCA
>CALHVX010000091.1 GCA_938036875.1 uncultured Pseudomonadales bacterium
CGCTCAAGCATGCCGTCCATCATCTCGGATTCAAATGCACCAGGTGCAATGCAGTTAACGTTGATGTTGTAGCGCGACCACTCCACGGCTAAGACCTCTGACATTCGGGCGATACCGGCTTTGGTAATGGAGTACAACGCAGCGCCATTACCGGCGTAATGGAACCCGCCAACGGAGGAAATGTTCACCATTCGCCCAGGCAGTTCAGCCGCAATAAGGCGTCGAGCTACTTCGCAAGACAAGATGTAGGGACCGCGCAAGTTGGTGTCCATGACCGCATCAATCAGCTCAACCGACATCTTGTGCGCACGTTGGGCATCGGGAATACCCGCGTTGTTGATCAATATCGTCACCTTGCCCAACGCTTGCTCTGCGTGCTCAACAAGGTTGAGCACTGCATCGGCATCGGTCATGTCCACTTTGAAGTAAGCCGCTTTGCCCCCATCTGCTTCAATTTCTGCCGCAACTTCCGCTAGGCGTTCTTCACGTCGCCCACAGATCGCCACGGCAGCGCCACAGCGTGCCAGTGTTTTGGCAAAGTGACGGCCAAGGCCGGATGTGGCACCGGTAACCAAGGCCACCTGGCCGCTAAGGTCGTTGGATACGTAGGGAGAAGGAAAGTCGCTCATGGTGTGTCCTCACTAGTCGATAAAGTTTGGTCAATGCTATTTGCGTTGCTGTTTAAACCTCTAAACAGGGCAACGGTCATGATGCTGGTCACGATCAGTAGGGGCAAAGAGGCGGCAACTACCGCAGATTGCAGCGCCTTTAACCCACCGATGTAGATAAGTGTGGTTGGTATCAAACCCAGGCTAAATGCCCAAAACAATCGATTCCAACGGGCAGGGTGGCTGTCAGAGGGCAAATGTTCGGTGGTTGCTGATGCCAGTACATAGCTGATGGAATCATAGCTAGTGGCGGCAAAAATTAAGCTCACGACCATAAACAAAGGCAAGATAATGCCGGTCCAGGGTAGGGTCATCACCACATCTAAGATGGCAACGGTAGAGCCGAGCTCCGCTACGGTATCCAAGACGGTTAACGCTCCGGTGTTGCTAAGAAACAACGCGTAGTTGCCCAAGATCATAAAGAACAAAGCGCACCCTAAGGTGCCGTAGCCGATGCTGCCGATGATGACTTCACGAATAGTGCGCCCGCGCGAAATCTTGCTGATAAACATGCCCATAAAGGGGCCTAGTGCCAACCACCAAGACCAGTAAAAGATGGTCCAATCTTCAACGAAGCTGGCGTTTTCATTTGGGTCGGTCCAGAAGGCCATCTGGGCGAAATTTTGCAGCAAGTGACCGACGCTGCTCATGGCAGATTCCGCGATAAAACGAGTAGGGCCTGCGACAAAAACAAACAGCAAGAAAATCATGGCTAGCACAATGTTCAAAACGCTGAGCCGTTTGATGCCTTTCTCCATGCCTTTCCATACGCTGACCGAGAAGATGAGGGTGATCACAATGATGACGCTGAGGTCGGTGCCAAAGCCTTCAGGCATGCCAACCAAGCGACGCATACATTCGCTGATTAGCGGGACAACCAAACCAATCCCGGTACTGGCGGCACCGAGAAGTCCAACAACAAAGGTAAGGTCAACAACACCGCCCCAAACCCCTTTGCTGTAACGTCCCAGCACGGGTTCACACACAGCGCTGAGTCTTAGTGAGGTGATTTTTCGTACGTGATAGGCGTGGGCAATAGCAACGGCAGGCAAGCAGTACAAAGCCCAACCAATAAACCCCCAGTGAAAGATTGGATAGCTTTGCGCCCAGGCCACGGCTTCATCGGTTCGCGGTTCAACGCTAAACGGTGGCGCTAACACATACTGGGCCCATTCGATGGTGCCCCAATACATAACGCTGGCACCAATACCACCGCAGAACAACATGGACGCCCAGCCTAAGGCGGAATATTCCGGTGTTGCCCCAGCGTCGCCAAGTAGTACGTCACCGTGACGACTAAAGGCTAGGTACAACAAGATCCCCAACGCACAAACGCTGAACAACACGTACAACACTCCGATGCTGCTGGTGATGTAGTTGTAGCCTTCGGTTAGGACTTCTTTGCCGGCCTCAGGGTATAGGGTAAGCGGCACACAAACCCCGATGATAATGGCCAGGCTGCCAATAAAGATAAACCAGTCAATGTTGTAGCGGTTAGTGCTTGTGTCCGCTTCTGCGTTAACTGGGTTGACGTTGTAAGGAGCGCTTTCACTCGACACTGAGGATGAACCCTTGCGCTGGATTAACATCATCTTTCAATAAACGTTTGTAGATGGCGGTAATGTCGGTTTGCCCTTCAATTTGCTGCACTTCAATCCAGTTTTTTGCAGCTTCGGTGAAAGCATCCCAGGCGCCTTGGAAGCGTTGTTGCAAGCCGCCAGGTCCCCAGTCTTTGGTGCGTTGCTCAATATGGCTGGGTGCAAAGAACATCTCTGGTTTAGGGCCAGCCATGCCTTTCGAACCGCTGCGTGCGTTCCAGTGGGTTGCGCCAACTAGGCAGCTGTATTTGAGCTGCGCATCGTAGTGGTTGTGAACCGCAGCTAGGGTGCTGCCATTGCCGGCCATATCCACGATCACTGCGGCGCGACTGGTGTCTAGGGTGGTGATCTCATCGTAAGTTATGACCTTATGGTAGCAACCTAGGCTTTCAACAAACGCTTTGTTCTTGGTTGAGGTCAAACCCACGACGTTGCAGCCACCACGTTTATGTAGCAAGAAGGCTAAACCTAAAGACGTTTTACTAGACGCGCTAGTTAGCAACACGTCTTGCGCGCCAAAGAAGTCAGATCGCGATACAAAATCGTCGAGCACAAAAGACGTCATGTAGAGAGGGCGGTACAACATCTGCGCGGCATCACCTGCGGTGTCCGCAGCACCGGCGCGTTGGTATTGGTTGTACACCCGGGCGAGATGGCTGCGGTGCTCGGCGGCATCGATCAAACCTTCTTTGGTCACACGCTCGGCCTGAATTTTGAGGTGTGAAGCCATGGGGTAGTAGCCGTAGAGGCGCTGGCCTTGGGCTATGTCTGGGTGGGCAGATTCTATGACGGTGCCGTATCCCCACACGGGTATTTGGCCCCAGCCTTCGGTGGCTGGAAAGAAATCCCAATATTGCATGCTATCGCCCGCGACCGCGTAAGTGATGTTATTGGCGGTCAGTGCAAAACTGTCGACTTTTATGACCACATCCCCGGCCGTTTCGGCTGTTGGGATGGCTGACTCAGCCCATTGGGTGTCTGCTAGGTCGTTCTTGTTGATCAGAAATTGCTGTTGGCGACTGCTCATATAGGGCTTTCTCTAT
Source organism: uncultured Pseudomonadales bacterium (assembly GCA_938036875.1). GTDB lineage: Bacteria > Pseudomonadota > Gammaproteobacteria > Pseudomonadales > Azotimanducaceae > CALHVX01. The sequence goes on from CALHVX010000091.1 coordinate 3,310, forward strand.
TCGGATAGGGCTAGCCTAACGGATTTGGGTGCCTGGCTGTATACTGGGTTTCTTTGAATTAGATCCTTAAGGGAGCAATACCAATGCGAATTTCCACTCTGCTTAGCTATGCCGGAGGCTTTAAAGACGCCGTACGCGAGATTCAGATTCTCGAAAAAGCCGGTCTGGATGTGGTTTGGGTTCCAGAGGCTTACTCCTTTGATGCGCCTAGCGCTATGGGTTATATCGCCGCCAATACGGAGCGGGTCACCATCGCCTCGGGTATTTTGCCCGTCTACTCCAGAACGCCATCTTTGCTGGCGATGACGGCGGCGGGGGTGGATTACCTCTCTGATGGGCGTTGCATGTTGGGCTTGGGCGCCTCTGGCCCGCAAGTGATTGAAGGCTTTCACGGCATTGAGTACAACGCACCGGTTGG
>CALHVX010000092.1 GCA_938036875.1 uncultured Pseudomonadales bacterium
CTGTCTGGAATTTGCCAATCTTTAGGCACGGCGTCATGCAGTTGTTGTAAACCCAGGCGCCGTGCCAGGCGCTGCATGCCGGCTCGAAATTCAGCGCTGGCGAAACGTGCCGCCAGCACGGGTTTGGAGGGTCGGCCAGGATCGCTCACAAGCTGTGTTGTGTTGATTGCTGGGGTCGTGCTCATGCTGCTCTACTTTGGGCTAAACCCTCGACCACTTGCTTCAACCCTTTGCCAAATAAGCTCTCGATGCGCGCTTTGGTGTGAAACAACCGATTGGTTAGCCGGTTTTTACCCATAACCTCGTTTTGAAAAGACGGGCGTTGGTAAACGCGCTGATACCAGGCGTAAAGCTGTGGGTGTTGGGCTTGGACTGGGTAACCGCATTCAAGCAGCCGCAGTATCTTCATGGACCAAAAGGCATCGGCGATGGAGACCTCATCTGACATAAGAAACTGCCGCCCATCACTTAGCTCAGTATCTAGCTGGGTAAACGCATCAAAGAGTTTGGTCAGGTGCTCAAGATAAACCGACTCAGGGATGGTGCGGTTGCTGTAGCCCTCGTAGAAGCTCACCAAGTTTTCGCCGTCGTTGCCTTGCTGCGCCAAGCCGGCAAGCTGTTCACGCTCCGCGGGTTTCAGCATGGCTAGACGACCTAGCCCCCAGTGAAAGGTCACAAAGCGAATGGAGCGATGCAGTGCCTTGGCTTGTTCAACGCGCTGCATGGTTGTCGCCCGTAGATTCGGGTCGGTAGGTATCAAGGGCGCGCCGCCGAAGGCTTGATCTAGGTATTCGATGATGTCCATGGACTCTAGATAGAGTTCGCCGTTGTGGACTAGCGCGGGTACCACCATGTTTGGGTGTATCTCAGCGTATGCCGGAGTCATATGGTCTTTTTTCACCAACGACACAATGCGGCTTACCCAGCGTCCGTTATCCGGCGCTAGTGCAGAGGGTGTGGCGGCGGTAAATTTCTCTTCCCTACCACGGGCCAGGCCCTTCTCGCCGAGCGCAAAGCGCACGCGTTGGGCGCAAGGAGCGCCGTCAAAATGAAACAGATGGAGCCCTTGAAGTTGGGGGACCAGGGCGCTTGCAGGAGCGTCTATCTTTGGCATGTCGCTGACCTCTGTCGTTGATTTATGTACTATCTCGAACATTATTTGGCAAATCAATGATTATTATGCGAATCGGTATTTAAATATGGCAGGACAGCGTGGTCGCCCCAAGCAGTACGATGCAGAAACGGCGCTCCAACTCGCGGGCAACGTCTTTTGGTCCCAGGGCTATAGCGGAACATCTCTAGATGATCTTGCTGCTGCTATGGGGATGAACCGCCCCAGCATTTACCGGGCCTTTGGGGGCAAAGAAGCGCTTTATCGGCAGGCGATGGGGCAATTTGCTCAGCAAATGGAGGAGGGCTTCAATCGCACTATTGAGCAGGAAGCGGATATGCGAAAAGGGCTTAGCCAATTCTATCGAGCAGCTTTGAACGTTTATGGCGCTGGGGATACAGCTTTGGGTTGCATGGTCATTTGTACGGCACCTGCCGCAGCCTGGGTGCATCCTGACGTGCAGGCAGATCTCTTGCAGGTGATTGAGCAGTTAGATGCAAAGCTGCTGGCTCGGGTTGAGCAGGGTATTAGAAAGGGTCAGATATCTTCGGTGATTGATGCTCAATCGTTAAGCAAGCTCATCCAGGCGGTGCTGCACAGTCTGGCGGTTCGGGTTCGAGCCGGTGAGTCCAAGGCTTCGTTGGAGCGATTTTCGGATGCCTCTGTTGCGATGCTGCTTGGACCCGCACCTAATAAATAAATATATAACTAACTAGATAGTTATTTTATTTTCCTTGAGCTCATGCCAAGGAATATGGGTTGTGGGTACAAAATCAGAGAAATTCGAGTAACCTAATGGTTACTACGGAAAGGATTAACGTAAGTATCTATATGGTTACTCGAAACGCTAAAAACACTCAAAGCAAAATATTAGCGGCGGCCACCCAGGCCTTTGTTGCCCTAGGCCCAGCAGGTGCACGCGTGGATGCCATAGCGGCGGCAGCCGGGGTTAACAAGCGCATGCTCTATCATCACTTTGGTGATAAGCAGGGTTTGTATCAGGCTGTATTGGCGGCATCTAAAGGTGCGGATGGGCAGTTGTCAGCAGACCGCGCGCGTTTGTTGGCTTGGGAAGGGTTGTCTCAGGCTAGCGAGCAGTCTGTTCGAGCCCCGAGCGATCTTGGTGTTGCTCAGTCTGAACCGGAATCGGCACGGTTGATGAACCAAAGCATAGCGCCGGTCAAAGAGCCAGGTGTTCGCGGTGATTTGGACGCTCAGATGTTGGCTTTGCTGCAAACAGCGCTGCAGGTGTTTCCCCACGTTTGTGGTCCCGAGGTTGAACGGCTGACCGGACTTACGCCGGGTAGTGAAGCCTTTGATGCAGCGTTGGACCGATTGCGCGACCAAGTGGAGCGTCAGATGAATCCAAAAGGCGCGGTGCAGACACCAAAAGCCAAAGTGACGCTGCGCGCTCGAAGCATGCCTAGAAGTTGAGCCTTAGTATTCAACACCCACCGTTAGCTAGCTAAGCGGGCAAACTCTGCAAAGTAAGTCGGGAAGGTCTTGCCAACACAGGCTGGGTCTTCCAACGCGATCTGCACGCCGGCCAGCGAGGCCAAAGAAAAGCACATGGCCATGCGGTGGTCGCCGTAAGTGCCGATTTGCGCACTCTGCAAATTAGCGGGTGGCGTGATGCTGATGGCATCGTCGCTCTCAACCACCTCCGCGCCCAGCTTGCGCAGCTCGGTGGCCATGGCGCTCAGCCGATCGGTCTCTTTCACACGCCAGTTGTAGATGTTGCGAATGTGCGTGGTGCCTTCGGCAAAGAGCGCCAGCACGGCAACCGTCATTGCAGCATCTGGAATGTGGTTTAGATCCGCATCAATTCCGCGTAGCTTGCCGGGTTTTACCTCGATGTAATCCGCTGCAATATCCACCTTGGCACCCATGCGGCGAAGCACCTCAACAAAAGCAATATCACCTTGAATGCTGTTAGCACCTAGACCGCGAATGCGCATGCCCGGACCGCTAATGGCGCCAGCGGCTAAGAAGTAGCTGGCAGATGAAGCATCCCCTTCAACCAAAAATTCGCCTGGAGAGTGATAGATGCCTTGGGGCACCACAAAACGCTGGTAGTTTTGGTTGTCCACCGAGATGCCAAAGCGCTGCATTAGATTTAGGGTGATATCAACGTACGGTTGGGACACCAACTCGCCAACAATCTCAATGTTCACATCGCCTGCTGCATAGGGAGCGGCTAACAATAGCGAGGAAAGAAATTGGCTAGAGATAGTGCCGTCGATTTTGGTTGTGCCACCGTTTAAACCCGATGCTTGAATGGCAATGGGGGGATAACCGTCCGCGCTTTGGTAAGCAATGTTTGCGCCCAGCAACCGTAGCGCTTCCACCAAGTGATTTATTGGTCGTTCACGCATTCGCGCAGTGCCGTCCAAGACAAACTCGCCGTTACCAAGGTTAAGCGCCGCCGCAAGAGGGCGGATGGCGGTGCCCGCTAAGCCTAGGAATAGTTCTGCCGTGCGCCCGTCGGTGACAAGCGGTCCGGCCTGACCGGTAACTTGAACTTCATTTGGTGGTTCGCCGGTTACGGTTATGCCCAGTTGCTGCAACGCTTGTAGCATGTAGTGAGTGTCGTCGCTGGCGAGCAGGTTGTGCAGCCTAGTGGTGCCGTTGGCCAACGCCGCAAGCAGCAGCGCGCGGTTGGAGATGCTCTTGGACCCAGGCAGGGATATCTCTCCGCTAAGGTGGGCTTTGGGTGGTAAGTGCAGAATGTCGTCAGCGCTAGACATGGTGTTGGTCTCTTGGGTAGAACCTATTAAACGTCAGTTGGTGGTGCCGGGGCTAGCGTTAGCAAAAATTCTGCCAGGCTATCGCTGACTTGGCGCAACGGCTTTGCGCCGGGGCGTTCTAAGAGCACGGCGCCGGTGGCGTTCTCTACGGTTAAAATCAAATCAGAATCTGGCTCGGTGCAGGCGAAGAATAAACTGAGCGGGCCTTTAGCCCGCTTTTGCACCAAGTGGTGCCCTAGCAAATTTTCGACCAAGCGTTCGCGGTCTTCTTCGTTCCACACCTGTAGCAAGCTTACTGGGCCGTCTTTGGCGCGGGTTTCTAAGTGTGCAGACCAAAAAGCGCCATAGTAGGCCTTGATGCTGGGATGCACCTCGGTTTCCAGCGCATTCTCTAGACCGGCGAAGTCGTTTATAAACTGCCGTGATGTTGGCTGCCAGTGAACTCTGAGCTGGTCATTTTCGGTTGAGGTGAAAGGCTCGCCCACTTCGCAAGGCGAGCGCCACTGCGCATCGTACTCGGCGCTCAGCGGTCCGTACTCTTGTTGAATGCGTTCCATGAGAGCCTGCAGAGCGCTGACCACTGGATCTTTATTTATGGCGGTCATCGGTCAGGTTACTCTTGCGCGTGCAGGCTGGTATTGAGCCCGCCCCAGTTAGTGCCTTTTGAGCTTACCGCCTCCACAGCGCCCGTTTGGCTATGGCGTCGGAACAGCAAGCCAGATACGCCGGATAGTTCCTTGGCGTTGACGACCTTGCCGTCTGCGGTTTTTACCTTGGTGCCGGCGGTTATATAAAGGCCGGCTTCGACTACGCAATGGTCCCCCAGCGAGATACCGATACCACCATTGGCGCCCAGCAGCGAGCCGCGCCCAATGGAGTTCACCTGTTTACCACCACCCGAGAGGGTACCCATGATGGATGAGCCTGCGCCGACATCACTGCCTTCGCCAACAACGACACCTGGTGTTACCCGACCTTCGATCATGGCAGCACCGATTGACCCTGCATTGAAGTTCACAAAGCCCTCGTGCATCACCGTGGTGCCCGGCCATAAATGTGCCCCTAACCGGACCCGGTCGGCATCACCGATGCGCACGCCTTTGGGTATGACGTAGTCCACCATGCGCGGAATTTTGTCGATGCAGGGTACGCCTAGGTGGTGATGCTCTGGCTGCAATTTTTCTCGCAGCAATTCGACCATGTCGGGGAGTACCGGGCCGGCGGTGGTCCAGGCAACGTTAGGCAAAAGGTCGAACATACCCTCCAAGTTGATTTCGTTAGGCTTGACCACACACTCGGAGAGCAGGTGAAAACGTAGGTAGACGTCTTCTGTGCTCGCTGGCGCGCAGCTGTAGTCGGTTAGGCTGAGCTCAACGAAGTCTGAATGGATGAGGCCTAGCTTGTGCGCTAGGCAACTGCGGCCAAGCCGTTGGTTACTGCGTGGGAACCAAGTATCTAACGTGGTCCCGGTGGCGCTATCGATATAGCGATGTCCAACCCGTTGCATGGTCGAGCCTCATTGGAAGGAGGTGACCATTGTAAGCTAACTGAGCTGGCAGGGGTTCCGTTAGGGCTCCTCACCTGCTTTGTTTGGCTCGGGGGCTGATTCTCGATTTGATTCTCGATGTTCGCGCATAGATCGACCGTTGCGCCGACCCTTGTATCGCTGGGGCCGCTTTAAGCTGTTGGCGAGCTTTTCGCGTTCTTCCCTGCTCAGTTGCTCTACCAGCTTGGCCAGGGTTCTGGCCTGCTCTGCTGCGCCTGCACCCCGGTTGCTATTGAGGGTGTGTAGCGCCTGCTCTAAGACTTCTGGTGCGAAGGGCTCTGCGGCTATCGCAGCACGTACCGCTCGATGTGCCTTGCGACCTGCCCGGATGCTAGGTCGCAAACTGTCAAAGTGAGCGCTTAGATAGGGCTTGAGTTCACCCCGTCTGGCTTCGTCCAAACCGTGTAGAAATCGCCCCATGCCAATACTAGGCGGTGGCATGTGTGGGGTTGCTTCAGCGTTGCTCCAGCGCCCGGCCACAAAGCCGAACAAGCCAATGTTGATAAGCAGCGATAGTAGCAGCGCTAGGGGTAAGCCCTTAGATCGCAAGAAGCTGGTTTGCTCACTCATCGGCACCGCTCCACTGGGTGTCATCTAACATTTGTTCTACCGGCCAGCTGTCCTGCTCGCTCAGTGCAAGCAACAGTTCGCTGTCGGTGATTAAGGTGGCATTGCCTAAGGCAAATCCAACCAGCAGCGGGAGCGCTGCGGCGGCAGCTAGGCGCAGGGGTTGGGTGAACCACTGCCAAGCGTTCTCTAACCAAGTATCTAGCTGAGTGTCTGGTGCTGCTGGTTTTGTTGTCATTGAGGTAGCAGGCAGCGCTGCCATGATTCGCGCCTTTAGCAACGCATCGCTTTTGGACATCGGCTTATTGGCCTGAACTTGACCTGTTTGGTCCGCAAGTTGGGCCAAAAGCTGGTCTAGCTGCGCCTCATCGTTTGTATGTAAGTTGTTGCTCATGGCTTGGAGATCTCAGTGTTGTTTGTTCTAGCTGATTCGGACAGCCGCTGCCATTTGGCCAGACTTTGCTGAAGTTGCTTTCGCGCTCGCACTGCCAAGGACTCAACCGCATGGCTCGACAAGTCGAGAATTTTAGCGGCTTGATCGTTAGTTTGGTTCTGTAGATACCGCAGCATGATGACCGAGCGTTGGTTCAGCGGTAGCTTGGGTAGCTCTGCGTTGAGCCAATCTAGCGCCTGCTCCTGGTCTAGTTGTTGCTCCACGCTGACCTCTGTACTGGTCAGCTCGGCAACATCGCTTGATTCCTCGGCGGCTTGGGCCAGCTTTTGGCTGCTGCTCTTGGCGTGGTCCAAAAATTGATTGTGCGCAATGCGGTACAGCCAGGTGCTCAGTGCCCCGGCCTTTGGATTGTACTGGTCTGCGTTTTGCCACACTTTCAAAAAGACCTCTTGGGCTAAATCTTCTGCAGTGCTGGTGTCGTTACCCAATCGTTGCAGGTAGCTTCGGATGCCGGTGATGTTTTTGTCGAGCAGAGCCTCAAAAGCACCTTTGTCCTGGTTTGCGATGCGCTGCATAAGCTGCGCATCGCTGAGTTGGGACGGCTGGTGCACGGGTTGCTACGAGCTTTCGTTTTGACGTTGCGCACGGTTTGCTTTGCGAGCTGCACGCATCTCGTCGCGAGTCACGAAGCCGTCGGCGTTAGTGTCCGCTGCACGAAGACGTTCTAAGCGACCACCGAACTCGCTACGTTCAATGCTACCGCTGTTGTTGGTATCCAGCTTCGCAAAACGTTTTTCCGCTTTCAGTTGTTTGCGCACCGCATGCCGATTCTCTGAGCTAAATTCGCTCTTCGAAAGTTCACCGCTACCGTCAGCATCGAGCGCGCTAAAGATCTCGTCTGTATTTGGACGGTCTTTTTTGTTCTTACGCTTGTGCTTCCGCTTCATCTTGTGATGTGCAGGTTTGATAGTGGCCATTTCGGCCATGCTGAGTTGCCCGTCGTTATTGACGTCTGCGGTGTTGAAGCGTTCGTCGATACGTTGCTCCATCTCGCTGATCACTATGGGGCCGCGTGCTTCTCGTTGCTTGCCCTCACCATGATGCGATGCAATGACACTAGCACTTAATGTAGTAACCAGTAGGCCTGTGCAGATTCCAAACCCGATTTTTTTGGCGGGAGAGATGCTGGACATCAGGGTTTGCGTTGGTTTGTTGTTCTGCTTAGTAGACATGGCGTTCCTCTGCTTTGCTTTGGGTTCATAGGCTTATACGAGTGTTAGCCAGTTTCCCGTCGATCTAATTTGTTACTAAATGTTTCAGGGCCTTTTGCAAAGCTTTATGCGGTTCTCAGGGCTTATGGTAGCGGATGCTCACAATGTGGTAATTCACCTTGGTATCTCCAAGGGCCACAGAAATGTCGTCGCCTTCCTGCTTGCCGAGCAGCGCGCGAGCGACCGGTGAGTCGATGCTGACGTACTCGGCTTGTGTATCAAACTCATCGGCGCCGACTAAGCGGTAGTGCTGTTCTTCACCATCGTCGTTCTCTAAGCAAACCCAGGCGCCAAAAAAGACTTTGCTGGTGTCTGGAGGCTGCCGATCTACGACCACCAATGTATCTAGGCGTTTCGAGAGGTAGGCAATGCGCCCATCAATTTCACGCAGCTGTTTTTTGCCGTAAATGTAGTCGGCGTTTTCTGACCGGTCACCTTGGGCTGCCGCTTCAGACACTTTGCGCGTAACCTCGGGGCGCTTTTCCTTCCAAAGGTACTTTAGCTCGGCTTGCAGGCTAGCGGCACCGGCGGGCGTGATGTGCGGCGAAGAGGCCGGTCTTGGTGGGCGGTAGCGAGTCAAGCACTGCTCCGATGCTGGCTCATCCACTGCGCACCAAAATCGATAAGCGCCGCTTGCGGCATTAGTAATGCTTCGGCTAAACCGATGGTGCCTCGCTGTTGGAGCTTGGTCTGCTCCGCAAACGCTTGACCAATGCTCACGAAGTCGTCGGAGTCGATCTTTAACTCTTCCGCTTCTGCCCAGCGGCGTTGCCCGTTCTCGATTATTGGCGCGCCTTCTGTATGAAAGGTTTTGGTGTAATCGGCTCGGTACTCGGCTAAGTGCAGCGAGGTGTTGTTGCCATGCCCAACCCCGACCAACAACACTTTAGCGTTGAGTTCGTACAATCGAGCTAGGGGTGACGTTTCGCCAAAGATCCCTGGGAACTCATGGCCCGTGGTTACTTGCTTGGCTTGTTTTCCCCAAGCGGCAAAGGAGCCGTGCGGATGATTGCTACGTAGGACCTGTGGGTAGCTTCGAAAGGTCTCGGCCAACGCACCCATTTCTCGAGTTATTGAACGCGCCGGATCGTAAGCCGGCAGTTCATCGCGGATGGTTTGCCACCAAGCTTCGGGCGCGGGTGGGTTTACCCAGCGTGATGGCTCGGTTAGCCCTGTGGTATGGGTGGGCATGACCAAAGTGCCTGCAGGCGTAAGGGTGCGCTGCAGCGCATCAATGAACGCTTGTACGCCACCGTATGTCGGACCAACCTTTGAGAAGGCGCAATGCACTAGCAGGTGATCACCAGGCGCTACGCCCAGCGTTTGCAAGTCTAGGCTTAAACTCGTGGTGGTGATTAGCTTGCTTGGGAAAGGTGGGTTGGACATGAGCAAGTCTTCAACGAACCAGCAGGCTGGCTAGTATAATCGATTGCTCTGTTGGGGATGAACTACGATTGCCCGGTTTTCAGACCCGACTTAGACGTGGTTAGCCATCCTGGCTAACCCGCCTAAGTTTTCGAGCGTGCTGGCATGCACTACCAGCTGCATTCCTCGGCAGGAAGGTCAATGAGCAACTCTTGGTTGTCGGGGCCGGTCTGGCGTTCAAAGCAGTTGCCTTGAGCATCCCGGAACAAACGACGGCTTACCGGCGCTTCCCCCGCATCGCGTGCGCTACCACCGGTTGAGTAGGTGGTGTAGCTCTTGCTGCGATCATAGGTTCGTGATGTATGGCGGTCCTGTCGGCTGTCGTAGTGACGGTCATAGTGACGGTCATGGTTGCGGTCATTGCGATTGTTAGTAATGGCATGGGTAATCAATGAACCCACAACCAAACCGCCGATCAGATAGGCGCCACGATTGTCACTGCGATCACGTCGACTGTAGCGGTAACCGCGACGATCGTAGCGGTTCCTAGCATGGTATCGGCGTTGATGACGGCGACTGTTGTAGCGGTTATACCCTCTATTGTAGCCCCTATTATGATTAAGCTCGTAGTAGCCCGAGTTGTGGCCGCGATAACCGTCGGCATTGGCCGCAGGCGCCGCTAGCAACATGGCAAAAGCCATGATGGGGGCTGTGATCAGTGCCGCTCTAGTCCAGCGTTTGGTGGTGGTGCGGGCCTGATTTAGGTGCTCTAAGTTTCTCATCGCGGCTTTACCTCGCTTAGCGGTAAGGTTTGTTCAAGCCTAGAGTGGCAAAACTGGGGTGAACCCTTGCTGAACGGGGGGCAGGGCAAGACCAATGGGTGTTTTAATCCCCCAAAAGGGCGTAAAGAGAGGTGTCTAAGGGTGCTTCAGCAATCCCTTGGTCCGTGATAATGCCGGTCACCATGGCGGCGGGCGTGACATCAAAGGCTGGGTTGTAAACCGCAACCTGCGCGGCATGTTCTCCCAATACTTCAGCAGGATCTCGCTGCTCGATGACAACATCGCTGCCACTGGGGGTCTGCCGATCAAAAGTGCTGTTGGGGCAAGCGACGTAAAAGGGAATCTTGTAGTGCTGGGCCACAATGGCCAGGTTTAAGGTGCCAATTTTGTTTACGACATCACCGTTGCGGGTAACACGGTCGGTGCCTACCAACACCATGTCGATCTTGCCTGATGCCATGAGGCTGGCTGCCATGTTGTCGCAGAGCAAGGTCACATCTACGCCGCTTTGCTGAAGCTCCCAGGCCGTGAGCCTCGCGCCTTGGTATAGCGGCCGAGTTTCGTCTGCATAGACTTTGAATGGCACCCCTTGGCTGTGTGCTGCATAGATAGGAGCGGTAGCGGTGCCGTAAGCGGATACGGCTAGGCTGCCTGCGTTGCAGTGCGTTAACACGCCAAAGCCAGGCTTGATGAGATGTTGGCCAAATTCTCCAATGCGCTTGCAGATGTCGATGTCTTGGGCGTGGATACGTTCGGCCTCGGCTTTGAAACCAGCGTAGCTTTGTGCCTTTGTCGGTAAGGCCAGCAGTCGATTAACAGCCCAAGCTAGATTAACCGCTGTAGGGCGTGCGCTGATCAGGTAGTCGCCTTGAGTTTTGGCCTCAGCTTGAAAAGTTTCTGCCGGAACATCTCGCAGAATTCGGGCTAGACCATAAGCTGCGGCGACGCCAATAGCAGGCGCGCCACGCACCGATAGCTGTGCGATGGCTTGCCAAACCTCAGCTGCTGAGTTGATATGCAGGTACTCGGTGCGCTGGGGTAGCAATCGCTGATCGAGAATATACAGCTCGTCCTGTTCATAGCGGACGGTTGTTGGTATGGATGCAGCGGGATGGTTTGGATCTAGCGAAGGATGGGTCATTGAGTCGGGCTTGGCTCTTTATTTGTCTCTGGGTTTGCGTTGCCGATGGTCTTTGCTGCCATCAGCTCCAGTGCTTTAGCCAGATACGCCATGAGCAAACCCCCGGTGTCGCGGGCGTTTGCGCCTAAGGCAAAGACGCCGTCGTGGTGACCTTTGGTCGTAAAGACTAAGGGTCTAGATTGAGTGCCGCTGATGAGATCGGCAACCGCGCGAACCATCTCCAAGCTGCCGTAGCCTACGTCGGCGCCGGTGCTCGGAATGCCAAGCGCATCGCTGTTCTCCCAGATTTCTGGGCAGTGCACATGGAAAACCCAATTGATGCGCGAGTCTGCGGCGTAGATCATGGCGTGAGTTAAGGTTTCGGATGAGGGCGGTTGCTGGCCGATGGCGTCCACCCAAAAGCGGGACAAGTTGTAGCCGCTGATGGTGACAAGATGCTCTTCAAGTAGCTTGGTGACGCCGCTGGTTTGGCTTGCGGTAATCACAAACCCTTGTTCCTGCCCAGCACCTTTATTGGGTGAGTCGAGCGTGCTTGCGCCACGACCACTTAGATTGCCGTAGCCGAAGCCGTCGTAGCGATCGGGGTGTTGCCCTAACAATTGCAACCGTTTGAGCATCGTGCGCCAAGCACTGAGACTGGAGACCAAGGATGGTGCCAGCAAGTCGGAGTTGCTGCGCTCCGCTAGCTCATATGCGAATTGGATTGTGCCTTCGGTGCTTGCCATGCGACGAGCATGCCACAACTTCGGCGGGGTCTGTAGCCTAATACGCGGGGTAGCGTAGCTTGCTACTTCGGATTCTTATCCTGTGCTGGTAGTGTGCTTTGGGTCCGTTGGGGGCAAACTGCGCGTCTTGCAGTAAATTGAGTTGGATGGGTTAAGTTGGTGGAGCAAACGCTATGTTAGTCAAACGTGCTGCCGGCGCGCTGGGTGCTTATGTGCATGCTATTGATCTGCGTCAGGTGCAGGCTGATGCTGCTTTGCAGCGGGCGATCCGCGAAGCATTGGTGACCCACGAAGTGCTGTTTTTTCGAGACCAAAGCCTGTCGCCCATGGAGTTTGCTGAGTTTGCGCGCAGTTTCGGCCCAGTCCAAAGCCATTCAGCTTATGGCACAGCACCTGGTGTTCCCGAGGTGCAGATACTTGAGAGCACCCCCGAGGCTCCGTCAAAAATTGAAGTTTGGCACTCTGACATGACCTTCTCGGCAACGCCGCCGACCTTCACCTTTTTGCACGCGCAGACCATCCCCCAAGTGGGTGGCGACACCCTGTGGGCGAGCGCCACTGCTGCTTGGGATGCTTTGTCTGCGCCAATGCAAACCTTATTGCGGCCGTTGCAGGCAGTGCACGATTTTCGATTTGGGTTTCAGGAAAGCCTGGCTGAGCCTGGCGGTGCGGAAAGACTTGCCGATATGCTCGCGAACAATCCGCCTGTTCAGCATCCTGTTGTGCGGACCCATCCAGAGACCCAGCGTCAAGCGCTCTACGTCAACGCTTTGTTTACCCGGGCCATTGAAGGGATATCTGGCCTGGAGAGCAACGCTTTACTGAAGTTTTTGTTCGAGCATATTGTGAGTCCTGAGTTCACAGTGCGACTTACCTGGGAGCCGGGCACCTTGGCTGTGTGGGACAATCGCAGCACCCAACACAAACCCGTGAACGACTATTTTCCTGCAGCGCGCAAGCTGCACCGGGTCACCAGCGAGGGAACCCCAACATCATGAGTAGCCAATTTGCCTTGCTTGGTCAGCGTCGATTCGCTGGTCTGTTCTTTACCCAGTTTTTTGGCGCCTTCAACGATAACCTGTTCAAAAGCGCCATCATGCTTATTTTTGTGTATGGCGGCTTGGTTGCTTCTGAGCAAGCGAACATCGTTGTGAATGCGGCGGCAGGCTTGTTTATTTTGCCGTTCTTCTTGTTTTCTGCGCTGGCAGGGCAGTTGGCAGATAAGTACGAAAAGTCTCGCCTGGTCCGCTTGATCAAGCTGGTGGAAATTGTGATCTGCGTGCTTGGCGCCGTGGCCGTCTACTTCAACAGTGTTGCTGGCATGTTGTCTGTGTTGTTTTTGCTCGGCGTGCAGTCCACGTTCTTTGGTCCATTGAAGTACTCAATCTTGCCCCAGCAGCTTGCGGAGCACGAGTTGATCGGCGGCAATGCGCAAATTGAGATGGGCACCTTCGTGTCCATTTTGCTAGGTACGGTGGTGGGTGGTGTGGTGGCAACCCAAGGGAGTGATGCCGCCCTGTGGCTCGCTTGTTTGGTCGTGCTTATGGCGCTCATCGGATATTTTTCGAGCCGGTTTATACCGACCACGCCAGCCACCAGCCCAGAGTTGGTGGTGGGTTGGAACCTAGTGAAAGAGACCGGCAAGCTGATTCGTTTGGCTCGCGCGGACAATGCTGTGTTCCTGTCTATTATGGGCATCTCCTGGTTTTGGTTGCTGGGCTCCGCGTTTTTGTCCCAGATTCCAAAGTTAACCCAAGACTATCTAGCCGGCGGGGCAACAGTGGTTACCCTAATCTTGGCGATCTTTACTATCTCTATCGCCTTAGGGTCCCTGGCTTGTGAACGACTCTCGGGCAAAGTCATTGAGATTGGCTTGGTGCCTTTTGGCTCTATAGGTATCACCTTGGCTGGTATCGATTTATTTTTTGCGATTCAAGGCTTGCCGCTTGCTGAGAGCCGGGAGTGGTTGGATTTTCTAGGCGCACCTGGAACCACTCGGGTGTTGTTTGACCTATCTCTTATTGGCTTTTTTGGTGGCATGTTTATTGTGCCGCTTTACGCCTTTATTCAAGTGCGAACGCCGGAGGCGCAGCGCGCGCGCATCATTGCGGTTAATAACATCATCAACGCTATCTTTATGGTGTTTGCATCCTTAGTGGCGATCCTCCTAATCGGTGTCGCTGGCTTAGGTATTCCCGATTTCTTGTTTATGCTGGTGCTGATGAACATTGCGGTGACCTGGTTTATTTTTTATCAGGTTCCAGATTTCACCATGCGTTTCTTGGTTTGGTTGCTGAGCCATAGCATGTACCGGGTAACCCATAAAAACTTAGATAATATTCCTGAGAGCGGTGCCGCTTTGTTGGTATGCAACCATGTCACTTTTGTTGATGCCTTGGTGTTGGCTGGTGCGGTACGCCGTCCCATTCGCTTTATCATGTTTAAGCCGATTTACGACATTCCGATTTTGAACTTTGTGTTTCGAACATGCCGCACCATCCCCATAGTTGGGCGTAGTGCCGATGAGGCCGCGTACCTAGAAGCCTTTGCAAAAATCAAGCAAGGGCTGGAGGCCGGAGATTTGCTCTGTATCTTCCCAGAGGGCGCGCTTACCCAAGACGGTGAGATAGCCGAGTTCCGTCGCGGTGTCGAACGCATTTTGGAGGAAACGCCTGTCCCGGTTGTGCCTATGGCCCTGCAAGGATTTTGGGAAAGTTTTTTCAGTCACTACCGAGGTGTGTTTAACCCGCGCAAGATGTTTCGGCGCCTGTGGAGTCGGGTTTCGGTTGTTGCTGGTGAGGTGGTGCCACCAGAACAAGCAACGGCTGCGCTGCTGCAACAGCGGGTAGAGGCTTTGCGGGGCGAACACCGGTAGCCTGTTGCACTAGGCTGCTTTGCCAGGGTTGCTGGCTATAGCTGGCGCAAAAAGGCGAGCAGGTCCTCAGACTCCTGTGGGCTCAGGGAAAAGCTTGGTAGCTCCGAGACTTCTCCCGATTGATAAAACGCCAGCACGCTAGGTAGGTCTGGCAGCCGGCCATCGATCATGTACGGCGCGGTATATCCCACAGCGCGTAGGCTAGGAACGCGAATGGCTAATGTGCCCTCGCTTACCTTTCGTTGCTCGTAACGTGCCGATAGCAGAGCTTTGCCGTCTGCACGGTAACCGCCGCCTAACAAGGGTCCGTTGTGACAGGCAACACATTGGGTGCGTTCGGAGACGAACAACGCTAAGCCCCGTTTTGCTTGTGCCGTGAGTCCGTGTGCATCATCTTCTAGCAAGTAACGATCAAAACCGCTGGTGTAGCGCAACGTGGCAACGTAGGCCGCTAACGCTTGGCTCACCAACGTTACGTTGAAGGTTGTGCTTGCAGGAAACGCTCGCTGGCGTAGCTGACGCAATTCTTTGTCTTGGTCGAGCAGTGCTGATTGAGTTGGGTTAAAGCCCAGCTCAATGGGGTTGCTGTTGAGCAACGGTTGTTGGTGTTGGGTGGCTAGGTCGGTCACGCCGTCATCGGTCCAGCCAAAGCTTGCTTGGAGGGATGCATTGAGCAAGGTGGGGGTGTTGCGTTGCAGCTTGTCGCCCAGTGCGCCAATCGCCACTGTTTGTGCGTCGATAAAGTAGTTGTCGGGCTGGTGACAGCTGGCGCAGCTGTAGCGGCTGTTTGTTGACAACCGAACGTCTGCGAACAACAGTTTCCCTAGCTGTTGTTGATGTACTTTGGTTTCACCGGCAGCACCCGGGCTTATGCTTAGCATTAGGGACAAACCTAAGGCGAGCAACAGCGTGAATGGCAAGCTGGTCTGGGCAAGTTGACGGCTCAAACCGGCCACTAGAATGCTGCTTGGGTTGGTTGCAGGTTATTCAAGCGGGCCTCAGCTTGATTGAAACAGGCGCAAGAGTTTGAGAGGCGACGTTAACATCTGGCCTGCAAGCAGCGTTGACGTTGTGTAGCCCTTAGTTTCTTGCTGCGCCAGTTTGTCGAGCAGTTCGAGCCCCTGGGTCACCTGTCCAAACGCGGGAAATCCCTGAGTGTCGTGAACCTCGCGCCCGTTTTCATCAAGCACAGGAAAGTGACCTAGGCAGATAAAGAACTCGGGCAAAGCTCTGCCAGATTTACCTAGATCACGGGCTAACGAGAGGGTGCCCCGCACATGTTGAATGCCCGTTTTGCCGGTTACTTCAATCGTCTGTAGCAGCGGCGCGGTTGTTTTTTGGGCAACGGTGGCACCTTGCAATAAAGGGAGGGCGGCGCCACCTTGGAGCAGGTAGGGCCCGGCGCTAACCCCTAATTGAGATGAGCGGTATATGTCCCCGCCGTCGTAATACCTTTGGTCAACGCGATCCAGAAAGTACCGGGTGGTGAGTGGTGCCTTAGAATCGAACAACTGCAAGGTTAGATTGCCTAATGTTGTCTCGACGACCAAGCGGCTTGAGCTCACCTTGTGGTTTTGCGTGCGACGCTAATCCTTAGCGCCACTGGCTCTTGGCATCGTTGCTTTGGGTGAAGCTTACTAAGCGTTGGCGTTCGCTTGCCCAGCGACCAAAATCTTCTACGGTTTCGGTTGGCTCGTCTTGCGCCTCTAGCCATTGGCTAATAGCGGTCATCAATTGGGCTGCTAGGGCTTCATCTTCGCGGAACAGACGCATGTAGCTTGATTTCGTTTCGTCTAGGAAGCCTAAGGCTAAGTAGGCTTCTGCCCGATATTCGATGGCGGGCAAAAAATCAGGCTCAAGCTCAAGCGCATAGTTGTAAGCGCCGATGGCTTTTTGCAGGTCGCCGGATTTACGCAGTGCATAGCCCAACTCGTTGGCCGCCTCGTGGTTACGTGGCTGAATTTGCAAAACCGTTGCCTGCTTGTCTTTGGCCTTTATGTATTCACGTTTGGCTTTGGCCAGCAGCGAGGCGCGTTTTTTTTCTCGTTTTGTTGCTGCTGCCTTGTCTTCGTAGCGCCAGGCGCGTTCTTTGTGCCGGATACCCGACCGATAGCTAGAGGATGCGATCTGCTCTGGAGGTTTAGGCTTTGCTGTGGGTGTGCTGGACAAGCTGCCACCACCGCCCCCGCCGCTACCGGCAGCCCAAACCAGGTTGGTACCAACAAGGCTGGCAATGAGGATTAAGCCCGCTGTTGCTAGGCTTTTACGGTTTGTCTGACGATGATTCATGCTGGCTAGCCCCTAAAAATACGTTGGGTGGTGACCGATATAGCTATCTATTAAAGCCTGGGGTTCTATTCTCGATCAAGCCCCGTTTCTGAGCCTGGCTGCCAAATCTATGCTTGGGGTCTCGAACCTTGCTTTGCGTTTGGGCTAGCGGCCGGGGTAAAGGCGCTTGCCGCCAGCTTGCTCTGTGGTTAGGGTTCGCGTTGCGGGCATCAACTGATGCTGGTTTCACCGTCGTTTACACCAACAAGAGGGGCATGCCGTGGATTGGTCAGCACAAGAATATGGATTCGAAACTCGCGCCATACACGCCGGGCAGCCGCATGATGAGGCAACAGGAGCGGTAATGGTGCCTCTATACCTGACGTCGACCTATGCCCAATCATCCCCTGGGGTACATAAAGGCTACGAATACTCGCGTACCGCCAATCCGACGCGCAGCGCCTATGAGGCCTGCATCGCGAACTTAGAAGGGGTTGAGCACGGCTTTGCCTTTGCCTCGGGTTGTGTAGGCGCCACTACGGTGATGCACCTGCTCAGCCAGGGCGACCACGTGGTTTGCTGTGACGACATGTATGGCGGTACCTATCGGCTGTTTGAGCAAGTCATCAAAAAGAACGGCATTGATTTCACCTACGCCGATTTGTCAGACCCTGAGCAGTTAAGCCAGGCGTTGCGCCCCAATACCAAGATGGTGTGGATCGAGTCGCCAACCAACCCGCTGCTGAAGCTGGTGGATATTCAAGCGCTGGCGGACATTACCCATGCCCATGGCGCCAAGCTTATGGTGGATAACACCTTTATGAGCCCCTACCTGCAGCAGCCGATCTCACTAGGCGCAGACCTAGTGCTGCACTCTTCAACCAAGTTCATCAACGGCCATAGCGATATTGTGGGTGGTGTGGTGGTGACGGGTGATGCGCAGCTGGCTGAGCAGCTTGCCTTTTTGTCGAACTCCATTGGCGGCATCCAAAGTACTTTTGATGCCTATCTGTGTATGCGCAGCTTGAAAACCCTGGCGGTGCGAATGCAGGCGCATCAGCGCAATGCGCAGGCCGTTGTGGCCATGCTTGCGGATCAAAGTGCGGTGGAGCAGGTGATCTATCCAGGTTCTGCTGCTCATCACGCCCAGTACGAATTAGCACAGCGGCAGATGAGCGGCGGGGGTGGCATGGTCTCGTTCACCATCAAAGGCGGTTTGCCGGCGGCGCGAAAGTTCTTAGAGACGCTGAAAGTCTTTACCTTGGCGGAATCTTTGGGTGGGGTGGAGTCGCTTATTGAGCACCCGGCTATTATGACCCACGCCAGCATCCCGGCGGATATCCGCGCCAAGCTAGGGATCAGTGATGGCCTGATTCGGCTTAGCGTTGGTATTGAAAGTGAGGCGGATTTGCTCGCGGACCTATCGCGCGCCTTCGACGCGGTCTGATTATCCAGCTGTGACCTATGATTCGATTGATGAGCACCTGCCTTTTGCTGGTGCGGTGCATCGTGCCGTAATGCCTATGGCCTGGTATTTGGCTTGGTGCGCGCAGCACGATCTGCTCAGCCAAAGTGCTATTGAGACGGCCGGTGATAGCTTGATGCGTCTGCGGTATCGAGAGATAACCCCTGGTGAGTTTTTTGTCCCCTTAGCGGCGGGTGAGCTTGATGCGCATTTGCTAAGTGCTCAAGGCTGCGAGTTTACTGACCTGCATTACGCTGAGTTTATTGCCAGCCTGCGAGTTGAGTTCGGCGATCGGCTGTATCGCATGGCCGATAACTGGGATACCTACAGTTTGGTTGCTCCCTACTTGTCCCAGCGTTTGTTTGAGCCGCAGGGTAAGGCAGGGCGTTCATGGTGGAAATTTTGGAAATGAAGGCCACGTCAACGTTGAACATTGTGTTGTTACAGCAAAAAAGCCACCTAGGGGCTTTTGAGCATGGATAGAGAATTTTTGCGGGGCATCAGTATCTTTCGCCCGTACGATGGCGAAGCACCATTGCACCTATTGGAACCGGGTTACTCGGAGCATCGGTTTGACGATGCTTTGGCTGCACTTGGCGAGCCCGCCCGCCCTGTGGGCAAACGTGGTCCAACCCGAATCCAAGAGTTGCTCTTTGTGCGGGTCGCAAAACACGATGAGCGTAGCCATCAAGAAAGTGTGGCCGCTTACGTGGTGCGTGCTCGATCGGCGACCAGCTTTGAGCTGCAACATTTGTTGGTTGACCCATTCTTTCGCGGGCGTGGGCTGGGGCGTTGGTTGTTGGGCCATGCCATTGGCCTGTCTGAGACCAAAGGTGCTCGCGAGTTGGTGGTGCTCGGCGAGCACCCACAACAAGCGAAGTTTTTGTCCACCTATGGTTTTGAGAAGACCCCGGAAGGTTGGCTGTTCGCCTTTACCCCTGAGTAGTCTGACGGCTTAGATGGTGTCTAACTATTATCTATGTATTCGTTAAGCCATCGTCCCCGTAGCGATCCGCGGGGCCAGGCCCGTCAGGCGCTAACCGGCCGCGGCCTTCAAAGTGACCTTGGCCGGGTACATGGTTGAACTCCACGCGAATGCCATCTGGGTCTTCGAACAAGATGGAGTAGTAGCCGGGTGCAAAGTGCCCACCTTCTTCGGGTCCATGAATGAACTTGGCTTTTAGCTCATCATTGACGAAGTTGTAGATGCCATCGATGTCTTCTCGACTGCGTGCACGAAAGCAAAAGTGGTGTAGCCCGGTTCTGTCTTGATCGAACTTGGCATCACGTTTATCCGCGGGTGCGCCACGCACCAAAATACCAGTACGGCTACCGATGCAATACAACACATCGTCGCCTTTCACCAAAGTACGCATCTCCAAAAAATGACATAACTTTTCCCAAAACGGCAGGCAAGCATCCGGATCGCTCACCGTCAGCTGTATGTGGGCAATCCCGTTTACCTCGATGCTCATGGTCAGGCTCCTAGTAGCGAAATCATTGAGCTTAACAGCTGCAGCCTAAGGTCGTCTTGTTAGGCGCCTTTGCCCAGATACTGAGCGGCCGGTCGAATCAATCGATTGTTGAGCCGCGCTTCAAGTACATGCGCGGTGTAACCGTAGATCCGCGCCATCGCAAACATAGGGGTAAAGAAGGCCGGTGGTAAACCCAAGCTGCGGAACACGAGCCCTTTGTAGAACTCGATGTTGGCGTACAAAGCCTTATCCTTTTCTGCCATGCGTTGGGTAAACCGGTGCTCAATGGCCTGCAGCGTGGCAAAGGTTTCTGCATGCTCGGTGCCAGCGGTTACCCGCTCGGCGAAGTCTTTGGCATAGACCGCGCGTGGGTCAACCACCTGATACTCGCGGTGTCCCATCCCCATCACTTTGTTGCCATTGGCCAAACACTCATCAACAAAGTCAGCGGCAGCAGAAGCGCTGCCCACTTGATCCGCTGTTTCTAGTGCGGCTTGATCAGCGCCACCGTGGAGCACGCCGTGTAAGGTGCCAATGGCACCGGACAGCGCATTTTCGATAGGCGCTAAGGTGCTAGCGATCACGCGTGCGGCAAAGGTGCTGGCATTGAAGCTGTGCTCTAGCTGCAAAATTTGCATGACCTCAAAGCCGTGCCTGGCATCAGGGCTGTTGGGTGCATCGATCCAAGCCAGAAAGCGCGCGAGCAGGGTATCGGCTCCGGCAGCCGCACTTACCTGCCTTCCAAGCAGGTGCGTGGCAATAATCTCGGGTAGACGCACAGCGATGCTCAGCGCATGGCGGGCGTCCGCAAGAGTTTGTGTTGTGATGGCGGCAAAGTGAGCCATGCCGGCGAGATGCTCAGCGGTTAAAAAATCGAATGCTGCGCTGCGGCTCAGCAGTGGTGTGATGCCCTGAACAACCTGCATGGGGTGGGTGTCGCGGGGCAACGCTAGGACCCATTGCCGTTCTGCAGGGCTTAGGCTGATGCCGCGATTGATCGCTTCACTCACATCCGCCTGGATAGCGCCGGTGACGATCAAGCCGGCGACATCCGCAAAAGGTAGATCAACCAACTCGGCAACGCTGGAATCGCGATAGATCAAACGGCCCGCTTTGCCATCAACGTGGGAGATGTAGGTCTGGCCGACCACAACATCTTCTAGACCTGGATCAACGGTTAACTTAGCCATAGGTTTGTCCTTCGGGTTTTGGTTAAAAAGGACCTTACCGAGCTGGGGGCGGTGGCCCCATCCCTTTAGACTTCTAGGCTGGTAAGGCTGGCTTATCCATTAGCCCAACTGATGGGTCTATAAGTGGCAGCCATGGTCCGATGCTTGTTAGGCTGGGTGCATGCAGCTTGAACGCCACGAAATCCGAGTTTTTACCGCCGTTGTTGAAGAGCAAGGATTTGGTCGTGCAGCGGAACGCCTTAATGTCAGCCAATCTGCGGTCAGTCAAACCATTGCCAACCTAGAACACAAGCTAGACGTGCAGTTGTTGCTGCGCAAAAAGCAGCCGGAGCTGACCGAGGCGGGCAAGCGGGTCTATCGCTTCACCCAAATGGTGATGAACGAAGAGCAGGCGGCGCTGGAAGATGTTGAGCAGATTCGCAGCGGGGCTTTGTCCACGTTGTCGCTCGCAATGAACAGCACCTTCAATCGGTTCTATGGCTTGGACATTCTCTTGCAGTTTTGCGAACGCAATCCGTTGGTGCGATTGCAGCTGCAGGTGGCACCCAGCCGAGAGATTGTCTACGGGGTTAACGATGCACGTTGGGAGCTAGGCATTGGGCCTTTTCAAACCAACATGCCAGGGCACTTTGAGCTTCGCCCCCTGTTTGATGAGCGACGCTCTTTGGTGGTCCATGAATCGCACCCACTGTGTGAGCAATTGATGCAAGATCCTCTAGCAGCTCTGGCTCAATGCACTTTGCTAACCTCGTTTTTAGATGACGCGGCCAAGCGCCCAGGCAATGAACGTATCCGGCATAGCTTTGCTCGGGTCTGGGAGGTAGGCAACTTGGAGCTTCGTTTAGCCTTGGCAGAGGCTGGCAAAGGTTTGTTGTATCTATCCGATCGTGTTCTGCAGGATCTTCCCGGCATGCGCACGGTGCCCGGCTTGGATTTTTCAGCATTTGATCGTCAGGTAGGCTTGTACTTCAACAAACACAAAGCCCTGTCCGAAGGCGCTAAACGTTTTGTGGCCTTGTGTGATGCTGCAGGCCTGAACAATACTTTTAGTTAACCGCGTTCTTCCTTAGAGTGGTGGTATGACAAAACCACTCGATTCTCAAACAGATTCCGACGCCGAACCCTTTACCGAACCTGATTCGGGGTTGACCTTCGCCTTAATGCCTTGGCCTCGCTCAGCGGTTGGGCTGGATGAGCCTAGCTGGCTTGCAACCCAAGGCTTTGAGCTAACAACCCAGGCGCCGCTGGCTCCGATTATTCAGGCGGGGCTGGCGCGATTGCAGCAACGCTTGCCAACCCCTGCGGCTGAGGTTGTAGCGCCTTTGCCTCTAAACATACGTTGTGCTGCCAACACCAAAGGCGTGCCAAGCTTGGGTGACGATGAAAGTTATCGTTTACGGATTAGTCCTCAGGGCATTGAGTTGGTTGCGCCGACGGTTTGGGGGGTGCTACATGGGCTGACCAGCCTCACCCAGCTGTGGCATGCCGGTGCTTGGTTACCCGTTTGCGAGCTGATGGATGAGCCACGTTTTGCTTGGCGTGGGTTGATGCTGGATCCGGCAAGGCGCTTTTTACCCTTGCCACATTTGCTGCGCACTTTAGATGCGATGAGCTTGTGCAAACTAAACGTGCTGCACTTGCACTTAAGTGATGACCAGGGGTTTCGGTTTACCAGCGCAGCCTACCCGGAGCTGGCCAGCTCAAAAAGTTACTCCAAAGCCGAGTTGCAGCAGTTGGTAACCCAGGCTTCTGCTTTGGGTATTCGCGTGGTGCCCGAGCTTGATGTTCCTGGACATTGCACCAGTTGGCTGACGGCTTACCCCCAGTGGGGTAGCGCGCCAACCAGCGCTAGCACACGCTTTGGGGTACACAAAGCTTGCCTGGATCCAACCAATCCTGAAGTGTTGGAGGCACTAGCGGCACTGTTAGGTGAGCTTGCGGAGATTTTTCCAGATGAGTTTCAGCATTTGGGTGGCGATGAGGTCCATCCGGCTTGGTGGTCAGACGCGGACAACATTCAACAGCACATGCTGCAACATCAGCTAGCCGAACCTGCGGACCTGCAGGCGGAGTTTAATGGCAAGGTGCAACAACAGGTGCAGCACCAACAGCGGCGGATGATCGCTTGGGATGAAGTGCTGCATCCCATGTTTGGACCGCAGCCCGATGCGGCGGACAAAGGGTTGGCTCCCTTGGTTGTACAAAATTGGCGTGGTGCTACGTCCAGAGATCGAGCGCTGAAGGCCGGCCATGACTGCGTGGTCTCCAGTGGTTACTACTTAGACCTAATGTACCCGGCTGATCTGCACTATCAATATGACCCCGGGCTACCAGAGAAAGATTTACTGGCGCTAGAAGATGTCATGTTAGAAGACGCGCGCCTAGCCCATGTGGCGGACGGGATGCGTTGGACCTTGCAGTGGCGTGATGCGCCTGCAGTCGGGCGTGCGGAAGACAGCGGTGAGTTGTTGGGTGGCGAAGCCTGCCTGTGGGGTGAGCTGGTTGACTCGGATTGCTTGGATGTCCGCTTGTGGTCACGGATGCCGGCCATCGCCGAGCGTTTTTGGTCATCTGCTGAACGCACAGATATCAAAGATATGTACGTCCGCTTGCAGGCATGGCAGCGGGCCTTGATGCAGCACAGCGAGATAGACCTGTGGGGGCAACAGCGAGCGGGACTGATAGCGGCTGACATCGCTGAGGCTTGGCACCCGTTAACCGATTTGGTGGAGCCGGTTAAGTGGTATGCGCGTTTGTTGGGTGAGCAGGCGTTGCAGGCGCGTTTAGCCGGTGCCGAGATGCCCCAGGCGCGGCCATATCAAACCACAACCGCGCTAGATACTTGGGTAGATAAGCTATGGCCGGAGAGTTTTGCCGCGGTGGATCTATATAGCTGGCTACAGACGGCTGATGCGGACGCCATTGTGGCGTTGGCACAAGGCTGGAGCCAATTGGCAACGCAACCCGATTGCCCAGCGGTGTTGGCACCCATGGCTGAACGATTGGCTGAGTTAGCTCGGCTTGTTGTCACAGTGATCCGAGGTGAGATGCCAGCGGCAGAAGCTTGCCCCCTGGTTGTCGCTTTGGGCGCTCCCCAAGGGGAAGTTGTGCTAGCGGTGGTGTGGCCGGTAGTGCAATGGCTGCAAGATCAGTAAACTTGTGGCGCTCATCAACACCTAAGGACTAGGTTTGGCTACTAGCGGCGGTCAACATACTCAGCAAAGCAGCGTTAACGCACGCTTTGCAGCAAACGCTTTGTGCGAGGCCCACTGGTTTCCTTGTTCCGGCGTGGAAGATATGGGACAGGGTCGAATCAACGACACCTACACCGTGACTCGAAGCAGTGACGGGTGCCCCTTTGTCTTGCAGCGTCTGAATACCAACGTGTTTCCTCAAGGCTCAGACCTGATGCAGCAAACCGTGCGGGTGGTTACCCATGTGCAAGGCCAGCATCCTGGCTGGGTACCTAACCTAGTGCTGACCAAAAACGGAGATTCCTTTGTTCGTGAGCTGGATGGCGGTGGGCGCGAACAGGTGTGGCGAGTTTGGGAGTTTGTAGATAAAGCACGGGTTCGAGCCCGGCTCAAAGGAGAAACCCAACTGCGTAACGTTGGTGCCGCCTTTGGATATACCCATGCATTGCTTGAAGACCTGCCCGGTGCGTTGCTAAAAGACCCGATCCCCAATTTGTTTGATTTAGCCCATCACTTCAGCGAGCTTGATCACTTGATGCGAGAACAGATGTTGTCCCAAGAGGTGCAAAAATGTGTGCATCGAGCGGACAAATTGCGTGATTTGACCCAAGGTTTTGGTGATCGCAACCGCATTGTCCATGGCGACTGCAAGCCTCAAAATTTGATGTTTCGAGACGGCAGTGACGAGATCGCCTGTGTGTTAGACCTTGACACCGTTATGCGTGGCAACTGGGCTTGGGATTTTGGTGACTTAGTGCGAAGCGCTGCATTAGATGGCGATAATTTTTCGTTGCCTCGATACTCCGCACTGCTGCGCGGCTTTGTGCAAACCAGCCCTACCAGCCATCGAGAGGATGCCGAGTTGTTGAGTGGTGCTCCTGCCTATATCTGCTCCTGTCTCGGTTTACGCTACCTTAACGACCACTTGTTGGGTGACGTGCAGTTTAAGGTGCAGCGCCACGGCGACAA
>CALHVX010000093.1 GCA_938036875.1 uncultured Pseudomonadales bacterium
ATCGATTACCGCTATGTACCGGTAGAGCTCAACCTAGACCGCGATGTCTGGGTGCAAGCCATGGAATTTGTCCCTGGGGATCAACAAGTGCTGCACCATGTGATTGCTTACCTATCGAGCCCTGCTGATAAAACCGCACGCGGACGAGCAACCGGTAGCGCCCGCGGGGATAGCGTTGGTGGCTTTGCGCCTGGTCGACCCGGTGAACGCTTTCGCGACAACAGCGGCCGGCTGATCACCAAAGGGTCCAACCTACTACTACAAATGCACTACACCACCTCAGGAAAAGAAACCGTAGATGCCACGGAAATCGGCATTTTCCTCCACGACAAACCACCGGCTTACATTATGGCGGGTGGTGTTGCCGGCCAGCGCCGATTCTTGGTGCCTCCTCACGTTAAAGAGCACAAGCTTGTGGGTGAGCAGGAGATTGAGCGCGATGCCTACCTCTATAGCATGCAACCGCACATGCACTACCGCGGTAAATACATGAGCTATACGGCTTTGTACCCTGATGGATCATCAGAACTGCTGCTGTCTGTCCCTAAGTACGATTTTAATTGGCAGTTCAATTACGAGCTAAAAGAACCCGTATTTTTGCCAGCAGGCACCAAGTTGGTTGCGAACGGCGCCATGGATAACTCCGATCGCAATACAGGCAATCCAGATCCATCAAAGCCTGTGCATTTTGGCTTGCAAACCAAGCATGAGATGTTCTTTGGTTTCACAACGCTGCGATACGATGGGGACACGCCAGACAGCTTGGTTAGCAAAGCACCAAAACCTAAAGACAAACCGGAACCTGTGGCCGGGCAATAACTGGCGCCCAACCTTGGGTTGACCGGTCCCCCAGTGGCTATCGGCGGTTTATGCAATCCACTACAGCCGCCTGATATGCCTTGCCTCGCTCGTTGACTATGTCTAAGACATTGAGAGAGGTAGGCACATAAGCGAAGCCGATCTTGTGCTCTAGGTTCCATTGAAAGATGGAGCCACCCAGCCCCATCCACCCGTGATATCCGTCTCGCCCTTGATTAAGGCCCGCTTCTAACTTGCTGCCGTAACCTTCAGTCGGCTTGGGAAAGCTCGCTAAACCACCCTGGGAGAAGGTTGTGTTCATGGTCATCATGTTGCGTTCAACCGGCTCCGCATGCAGAGCCGCATGCGCAAACGAACCCATTAACTGCACCTCACCCAACTGACCACCATTGGCCATCACCGCTGCGAGCTTTGCTAACCCACGCGCAGAACATTTGGCGCCTGCTGATGGCATCTCACCTTGTGAGACCGCCGGCAGATCAAAAATTGACAGTTTCTTCATGCCTACAATTGGGGTCGGCGCCCCGCCGTTGGTGCGGTTACGCGAGCCCATCAGCAAACGGCCAAGTTTGACCGTTGTTTGCCACAAATTAAGCTCCATTTTGCGACCAAATGCCTTGGGGATCAGGCCTTGCAGAAACTGGAACGCAATGCCCAGCATCACCACCTCACTCACGCGTGGCAACTCATCTTCACGCAACCCAATAAAGACATCGACGTCCAAAGCGGCCGCAACCTCTTCCCGCAAAAACTCGCCCATAGTGCGAGCCGCAGGGTCAGCCCGACGAAACACCTCATTGGCGATCCAACCACGAGTGATGGCGTGGTACTCGCGTTGGCTATTCTCTCCAACTCGGAACTTTTGCGTTTGGCGTTCAATAATGGCACCCAGAGCATTGGTTTTAAGCTGCTTGGGATGCATATCTGTGGGCTCGATGCTGGTGTCAAACGCAGCAAGACCCGCCTCATGGCGCATAAGGTCGGCAATGCTCGTGTCCTGCTTGTTGTTTGCACCAAACTCCGGCCAGTAATCGACAATCTTTGCGTTGTAGTCCAGCAGACCGCGATCAACCAGCATGGCAAGCGCAATTGCCTCTAGGCTTTTGCCGCTGCTGAACACGTTAACCAAAGAGTCTGCAGAGAAGCTCGCATCGTCGATAGCGGTTGCCCACAGATCAACCACCGGCGTCTCTCCGACGTAGACGCAAAGTTGGGTGTTGCGCTCGGCAAGCGTTGCCATGTTGTGTTCATACAGCGCTCTAACCGCCTCAAAACCTGGTGCAACGTATCCTTCAATAGACATGTACAGACACTCTCAACCTTATATATAGGCACCATGCTAACCTATGCACTGGACTAAACAATCCCCATAGTTGAGACCTGCCAATGACCGATTCTGTTGTTGTATATGAGCACCCGCTGTCACCTTACGCACAGAAGATCAAGCTGGCGCTGCGAGAGAAAAACGTCGCTTTTGAGGTTCTTATTCCTGGTTTTGGAACGCCCGGAGCTTCGGCGACACAGGCCCTAGCCTTTGCTGACATCAGCCCCCGCCAGGAGGTTCCAGTGCTGGTTCACAATGGCCAGGCTCTGTTTGAATCGCCCGTCATCTTGGCGTACATCGAAGAAACTTGGACAGCACCGCCTTTGCTACCCAGCAGCGCAGCCGAACGCGCACGGGTTCGTGTTCTAGAAAATGTGATGGATACGCAGTTCGAAGCCAATACCTGGGGTCTAGGCGAAGTTCTAATCTTTGGTAGAGCCAAAGATCAGCTGGCTACCCAGCTGATCCAATATGCTCAAGCGCAGATTCAGACTTGGTTTGACTGGCTTGTCCAACAGCTGGGGGCTCGGCATTGGTTTAATGGCCAAGAATTTGGCTATGCAGATCTCTGCGTGGCGCCACATGTCAACGCTGCGGCCCGTTTTGAGATACTCCCAGATTCAAACAGCACCCTGGGCCAATGGTTAGCACGCGTAAACAAGCTAGAAAACGTCGCGAAGACCCAAGCGGAAGCATTAGCAGCAGAACTTGACCCCACTACGATGCAAGCGGCCCTAGCCGCTGGGTTTCAAAGGGAGTATCGAGATCACCGGCTTGAATGGATGATTCGCGCTGGCGGGTTAGAGGTGGTCACCGCAGGTCTGACAGCCAAGAATATCCGGTTTAACAACGCCTTCAGCTAAGCGAAAAGTGCCTGACATGCAGATCATGGTGCATGTTATATTACCGCACCGAATTTGGCCCAACTGAACAAGACGGGCCAGGACCAGCTGATGGAATCTGGAGAGACCCATCAACTTTTGCCAAAAGCAAGCAAACGGTTCAAACGTTCAACAAACACATTTTAAAAAAAGAGGAGAGAACAATGTGGCGATTTAATATTGCCCGAACACTCATGGTTGTTGTTGCGAGCACCAGCTTTGCTGCTGCCCCCAGCTTCGCCGAAGAGATGGTTCTGGAAGAAATTGTGGTTACCGCCACAAGACGCGCTGAAACAGACGTGCAAACTACACCTGTTGCGGTTTCTGCGGTAAGCCAAGAAGAGTTCAGCCGATTGTTTGCCCAAGACATTGGCGAGATCGCGACTTTTGTACCAAACTTTTCTGCAGCGACTATTACGGGCTTCAACGCAGCTTCTTTTGCCATGCGTGGCGCCGCTGAGACCGACATCATTGTGTACTTCGACCCTAAGGTCGGCGTGATTGTTGATGACTTTGTGGTTCCACACGTCCAAACCCAACTTCTCGAGCCTTTTGATATCGAAGCCATTGAAGTGCTGCGTGGACCTCAAGGCACCCTCTTCGGCAAGAACACAACCGCTGGCGCTGTAGTCGTTCGCACCAAACGCCCGGATATGGATGGCACCTACGGTGATCTAAGCTTGCAGTACGGCAGCTTCGACGACACCAAAGCCAGAGTTGCGGTCAACGTTCCTTTATCTGACACCCTGGCATTTCGTTTTGCTGGGCTGTACCAGAAAAGTGATGGTTACTATGAAAACGGCAAGATCGACAACCCGATTGATGCCTTTGGAACTGGTGTAGCCGCAGACGGTTCTTTAGTAACCGGCGACGGCGACAACACCGGCGGCAAGGACGTATTCACCGGCCGCGCCAAGCTGTTGTTCGAACCTACCGACAATCTTTCTATCTTGGGCCAGATTGAAGTGATCAAAGATCGCAGTGACCCGGTTCCCGTAGTTAACGTAACCCCAGCGGGTGCAGGCCAACTGGCGACATTGTTCGGCTTCCCCGGTGTTACCGGCGGCGATCCACTCGACCAAGCTGGCGTACACAACAGCAGCGTCATCGGTTTGGATGGCGATCAAGAAGTTGACGTCTTTGGTACTTACCTGAACCTCGAGTACGGCCTAACCAATCACACCATTTACGGTTTGATTGGCTACCGTGAGCAAGAATCACGTCTACCAAACGAATACCTGGGTACCGCCTACGAAAGCTTCTTCGCCGCAACCCGCGACGACGACAGAGAAACGCTACAGGTTGAAGCACGTATCGCCTCCGAGCTGGACGGCCCAATCAACTACGTTGCTGGCCTGTTCTATCAAACCAACGATGTTGAATTTTGTGTTCTGCAGCAACTGGGTTTAACCGAGTTCTTTGGTTCCGCGGTTCCAGGGATTCTGGACAATCAAAATCCTTTGTTGCTATGCAACAAGCAAGATGCAGAAGCTATTGCTGTTTTTGCTGACCTCACCTACGACGTAACGGACCGTTTTCAACTAGGTGCTGGTATTCGCTACACGGAAGAAGAAAAAGACTACGTGGCTCGCGAAGGCTTGCCAACAGCCATTCTCTTTCCTGGTGGCGTGTTCAGCGAACCCTTAGATGGTGCAAACTTTAATCTAGCGCCTGGATCTGTAAGCCGCGATAGCGAAACCTGGTCTGAGCCTACCTGGCGCATCACGGGCTCTTACGAGTTCAACGAAAACGTCTTTGGTTATGCAACCGTATCTCGCGGCTTCAAGAGTGGCGGCTACAACGACCAAGCGGGCTCCGGTGGTTTCAGTAACTTCCCGGTGGAAGCCTATGACCCAGAGTTTGCAACCAGCTTCGAAGTGGGCATCAAAACCACCTTGGCTGACGAGCGTGTTCGCCTAAACGCTACTTACTTCAACGTAAACTACGAAGACTTTCAACGCAGCACGGTCGTTTCTGTACCAGGTACCGCCTTCCAAGAAACACGTACCTTCAATGCGGCAGAGGTTAACGCCCAAGGCCTAGAGGTTGAACTAACCGCCTTGCTAGCCGCGAATCTGACGTTGCGCGCAAACATCGGTTGGCTGGATACTGAGTATGACAAGTTTGTACTTGACCGCGATCGCGATGGCGTTTTTGAAGACTTCTCTGGTCGTGACGTTGTAAGAGCTCCTGAGATTACCGCGGGTATCGATCTAACTTACGATCAAACCTTGGGTGATAGCGGATACCTGGTATACAACATCAACTTCAACTACGAAGATGAAAATACCTACTACTACAACGATGACATCGGCTCGGCTTTTGATACGGTGCTAGAAAAGCGCACCATCTTAAACGCCAACGTAACCTGGACCTCGGCTAACGAGAACTACTACGTTTCAGTCTTTGGCAAGAACCTGACCGATGATCGTTACAAGACGGCATCACAAGCGGTTGGCGCTCTGTGGACCTTTGCTAACTATGGTCCACCACGTGTATACGGCGTTGAGTTCGGTACGCACATCGGGCAGTAAGCGCAACGCTTAACAGCCATACCGGGCTTTACAGCCCGGTTAACCCCTTATCGACCGGCTCAGACATACCGCACGCGAGCCGGTCATTCGTAACAGCCGCTTCTTAGCAAGCAAACTAAGGTTTTCAGGGCCCAACTGATAACCAGTTCACACTTCTGCCCGTCATTCTAGCTACCCAATTCCTACACTTAGCCCATACCTTCTTGAAAGGTTAATGGGTACCTATATCCCTGCCCCATGTAACTAGCGTAAAACGAGGAAACCGATGGACAACAAGTCGAATGAGAACGCCGAAGCAAAGGCTTACATCGAGGCAATTAGCCGAGTGCAAGCGGTAATCGAGTTTGACCTGACCGGCCATATCCTAACCGCCAACGACAACTTTCTGCAGACTCTCGGCTATGAGCTAGATGAGATTGTGGGCAGTCACCACCGCATCTTTTGCGAACCAGAATACGCCGCATCCGCTGAATATGAACAGTTTTGGAGAAGGTTGGGCCGTGGTGAGTTCGAAGCCAACGAATACAAGCGCATTGCGAAAGACGGCCAACACGTGTGGATAAACGCCTCCTACAACCCAGTGCTCGACGAGCATGGGCAACCCGTTAAGATCGTTAAATTTGCAACGGACGTGACCAAAACAAAAATGCTGGCAGCCGAACAAGCGGCTCGTATGGAAGCACTAGATCGGGTTCAGGCAATCATCGAGTTTTCCCTTGATGGGACAATTCTTACAGCAAACCAGAATTTCCTCGACACGCTCGGTTACGAGCTAAACGAAATAGTGGGAAAACACCATCGCATCTTTTGCGATGCCCAGTACAGCAAAAGCCAAGAATATGCAGATTTTTGGGAGAGGCTCGGCAAAGGTCTCTATGACTCTGGCGAATACAAGCGCATCAGCAAAACGGGTAACGATGTCTGGATCAATGCCTCCTACAACCCAGTTTACGATGGGGAGGGCAAACCCATTAAGGTGGTAAAATTCGCTACCGACATCACCGCACAAAAAATCCGTAATGCCGACTACGAAGGCAAGATCGAAGCGATAAATCGTACTCAAGCAGTTATCGAGTTTCTACCTGACGGCACAATCCTATCCATAAACGAAAACTTTGCAAAAACATTCGGTTACAGCACAGATGAAGTCGTCGGTGAAAAACACAAAATGTTTTGCGAGGAGAGCTATGCACAGAGCGAAGAATATGCGGATTTTTGGGCAGGTTTGCGCACCGGCAAAACTAGATCTGGCTTGTTCCAACGCATAGGCAAAGGTGGCCGACCGCTATGGATTCATGGCAACTACAATCCAATCCTTGATCCTGAGGGCGTACCGGTCAAAATCGTTAAATTCGCTACGGACAGCACCCACGAAATTGAAACCAGTCGTGCCCTACAAACGGATGTTGCCACTATAAGTGCCTCACTAGAAAGCATGTCCAAAGAAATCTCAGAAGAGACCGAGAAAGTGGCATCCAATGCACAAAGCCTCGGTGCAACCACCGAAGAGATGAGTAGCAGCGTAGAGGAGCTAAGCGCGTCCATCGATTCTATTGCCCAAAACTCAAAGTTTGCGGAAGAGCAAGCCATTAGCACTCAAGCAAGAGCGGAAACTGGAGTGCAGGCGATAGAGCAATCTATAGAATCCATGGAGCTAATCAACAAATCGTCCGAAGAGATCAAAGACATCTTAATGGTGATCAGCGAGATCGCTAGCCAAACCAACCTCTTGGCATTTAACGCTGCGATCGAAGCGGCTAGAGCTGGCGACCATGGTCTAGGATTCTCCGTTGTAGCGGATGAAGTACGTAAGCTGGCGGAACGCTCTTCACAGGCTACCCACAACATCTCCAAGCTGATCAACGAATCCACACGACGTATTGATAAAGGCAGCGAAGTATCGCGGGAAGCCGGTGAGGCTTTCCGAAGCATCGTTGAAGGGGTGGTCACCACGGCTAAATCCATCTCTCAAATCACCGCTGCCGCCTCAGAACAACAAATCGCAGCAAGAGATGTCGCCCAAGCGATTGACCAAGTTGCGGTCACCGCTGAAACGTCAGCTGGCGCAACAACAATCATCGCCGGGTCAACAAAAAATCTTGCAGACCAAGCCTCCGAGTTGATGAACGTAGTCACACCTGCCGCTTAAGCAGCAAAGCACTAAACACAGCAGCGGAAGTAAAGATGAATCAGAAGCAGTTCAATGCCTTTCAAAAGCTCACGCATGAGCTAACAGGCGTGAGCATATCGGACCATCGCCAATCCATGTTGGAGGCTCGAGTAGGTCGGCGCATGCGGGCTCTAACCATCGAGGATACCAACCAGTACTATCAACTGGTACTGGATTGCCCCGATGAGCAGATGCTCTTTGTCGACAATGTAACAACCCACGAAACTTCGTTTTTTCGTACACCACGAATATGGCAATACCTGGAGCAGGACTTTTTACCAAGGTGGTTAGCACAAAACCCCTGCTCTGTGTTCAATGTTTGGTCCGCTGCCACTTCCAGCGGTGAAGAAGCCTATAGCCTTGCCATACTGCTCAATGAGTTTCAGAAAAAACATGAAAGTTTCAACTTTCGGATCACGGCAACCGATTTATCCACCGAAATGATTCAGAAATGCCTGCAGGGAAACTACCAAAAACGCGCCGTTGCCAGCTTACTATCCCAGCGCCCTTCCTTAGCCAAACAATACCTTACCGCGCATTCTGGGGGTTACCGGGTCAGTGATACGCTCACTAACCAAATACAGTTTCAAATTCACAACCTCTTTGGTGAACCTAACCGAATATCCGAGTTTGACTTGGTTCTGCTGCGCAACGTCTTGATCTACTTCACCCAAGATGACCAAGATCGAGTGCTATCTAACATACACAGCAGCCTAAAACACAAAGGTATGCTTATCGTTGGCGAATCTGAATCCATCCTTCACTCAATCGCCAACTACGAAAATATAGCGCCCTGCATCTATCAAGCGTCTGCGGCGCTGCACTAAATAATGGAGACCGTAGTCCACATTGGCGAAGTAAAGTTAGGGCTGCCCGGACACACCATGAGCGCACTGCTAGGCTCGTGCATTGGCATAGCGTTGTTCGACCGAAGAACCGGTCGCTGCACCTTAAGCCACAGCCTCTTGCCAACGGCTCCAGAACACGAGCCCGACAATCGAGGCCGATGGGTTGATCAGGCGGTTAGATACGCGCTAGTTCTACTGGATTCATATCCAAACAAAAGCCTAAAAATCGAAGCCGCGGTGGCTGGGGGCGGCAACATGATGCAAGCCTTAGCCAACCCGAAGATACAAGTGGGTTCAGCCAACGCAAAGATGGCCCAAGACGTTCTCAAGAGGCACAACATCTCCATCAGCACTCTAGACGTACTCGGCGACTTCGGGCGTCGTATGACCCTTGTTGTCGACAGCCTAGATGTACAGATTGAGACCATCCCCCGCATTCATAGCAGGAGAACTCGCAATGGCTGAACCCACCTTGGTTGTCAGCAATGACCCTAACACCGAAGGCAACATCACAACCGATGCAGCGCTCGAGCCAAAAGCCACGAATACTGAAGAACAGTCGAGTGAATCAAAGAACACTGTTTACGGTTCGTTTTTCTTGGCTGATGAAGAATTTGCACTAGCCGCCTGCGAGTTGGTTGATGTCATCAATTCACCAGAGACTTTCACCCCTCAGCCTTTATCGCCAGATTACCTATTGGGGATTATGACCTTGCGAGACATGACCATACCGGTCATTGATCTACGCTGCATGTTCGACTTACCACCAATAAGCGAAAGGTCGCCACAACAAAAAATCGCGATCACCCAGTACGAAAACCATCACATCGGCTTGATGTTCGACCAAACCAGCGAGGTTTTTCGAAGCACAAGACACGACTGCGTGTACAACAAATACACCGCCACCCAAGCAGGCGGAGTAACCACCGGAGCTTTTCGTTTCGGGGATGGTGCCCGAATAGTCCAACTCTTGGATACCCAAGCCATCATTGAGCGAAATGGCAACCCTTTCACCCAAACACAAATAGTTGCTAACGACCAATCCTCTGTAAAAACGCAAATAGCCAAGGGAACAAAAAGGCAGAGTATTGTATTCCACTTAGAGCCATTGATGCTTTCCATCTGTATGTCTAAGGTTCAAGAAGTTTTGTTGGTGGAGGAATTCGACAACCTTTCGCTGTCTAGCGAAGTACTTGCCGGCACTACAACCATTCGCGGCACTACCATCCCGATCTTTAACCTAAGAGCTGTTCTTAAGCTACCAGCCCGCAACGAATCAACATCGGATCTACGCGGCAGGGTTATCGTCGCTCACTCAAACGACAGAACCTTTGGGCTTCTGGTTGATGATATCAATGACATCCTGCACCACTACAATGAAGACATTCAGGGCTTTCCCGTCTTTGTTGCCGAAAACGCAGAACTATTTTTGGGCTGCTTGAAAGGTCAAGACAACGAGGAGATCATCCAGCTCGACGTCGATAAAATCTTTAGCTTTGAAGAGGTTGGTGAAGCTCTAGAAAACTGTGATCACCTGTTCGCTCAGCAAACGCAACTAGTCGAAAAGGCCGTTGAAGCAAGCCAAACACAAACCTTCCTGACCTTTCACATAGATCGCTTGTATGGCTTAAACATACTGGAAATATCTGAAGTGGTTGACTACCCAGAAAAACTGCTCCAACCCCCGATGCTTGGTCAGCACATCGACGGAATTTTGAGCTTACGTGACGAGATGATAAATGTAGTGAATGCGGCAAAACTCTATGGCATTGAAGGCGCTCCAGAAAAAACTGAACAAATCATCATCTTAAAATCGGACACCGAAAGGTTCGGTCTCGCCATCTCGTCAATAAACTCAATTATACATTTAAACCAGCAACAACAAAAAAAGCTGCCAGAGACGATGATCGATCGCCAACTGCTGGTATTCGAAGATGCTGAAAACGCACTGGTGTTTAAGAAAACCGACGAGCGAGGTATCCAAGACATCATTGTCCTAGAACCAGCCGCCGTGGTTTCTCGGCTACAAAATCACTAGCACACGAGTTACAACCAACTTCCCAGCAACATTGTGCTGGTGATAAGCTCCGGTACTAGTGAATACCAAACTACTGGAGCATGGGCCATGACTAAGCTTGCGGATCAACAAGTTAATGCAACCGCAACACCGCTGGAAAACATCGATGTAAGCCGGCCTGAGCTGTTCGAAAACGATACCTGGCAACCCTGGTTTGAGCGCCTTCGTAACGAAGCACCCGTACATTACCTAAAAGATAGTGTTAACGGCCCGTTTTGGTCAGTGAGCAGTCATGAGCTGATCAAAGAGGTGGATACCAACAACACCGTATTTTCATCTGAGGTAGGCGGCATCGCAATTGTTGACCCAGTGCCCGGCAACGCAGAGCAGCTCCAGGGCGAAAGTTTCATCCAGTCAGACGAGCCCAAGCACACAAAACAGCGCCAAGCGGTATCGCCTTCAGTAGCACCCAAAAACCTCGCCGAATTAGAACCCCTTATTCGAGAGCGCGTGATTGATATTCTCGACAACCTGCCCGTTGGCAAAACCTTCAACTGGGTAGACGAAGTATCCATTGAGCTGACCGCGCGGATGTTGGCAACCTTGTTCGACTTTCCGTACGAAGATAGACACAAGTTGGTGCATTGGTCCGATATCACAACAGCCGTGCCTGAAGTGACCGGTGATTCCAGCATAGACATGAGCAAACGTTACGAAGAGCTCATGGAGGCAGCTGGCGTGTTTTACGGCCTATGGGCAGAACGTGCCGCTGCACCGCCAAAATTTGATCTAATCTCCATGCTAGCGCACAACGAAGAAACAAAGAACATGAATGAGAACCCGGGGTTGTTCCTGGGGACGCTATTGCTGCTAATTGTTGGGGGTAACGACACAACCCGCAACAGCATCAGTGGTGGGGTGATGGCGCTAAACCAATTTCCAGATGAGTACCAAAAGCTCAGGGATAACCCAAAGCTCATTCCAAATATGGTGTCAGAAATGATTCGCTGGCAAACGCCCGTTATCCACATGCGAAGAACTGCGTTAGAAGACTACGAGCTTGGTGGCAAGCTGATCAAAGCTGGAGACAAAGTTGTTATGTGGTACCTGTCCGGCAACCGAGACGAAACAGTGTTTCCTGATGCAGACCGTTTGATCATCGATCGTCCCAACGCACGCTCACACGTCGCTTTCGGCTTTGGTGTGCATAGATGCATGGGCAATCGCCTAGCTGAAATGCAGCTCACCATCCTTTGGGAGGAGATCATGAAGCGATTCCACACCGTAGAGTTGGTTGAGGACGTGGTTCGGCTCCCTAACAACTTCATCCGAGGGATCAAAAGCGTGCCGGTGCGCCTGCACCCTCACTAAACCCAGCGCTCACTTACAAGATCCAAATAGTAAAGTCCTAGGGTTCCTATGCTAAAATAGCCGGTTGATGCAACCCGAGGCTGCTCCTCGTCTTGAAACTCACAGGCGCGGAACCTAGAAAATGAACGAATTACCCCTATTGAGTGAATCCGTGGTCGAAGAGTCTGAAATCGACTCTCTTGGCCACATGAACGTGCGCTACTACCTATTGCGCGCCGCCCAAGCCAACGAGCGGATATTCAATGAAGCGGGCTTGAACGAGAAGCTGTCGCCTACCCAATTTTTCCGCAAAGTAGACACCTACACCCAATTTCGCAAAGAGCAGTTTGCCGGTGCCAAGCTCCAGACTTACGGCGGATTGGTGAATAGTGAGGGGACCGTAGGGTTGGACGGCCTTCACAGCTACTTTGAAATTCGAAATCCCGATACCGATGCCCTAGCAGCCACCTTTATCATTACGACCCAAGTTATCGACACAGCGTCTCAACAACCCAGCCCTATACCAACAATCGCTACTGAAGCAGCTCGCAACTATGTGGTGAACATACCCAAGCACGGCATGCCGCGCTCGCTATCACTGCAAGCGCCAAGCCCAGTCACTCTGGAGAAGCTCGAGTCGATGGTGAGCGATGATCCAACCCCCGGCATGGGCAGCGGACGCCGAACCGCCACCGTGCTGGCAGAAGATTGTGATTCTAATGGCCGCCTACGCGAAGATTTGGACTTAATGTATGTGATGTTCCGGCCTCAGCCTGGTGAAGACTTGGAAAACTTTGGGCCACCATTGATGCGGGATGCTCAAGGCCGACGATTCAGCTGGGCGATGCTAGAAACCCGCTCTGTGGTTTTAGACCGTCCCATGGCTGGGGATGAAATTCTTTCGGTTGGTGCTGATGTAGCCCAAGGGGATAAATGGCGGCAATCACGACGCTGGATGTTTGTTCGAAAAACGGGCTTGCTGCTCGGCATAAGCGATACTTTAGGGATCTGTATCGACTTAGATGCTAGACGCGCGATCTCTATGCCAGACGACATTAAACAAGCCATTGCTAAGGCGAGCTTACCGGAGCTGATTTAGGCTTTAGCAAAGCGTGACTAGCTCAGATCAGGCACTCCAATAGAGAACGCAGGCTTGTCTGCTGCGTTCTTGACCCGCACCTCGCCGTTGGGTCCATTTAGCAACAAGTCAACAACCTCCGCCGCCATGATTTCTGCCGGCATAACCCCATACTCTGGCTTTCTGTAGTCTTGGGGAACAATGGCGGTGTCGGTCACGCCAGGGCAGATCACATTCACACGAACATTGGATCCTTCATTGGCAGCCGCCACCGCGCGACCAAAGCCAATCAGCGCATATTTCGTTGCCGTGTACATTGGATCAACGGGTACCACGCTTAATCCTGCAGTGGATGCGGTAATGGTGACACCACCACCCTTTTCACGCATCAAGGGTAGCACTGTGTGCATACCATGGAACACACCATTGAGATTAACCCCTACAATTTTCTGATATTGCGCTTCGGATACCTCTTCAATGGGTAGGTAAGGCGTGTCGGTTGGCACGGTCATGATACCGGCATTGAGATGCACATAATCCGGTACACCTAGCTTTGCAACACATTCTGCCACCGCAGCCTGTACGCTATCCAAACGCGTCACATCACAAGAGACAAACAAGCCACCTAGCTTGTTTGCTAGTGCCACACCATCGATTCGATTAACATCACAAACCGCCACGGCAACACCTTGAGCTGCAAGCGCAGTACAAACGGCTGCGCCTATACCAGTAGATGCTCCGGTTACTAAAGCTACCTTCTTTGCCATATCACCCTTCACCTAAAAACTATTCCAATGCACTACGTTTTCCATCGGTTGACGCTTAACCGGCATAAACTTTCGTTCCGGGTAACCCACAGCAACAAACAAACACAGATGAACGTCTTGGGGGATATTACAGAGCTTACGGATCATCGGCTCAGCGACACGGTGGAATGTGGTAAAACAGGTACCTATGTTCA
Source organism: uncultured Pseudomonadales bacterium (assembly GCA_938036875.1). Lineage (GTDB taxonomy): Bacteria > Pseudomonadota > Gammaproteobacteria > Pseudomonadales > Azotimanducaceae > CALHVX01. Next base: position 13,983 of record CALHVX010000093.1, read on the forward strand.
TTGAACGCGCTGCGACAATCAAATTCTGACCCGCCGGATAGATTGTTGAGTGCATAAAAACATCTTCTGGCGCATTGGGCGGATAGAGTTTACGCGAGCCACCTAAAATCCAAGTCGGAACCTTGGCGAAGTTTTTGGCTAAGTGCTCCGCACCCAAATACATACGTTCAGCAACCCCATCCATACCTTCAGGTTTGTTGGCAAATATCGGAGCCATTGCCTCGGCTACCGAAACACCAATGTCTTGCTTAACATCGGCATCGTCAATGACTACAAACTGCCAACCTTGACTATTACCAGGGCTGGATGCTCGTGTCGCGGCATACAACAAACGCTCAATGTCCGCCTTGGGAATAGGGTCTTCTTTCAGATACCGCATTGCTGTGCAGGTATCCATTGCTTCAATTACGTCCACAGGAATGATCCAACTAGTGAAGAGGTTCGCTCTAGCTTAAAGGGTTTATTGTCAAACATCTAAGACAGACAAACATAAAAAGGGGGCGTTGCGGTAACGCCCCCTTTTGCCTGCTTCAATAGTCGCGTTATTGCTAGTAGCGGAAAACAGCCTCCAAGGTTAGCGTGCGACCAATACCCAGATTTTGGAACTGGCTACCTGCAATGACGTAAGCATGTTGAATGACCATCTCGTCGGTTAAATTGCGTCCAGTAAGCCCAACCTCCCAACGCTCATCGTTCGAGGCAACCGCTACTCGAGCATCCACCTTAGTAAACGAATCTTGTCTGGAGAATCCGGCTTGGGTCGGTTGTACAAAGTAGTCATCCGAGTAGTAGAACGATGTCGTGGCTTTCAGACGCATGTTGTTCGTAAGCTGGGATTCCCAAAGTGCACTGAGATTAAACTCCATCTCCGGCGATCGCTCTAACCGCTCTCCTCTTTGGTTTTGGGTCGGCGTACCAGAAGGATCAGGAAGCCCGGTGCCGGCATCGATAGGTAGTAGGCAAACAGCTGGATCCGTGTTGCCATTGGAGTCCTCCACACACTGGGCACCAGCAAAATCGTCATATTCGCCATCGATCAACGACAGGGAGCTATGCAGACGTAGGTTATCCGTCGCCTGCCAGCTGAACTCTACCTCTATGCCCTCAACAGTGGCACTTCCCGCATTACCGATGATGAATCGCTCACCATCGTAGCTAGAGGTTTGTAGATTTTTAAACTCAGTGGTAAACAGCGCCACCGCGAGCGTCGCGGAGTTGTCAAACAACGAAGTTTTTAGGCCCAACTCCCAGCTTTCTGCTTCTTCATCCTCGAAGTCAAAAACCCCATTACCTTGTTGCAGGTTCAGACCGCCCACAACGTCGCCGGGTGTGATCGAAGGCACCCCAAGAAACCGCTGCGAATACCCAGGGTCTGCAGCTGCGCCGAGCAACTGGGTACCTAAAGTTGCATCGTTGGCTTTCATGCCACCTGATTTGGAGCCTTCTGCGTAGGCGCCGTAAATCATAAGATCCTCATTTACATCCCATTGCACACGCAGCGATGGATCCACACTGTCATCCGAGCGGTCCTGACGGAACAGATACTCTTGATCGTGTCCGAAAGTACTGCGCGTCACACGCGTGGGATCAAAGGTACCTACCCCCGTAAAGAGAATTGGCCAGGAAGCACCTACGCCCTCTTGCTCTTCGTCGGTATAGCGTACGTCAAATATCGCACGCACCCGATCCGAGATGTTCCAAGTAACTTGACCGTAAACCGAGAAGGCTTCGCTTTCACGCTCAAAGTTTCGATCCATGCCGGAAGCAACTGGACCGATGGCACCCTGCAAAAACGGTGGCAAAACTGCCTGAAAAAATGCAGGATAAAAAGGTGAGAACTGCCGAGTAGTCAGCTCCGAGTCCTGATACCAAGCACCAACGATATATTCAAAAGTTTGATTGGTGGGTGACAAAATTCGCAGCTCAGCCGTGGTTTGCTCGTAGTCATCAAACAGCGCGGTATTCAAAATCGCTTCGGGATGACCATCAACATCTAGGAACCACTCATTCTCATATTCCCAGTAGCCCAATACCCCTTTGATCTGGTGCTCGGCAACCTCGGTATCCATGCTGAACGTAAAGGATGTCCAGTCGTACTCATAAAAATCTTCTTTCTCAACACCAGTGCTCACGCTGCGCCGGTCGTCAGCGCGGAATTCAGCATTTGGGTCGTTGCTAACAGAACTCATCGCACCGGGTCGCACAAGCTGATTATTACGACCATCCGTTGAAGATTCGCCAGTTTCTAACTTTAGATAAAAAGTCGTCTCTTCGCCGGCATCAAACTCCATCCCTAGGCGGATCGCTTGGGTTTCTTTGTCACCATCTTCGCCACCCAAAAAGAGGTTATCTGTATAGCCGTCAACATCCTCCCAACGCACTGCAAGACGCGCACGTATGGAGTCCGTTAAGGCACCTGAAATAAAGCCGCTGGTGGTGAGGCCGCCGTACTCAAACTCGTTGCCGACTCGTAACTGCGCCTCAAACTCTTCAGTAGGTCTAGCGCTAACGGCATTGATGGCGCCCGCAATAGTGCTCTTACCGAACAACGCGCCCTGAGGCCCACGCGCTACTTCGAGCCGTTCCATATCCAAAAACGCACCCTCCATGCACTTACCACGGCCGCAGTAGACATCGTCGATATAAATAGGAACGGAGGAGTCAAAAGCAAGGTTGGTGATACCAGAACCTAAACCGCGAATACGCACAGCCCAACTACCAAAGGTTTGTTGGACCTGCAGGCCAGGAACGAAGCTCTGCACATCGCTCATGTCTTTGATATCAAAGGTCTCAATAAAATCGCCGTTCACCACACCCACCGAAATGGGCACATCCTGCAAACTGGTCGCTCGTTTAGTTGCGGTGACTACAATCTCTTCTAGCACGCGTTCCTCGGCCATCGCCGAGCTACTACCGGTACAGCACAATGCCACAAACGTTAGCAGCAAGCTGAAGCTCATTGTCCCTTGCATCTTTAGTCTCCTATTTTTCTGTAATCCTTATTTAAATGTACATACAGTTTTCTAATCTTTGTTTTGCCACGCCGCACCCGCCCAATCGGCAGGTTCACCCTCTCCCGGCACCGGTACCTCAACTATTCGCTCAGGCACATCATCAAATTCTAAACGCAGCGCCTTGCAGCACACCGCGTGTAGGTTGTAGCCCATGATGTGGTAAGTCAGCTCGAGGATGTCTTCGTCGGATAGATGGCTGTGCAACGCTTGAAACAATTCATCAGAGGCCCGACCACCTTGCAAAATCAAAGCATCTGCCCAGGCAAGCACGGCGCGCTCCTTTGCATCGTAGACATCTGACACTTGCCACTGCGGAATCGCTTTGATCTTTACCTCGGCAACGCCATTCTTGCGTGCCGCTTTACAATGCTGTGAATACACGAACTGGCTGGCCTGGGTGTAGCCGGCGCGCATGATCCCTAGCTCCCGAACCGCCGGGTCGAGCTGGCTAATACTCTCAGATGCAAACATGCCAAACATACCGAAGTGGCTAGTGGCGTGATCGAAGACATAAGGCACGTTGGCAAAAACTGTCCACCAGTTGCCCGGGGTGCCAGTGGCAGTTCCGGGATCAGCCACCGGGTCTCTCTCACCAAACAGAGCATCGTAGTACTTGCGAACGCTCACGGCCGCAGCTGACTTTGATATTTGCTTTAGTCTTGGCATATTCCCTCTTTTAACCTCTGTTTTGGGTTTTCGTTTTATTCTTGTCGTTGTTGAATGCGCACTTAGTCGACGGGTAAATCGCAATTGGTTGATTGCCAAGCGGCGAGCTGCAACGAGCCATCCAAATCTTTAACGTCTCGCCAAACAGCTAAGAACTTGGCGCACAACGCTTTTTTCTGACCATCACGTGAGGCCATACCGGTTAACATACCTTGGTGCACAACAGCTGCGTTGATTCGGCGAATTTGCTCCCTACTTATCACCAAATCCTGGTAAGCCACCCGCCCCTCAACGATAGCGGCGATAAACTCAGTTTTGGTTTCCGTTGTCCCAGATGAGTGGGTCCAAACCAAATCGTCCGCTAGTAAACGGCCTAGAGCTTCCGCGTCCACATTAATCATCGCCCGACGTCGTTGCTCGTCCAGTTGGCGTAACAAGTCAAATGGACTCATAGGAATCACTGTTCATAACGCAACCTTAGGCAAGTACCAAACAGGTGATGTCCAGGCGCGCTCAGAGATCCATTGATTTGCTTTGGGAAACTCTGCGCAGCGACCCTCTGCTTGGCATTGGAAAGCACTCCAGCGTGGCGTTGGGGCTTCTAATACCCTGGCATACCAAAAAGCGGGGCTACCAGCGCTTGTCGTCTTATCCTGCCAGACTACACACAGGTCCGAAGCACCCGTTTTCTTGGTCCACACTTGCTCAACCCGCTCAAATAGCTCACCGCCGTCAATCCAACCTTTCACAATTTCAACCCGAGCGATGGGCGTATGATCAGCCTGAGCTTGAATACGCAGGTGGACGCCATTGTTGGATAGCGAGCTGAACTCACCGCCCATAGGCACAATGGCATCCGTAGGTTTCGACACTTCTGCGACATCACAACTTAACTCAGCATCAGCGGCGCTTAACCGAACCTTCATTCTTGGGCCGCTGGTCGCATACACCTCTCGGCGTTTGAGTGCGGCGAAAATAGCTCGTCTTGTGTTTTGTTCAGCCCAAACTGCCACTAGGCCACCTGGGTTCCAAGCAACTCGGGTCATCGACCGATCAAAATCACCAGAGCCGAACACTGTGCCGGGCCAGGTTTCTTCGTCAACAAAACCACCGGTGGCAGCATGGTTATCCGTCGATCCAATGATGCCCAGTTGCAATGGGTTAACTTGGCGCTTGCCTGACTGCTGGTATCCATACAAACCACGCAACAACAGCCGCCTAACATAGCCGCCGCGCATTCGCTCCCATTCGGCCTTGTCGTAACTCGCTGGTGTTGCAGGCCGTGAGCTTTTCGTTAGCGAAATTTCAAAGTTACAGTCTTCGTCCGTCTGACCAAAGGCCGGAAGGCACTCGCTGTTACCTTTTTCTTGATGAATTTCTACCAGGGTTTCATATTTGGCGCGTAGCGCGAGCTGATCCGGCGACTCTGTCTCTACATCAAAGCTCTTGCCATCACCCATGTTGCTGTTGTGCGGTATGGCAATTACGTCACAACCCTCTTCAGGCAAACATTGCCTATCCAGTTCAGCCCACAATTTTTCCGGTGATGGAAAACGCATGTAGTCAATGGCATCTAGCGTGGTATTTGCGTCAGCAAAAATTAGGTTACGATGATTGTGGCTAAAATCTGGTGTGGCCGACCACTCGTAAGCAACAAACGAAGTAAAAGCACAAGGGTCATTGGCCGCGTTGGTTTGATCTTGCACGCGCTGCCACTGCGATTGGTGTGCTTCACCGCATAGCTCCGGCTGCTCTTTACAAAGCAACGTAGGCGCTGGTATGGCTTTGGTAATAGTTGGCACTACATAGTTGCGAAACACCTCCAAACCTTCTGTTGGTGTGTTCTTTTCGGTGAGGATGTCGCAATAGGGGTGTTCGTTAGCGCCAGGATCTGTACAGGTATACATTAGGTTGAACCATTCAGCATGGTCCGTCACCGCCATAAAATCTAAGGGGCGGTCTAGTTTTACCTTCTCACCAGTCGGCAATCGCAGTGGAGCTCCACGGGCGAATTCGTATGCCTGGCTTGGACTTGCCGTTGTGCCAAAACCCCAAGCATCTAACGAGTAACCCGAATGTACATGCAGATCTCCCCAGTACACCTGTTTTTGACCGGCAACAGTGCCAGGGCAGTTTTGCGCAAATGCTGAAGTAGACAAACAAAACAAGAGAGCCAATATGACGATATATAATTGAACCAAACTCTTGCCCCTTAGCATCAAATTAGCACCCTGTATTTCACAAAACTGTAAAGGCTATATCGGCCCATTCGGAGGCAGCCCCACCAACAAACGCCCGTACATCTCTGTGCTGACATCAAGATCAAACACGGTGTGACAAGATGCCGTATTGATATTTCGTAATGCCCGCTGCAGCGGGTTATCCAAGAAATGTGCGCTGGCACCGCTAGCTTCCACAACATCGCGCACCAGGTTGCGTGCACGACGAACCAACAATCCAATGTCTACTCGCAAGCGCGCACGGTCCAACTCGGGGCATGGCTCACCCGCCGTACCCCAACCTTCTACTTCTCGCGCGACGCTCATGATCTGATTTTCAATCGAACTCATCTCCGCCATCGCATGCGCCAATCGAGATTGAGCCAACGCTCGCTCCCCTTGCTTGCTGGTCGTTCCATAAACGGTTCGACCTTGTAGGCGCTCCGAAAACAACGCAACCGCATTACGGGCTGTGCCGATTAATGGCGCGGTGGCCGTCAAACCGAGCACCGGCAACATGGGCATTTTATATATCGGCGATTTATGCAGTTGAGCACCTGGGCTAGTGCCGTCTCTAACGGTTGCCAGATTTACCATACGATGCGCGGGGACAAAGGCATCATCAATAACAATATCGTTGCTACCAGTGCCAACCATGCCTTCTACATGCCAGGTATCTACCACTTGCACTTGGTCGATGGGCAAAACAAACATCCCCATAATGGGTGCTTCTTGACCTTCAACGGGAGTGATTACGCCAACCATCACAAAGTTGGCATGCATAACGCCGGTGCCCCACTGCCAACGACCACTGATGCGATAGCCACCATCAGCCGGGGTTGCCTGACCATTAGGCGCGAGGCTGCCGGGGGCGATGATATAGGGATTGGTACCGAACAAATCTTCTTGTGCTGCCTCAGCATAGAGCGAGAGCAGCCAGTTGTGCTCCATGCAAAAGGTGGTGACCCAGGCATGGGACGCACAACCTTCGCCTAAGGCCATCCCAAGCTCCATGAACCCGGATAGTGAATATTCGTAGCCACCGTACTTCTTCGGAACAAACCATCGATAAGCACCGGTGCTTTCTATGGCGCGCATAACTTCGTCAACTGGCTTACGCTGCTGTTCCGCCAAGGCTGCATTGTCTCGCAGTAGTGGGGTTAAGGCTTTGAGCTCATCAATGAGTTGACGCTCAGTCAGCTGGCGCTGTATCGCAGCAGAACTAGCATTCGATGCTGGCATATCAGTACTCCCCTATTCGGCGTTCATTCTACTTGCCTAAGGCTCAATATCAATATACTTTGAATGCTAAGTAGTTTGCCAATGGAATTTAGGAAAAACATGCCAAACTGGGAGCGCCAATTTGTTTCTTGTACGTCCGCCACTAGCACCCGCAATGGTGCTGGCTTTAACCCCTGCCAGGGTTTGTACTATTCGCCTACTGCTGCCAATACCAACAGCGGCCCAAAGACGGCCCTTATCGCTACGCACTACAACGTAGACTTCAGCGAGCACTACCTTGGTCCGTACATGGCCGAACGTGGGATCGGCTTCCTTGGCTGGAACACTCGCTTTCGCGGCAACGAAGCATTCTTTTTAACCGAGCACGCGTTAATCGACATCGGTGCAGGCGTACGCTGGCTGCGCGAAACCGCAGGCATAGAGAAGATTGTGATTTTAGGTAACTCGGGTGGCGGCTCCTTAATGGGCGCTTACCAATCACAAGCACTGGGCGTGACCATGACGCCAACCCCCGGCTTAACCTTACCTGATGCCTTGAACGACCTTATACCCGCAGATCTTTACGTTTCACTATGCGCACATTTAGGCCGACCAGAAGTACTCACCGATTGGTTTGACCCATCTATTACGGATGAACAGGACCCCACCAGC
>CALHVX010000094.1 GCA_938036875.1 uncultured Pseudomonadales bacterium
TCGTTGGGGCCACGTCACCGGGGATGCCTGCTTGGTTCGTTTAGCGTCAGTTCTGCGTGAAAATTGCCGTGAGGGTCAAGATTTGGTGGCCCGTTTTGGGGGCGAAGAGTTTGTGGTGCTATTGGAAGCAACCGATATGCAGGGTGCTGCCGCCGCTGCTTAGCATATTCGGGCGGCCGTAGCTGACCTTGTTATAGAGGCTAACGGAGTAACGGAGTTAAGGCTTACTGTCACCATTGGGGTTGCCACGACTTACGGTAATACAGGCCTAAGCACTGACCAATTGATGCATGCAGCTGATGCTGCCATGTATCAAGGCAAAGCGAATGGTCGCAACCGGGTTGAGCTGAGCGACAGCGATCTACGGGATCTTGTCCCCGCCTAGAGTACGCTCTCCACCGTTGTTCCACTGACCGTGCGCGCCAATCTCCCCCGTGCCAATCTCCCCCGTGCCAATCTCCCCCGCGCCAATCTATTGACACCCCTTCAATAAAATGCTTGCTTTCTACGCGGCGAGGCGTATCATTCGCCGCGTTATGAAACGGTCAATGCAAAAAAATCACCTACAGCGGTCCGCTCGGTCCTCCGAGCTGGCCGGCGCGCAATGTTGGGCCTTTGCCCCCTTTGCGTTTGTGGTGGCTAGTGTGACGGGCTCAATTAGTCATACCAACCCCACCGACTAGGTTTTGCATCGATTCTCCCGGTGCAATGCCGGTGAGAAGCCCCCGTTTTTTTCAAGTTCCTTCGTAAAAAAACTCAAGCCTCCTCCGGTAAGTTCTCGGGATAATCCTAGACTCATTGCATAACGTTTTGGCTATGCACTCCCCCAATTCTTGGGGTGGGTTGCTCGCCACACAGAAGCTTTATAGGAGGCTCGTTATGGAAATTGGATTCTTGATCTTTGCCGTTCTGCTGGGAGCAGGATACGTGGCGCTTATCGTTCGTGGTTTGGAGAAGAACAAGCCTTGGGCGCATGAGATCGCGCGCACTATTGCGCTGATGGAACCGAGCCGTAGTTATATGGACTATCACTACATGGCCCGACCTAAGCCCACGCAACGTGCAACCGTTGAGCAGTTAACCGGTGGCCGCGAAAGCGCCCCGGACCAGTTAGCCGCTTAAGGTTAGCTAGTTTGGTTCGAATGTCGGCCCGGTTGTTTGGGTGTCGCTCAAGCAGCGCTTGCAGCAAGCGGCGCTGCGCGACCGCGTGCGAATACGCCAACCGGCTGCGTAATGGCGTTTAGATCTGCCAATGGGTTGCCGTCGACCAGCAAAATGTCGGCGGCAAGCCCTCTTGCTATGCGCCCGGTTTTATCAGCGATGCCCAACGCGCGCGCTGCATCGCTAGTGGCGCTGGCGAGCGTTTGCTCGCTTGTTAGCTCCGCAATTTGTTGGAACACAACCAATGCGTGCGCTAAGTCTTGGTGGTAAACCCCGGGAATACCGGCATCGGTAGAGGCTACCATCTCAATCCCCATAGTTAACATCGCTCGATAGGCGGCTCGCACCCGTTCGCCGGTTTTGTTGTTGAGCATACGTTTCCACCCGCGGTTAACCGTAGGGGATACCCAGATACCTTGGTCCAGAATAAGTTTGGCAATAGGTTCTTGATAATCGGTAGCCCAGCCCTCTTCGCCAACCCAGCTGCAATGCTCGATGGTGCTGACACCAGCGCGTGCGGCCACTTCAATGCCTTCAGTACCGTGGCAGTGAGCGGCGACGCTAAAGCCTTGGTTGTTAGCCATGGCAACGATGCTACTTAAGGTTTGCTGATCAAACTGCGCATTCACCGGTTGTGAGCCTTTGGTGATTCGACCACCCGTTGCCATCACCTTGATGAGATCCACCCCTTTGCTGATCTGTCGATCCATCACTTGTTTGGCTTGCTCTAGGTTAGCTGCCTCGCCACCCCAAAAATGGCAGTGACCTTGAGGGCTAGTGATGGGCTGTCCGCTGCAAAGCAAACGTGGCCCGGCCAATTCACCGCTAGCAATACGATCTCTCAAGCTCAGTTCATGCCAAGCACCACCACCTAGATCTCTTGCTGTGGTGATGCCGCCGAGCAACATTTTTGCAGCGCGCTCCACCATAAGCGGACGCTGATCCGGCGTCTTGTTGTCTGGTGCACCCTTGTCATCTGGGTTTAGCTCTAGGTGTACGTGCGCATCGATCAGGCCAGGCAACGCCCACGCGCCAGCACAATCTCTAGTGGCGGCGTCTTCGGGCATGTCGGCTTGGCCGCCGATAGCAACAATCTGTTCACCGGCAATGGCAAGACAATCGGCGTCAAGGGTGGCTTGGCCGTTCCAGATGTTGAGGTTGGTGAGGACTAACGCGTCCCCCGCTTGTGCGGTCTTTGAGCGGGTGTGAATGCTAGATGTGCTGTTTGTCTCGATTGTCATAGACGACCTCTAGTGCGGATGCTCGGTTGGGGTTTTAGGATTTGATTTGTTCGGGTAACCAAGTGGCTAGCTCGGGCCATAAGACCAGCAGCCCTAGCAACAACAGCTGCAAGCCAATAAAAGGTACAACCCCGTGGTAGATGCTGCTGGTTGGGATGTCTGCCGGCGTTACCCCGCGCAGGTAAAACAATGCAAAGCCAAAGGGTGGGGTAAGAAAAGAGGTTTGGAGGTTTACGGCAATCAACACACCCAGCCATACCGGATCAATGCCCATGGCGAGAAGCACCGGCCCAACAATGGGCACCACCACAAAGGTGATCTCGATAAAATCAAGAATGAAGCCCAGCAAAAAGATCACGAGCATAACAATGGCCAGCGCGCCAGGCGCACCGCCGGGCATGTTTTCAAACCAGTGGTGCACCATCTCATCGCCGCCGTAGCCGCGAAACACCAAGGAGAACACGGATGCACCGATGAGGATAAAAAACACCATAGCGGTGGTGGTTAGGGTTGATCGCCCTACGTCGCGGAGCACCTCTAAGTTTAGTGTTTGGCTAGCTAGACCCAATAGCAACGCACCAACGGCACCAACTCCAGCGGCTTCGGTAGGTGTGGCAACACCGGTCAAGATAGAACCTAAGACCGCAAAGATGAGCAGTAGCGGAGCTAGTAATGCGGATAACAGGCTGCGCTTGGGTATTGTGGTGATTGTGCTGGCTGCCACATTTGGGTTGGTGGTCGTCGTACGAGCGGGGGCCAGGGCCGGGTTAATCCAGGTGCGCAACACCACGTAGAGCAGGTACAGCAAGATTAAAACTAACCCGGGGAGCAATGCGCCGGCGAACAAGTCGCCAACAGAAACGGTTTTCGGGGCAAACACACCTTGGCTAAGTTGTGCTTGCTGGTAAGCATTGGCAAGCACATCGCCCAGCAACACCAGCGCAATAGAGGGTGGCACAATTTGCCCCAAGGTGCCGGTGGCTGCGATGGTGCCGGTGGCAAGGCGATCATCGTAACCTTGTGAGCGCATGGCGGGCAGCGCTAGTAGGCCCATGGTCACTACCGTTGCGCCGACAATGCCGGTGCTTGCGGCTAGCAAAGCACCAACCAAGATCACGGCAACGGCTAATCCGCCCGGCAACTTGCCCAGGTGCTCGGATAACCCTAAGAGCAAATTTTCGGCGATGCGTGTTTTTTCTAGCACCACACCCATAAAGACGAATAGGGGCACCGCAATAAGCGTGGTGTTGGTCATGATGCCAAACAAACGCCCGGGCAAAAAACCCAGATCGCTTGGGAAGAAGACCCCTAGCGCTATGCCTCCAAAGGCAAACAACAGCGCTACACCGGCTAAAGTAATAGCAACCGGGTAGCCGGCTAGCAAGCCGGCAAAAGCGCAAGCAAACATGGCGAGAGGTGCTAGGTTCATGTGGATTCTGGCTCGCGGAGCAGAAGCCTTAAAATCTCTGCTAGCGCTTGCAGAGCCACTAGTACCGCGGTGACCGGCAGCAAAGTTTTCAGCAAGAAGATACCGGGTATGCCACCCACCTCGGGTGAACCTTCGAGTACCCGCCAGCTAGCGCTGACGTAAGGCAGGCTCATAACCAAAATGGTGATGCATAGCGGCAACAGCAAAAACAGATGGCCGCACAGGTTTACCCAACGTTTTTGGGCAGCGGTGAAGCGGTTGTAAAACAGGTCAACCCGAACGTGGGCATCTTGTTTTAAGGTATAGCTAATGCCCAACATCAGCGCCATGCCGTGGGCATACATGACGGCTTCTTGCAGCGCGATGGATCCTTGGCCAAGCGCGTGACGGACCAACACCACCAATGCCATGAGTAAAGCCATAAGCAGCGGGAGCCAAGTTAACCCTCGAGCTAAGGTATCGGTCAGGGCATCTAGGCTGGCGACCAAGCCTTGAGCGAAAGACCGCACAGCGCTTGGCGGTTTCAACCGGCGGCCTCAAGCATTGGGCCAAAGTGCAGCTCAAATGCAACGCCTAGAAAGAGCATAAACCCCACCCACTGGTTGTTGCGAAAGGCCTCAAAGCAGGCGGCCGGCTCTCGGTCAACGATGATGCGCTGTTGGTAAATGAACAAGCCCGCAATGGCGAACAAAGCCATTTTGTAGAAAAGGCTGTACTCCATCTGCTCACCAAACAGATAGAAGATGAACAGCGCGATGGCCTGCATCATGCCTACCATAAAGCGATCGCCGTTGCCGAATAAGATGGCGGTGGATTTAACGCCAATCAAAATGTCGTCATCCCGGTCGATCATGGCGTACAAGGTGTCGTAGGCCACAATCCAGAACAGGCTGCCAATGAACAATAGCCAAGCTTGAGATGGCACGGTGTTTTGAACCGCGGCAAACGCCATCACCAAACCCCAACTAAAGGCGGCGCCTAGGGGTACTTGAGGCAAATAGGTCCAGCGCTTGAATAGGGGGTAGGTCATGGCCAGCAACAGGCCGACCAACGAGAGCAGACGGGTTAAGTGGTTCAAAAACAGTAAGGTGATTGCCGCTAAGGCTAACAATAGAAGCAGAAAGATTTGAGCTTGCTTCACGCTGATGTCGCCATTCACCAGGGGTCTATCCTTGGTGCGGCTGACATGGCCATCAATGTCTTTGTCCGCTAGGTCGTTAACAACGCAGCCGGCTGAACGCATGAAAAAGGTGCCCAGGGCAAAGACCGCAATGAGCAGCGGCGATGGTATAGAACCGCTGGCCGCCCACAGCGCGGCTAAAGTTGGCCATAAGAGCAATAAAGTACCAACCGGGCGATCAATTCTCGCCAAAGTTAGATAAGCGCCCACCCGGATGGGGTTTGGGGCTGGGCGGCGGTTGGGTCTAGGTTTGGGTGCTGGCATGGTGGCGCTATTATGGGTGTTACGTTGCTTTTTTCCACTTCGCCAAGTAATTTAGCGCGCCTTAAGTGATGCTTGGTGCAGTTACCTGGGCAGGTTTTGGCCTGTTAAGCCCTGTGGTTAGCCTGAAGTAAGCCTAAAAGGGTCCGTTTTGTCGGTGCCCAGAGCGGTGGTCAGCAAATGCTGCTGGGTGCCTATTAGAGAGAAGTAGGAGCACAAAGAAGAATGCGTAAGTGGCAATGTATAGTTTGCGGTTGGATCTACGACGAAGCCGAAGGCTGCGAAGATGAGAATATTGCTGCTGGCACCAAGTGGGAAGACGTACCAGAAGATTTCGTCTGCCCTGAATGTGGGGTCAGCAAAGAAGACTTTGAGATGATCGAAGTTGGCTAGTAAGGCGTTCTAGATCCGGTTGCCCAAGCGAGGCAGCTTATCTAGATCCCAAAGAAAGAAGCGCTAACGACAAGCGCTAAGTGGATCCAACGACGGATTCTCCCCCTTTTAAGCTCAGGAGGCCCCATGACCTTAACCGTGCGTATTCTGATAGGTATGGGGGCCGGTTTAGCCCTGGGCTTGCT
>CALHVX010000095.1 GCA_938036875.1 uncultured Pseudomonadales bacterium
GGTAGGTACAAAAAACAGCGTTCATCGACGCTTAGATCAGCGTCTTCACCTAGTTGAACCCCAAGCTTTGCGGTAGCCAGCGCAACAGCATCCAGCGCAAAAGCCTGGGCTTGCCCACGAAAAATGTTCCTAGTGAATTGATCGCAGAGCAAGATGAGCCCCAGCCGCTGAACCGGGGTCTGTGGCCATTTGCTCAGTGCCGCAAAGTTTTGCTCGGTCAGGCGGTTTAGCAGCTGACCGAAGTTCACTTGCAGCTTTTGATCGAAGTCAGGGGTGCTGGCGAACCAGTAGGCCTGATGTTGGGGCTGGAACCAGAAGGTATGGGCGTCTTGCGCTGCCTGGATTAGCCGTTGGCCGAGCTCAACGGGGAGCTCTTGGTGGTCCGGGTCTGGCATGGTGGCCTTAGCTGAGCGACCTAGCTTTCTTTGCTAGGTGCTGCCTTCTTTTTCTTGGGGCGTGAGTTGCCGAAGCTGCCCTTGATGATCTTGCCGCGTTTGGTGCGCTTATCGCCTTTACCCATAGCTGATGGTCCTGATTGAGTGTTTGTCGGGCGCGGATTATAGCCCCCAACACTCCATGTCGTTAGCAAAAATGAGCGAACCGGTGTAATTCTCTTCAATTGCGGCCCTACTTAGGCTCTCAACACCCCGTGTTCGCTTCATTCGGTGCCCCAAAATCAGCATTCTGGGCTGGGCTTGGTTGGCAATTCGGCCTATCTGGCCCGGGGTCACGTGGAGCTCTCGGGCTACCCCACGGGCTGTTTCGGGTATGGCATGGTGAATCACCAGCGCATCCACGTCCTTGGCAAATTTGGGTATTAGGTTCTTTTCGTTGTTGAAATCACCGGTAAACACAATGCTGTGACCGCCAATTTCGGCCCGCCAGGCCACAGCTGGTACCGGCCCGTGATTGACCGGGATAGCGGCTAGCTTGAGGTTGTCGGACCCAAATCGAGCCCATCGGCGATTGCCCTTTGAGGGGACGTCTACCGGGGTGAGCTTGTAGCCACCTGAACTTTTGTGGGTTAAAAAGTCAGCGAGGTAAGGGTATGCACCTTCGGGCCCGATCAAACGTTCCACAAAGGTCGAGGTTGCTGGGAACATGCCGCCGGCCGAGGGGCCAAGTACTTTGAGCGGACGATCACGTTCAGCGAAGAACGAGCCTTTGACGAACGCCGGTAGGTCGGCCGTGTGGTCTGCATGTAGGTGGGTTAAGGCAATGGCATCCAGATCGGCAAAGTTGGCACCGGACTGGTCAAATTTCACCGAGGAGCCGGGAGCGGTATCAACGAGCAGACGGGCTACATCGTCCTGCCAGACCAAATAGCTAGGGCCACCTTGGCCATCGTCTAGCTCCGGACCGCCTGCGCCAAGGATCTGGATCCACACGCCTTCTTTGCCGCAGTAGTTTTCTGTTGGTGCGGCGAGTGCCGTAGAACTGAACGTTGCTAGTGCAAGGGCGCTGCAGGCGGCGGTAAACTTAATCAGTTGGTGCAACATAAAAAATCCTCGTAACGACATCGCGATTTCGGTAGCCAAATTAGAGCGCGTCAATCTCGGCTAACATGGCGCTAGCATCCGCTTCGTCAGGCATGCGCCAGTCGCCGCGTGGCGACAGGCTGACAGAACCCACCTTGGGTCCTGGTGGTGCTGTGGTGCGCTTGAACTGTTGGCTGAAAAACCGTGCAAAAAACAACCTTAGCCACTTCTTGATGACGGTTCGGCTATAGCTACCTTGAAAGGCAACCAGCGCCAGATGAAAAATCTTGCTTGGCGTAAAGCCGTTACGTAACCAGTGGTGCAAGAAAAAATCATGCAGCTCGTAAGGCCCAATAATCGCCTCGGTTTCTTGAGCGATCTCACCGCCTTTTAGCGGCAGCAGTTCAGGTGAGATAGGTGTGGCCAATACCTTACCTAACACTTTGGCTAGCTTAGGGTTGGACCGCTCTCGGGCGTACCAGTTCACTAGCGAAGAGACCAAGGTTTTTGGCACGCTTGCATTGACGTTGTAGTTTGCCATTTGGTCTGCGTTGTAAGTGCACCAACCCAAGGCAAGCTCCGACAAATCCCCGGTGCCCACCACAATGCCGCCGACTTTGTTGGCGTAGTTGAACAAGATTTGGGTGCGCTCCCGTGCTTGTGCATTTTCGAACACTACGTCAGTTTTTTGGTGTTCTAGGTCGGACAGGTGCTGTTTGACCGCCGCTGCGATGGAAATTTCTTTGAGCGCAACGCCAGCGGCTTCAGCCAATGCGTGTGCGTTGGTTTTGGTTTTCTTGCTGGTGCCTGGGCCGGGCAAGGTGAGCGCGTGCAAGTTCTTCAACGGTAGGTTGAGTTTATCTAGCGCGGCGAGACACACCAAAAAAGCTAAGGTCGAATCGAGACCGCCGGATAAGCCGATCACCAACCCTTGGGTGCGCGCTGCCAACATGCGCCGCGCAAGCCCGGTTGCTTGGATGTTTAAAATTTCTGATGCGTTGGCGTCGCGGTGCTCAATGTCGCTTGGCACAAACGGATGTGCAGGGTAGTGCCGGGTTAGCTTGGTCAGCTTGTGTTTGCTGGCGTTTAGAGCCACGCGTCGATAACCACCAGGCCGGGGTGCGTTCATAAAACTGTTGTTGTGAAGCCTGTCGTGACCCAGCTTGTTAAAGTCAAAATCTACAATCAGCTGTTGGGCACCTAGGCTGAAGCGTTCGCTTTCGCCAAGCAGCGCACCGCTTTCTGCGGCAAGGCAGTGGCCGCCAAACACCACGTCTTTAGAAGATTCCATGGCTCCACTACTGGCATACAGATAGCCGCATATACGCTGGGCACTGGTCATACGGACTAGGTCGCGGCGGTAGTCGGCTTTGCTGACCAACTCGTTGCTAGCGCTCAGGTTTAGCATCAGCTCGGCGCCCGCTAAGCTATGGGCGGCTCCTGGCGAGCTTGGGGCCCAAAGGTCCTCACAAATCTCAACCGCAAATTGTCGATCACCACATTGAAAAATTTGTTGCCGTGAAATGCGCGCATCATTGTTGAATTCGGTGAGCTCTTCATCGAGATCGTCAGCGGCAACAAACCAGCGCCGCTCGTAAAACTCGGCGTAGTTGGGGTGTGCTGTTTTAGGCACCATGCCACGTACTTGGCCACCGGCCAATATGACGGCAACGTTAAGCAGGCGGTCGTCGCTGGTGCGCCAGGGTGCGCCTACCACAGCAATGATGTTGCTTGTGGCTTTAGCAATGCTGTTAAGTGCCGTCACCACCTGCTGGCGTAGCGAAGTGCTGAAGAATAGATCTTCGCAGGAGTAACCGGTTAAGCAAAGCTCGGGGAACAGCGCAATAGCAACCTTCTGCTTCTCGAGGTCGCGTAAGTGTTTGATGATGGTTTTGGCGTTAGCGGCGGGGTTTGCCAGTGTTAGAACCGGCGCCACCGCAGCGGTACGTAGATAACCAAAATCCTGAAAGTTCACCGCTGGGGCACGAGTTGCCGCTGCTTTTTTGCTGCTGCGGGCTTTAGAGTTAGTTCTAGTCATAGCCCATTCTACATGGTCTGCGAGCTAGGATAGGACCTGAATCTGATCGCCTTCTGCGATCCGGCCCGGCTCGATAACTTTGGCGTAAACACCCAGATCGCCGCCGTGCTGCTGGACCAAGGTGCGCATGATGCTTGGGTCTTTTGCTAGCGTCGCAAACCCATGGGTGGTCATGATGCAGCGCGGGCAGCGCATCTCGACGCTGAGTACAGCGTTGCCAATTTTGAGCGTTTTGCCAACCCAGGCGTCTTCCGGGAAAGCCTCTGCTGCGTCGCCCGCCTCATCCACCAGCAAGGTGGGACGAAATCGAGTGACATCAAAGTCGCTATTGGGCTGGGCGGCAGCCAGGCTTGCTAAACCTGCGCGGCTCATGAGCAGGATCGGATAAGCATCAAAGTAGGTACCCAAGGGGCTTTCGTACTCAAACAACTCCTTTGGAAAGCTGGATAAGTCCGGCAGGGGCTCTCCCTGGGTGCGGGCAAACACAGCCCTGGCATCACTCATGGGATCTTCCGCCGTAGGAGGTTGCCGACGGTAGTGGTCTAAGTCGCTAGCCGGCCGCAACGCCATTAGGCTCACGGGTGACCCTAAAAACTCGCTAAGCAGGGTATCTACCCTAGAATCTTGGCTGCTGATGCTGGTCCCGTTCGGCAGCTCAAGTTGCACCTCGGGAGACGGTTGGTTGGCATCCGGTTCAGCGATCAGCCGTGCAGCACAGCCCATCAGCGCGCCATAGCGTTTGCCGGTTTTGAAGTTGTTGCGTTCCAGGTCGCGTAGCGCCCACACCCGGTCACCGGGCACGCCGGATTGGCTTAGCTCACACTGGGCTTGGCGTTGGCCACCCATGCTTTTTACGGGGTAACGAATGATTTGCTCTAAGTGCATAAGTCCGTTCTGCTAGGTTCGAATGGTGAATCTCTTTAGTGTGAGACCGGCTGATCATGGTGGTCAGTTTGATCGAGTTGCTCAGCTTTTTCACAGATGCGCTGAATCAAAGACTCCGCGTCATTAGAAAATTGGAAGCCCACCGCGTGGTAGGTGGTTAGGGCACGTATTGGCGTCACCAGAGCGAGTTCATCTTGGGCGCGGTCCAGCTCTTTGCGTATCCGAGCGAAATAGGCGCTTTGGGTGCTATGACCCTCATCACCGAGCTGCCGTATAAGTTGCTCCAGCAGCGGACTGATGGCGTTGCGAGCGGCGGTAGAAGGTTGCATGGTGCGATCCTATCAACTCGGCCCTCATTCTGGCCCGAATGCCAGCCAATAACCAGCCCAGCCTCAAAGCACCTAGCTGTGCACGCTAGCGGCGGTTTAGATGCGGCTAGTACAGATTGTTCTTGTAGTCTTCGTTAACGCTAGCATCAATTTGATCCGCCAGTTTTTGCTGGTCCTGCGCCTGCTGGCCACCCATACGCTTGGCAAACTGTTGGCCAAAGCTAATCTTGATTGGCTCGCCCCAGCTATCCGGTTGCCAGGTCTTAGATCGGATTAGCGCTTTGCCGCAATGGAAGAAACATTCTTGCACCTGTACTTCGGTAGCCAGCAGAGCAGGTTTGCTGCCAACGCTTAGCCGCTCTAGCACTGCTGGGTCTTTGGTGATGAAGCCTTGGCCGTTAACGCGTAGGGTTTCGCGCGTACCCGGGTGCAAAAAAATTAGGCTTAAGCTAGAGCTCTGTAACAAGTTGTTGAAGCCAAAAGCCAGCCGATTGCCCGGTCGGTCCGGAATGGTAAGCGTGTTTACATCGGTGACCTCAACAAAACCCGGGGCATCACCTTTGGGGGAGACGTCCATTTGGCCTTGGGCGTTGGTGGTGCACAACATGATCAAGGGGGCGGCGGCAATAAACTGCTGTGCTTCTTCTACTATCTCGGTAAAGACCTTTTGTTGCAGCAGTTCGGGTGGTTCTGGGATGACGGCGCGCAGTTGCTCTGCATTGCGTATTTGGTGGGTGGCGTCCGAGCGTAGTGGCCGGTCTTGTTTGGAGGTGAGGTCAGACATAAGGTTGTCCTTACAGCATGGGTTAGCTCAGCAGTTGAGCAATGTTATCGAGCACAACATCTGCGCCCGCGTTCGTCAATGCCTGTGTGTCGTTGCTGCCGGTCAGCACGCCAACGCAGCGCATGTTGAGCGCACGCCCAACCTGCATGTCGAGCTTGCCATCGCCCACCATCATGGCACCCGCTGCTGCGCTTCCAGCTTCGACCAGGGCCATTTCGACATGGCGAGGGTCAGGTTTGATGTGCACAACATCATCACGTGCTTTGACGCTATCGCAGCAGCTGGCTGCGTCCGCAAACACTTGCAGTACGGCGGCTCGACAGTTGCGGGTAACGATGGCCGTTTTGCGATTGTGCGCTCGCAGTTCCGCTAGCAGCGGTCGGGTAGCGGTAAACAACTCGGTGTTGGCCGCGGCATCAAGCTCAATGTCTAATATCCGCTGGTGTGCTACCTGGGCGTAAGTATCGGCTGCATCTGGATTGTGCTGTTTAAGCCAGCCCCGGCTTGCGGTGATTACCTCAACAATCATTTGATCTTGGTAGATGGTGGGGGGGACAGCGTAAGCCTGAGTGACTTTGACAACCTCCCGACGAAGGTTGGCTAGATCTAAGTTAGGCGCCAAGGTGCCATCGAAGTCGAAAACAACGCAGTTAATGTCAGCAAAGAAAGAGTTCATGTTGTTAGTCGTTTGGCTTTTTCTTTGATTCGCGCCTTGCTTGCCAGCGCGCATCGTGGGTTGAGCGAATATGCTGACGAAAGCGTTGCAGCAAAATGGCGCTAGCAACTAGGAAGCATAAAATTGTGATGGCCGGATAAGCAAAACCTTCGATCCAAGCGTCACTGGTTAGCTTAGTGGCGAGCCCAAGGCTGAGCAGCGACCAGTGGCTATGTATTCCCGCAAGCAAGGTTCCAGCCAGCATCACCGAGAGTACGTTTTGCACAATCAATATGGCGCTGATGCCCATTACCACGGGCAGGAGCAGTTGTTGCAACAATCCACCTTGCGCTGGGTCGTAGAGCACAACGCATAGCAACACCACGGCCACGCCGAGTAGCCGCCATGTCCAGTTCGTTTTAAGATTTTCGGTCATATCAATGTCAGGCTTAGGCGGTGATCGCCAGTGCGCCGCCATCAATGCGAATGTTCTGGCCGTGCACTGCATCGCTCAATGGGCTGGCCAGATAAGCGACCAAGCTGGCGACCTCTTCACGACGCACGATGCGGCCGATAGGAATATCTTTGGCAACATGCGCTTCTACTTCAGCCCAAGTGTCCCCCCAACCTTTGCGTTGCCCCTGCTTTAAGTAGGCCTGCTCTACCTCGGGTGTGAGAATCAGCCCTGGCGAGACCAGGTTGACCCGCACGCCGGTGCCGCTGAGCTCCTTAGCCAAGCTAACGGTCATGGTGGCTAGCGCGCCTTTGGCCGAGTAGTAGCCGGGCATGCGTGCGTTAGGTTGGGTAGAACCTACAGTACCTAGGTTGATGATGCGCCCCCAGCCCGTGCTGCGCATGTGCGGCAGGCAAACAGAGATAGCGCGCTGTACCGTCAGCACGTTTTTTTGGTATGCGGTAACCCAATCAGCCGTTGTGCTGTCGGTCCAGGACCCAGGCTCGGCCACCCCGTAGTTATTAACCAGCACGTCCACAGGATGCTCGGCGCATGCCTGGGCTAAGTCTTGGGTGCCAGCGTCTTGAATGATGTCAGCCGTGATTGGGATGCCACCGCCAATCTCGGCAATCGCTGCTTGTGCTTGACCCGCTTCAAAACCATGAACCAATACCTGTAAGCCTTCTTCGACCAGAGCTTTGGCAATGATCAAGCCAGTGCCTCGGTGGCTGCCGGTGACTAGTGCGGTTTTACCTTGTAACTGTAGGTCCATTCTTTGCTCTCCAAACTTTTGCATTGCCTTGCCAGCAGATTAGCACGAGGCGGTGCGTATACTGGGCGGCTATGGATGCATATGCCCTGTTTTTGTTTTTGCTGTTGGTCTTGTTAGGAACCTACGTTCAGTCGGTTACCGGCTTTGCGATGGGTATGATTATAACGGCAACCGTCGGTGGTTCTATGTTGCTGCCGTTGCCAGTTCTGACGGCTGTAGTCAGTTTGCTATCGCTGCTCAACGTTTGCTTAGCGCTGCGTGGTGAGTGGGGGCAGATTCATCGGTCCCTGTTTGTTTGGCTAGCGATGGGGCAGGTCCCAGCCATTGGGGTCGGGCTGTGGCTACTGCTGACCTTAGATGCCGCAGCGCAGCAATGGTTGTACTTAGCCCTGGGCGCCTTTGTGGCGCTTGGCAGCTTATCCATGACGCTGCGTCCGGTCCCGCAACCGACCGTTTCTAAACCGCTACCGACCTTTATAGCCGGGGTGGCCGGTGGCTTGGTGGGTGGTATGTTCTCTGCTTCTGGGCCCGTTATGGGTTGGTTTAACTATCGTCAGCCGCTACCCCTGCGTACTGTGCGTGCCACTCTGCTCAGCTGCTTTTTTGTCACCACGAGTGTCCGGTCCATTTTGGTGGGTGGAAATGGTGGCTTAACTTCTGAGGTGTTGCTGCTGACCGCTTGGGCTGTGCCCGTTGTGGTGCTGGGTACCTGGCTTGGCAAGCACTGGCCGCCGCGCGTAGCGGAAACCACCATGAAACGCGCGGCTTTTGCGCTGCTGTTGGCAATCGGTATCTGGATTATGGCTAACGCTTGGATTGCCCTTTTGGTGGACACCGCTGCATCCAAATGACGTCCCAATAGCGGTCAAATTTGTAACCCACCTCGGTTAGGTGAGCAACCTCATGGAAGCCCTGCTGTTGGTGTAGGCGGATCGATTGGGTGTTTGGCAGCGCAATACCCGCATAGCAGCGATGCACACCAGCGCTGTCCAGCAGTGGCAGCAGTTGGTTGTATAGCTGTCGGCCAACCCCTTGTTGCTGGCTGTTTGGTGTTACATAGACGCTGACTTCTACGGAGCTGGCGTAAGCGGGTTTGGTTTTGAACTGCGAACTGCAGGCGTAGCCGAGTAGGGTGCCGTCACTGCTGATTGCACTGAGGCATTGATGCTGTGGCGTGTTGAATTGATCTAGCCAGGCCTGACGCTCGCTAATGGACTTTGGCTGCAGGTCAAAGGTTGCGTGGCTATGTTCAATATAGTGGTTGTAGATGTCTCGTAGCGCGGCCGTGTCTTCAGCTCTGCTGGGGCGAATGATTGTCTGAGGCTGGGACATATCGTTGGCGCTTGAAATGGCTATGGGTTGGATGAACCGATCATAAGGCAACAACGCCCCCAATCCCATTGTGAGGCACGTTGGGATGCCTATTACAGCTCACATTTTGCTTGTGTTCTGCGCTACAGGCGCTACCGTGATGCCCGTGCAAGACTTTGATTCCATTCGTCCTTACAGCGACTCCGAAGTGCCCGCGGTGGTTGACCGCCTAGTGCGCGATCCGGCGTTGGTAGACGGTATTGCCACATTTTTGTTTCCCAAGCTTTATGCGCTGTCAGGTGGTGTTGCGACTTGGGTTACCCGCCAGTTGCTGCGCTGGCGCGCGCGTCAGCTAAACAGCGTTAGCGATGTACAAGACATGATGCGTCGTTACATCGATGTCATGGTCCGTAGCTCGGTAACCGAGCTTTCCTCATCAGGGTTAGAGCACTTACCCGCTAGCATGCCTCGCTTGTTTGTCTCGAACCACCGAGACATCGTGTTGGATACCGTTTTTTTAAATCGCGTGTTGTATGGCGCTGGTGAAGAAACCTGTCGTATGGCGGTGGGTGATAACTTGCTGCATAACCCGTTGGCCGCCGACATCATGCGCTTGAACAAGAGCTTTGTTGTCGAGCGCAATGCAAGCGGCACCAAAGCGATTTATCGCGCCTTAATGCGGACCTCGGGTTACATCAAGCAGTCCTTAGCTGAGGGTGCATCGGTTTGGATCGCTCAACGTGCGGGGCGTGCAAAAGATGGCTACGATCGAACCGATCCCGCGTTGCTAAAGATGTTGGCTCTTGCCTACCGCAAAGAGGTGGGCAGTTTGGGGGAGTGGTTAGAGCAAATTTGTTTGATTCCTGTCTCTATTGCCTATGAGCTGGACCCTTGTGACCTTTTAAAAGCCCAAGAGCTGTTGGAGACGGAGCAACAAGGTAGCTACGAAAAACCCTTTGGCGCTGACCTAAGTCATATGATTGCCAGCGTGCGTGGTGCCAAAGGGCACGTGCACATTGGCTTTGGCGAGCGTGTGCGGGGCGATTTTGAAAGCGCAGAGGATCTTGCGCATCGGCTAGATAATGACATTGTTGGTGGGTTGAAAACCTATGCAACCCATCGCTACTCGTTGGCTGCGCTGGCTGAAGGAGCATTGGCGGAGGATTCAAACAGCCCAGGCGAGAGTTTGGAGGGCGCGGCTGAGCTGGCGCTGTTCAAAGAGCGTCTGCAAGGCTGTGCACCTGAGCTGCAAAAGATTGTGTTGCAGCAGTATGCGAATTTGTTGCTGAACAAATCTGCGTTAGATGAGGTTGGGTCTGCTACGACAAACCGGTAGCAAGGTTTTTCTTTAACTGGTGTTTGAAAAATTGCCATGAAAGCAGCCGCTCGTTAGGAGATATAAAGTGTCTGCTTTGTGCCCATAGCAGACAGTCGCCATTCTCTAGGTTTGGTGAAACAGTTCTCCCAAACTTGCCTATTCATTAGGTTTACTATGGTTTGTCGATTGTTCGGAGGGAGGGCCGTTGGATCATTTCTGGTTATTTTGTGGTTTGTTTTGTGGCGTTGGCGGAGGCTTGATGCTCAAACGTAAACTAACCGTCGCCGTAAACAACGGGCAACTTTCGAAAGTTGAGACTGACAAGTTCGTTAAGCATTGGGCCTTCTGGCTATTGATACCTTGTGCGATTTTATGGGTTTTGCAATTGTCTTCTGGCGCCAATTCGAACGCTAGCTTTATGACCTGGCCGCTTCTTCAAATGATACTTGGGCTTTCTGTTCAACTTTTTGTCTGGGGTGCACTAACTTACTATGTGTTTATCAAAGATGGAGCTTCGACTCTCTCGAAGTATCTTAGAATTTCGGAGGGAATACTAAAGCCTTTCTACAGCGCATTGGCCATCAAAGCTGCAACTATATTGGTATTGCTTGCTGGGATTGCATCCTTGTTAAAAAGTTTCTTGGAGAGATTCGGTTCATTTTGAAATGTCAGCTCCTGGCCGAAAGCACGAGTTGCCAGGTGCTCTGTTAACGACTGCTTTCGGTTAGAATTCTTAGATGATACGCGAATCAAAGTTCGAGATCCGCGAGATCGCGCCTGGAGAGTATGCAGCCTGCGCGGTAATCTACGCCGACGCTTGGAATGGCGTCCTCCCAGCTGTACCCAGGAAGATTAGTGAGGTTGATTTTCAGGCGGAAACTGAAGGTGAGCGAATTCTGGTAGGCATCCTAGATGGACAAATCGTTGGCTACGTTTCTATTTGGGAGCCTGATTCGTTCATACACCATTTGTACGTTGGCCCGCTGGCTCAGGGTCTTGGACTTGGCAGAGCGCTAATGTCCCACTCAGAGGAATTGGCTGGGCGTCAACCACTCAGCCTCAAATGCCAGTTGGCTAACGCTGGAGCGATAGGATTCTACAAGTCGCTAGGATTTGAAGAATCGAGAGATGCTGGCACCGATGAGTTTGGTAACTGGGTTCGTTTGGTAAAGACCCCATCCTGACGAGTTTCCGCTTATGGCCGAAAGCTGACCTTGGGCGCGCACTGATGGGTGGCTGCATAGTGCCAAAAAATTCGAGTCTACTGGCAATGTTGATGAAGGAGATAGCATTGAAAATTCTAGTGGTTGTCTGCCTGTTATCCTTGGCTTCACGTACAGCCACAGCCTCTGAAACCCTTACTGACGAACCCGTTGGTAATGCTTACCACTTCGTTTCGCACTATTCGATTGAAATCAAAGCGCC
>CALHVX010000096.1 GCA_938036875.1 uncultured Pseudomonadales bacterium
CTGCGTCCGATGTGGGGCTGTACAACGATGAAGAGGCCGCCAAGGCGCCGGTAGCTAAGCTGCCCGAGGAAGCGCTTCTAGTTATCCTCTGCGCGGTTGATCGATTAACGCGCCCGGTGGGGCGAGTGAATTTGGCTCGAGCGCTACGCGGTGGGCGAGCGAAGAACCTAGCCCGCGGTGGTCTGCTGACCATGCCAGAATACGGCCAGCTAGCTCAGTACTCTGAGGAAGAAGTGGTTGGCGCGGTAGACCAATTGCTGAAAGAGGAGCGGCTGGTTCGTAAAGGTCGTACTTATCCAACCGTTTGGCTCCCAGGCAAGCCGGTGTATGAAACGCATCCCAGCAAAGGGGCCTCAAAGCGAGAGGGTGCTGCCAAATCTAACCGCCGTTCGGCCAACAGTCGCTACGGTGGCAATATTGCACGAGCGCTCGACAACTACCGCAAACGGACCGCTCGAGCGCTTGGATGGAAGGCCTATATGGTTTTTCAGAAGAAGGTTATGTTAGCCATTGACCAACAAGAGCCGGATTCCTTAGAAGCGCTGCACCGCATCTCGGGTCTTGGCGATGCCAAGATTGAGCGTTTCGGCGAAGATATATTGGCGCTTGTGCGCCAGCACCGAAGCAAAGGCGATTATGATTGATGCAAGACAAAGGCATCACCTACAACTGTTTTGTTTCTCTCAAACCAAGGTTGCATCTGTATGACAACACCAACAACACCGCTTATCCCAAGCTCGGCAGATGGCCGAGTGGTTGAAGTCACCTCTGAGCCGGTTGAGCTCTACAAAATTTTGAAATTTGAGGGCATGGCAGAAAGCGGTGGGCAAGCCAAAGCCGTTATTGCAGAAGGACATGTAACCGTCAACGGCGCCGTTGAATTGCAAAAACGTAAAAAGATCATGAGTGGCGACACGATAGAATTTGGTGGTGAGAAGATAGTTATCCTTGTTGCTAAGCACTCATCGGACATTCCGTCAGCACCCCAGCCAACAACTCCAACAGCGAAACCTTAATGAAAGCCAACGACATTTTACGACGCATCCGCTACATCCTAGATCTTGATGATGCAGCCGTTATCTCAACTTTTGCGGAAGCCGATAAAACGGTCTCCAGGCTGAAGGTGATCGGTTGGCTGAAAAAAGAAGATGCAGAGGGTTTTGTGGTTTGCCCTGATGAGATATTGGCTGCTTTTCTAAACGGTTTGATAAACCGTCAGCGTGGCAAGCAGGATGGACCGGCGCAAGTGGCAGAAACCTCCTTATCGAATAACGCCGTGTTCCGAAAGCTGAAGATTGCGTTCAATTTGCAGGCCGAGGAGATTTTGTCGATCCTGGCGCTGGCAGACGTTGCTGTGAGCAAACATGAACTGTCGGCTTTTTTTCGCCGCCCAGACGACCGTCGCTACCGAGAGTGTAAAGATCAGATATTGCGCAATTTTTTAAACGGTTTGCAGCTAAAGTTACGTGGCACAGCGGCGGAGTAAGCCGAGCTAAGCTGTTGTGTCCGTTGTCATGTTTGTAGCAAAAAGCCTGCGGTAGTTCGCACTATTTTGCCGATTACGTCACCTTTCATAGACATGTCAGCGTCTAACATAGCCGGGTTGCCAGCATGGCGTTTAACCCCGAGAAGTCTATGTTTGAAAAACGTAAAGAGCCCGCACCAGCGCCAGCTGAAGTAAAGCAACCAGAGGCCGAAAAGCGCCCCATGAAGACCGATACGCTGCCACGAGTGACAGCAACCATCGGCAAGAGTATCTGCATCGAAGGCAATATCACCGGCGCTGAAAACCTCATCATTAATGGTCAGGTTAATGGCAGTGTTGATTTGGCCGACCATGATCTGACCGTTGGTGAGTTTGGCAAGGTCTCAGCAGATTTGGTGGGTAAGTTGGTCCGTATCGATGGTGAAGTCACCGGCGATATTGAAGGCACGGAAGTTGTTATTGTGTCCCAGTCCGGCCAGGTAAGAGGCAACATTGTTGCACCTCGAGTCACCTTAGAAGATGGCGCGAACTTCAAAGGCAGCATTGATATGGACCCAGTTCGTAACGGTGATGCTAGCAAGGCAAATGTTGCTAAGCCGCAACCCAAGCAGAGCCGACCAGAAGTTGAGAGCTCGGCAAAGCAACCTAGCGTCGCTTAACGGCGTTGGTTGTTATTGCTTAACGCCTCAGCCGCATTATGTTGCTACGTTCTAAGCCGAGCGTCCTTGCAGCACGCGACGTTCATGTTAGCGAGCTGCTACCTCAATTGTTTCTTGGTTACGACCAAGAAACCGTGCCAACCAATATCCTAGATGTAGGCGCAGGCGGCTCTCATACCTTAGAGGCGTTTGCGTTTTACCGCAGCAAAGTCCATTTTTTGGATTTGTTTGCCACCAGCTTGTCCACCCAAGGCAGCAGCAAACGCCAAGAAGCTTATGCTCACCGAGCCTATAGTGAAGCACTCCAAGATTGCCAAGGGGTGAGGTTTGATCTGTGTTTGTTTTGGGAGTTGCTTTTGGTGCTAAGCGAGCCCGCCTTGCGTGGACTGAACTCAGCATTGCAGCCCTTCTTGACCAACCAAAGTAAAGGCTACGCTGCAGGTCAGTTGTTTCGGGGTAGCGAAGGCAAGCAGTGGCGCTACAGAATACAAGATGCACAACACCTTGTCCGACTGCCGCCAGTTCAAGAGTCAGCGGTGTCTGAAGTTGTGGAAGCTCCAGACCAAGAGGCGGTCTGGTCGCAGACTCAATTTGTGGCGCGATTCGATTGTTTGCGTATCACCGCAGACCAGCTCCAACAAGACGGCCGACACGAGATGTTGTTGAGCGCGAGTTAGGCGTTGTTTTTTTAAATATCGGTAGAACGATCTTCAGATAACGCTACTGCAAGCCCAATGCTTCTCATCAGCTCTAACGCATTGCTGTGCTGTACCACTCCGTCATGTAATCGATAGTCGAACTGGATTTCTCCTGCCACCATCTGATCCCTAAAGTGTAGGTTGCGCGCTCTAGGTGCAAGGGCGTCTGCGGCTTTCGCCAGCGCAAGATCGTGAGTGGTCACCAAGCCGATGGCGCCAGCATCGATCAACCCCGTAACAATTTGCTGCGCCCCAATTTGCCGATCGTGCGAGTTGGTGCCGGATAAGACCTCATCCAAAAGAAAGAGTAGCGGCACCTCACCCTTACTTAGGTCGACTATTTGTTTCAGGCGGGTGATCTCAGCGTAGAACCGGGATTGCCCGTCGTGCAGCGAGTCTTGGATCCTCAGGGTGGCGCCCAGTTGCAGGCTCGAAAGCTCTAGCTGCTGTGCACAAACCACAGCCCCCGCTAGTGCTAAGGTAACGTTGACGCCAATCGTTCGCATGAGCGTACTTTTACCGGACATGTTGGATCCGCTGACCAACATCACCTGCAAGCCGTTGGTAAAAGCCACATCGTTGGTTACACAGTCTTGTGCTAGCAGCAATGGATGCCCTATGGCGGCTCCGGCAAAGTGTGCCTTGTCACCGAGTTTGATTTCAGGACGAGCGTAGTGAGGTCGGTCAAACTCAAAGTGAGCCAGCGAGTTCAGGGCTTCAAACTCGGCCAGCGCGTCGAGCCAGGCGCCCAATTGGGGGCCGTGTTGTGCCCGCCATCTGTCAATAGAGCAGGCCCAATGTAGGGACCAGCCGGTGAGGTAGGCCACTGGAGCCACCAGCTGGTTGCTGCGCGCCTCAAGCCAGGAGATACGGCTTTTAAGGTCTCGAATGGCGCTCGATGCTGCGTGTGACGGCTGCTTGGAATCCTTCAGGCCAAGTGTTGCGGCGAGCCTTTCCAATATCGTCTCGTTGTGGGTTTCGTTTAGCTCAAGCTCGATACGCGCTAGGAGCTTGGCAACCAGCGCCAGTTCTTTCTCAGCCTGATCCAAACCCGACAAGGCAGCGCGCATGGGGGCGCGATAGTGGTGTTGCACACCCCAGGCGAGTAGGGCTTGGATGAGTAACGGGGTTGGCCCTAGGGCCGTAAAGTTCCACAGGCCAAGTGCGGCGAAGAACCCTAGGCTGAGTAGCCACGCGCCTATGGTGGCGCCGCGGCGGTTGTTGAGGGAGTGGCTTGTGGTTAAGCCTTGCTCAGCTTCTTGGTTTTGCCCTTGTCCCCAGCGTGCGAGCGCATCGGCCGGCATGCTGCTGCGGCTGTTTTGGTCAGCGGCTAACAGTGCCATTTGCTCTCTCAGCTCAGCCTTGGGGGCCAGCCATTGAGCCGTTTGTTGACGCTCCATGACCTCCTCAGCGCTGGCCGGTGATAACAACCAACGCGCTAATGTTTGCTGTCCGGTTTGAGTGGCGGCGGTGCAAACCAGATCAAACAGGCTACCTGAGCCGAACAAGTCTAGGTCAGCGGCATAGGGGTGCTGCTCATCTGCGTGATTGTTTGTAGGCCCTTGGCCCATCCATTGATTGCTGAATCTAGACAGTGCGTGGGCAACATAGGCAGAGCCGTTGGTCGCCTTGCGCTTGGTGCTGGTGATTTGTGCATGGCGAGCGACCAAATAGGCGAAACCGAGCGCGGGGAGGAGCAGTACCCAGTAGTTACCCCCAAAGCTGTAGGCCCAAATCAAGATACCGACAAACGCAGCGCTGGCCAGCAGGCGTAAATGGACAATGGTGTCCTCTGTGCGCTTGGCAGCGGCAACTTGCGCCTGCCAGTATTCTTGGCGCTCCTGGTAGAACTGTATGCGAGGCATCTGCGCGCTGGCTGCCTGGGTAGATTGGGTATTGATCGCGCTGTAGCTCTGAGTGAGTTAAGTGGGGTCACTATAGCCTCGTGCCTAGATTGCTGTCCAAGGGGTTAGGTCGGCACTAGAGAGTCTTTAATTACAAGTAGTTGCGAGGCAAACGTGATGGCTAGATTACTTGTTGGCTGGTTTTTTTGATCAATCCCCGAGGGCTGCTTGAGGCTGATCTAACTTAGGTTTCTCTGTATACTGACGCGCTGCTGTTAGCGCCAGTTTCCCATCAAGCCAGCGCTTTAAATCACTTGAGTTAGGACAGAAATGACAGATAGAAAGCTGAAGATTGTATACACGCTCACGGATGAAGCTCCGGCACTAGCAACCTACTCACTGTTGCCCTTTATTAAGAAATATACTCAGGCGGCGGATGTCGAAGTGGAGTTGAGCGATATCTCGCTGGCTGCTCGAATTTTGGCCGCCTTCCCCGAACATCTAAAAGACGACCAAAAGGTTGTCGACAGCCTTGCCGAGTTGGGCGCGCTGACCCAAGACGAAGGCGCCAACATTATCAAGCTGCCAAACATTAGCGCCTCGGTGCCCCAGCTGATTGAAGCGATAGTCGAGCTGCAAGGCCAAGGCTATGCGCTGCCAGATTTTCCTGAAGAGCCCGCAAACGACGAAGAACGTGCTGTTCGCAAGCGCTACGCCAGTGTGTTGGGTAGTGCGGTGAATCCGGTTTTGCGAGAAGGTAACTCGGACCGGCGTGCGCCAGAATCCGTTAAGCAGTTTGCGCGCAAACACCCGCACTCTATGGAGAAGTGGAGCCAAGCATCGAGTACTCATGTTGCGCATATGCGTCATGGAGATTTCTACCACAGTGAAAAGTCGGTCACCATTGAGTCTGCGGGTGAGCTGAAGATTGAGTTAGAGCAAGCGGACGGCACAGTAACGGCATTGCGTGACCCGGTTCCGGTCACCGAGGGTGAGGTTGTTGACGCGCAGTTTATGAGTGTCGCCGCTTTGCGTGAGTTTCTTGAAGAAGAGTACGAAGGGGCATTGCGCGCTAATTTGCTGGCGTCGTTGCACCTCAAAGCAACCATGATGAAGGTATCTGATCCCATCATCTTTGGCCACGCGGTTGAGGTCTACTACCAAGACGCTTTTGATAAGCATCGCGAGACCTTTGAAGAGCTAGGGGTTAACCCCAACCTGGGTTTGGCCAGCGTGCTGGACAAGGTGCGTGAACTCACCTTCTCGTTGCGCAATGAGATTGAAGCAGATCTGCGTCG
>CALHVX010000097.1 GCA_938036875.1 uncultured Pseudomonadales bacterium
GCAATCATCTTCTCACGCCCTGCTAGAGCAGCCCCACCAGCATCCGCACGGTATTCACGCCAGCGACTAAACCAACGCACAATGATCGTTGCCAAAAAGCCCAGCACCGCCTGGGTGATCATGTAAGTAACGCGATAGCCCATACCACGACCAAAACCATAACCTGCGGTGTTACCACCACGACTCCGTCCGTCTACTGCTGCAGAGATAACCTGAGATAGTACAATCACAAAGGTGTTCACCACCCCTTGCACCAGCGACAAAGTCACCATGTCGCCGTTGGCAATATGGCTAACCTCGTGAGCAAGCACTGCTTCCGCTTCGTCTTGAGTCATGGATTCTAGCAGACCAACACTAACCGCCACTAAAGCGGCATTTTTGTTAGCTCCCGTTGCAAACGCATTGGGCGCTGTTGAGGGGAAGATCGCAACCTCCGGGCGGCCAATCTTCGCTGCATCTGCTTGCGCATTTACGGTATCCACCAACCACTGCTCGGTGGGGTTACTCGGGGATTCAATCACCTGGGCACCGGAAGAACGTTTGGCCATGGACTTGGACATCATGAGCGAGATAAACGACCCCGCCATACCCATCACACCTGCCATGATCAACATAGGCCACAAGTTCATGTTGGGGTTATTCCAACCCAACAAGGTAATCAATAAGTTCAGCACAAAAAGTACCGCTAAGTTGGTACCTAAAAATAAACCGATTCGAAGCATTGCAGCCCCCTGTGTGGACCTAGTGAGTTTCTCGTGACCAAGCTATCGTGCCTTGCCTATGAAGTAAACGGATGGAGTAACCGAAACCTGCAACGCTTTGGTAAACTCTGGCACCTACCCTCAAACCAACTGCACAGCGGGTGCTACCCATTATGCCGACCTGGAAAAATTGGTCCGGGCGCCTTAGCGCCAAACCACAAGAACTGCACTTTGTGCGTAGTGAAGAAGACGCAGCGGCATACGCTGCTCAGGCACAACAAAGCGGACAAACCGTTCGGGTGGCGGGCAGCGGGCACAGCCACGCTAACCTGATTCCCAACAACACTATGATCCTAGATTGCTCGGGGCTGAATGGCATTGTTAGTACCAACGTCGAGCAACGCACCGCAACCGTACGCGCTGGCACACCTATCTACGCCATGGGTCTACCTTTGCTAGAAGCCGGCCTTGGGCTGCACAACCAAGGTGACATCGATAGACAAAGCATCGCCGGTGCCGTCGCCACCGGGACCCACGGTACCGGACCAAGCTTATCCAACCTATCGGCGCGCGTTATCAGCGCAAGGCTGGCTTGCGCCTCAGGTGAGTTGCTGGAAGTAACAGAGCAAACGCACCCTAACTTATGGCAAGCGGTGCGCCTGAACCTAGGCGCGCTCGGCGTTGTTACGCAGCTAACCCTGCAACTACGCGATGCTTTTCGACTGCAAGAGCGTACTTGGCAACTTGATGCTGACGCACTAACCGACGCGATCGAAGAATACCCAGCAAAATCTCGTCACTTTGAGTTTTTTTACTACCCACAAAAGCAGCAAGCCGAAGCCAAAAGCCTAACCGAAACCGATGCACCGGCCGTCTATCCACTAGGGGATGAAGGCAAACGTTGTGGCTGGAGCCACGAAGTACTCCCCAATTATCGTCCGCACCTGCATACCGAGATGGAGTACAGCGTGCCCGCAGAGGTTGGCGCCGAGTGTTTCCACGCTATCCGAATGTTGCTGCAGAACGATTTTCCAAAAGTGCAGTGGCCGGTTGAGGTTCGTACTTTGGCCGCCGATAACGTGTGGCTATCACCTGCATTCCGGCGCGAAACCATCACCATCTCGGTACACCAAGACGTACGACAAGATGAGACCGAATACTACCGAGCTTGCGAAGCAATCTTTAAAAGCTTCGGGGGTCGCCCACATTGGGGCAAAGTTAATTATCTAACTGGCACTGATTTCGCATGCAGTTATCCCCAGTGGCATCCTTGGTGGGACGCACAAAAAGCGATGGATCCAACCGGCGTATTTCTTAACCCATACCTGCAGGCACTAAAACCAACGGCTTAGGAAGTTTGCTACGAAGAGTGACTAGCTAGAGGTTCTACAACCCAGCAAGAAGGTTTTGCTAGAAGGTTGTTTGCTTGCGCAGGTTATCTGGAGGGGCGAAAAAGCCGTGGCGCTTTTCGCGAATGCTATGTGCACAATCGCCCTTCAGGTTGCAGCTATGCGCGGCCAATATGGGAATGAGCGCAAAGGCACCAATGAGTGCACTAACCGCTTCTAGACCCAAAGCACTGGCGTACCAGCCTTCAGAGAACTGAGGCACTAGGCTAAAGAAAACGGCGAAGAAGGTGAACATTAGAGCGGTTGTGGCAATGGCCAACGAGCGAGCGACATAACGGTTACGCGGATGCCAAAACGACGCTATGGCAAGCAAGCCGCCGATAAAAAGCATCCCATTGCACACCCAATGGGTCAGCGACGCACTGCCCAAGTGGACAAAGGCTAACACCAAGAATGTTGCTCCGATAAAACCGTTCACATACTGCATAGATTGCTGCTTGTGACCTCTATTCGTTCAACCAACAACTTTGATGGCAACCCAGCTTGCATACCGGCCGGTCGCTCCCAAAGCGTTTTCATACCTGCCATTCACTGTTCTGTCATCTGCTTGGTGTAGCCTATTTTTTAACGAGCTAGCCTAGCGAATTTGGAACCGATTCAGGGCTTTACAGATAATCCGCAATACTCCGGCGTATTTCAACCGTTCGTTACCGAAGGTGACAAACATTTCATACTTTTGTGTAACCGAGTAATATTTTGCGGGTTCTTTAGACCATTTTGTCATAAAAGGGCTACTTTCTAGCCAATTTTGGCTGATTGGCCCCCATCTACTGGGAGTGCCACCCCAGTAATGAACCGGGCCTCTTCCGAGGCTAAAAACAGTGCTGCGTTAGCCACATCCCAAGCATCCCCCATCTGCCCCCCCAACGGCACCGACCGATTGCGGCGTTCTATCAATGCCTCTCGGTCAGCACCCGCCGCCACATTGCCTTCAATTGCCATTGGCGTATTCATCAAACCAGGCATGATCACATTGGCTCGAATACCCCGGCCGGCGTTACCCATAGCCAGCGCATGGGTGTAGGCATTAAGCGCCGCTTTGGAGGTCTTGTACGCCACGATACCAACCGAGCATACGGCTGCTACGGAAGAGATGTTGGTGATGACCCCCTGCCCTTGCTCACGCATCACGGGCAACACGTATTTGCACAACTGCATTACGCTGGTGAGGTTAACGCGAAAAATTCGCTCCCATATCTCTAGCTCCATGCCGGTAGGACCGGTATCACCCGTGCCAATACCTACATTGTTGTGGAGCACATCAATGCCACCCAAGCTCGATACGCTTTGCGCAATCAGCTGTTGGCACTGCGCTTCGTCACTAACATCCGCTTGCAAAGCTGACGCAGTGCCTCCTGCTGCAACGATTAACGCCACGGTTTCTTCTGCGGACGCTAAGTTTCTGTCAACGCAAATCACACGAGCGCCTTCCTGAGCAAACCTTAGTGCGGTGGCGCGGCCATTACCCATAGTGTTACCCGGTGTTTGCCCCGCACCAACCACAACACAGCGTTTATCGGCTAAACGTCCCATCCGGGTAGGCCCTCATCTAGCTGCACACCAAAACTGTTAAGCGCCATCGACACCAAGTTGTACTGACCTACGGTAAACACAATGTCCATAAGCTGTTGGGTACTAAAATGCTTCGCTAAACCTGACCAAGTCTCATCGGTAATAAACGCATCCGCATGCAGCTCATCTGTAGCTTGCAGCAACAGCTGATCTTGCTCGCTTAGCCCCGACGTTTGTGGTCCGGTTTTAGCACTACGAATTTCGGCATCTGTCATTTTGGCAGCCCGCGCAATCTGTACGTGCTGCCCCCACTCGTAACCCGCTTGGCACAAATAGCCGATGCGCAAAATGATTAACTCGCGCTCACGTGGCGGTAAGGTCGATTTACCTAGGATGTGATTGGCAAACACTAACCAACGCTTCGCAAGGTCCGGGTGGTGCATCAGAGTTTTAAAAATATTGAACACACGGCCGTCAGCCACAAAAGGCTGCATCAACTTCTGAGCGTCTGCGTTCCATTCATCCGCTTGCTGCGGGGCAATTCTTGGGGTTAACACTCGCATAGTGCCTCCTGTTGCAAATGAGCTTACGGATGAGAGTACTATATTTGCTCCCAAGTCACTGCCAGGATCCATTCATGAGCGCGATCATCGTAGAGCAAGAGCAACAAGTTACCCGCATCACGATCAATCGCCCAGCAGCAAGAAACGCGGTTGACGGACCAACGGCAGAGCTCCTGGCCAACGCCTTTCGAGAATTTGACGAAGACCCTAACCAACGTGTGGCAATACTCTGCGGCAGCAACAGCACCTTTTGTGCCGGCGCTGATTTAAAAGCGGTTGCCACCGGTGACGGTAATCGCGTGAGCCGCCAAGGTGATGGCCCTATGGGTCCAACGCGCATGTTGCTCAGCAAACCCGTTATTGCCGCTATCGAAGGTCATGCTGTAGCTGGCGGCTTGGAGCTAGCGCTGTGGTGCGATCTGCGCGTTGCTGCCAGCGATGCTGTCTTTGGTGTTTACTGCCGCCGCTGGGGCGTGCCCTTGGTGGATGGCGGCACGGTACGTTTACCTCGGCTGATCGGCCATAGCCACGCCATGGATCTGATATTAACCGGCCGCGCGGTCAGCGGCGCTGAAGCGCTCAGCATGGGGCTCGCAAACCGCAGCGTGGCACCAGGCACCGCCGTTGCACAAGCGCAGGTGCTGGCCCTGCAACTGTGCGAATTTCCACAGAACTGTATGCGCAGCGACCGGCTTAGCGCCTACCAACAATGGGATCTCGACCAAAGCGCCGCCCTGTATCATGAGACAGAGGTGGGCCAAGCGGTCATCAAATCGGGTGAGACCCAAGCAGGTGCGGCACGCTTCGCAGCCGGCAAAGGTCGCCACGGAGCCTTCAATGATCTTTAGCGACCCCACAAAAACAAAGTAGCTCACACACACCAACATACCCTTCAAACCAATCAAAGGATTCTGCTATGGCTTTTCAAACACCAACCCGCTTCGGCATCACTATGTTCCCCACCGACTACGCGATCCAACCCGTAGCCCTGGCAAAAGCAGTGGAAGAACGCGGGTTTGATAGCTTGTTTTTTCCAGAGCACACCCACATCCCCGCTTCACGCGCAACGCCCTTCCCTGGCGGAATCGATCTTCCCAAGATGTACTGGCATACCCATGACCCCTTTGTGGCCTTGGGTGCTTGTGCGGCAGTGACCAGCAAAATTCGTATTGGTACCGGCATCTGCTTAGTCATTGAACGCGACCCCATAACCTTGGCCAAAGAGGTGGCTTCGCTAGACATGATCTCCAACGGCCGCTTTGTATTTGGCATTGGCGCGGGCTGGAACCGCGAAGAGATGGAGAACCATGGTGCCGATTTCAAAAACCGTTGGGCCGTGGTACGCGAGAAGGTTCTCGCCATGAAAGAAATTTGGACCCAAGACGAGGCAGAGTTCCACGGCAAGCACGTGAACTTTGACCCGCTGTGGTCTTACCCAAAACCTGTGCAGGCTGGCGGTCCTCCTGTATGGGTTGGTGCCAACTCAAAATGGGTCTTCGACCGGGTTGCCGAATACGCTGATGGTTGGATGCCAATCGGTGGTTTAGGTAAAGGGAATCTGGAACGCATGCAGCAAGCGCTGGAAGCCAAAGGCCGCAAGATAGAGGATCTCGAACTGTCGCTGTTTGGGGCGCCAACTAAGGCTGAAGAGCTAAAAGCCTGCATTGACCAAGGCTTCGACACCTGCATCTTCAACATCCCATCAGAAGATGAAGACAAGACGCTCGCGCGCTTAGACAAGCTGGCCGCGTTGGTTGCTAGCTTGTAGCCAACACCCCGCTTAGCAGCAATTGCAGCGCGCCTTGAGTATTGGCGCGCAGCGCTTCTACCGACGGAATGGGACCGGGCTCTCCGGTCACCAGCGGTTCATGTTTATAGACGGCCGTGCGCATGTCGCTGATCTGCAAGCTGGCAATACCGTGCACCGCAGACCAAGTGGCCCCGCCAAGGATATCTAGATCTTGGCCAGCGCCACCGCCCGCCTCAATCAGCTCACGCAGCAGCCCCAAGACAATGCTGAAGCTGTCATCAGCGGCGGCGCGCAGCCCACTGTACTCCGAGAAATCATCGATCACCGAGCCGAACATCAGGTGGTAGCTTGTGGGGTTGTCCACTGCAAACTCAACATAGGCCAGGCCAATGGCAAGAAACCGTTCATTTGGGCCGGTTTCTGCGTCCCGAGCCAAAATTAAACGGCGCCTAAGGCCCTCGAAGCCTTGCTGAGCCAAAGCGGCTAGCAGCGTCCGTTTTGAATCAAAGTGCCTATAGGGGGCAGCAGCAGAAACGCCCGCAAAACGAGCCAGAGCGCGCAAGCTGAGGCTCGCCATGCCCTCCGCTTCGATCTGGGTCAAAGCCGCAGCCAGCAACACCTGGCGCAGATCCCCGTGGTGGTAGGGTCGGCTCGCTTTGGTCATAACCAAGCCTCAAATAATGTTGACACTGCACACATAAGTGGGACTATACTGACCCATGTGAGCGTTGTATACATTGATAACCTATATCTAGACCCCGTTGCGCCAAACAACAGATGAATGCTATGAGTAGTACACAAGGAAGAGAGACCAAGCAGGGAAATGCTGAACTTGAGCCCACGGGTTATACCTACCAATGTTTCTGCTATTCGAATCGGCATTGTTAAATGATGTTCAACCTAACCCGTTGTACCCGCTGGCACAGCTGCCTATTTTTTAGCCTAGTCGTGCTGGGTCAAAGCGGCCTAGCAGCACAGGGTGCGCTGAGCGTCACCGTAACCAAGGTGCAGCCGCAATCGGAATATCAGGCCGCACGCCTCTACTCGGGTAACATCAAAGCCGCACGCAGCTCAGAACTGGGCTTTAAATTTGGCGGCACCGTTGCCAACGTTGAGGTAGCACTGGGTGCCCAAGTGGCGAATGGCACCCTGCTTGCTAGCCTGGATACGGCCTCAGCTCAAGCGGCCTTATCCCAAGCGAAAGCGGATGTCTCCTTAGCTGCCGCTAACCTAGAAGCTGTCCAGGCCGAACTCCAACTCGCCCAACAAACCGAGCAACGCTTTCGAGACCTTAGGGCAAAAGGTCATGTAGCAAAACAAACCTACGAAGAGCAGCAGCTCAGCCTGCGCGCTAAAACAGCACAACGCAGCGTGGCGGCAGCGCAACTACAGCGTGCTGAAGCGGGACGATTAACGGCGGCGGTTGCACTACGCGAATCGCAAATACGCGCACCCTATGCCGGTCGCATCCAGACCCGCTATGTAGACGAAGGCAGCCAGGTAGCGCCGGGGCAGCCCATTCTCCGTATCATTGAGATCGGCAAGCTCGAAGCACATATCGGTATCCCACAAAAAGTAGCTGCCGCCATGCAAGCGGGTGATACACACAACATTGTTTGGTCCGGCCAAAAATTACCGGCCAAATTAATGACCCTGCTGCCTGAGATCGATTCCAACACCAGAACCCAAACAGCCGTGTACCAACTCGAGCAATCCACCCTGCCTATCGGCGCGGTGGTTGAACTCCAGCTGGATCAAGCAATCGTTGAACCGGGCTATTGGGTGCCAGTGGCTGCTCTGACCGAAAGCGAGCGCGGCTTATGGGGGCTGTACGTTGTGAACTCAGAACAAACGGTTGAACGTCGTTTGATCGAAGTGTTGCATAGCAACGATGTGCAAGCCTTTGTGCGAGGCACCTTGCAGCCGAACGATCAGGTCATCAGTACCGGCGTACATCGGGTCGTGCCAGGCCAACAAGTTAGGGTGGCCCCGGAACCACAAGCCGCTATCTCTCCAATCAGCCTAGCGCCAGCCCGTTAGCAACGGATCATGAATAACTTCTTCACCAACCCTCGCCTCACCGCTATCTCGGTGCTCTTCATCTTTGCGTTGGGCCTTAGCGCTGCATTCACCTTAGCTAGGCAAGAAGACCCAACCATGGTTGAACGCTGGGCCAATGTGCTCACCTTCAAACCTGGCGCCACAGCAAATCGCGTTGAGTCACTCATCAGTGAGCCAATCGAAACCAAGCTTCGCGAAGTACCCGAGATCAAAACCATCGAGTCCGTCTCTAGAGCCGGATTGTCGGTGCTAAGCGTTGAGCTGTACGACCATGTAGAGGCATCCCAAGTTGATGGCATATGGTCCGAGATTCGCGACAAGCTGGCTGAAGTACACACCACTTTGCCAACCGCCACCTCAGTGCCTGAGCTCAAAATTTCTGCGCCAATCGCTTCAACCGTCATTGTCGCCTTTACCTGGAACTCAAGCGAACCCATCCAGCTCAGCCTGCTGACCCGCCTGGCACAATCGTTACAGATCAAACTGGCAAACATGGCCGGCACCAAAGAAGCCAATGTTTATGGCGCTATTGATGAAGAGATACTGGTGAGCGCTGACCCTTATGCGTTGGCTAGCACCGGACTCACAACCACAGACATCAGCCGGATAATCGCCAGCGCTGACACCAAACTGTCGGCCGGTCGCCTGACCAACCATCACAGCGATATGTTGGTGGAAGTGGATGCTGAGCTGGTCTCAACCGAACGCATAGCGCGCATCCCGCTCATCACCAAATTCGGCAATGGCCAAACCCTACGGGTCAGTGACTTAGCGGACGTTCGCAAACGAGCGATTGACCCACCGCAAAGCATCTCCCAACATGGCACGCAACAGGCAATATTTGTAAACGCCAAGATGGAGAAAGATCTAATCATTAGCGATTGGATCGAGGGTGCGAACAAAGTGATCGAGCGGTTCCAAGCGACCTTACCTAAGAGCGTTGAGCTACAGGTGGTGTACGACCAAAATCAGTACACGGGCGAGCGTATGCGAGCCCTGCTAACCAATCTATTCATGGCCTTGGCTATCGTCATGCTGATCCTAATGGTCTTTATGGGGTTGCGCTCCGCACTGACCGTTGGCATTGCACTCCCCCTGTCCGGCGGCATGGTGTTGGCGGGTATGAGCATGTTAAATATTCCGCTACATCAGATGTCGGTTACCGGGCTAATCATTGCGCTGGGACTACTCATCGACAACGCCATTGTTATCGTTGAGGACTACAAGCTAAGACGACGCAAAGGCGCCGATATCGCACTGGCGATTCAACAAGCGGTCACCCATCTGCGCATTCCTCTTGGTGCATCAACCCTGACCACCATCTTTGCCTTCATGCCAATCGCGCTAGCACCCGGCGGCATCGGTGATTTCACCGGCACCATTGGCGTATCGGTATCCTTAGCCGTGCTGAGCTCGTTTTTGTTGGCCATGAGCGTTGTGCCCGCCATTGCTGGGTTCATCGAAAAACGGTATCCACCAAAACCCGAAACCAGCGAATCTGAGTCAGCCGCTTGGTGGCGCAACGGTTACAGCAATCCAACGCTGACCAAAGGCTATCGAGCCAGCGTGGTTGCTGTCCTAAGACGCCCTTGGAAAGGCATTGCTATCGGCCTGGTGATCCCGGTCATTGGGTTTGCGTTAGCACCCACCCTAACCCAGCAGTTCTTTCCGCCCGTCGATCGCAACCAGTTCCAAATACAAATAACGCTACCTAAGCACTCGTCTATTTACGAGACGCAAAAGTCGGTGGCTATTGCCGATGCCGTGCTGCGGTCCAATGACCAAATCGTGGATTCTTTTTGGACCATTGGAACCGGTCCACCGCGCACCTACTACAACGTCATGCTTAACAACGATGGGCTTGCCAACTTTGCCGGTGGCTGGGTCACAACTCAAAGCGCATCCGCAACGCTTGCATTGCTGCCCGAACTGCAGCGTGAGTTAAGCAACGCTTTGCCTAACGCCGAGATTATGGCGCTACCCTTTGAGCAAGGTCCTCCAACCAATGCGCCGATTGAAGTACGCGTGCTTGGACCTGACCTCAACGTGCTTCGCCGGTTGGGCGAGGAGCTACGCTTGCTGCTAAGTGGCGTCGATGACGTCACTTACACACGGGCAAGCTTATCGGTGTCAGAACCCAAGCTTGTGTTTGCCCCCAACGAAAATGCAGCGGCCGCAGCCGGACTGAGTACTGGCCAAATCCCCGGCTTGCTTGCCAGCGCGCTGGTCGGCATGCCCGCCGGCAGCGTGCAAGAGGCCAATACTAAAATCGACATTCGGGTCCGGCTCGCCAACGCCAACCGAGATGAAGTCAGTGATATACGCTCGCTCCCCATGCCCACAGGCACACCCTCAAGCATCGGCAGCGGCATACCGCTTGATCAGTTGGGAACTTGGTCGTTGCAACCCGCAGCCACCACCATCAATCGCTATCAAGGCGAAAGGCTGACCGTGGTTCAAGGATTTTTGGTGCCCTTCACGCTACCCGCGACCGTCATGAGCAAATTTGAGGAACGCCTGGCTGCAAGCGATTTCGCGGCGCCTGCCGGTTACCGGCTCGAGATTGGCGGTGAGGCGGAAGAACGAACCCAATCGGTGGGGAACTTGCTGTCGATATTTGCTTTTTTCGCCGTAGCGATGGTTGCCGTTGTCGTGCTGTCTTTAAACTCTTTCCGGCAAGCGGCCCTCATCGCGCTGGTTGGCTTTCTTAGCATTGGCCTGGCTCTGTTTGGGTTGCGCCTGTTCAGCTGGCCGCTGGGGTACACGGCTCTCATCGGCACCCTGGGCATGGTGGGATTAGCCATCAACGGCGCCATCATTGTCCTGTCTGCGCTCAAGGCGGATGCAAAGGCACAAGCAGGGGATATCGAGGGCAGTGCAGATGTGGTGGTGGATGCAACGCGCCACATCGTGTCGACCACGGTGACCACTATTGGTGGCTTTGTGCCTTTGATCTTGTTCGGCGGGACCTTTTGGCCACCTCTGGCGACCGCCATTGCTGGCGGTGTTGGCGGCTCAGCGATTTTGGCGTTGTATACCGTACCTGCCGTTTACCAGACCATTACCCGGAACAAAGCAAAACCAATGCAACCTGCAACGGATACCAAAGCAGAGGTTGCCGAATTCCCTATTCCAGTTGTCACCGATCGCGTTCACAACTCTTAGTCGCCAGGTTTAACCCACCAAGCGAGCCGAAAAGCCCATTTGCTCTAGCGCCACCAGCACTTGTTGCGCCTGCTCCTCGCCGCGCATTTGCACCACCAGCTCAACCAAGGTGGATTTGGCGGTTATTGCATCAAAAGTTCGCTGGTGGTCAATTTCGATGATGTTGCAGTCAAGCTCAGCTAGCCTAGTGGTGAGCTTTGCCAAACCGCCAGGAACATCCGGCATCTCAACCATCAACCTAACCAACCGTTGGTCGCGCACCAAACCGCGCTGCATAATAGATGACAGCAACATCATATCGATGTTGCCACCGGTCAATAACACCACAACATTGCGTCCAGCAAACCGCTCGCTATGCGTTTGCAGCGCAGCCAAGCCTGCTGCACCCGCACCTTCAACTACGGTTTTCTCTATCTCTAAAAGCTCAAACACCGCTTGCTCAACTTGCTGCTCTGTTACCAACAACATATCGTTCACGTGCTTTTGAATGATGGGCAGGGTCACACTACCCGGCTGCTTAACCGCAATACCTTCAGCCACTGTACCCACGGCTTTAGTGGAAGCGGCAGCTGAGTCCGTGCGCTGATGAAAAGCATCCGTGGCGCCTGCATAGCGCTCCATCTGCACACCAACAATATCAACGCCCTGTCCTGCCAGTGCTAAGCACACGCCGCTCACCAGCCCGCCACCGCCAACCGGCACCAACATCACCTCCATGTCGGGTACCTGAGCCAATACCTCTAGGGCAACAGTACCTTGGCCCGCAATAACTCGAGGATCATCAAAGGGATGGATCAAGGTGAAACCGCGGCTTTGCGCCAAGCTCAACGCATGGCTACGGGTCTCATCAAACTGCTCGCCGTGCAGCACTACTTCTGCTCCAAAGATGCGGGTCTGCGCCACTTTGGTTGCCGGCGTGAACTTCGGCATGACAATGCAGGTGGGGATGCCAAGACGTTGACCGTGGTAGGCCAGGGCTTGCGCATGATTGCCGGCCGACATGGCAATCACCCCACCACTGCGTTCGGCTTCGGTCAGTTGCAACAAACAATTTAGCGCACCCCGCTCCTTGAAGGAGGCCGTGAATTGCTGGTTCTCAAATTTTAGATAGACG
Source organism: uncultured Pseudomonadales bacterium (assembly GCA_938036875.1). GTDB lineage: Bacteria > Pseudomonadota > Gammaproteobacteria > Pseudomonadales > Azotimanducaceae > CALHVX01. The sequence continues at coordinate 12,276 of CALHVX010000097.1, forward strand.
TTTGCACCGGTTAACGCCGACAGCGTCACCGAGTGTAGGCACGGGGTTTTGATCAGAAGCCCGTCGAGGCGCTGCTGAGCGTCGAGGATATCTTGCTGTTGCACAACAACCATCGTCTAAAGGATAGGGCACTAGTATACTCGTTCGCCTACTAGGTCCAATATTACTGGTCGAAGAACGCTTTTCGCTTGTTCTAGTATTCAAATGACCCGTCCAATGCATAGGCGCCCATGAAGAACTTGCTGATGGTGCATCACTCGCAAACCGGCAACACCGAGCAGTTGGCCAAAGCGGCTCGCCAAGGTGCCGCTGAGCTGGCCGAGCTAGATCTGCAGATTCGCTACCTGGTCGCCGCTGCCGCAGGTCCAGACGATCTGCGCTGGGCACACGGCTTGCTCTTGGCCACCCCAGAAAACTTCGGCTATATGGCCGGCGCCATGAAAGACTTCTTCGACCGCACCTTCTACGCCGTGGAAGGCGAGCTGAACCCCTTGCCCTACGCCTTGATGATATCCGCCAGCAACGACGGCACCGGCGCTGTCCAGGCGGTTGAGCGGATTGTGGGCGGCTATCCGCTGGTGGCCGTGCAACCGCCGTTGATCGCTCGAGGTCCAGTAACGTCTGAGCACCGTCAACAAGCGGCCGTGTTGGGTGCAACCCTAGCCGCCGGGCTGGATGCGGGAATCTACTAGCAATCCAACTAGTGATGGGCAAAACTGGTGGCATGACCGATAAGAACAACGACAACCCCACACCCGAGCTCACCGCAAGAGCCATAAACAGCCTGCAAGAAATTACCGCCGAACAGTGGAACGCTTGTGCTAACCCAGACTGGGCAGTGCACAATCCTTTTGTGCGTTACGAATATTTGCGTGCGCTAGAAGATAGCGGCAGCGCTGTCACCGCCACTGGCTGGCAGCCGATGCACCTGGTCCTGGAACAAGACGGCACAACCTTAGGGGTTGCCCCGCTCTACCTAAAAAATCACTCCCAGGGCGAGTACGTATTTGATCACAGCTGGGCGGATGCACTGCAACGCGCCGGTGGTCGCTACTACCCCAAACTGCAAGGCAGCATCCCTTTCACACCCGCAAGTGGCCGACGCTTGCTCACCCGCAACAACAGCCTCGAAGATCAGCAAGCGCTGCTTGGTGGCTGCATCCAGCTAGCCGATCAATTGGAGGTTTCATCACTGCACTTTACCTTTATGCAAGAAGATCAGTGGCAGGTTGCCGGTGACGCGCAACTGTTACAACGCATCGATCAACAGTTTCATTGGCATAATCCAGGGTACGCAAGCTTTGATGATTTTCTTGCAGACCTTGCCTCCAAGAAACGCAAAAATCTAAAGCGCGAACGTCGGGATGCATTGGCCAACGAGATCAGCATCGAGTGGGTTACCGGCAGCGATCTGACCGAAGCGCACTGGGATGCCTTCTACCAGTTCTATGAAGATACCGGCTCACGCAAATGGGGAACCCCTTACCTCACCCGTGAATTTTTCTCTTTGGCCACACAAACCATGGCCGAGGACATATTGCTGATCCTGTGCAAACGCGAGGATCGCTACATTGCAGGTGCGTTGAACTTTATTGGTGGGGACACCTTGTTTGGGCGCAACTGGGGCTGTATTGAAGATCATCGGTTTTTGCACTTTGAAACCTGTTACTACCAAGCCATCGACTTTGCGATTGCCAAAGGTTTAAAGCGGGTTGAAGCGGGTGCCCAAGGGGGGCACAAGGTTGCCAGAGGCTATTTACCCCAAGCAACACACAGCGCCCATTGGCTACGCAATGCGGGCTTCCGTGATGCGGTGGCACGCTACCTTGAGGAAGAACGAGATTACGTGCGCCAGGACATTGCTCACGTTGAGGAGCACACGCCGTTCAATGCCAATATTGTGATTGATGATTTGCGCAGCTAGCAAAAGGAAACCCGCAGCATGAGTAAAGAACCGTTCGAAGTCGGCTTACAAGAACTCTATCAGGGTGAAATCATAGGTGAAGTGGTGTTTGATGCCCTGCTGGCAGAATTTGATGAGCCAGACCAGCGCTATAAACTGGCAACCGTTTTGCAACTCGAAACCGAAACAAAAGCCCGTCTTCGGCCAGCCATGATGCAACTAGGGCTAAATGTTGCTGAAGATGAGGAATCCAGGCTCGCCGGGAAACA
>CALHVX010000098.1 GCA_938036875.1 uncultured Pseudomonadales bacterium
GTCATTCACCAGAGCCCTGGGCTCTGGTGAATGACCCTGGCACTTGGCTCTGACCCCGCCGCTAGCCCCGCCGTTGTTGAGCGTTCTAGGCTAACTCGGTCCCAACAACCGTCGCTTGCTCCTCTTTGACCTTCATCAGCATCACCGCACCGATAATCATGAGGATCGCTAGGGACCCAAAGCCGATCCGCTGTGAGCTAAAGATGGTTGTGGCCGTTGCCACTAGCAGCGGCGCTAAGAATGCGGTGACGGTTGAAGACAAAGCAAACAAGCCAAAAAACTGGGTGGCCATTTCTGGCGGCGATATCTTCGCCATCAGGGTTCTTGACGCAGACAACCCGGTCACAAAAAACATGGCAAATATTTGGTTGGTGCCAAAGTAGAACAACTCAGGCAACGTTGCAAAATACGGCGAGCTCCAAACCGGCTCGGAGCCAACCTCCCACAAATATAGAATAGTGTTTGGCGTTACAGACACTAAGGTCAGCAACACTACAGAGCTTGTGGCAATCGCAATTTGCAAGGTGCGAATGGAACCTAACTTATCGTCTAGGCGACCGCCCATATAAGCGCCAAACATTGCCGAACCGCTAGTGCATAAACCAAATATCAACAGCGTTGTGGTATCCCAGCCGAAGGTGCCCGAGGCATAAACACCACCGAAGGTTAAAACGCCCACCATGCCGTCAATAAAAAACATGCGAGCCAGCAAGTAACGAGCGATATTGGCATAGTGGCGAACGTGCTTGATGGTTTGCACCACATCTTGCACCCCGTCCTTTGCTAACTGCCACATGGGCAAAGGTGACGCTTTGCCGTCTGGAGTAAACAACAAAACCGGCAAGGTAAACAAAAGCATCCAGACACCGGCAATTGGGCCAACAATACGATTGTGTTCATGCAACGCCTGATCAATACCAAACAACGGTACCTCCGGCAAAAAGGACCAAGGCTGAGTACCAGGCATGGAGAAGGCGAGCAACACAAACAACATCAACAACAAACCGCCTACGTTGCCTAATGAAAAGGCTAGCCCTGAGATCAATCCGATCCGGTTAACGGGAGCAACGCTGGGTAACATTGCGTTGTGAAAGACTTCTGAGATGGTGAAGCAGATCTTTATCCCGAACAAAATGGCTAAGGTAAGGGTAAGGCTTAAACCCTGCTCGTCCGGTTTCACAAACCACAGGCAAAATGCACCAATCGACATAAAACCAATGGTACCCACCAACCAAGGTTTGCGCCGCCCGTCTTTATCAGCAATAGCACCGAGCAACGGTGCGGCAAAGGCCAGAAGCAACCCGGCGCCTGCTGTGATGTAGCCGATCAGCGCCTGCCCTTTAATGGGGTCACCCACCACCGTATTGCTAAAGTAAGGATAGAAAATATAGATGATGACCATGATGTAGTAAGGGTCACGCGCGGCCTGACCAAAAGGCCAGCTAAAATAGCCCAGCGGCGACGCTGCAGGCGTACCCGCCAGGGACATAGAACCGTTACTCAACTTATTTTTCTCCCCAAAACAAACCTAAGAACACCCCACCGACAGTAAACCACACCTGAGCGACTAAGGCCGACTAGAGATCAGCAGTGTGGGTATAATCAAAACCTCGTATCTATCCATTCCAGAAGTTCACCAACGGAGTCTTTAGTGGTTGATAACATGTCTAAACGTGGCTTTGACCCACTGACCTACAAATTTCAAGATCAAGCACCAGGCAACGGAGAGCTAACCCAAGTCGCCGATGGCGTCTTTTGGGCCAAAATGCCAATGGGTGGCCGGCTCAGCCACATCAACGTTTGGGTGCTCCGAGACTACGATGGTTGGACCATCGTAGATACCGGGTTGCAGCGCGAGGAAGTAAAAACCTGCTGGCGTACCATCTTCAAAAATCAGTTGGACGACAAACCGGTAAATCGCGTAATCGCCACCCATTTGCATTCGGACCATACCGGGCTAGCCGGCTGGCTGACCGAAGAATGGAATTGCGATCTATGGATGTCGCGTAGCGATTTTTTTATGTGCAAAGTTATGGCCGCAGATGGCCCTTCTGATGTACCTGAAGATGCCATTCGCTTTTATCGCCGCGCCGGTTTTACGGAGCAACGGCTAACCCGTTATCGCGAACGCTTCGGTCAGTTTGGCGCCAATATTTCACAACTGCCTGCAGGCTATCAACGTATTGTCGACGGGCAATACATCGACATAGGTGGGCGCGAGTGGCGCGCGGTGATTGGCCACGGGCATGCCCCCGAGCATGTGTGCCTCTACTGCCCTGAGCTGAAGATCATTATCGGTGGCGATCAAATCTTGCCAAAAATTACGCCGAACGTAAGCGTGCAGCCGTCGGAGCCGAATGCGAACCCGTTGCGCGACTTCTTAAACTCCTGTGCACGCTTCCGTGAATTGTTGCCCCCAGACTTGTTGGTACTTCCGGCGCATGAAAGCTTATACGAAGGGTTACATGAGCGCCTTACCGGCCTTATTGACTGGCACGAGGTCGCCTTAGAAAAACTCTACGATATGTGCGCCGAACCAAAACGCGCAGTGGATGTGTTCCCCGCCTTGTTCAAAAGCGAAATTACCGACATGAGCTTCTTCCCCGCTACCGGCGAAGCCATTGCGCATCTGCACTGCGCTCAGGAACGTCGTATCTTGACCGTTGAAGATGATGCTAACGGCGTTGCCTGGTGGCGCCAGGCTTAAGGCTTACGCCACCGATTGAGCTGGAGGCTATTTCTCAAGCGCATCTAGATCACTGGCATCATGCCGCTCTGCTATACCGCTTTTGCTCGCTCGATTTACTTTGCGACCACGCCGAGTTGCCGGACGCTCATGAATCTCGGTCGCCCACCGAACCAAGTTGGTGTAGGAGTCAACCTGTAGAAACTCTTTGGACTCATACAAGCCCGTGAGTACCAATTGCCCATACCAGCTGTAAACGGCCATATCGGCAATGGTGTACTCATCACCACAAAGGTAGCGCCGCTCTGCTAAATTCTGATCCAACACATCCAACTGGCGTTTGATCTCCATGGCAAATCGATTGATGGGGTATTCCCACTTCTCTGGCGCATAGGCATAGAAGTGACCAAAGCCACCACCTAGATACGGCGCGCTACCGATCTGCCAAAACAGCCAGGACAAACACTCCGCCCGCCCGGGCTCTTGCATAGGGACGAAGGCATTAAACTTTTCTGCCAGGTACAGCATGATGGCACCGGATTCGAAAATTCGGGTTGGCTTTGGGGTGCTGTGATCCACCAGCGCGGGGATTTTTGAGTTCGGGTTGATATCTACGAAACCGCTGCCAAATTGATCCCCATCACCAATATTGATCAACCAAGCATCGTACTCCGCCGCCTCAATGCCTTTGGCCAATAGCTCCTCCAGCAGCATAGTGACTTTAACGCCATTGGGTGTGGCCAGGGAGTAGAGTTGCAGCGAGTGCTTACCTACGGGCAGCTCCTGCTCTTTGGTCGCTCCGGCAATAGGTCGATTGATATTGGCAAACCGACTTTCGGTTTCCTTTTCCCATTGCCAAACTTTTGGTGGCACGTATTTTGGCGGTACATTGGTTGTCGAATCGCTCATGCCTATACTTCCAGTGCGTTTTAGAGCCATGGATACTATCCCAGAGCCAAAAATTCGCAATTTATTTCGCTTTCTTGTAGAAAAGCTGTAGAAAACTGAAGAGCCCATTCGTTACCCCACTGAACGCCAGCTAACGGGCGTTAGTGCAAATCAACGAACTGAGAGAGAGCTTCTATGCAATATGTACTGCTAATCCACGAAGACGAAAAAGAATGGAACAAACTCACCGACGCTGAGCAAGGTGAGATCATGGCCGGCTACGGCTCTTTTAGTGAGCACTTGGCGCAGTCCAAGCAGATGCTGGGCGGCGAACGCTTGCAGCCTAGCCACACCGCCACCACGGTACGCGTGCGAGACGGCAAGACCACACTCACGGACGGTCCTTTTACCGAAACCAAAGAGCAGCTTGGTGGGTTCTATCTGGTCGAAGCCAAAGATCTAGATGAGGCAACCCAACTGGCAGCCAAGATCCCAACGGCCAAAATGGGTTCTATCGAGGTCCGGCCAATATGGATGATGGGTGATTAGTGGCCTGCTTCTGGGAGGCTTACGCCTCCCGCAACCCTTCTGCTGGCCCAGGCAGCCATGAACGGCGCAGCAACGAGCACGATGAACGTCGAGTTGCAGGCGCTGTATCGAAGTCACTTTGGCCAGTTGGTTGCCTCGATCACTCGGATCACCGGCGATATCGGGTTGGCCGAAGACTCGATACAAGACGCTTTTCTAAAAGCGGCTGACAAGTGGTCAAACGAGCCGCTGCCAGACTACGCGGCGGGCTGGGTAACAACCACAGCCCGCAACGGCGCGTTAGACGTGATGCGCCGGACCACGTCCTTCAACAATCGTTTACCCGACGTTGCTTATCTAGAAGCCATCGAGCGGTCTGATCAAGATGATCTCAGCCACCTTGATAATCCCGCGTTTGCCGACGACATGCTGCGGCTAGTGTTTACTTGCTGCCACCCTGCCTTAAACATCGAAGCGCAAGTGGCGCTGTGTTTAAACACGGTATGCGGGTTAACAACCGAGCAAATTGCCAAAGCGTTTATTGTCACAGACGCCACCATGTCCCAGCGCCTGTGGCGAGCCAAAACTAAGATTCGCGATGCGGGCATTGCCTACCGGGTTCCTGAACCTGCGGAGCTGGAAGCTAGGTTAGATTCCGTGCTGGCCGTGGTCTATCTCATCTTCAACGAAGGTTGGTTAGCCAGCAGCGGCGCAGACGGATTGCGCATCAGCCTTACAGACGAAGCGCTAAGGCTGGCTCGGCTCATCATGCAACTGCTGCCAGCCGATCTGGAGACTCGTGCATTGCTAGGGCTGCTGTTGATTCAAGACAGTCGGCGTGATGCGCGTTTCGATCAGGCCGGTCATCTCATTTTGCTGGGCGACCAAGATCGATCCCAATGGGATCTACCGGCAATACAAGAAGGCACCCACTTAATCCAAAACGTTTTTCGAGCTGGGCACGGCAACTCGCGTTACGCCATCATGGGCGCTATTGCTTGTGTGCACGCTAACGCACCCACCGCAAAAGCCACCGACTGGAATGAGATCGCCACCTTGTACGAGCATCTTATGGAGATTGACCCCTCGGCGGTTGTCGCCTTGAACCATGCGGTAGCCATCGGTGAACGCGATGGACCCGAAGCGGGATTGCAACAAGTCATGCAATTGGCCGAGTCCGCCACCATGCAGCGGTACTACTTGTTCTACTCCACTCAAGGTGAATTTTTGCGACGCCTAAATCGGACTAAACCCGCGCAGCAGGCCTACGCCCGCGCTATTGAGCTCACCGCCAACGAATCGGAACGCGCTTTTCTAACCGCCCAGTACAACGCGTTGGAATGATGGGGTCAGACCCAGGTGCCAGAGTGAATTCACTCTGGCACCTGGGTCTG
>CALHVX010000099.1 GCA_938036875.1 uncultured Pseudomonadales bacterium
AAGAGTGGGCGTCTGCTTGAGGTACCACTCATCACGATCATCGAAGAGGACGGTACGATGCTACTGTTCGGCAGTAACGCCGGTTCACCTAAACATCCAACTTGGCTCTACAACTTGCGCAGCCAGCCTAGAATCACGGTGGAATACGGCAGCGAGAGCTTTACCGCAGACGTACTCGAGCTTCCTGAGGACGAACGCCAGCAGCGTGTGAATACCCAGTCCCAGCGAACGCCACAATTTGCAGACTACGTTGAGTCTGCCGCACCGAGGCAAATTCCAGCATTCAAGATCCAGCGGTTATAACGTCCTGCAATTGCCGCCAGGTGGTGTCTGCTGTTACGTCTAGATTCACCGGGCTCATGATGATGTGATCAACGCCTTGTTGTCGCTGCAGCGCGTACCGCTCCAAGATCTTGTCTTGGTCACCCCAGGCAATCAGCCTATCAATGAAGTGGTCACTACCCCCGTTCGCAAACTCTTCATCCGCAAACCCAGCCTCACGCCAAGCTCGATGATAGTTTTCTAACGGCATATAGATAGATACCGCTCGCCGAGCATGTTTGCGCGCCACTTCGGGATCGGTCTCGAAAACCGTGGGCTGCATGAGGTGCAACTTGCCGCTACCAAGACGCTCTTTCGATTGTTTGGAATATTCTGGGGGCATCATGTAAACGTAGGCACCATCCATACGATCTGCCGCGACCTGCATCAGCTTCGGACCATGTGCGGCTAGGTACATTGGTACCTTTTTACCACCGTGATCAAACATCAGTTCAGTTGCTTCATAGCGGTCTAGAAACGAGCGAAGTTTTTTCACCGGGGCTACCCAAGGCAACCCTCTCTGATCGTTACCTACTTTGTTTGAGACACCTAAACCCAACTCGAAGCGATGCCCTGAGCTCTCCGCCAAAGAATAAGCGGCCGCTTTAATCGCGCGCTCGTCCCTGGCATAGACATTGGTGATCGCGGTCCCTACATAAATGGTTTGGGTAGCGTTCAACAAGGTCGCACAGGTGATGAAGGGATCTCGCCCAAACATTTCTGGCACCCACAGGTTGCTGAAGCCTACCCGTTCAGCCTGTTGCGCTATCCTTCGCAGCTGCGTGCTAGTGAAAAAATCCGCTGGGACCATCAATCCAAAAGACATGAAAACCTCCTTAATCCGGCTTAGCGACTACCGATAAAAACGCTTCGGCGACTGCACATCAATCAAGCCTGCTACCGATGGCGGAGCGAACCAAGCTAGCCTTGGTTGAACACCGGCGTTCTTTTCTCCATAAAAGCAGCGATGGCTTCGTTCGACTCCTGTGTTCCACCACTTTCAATCAAGTGCTTGGCTTCCAAGACAAGGCTTTCTCTAAGGCTTTGGGTCATACCGCTATTTAGATTTATCTTCATTCTTCCAAGTGCCATCGTAGGTCCGTTGGCGATCTCTTTGGCATAAGCCAAAGCATCCTCATGAAAATTCTTCTGCGGAAAAACCTGATTAATCAGGCCAAGACGAGCTGCCTCTTCCGCCTCAACTCGCGGCGATCTGTAATAGAGCTCTTTGGCTTTGGAAAGCCCAATTAGTCTAGGCAAGAACCAACTGGCTCCGTAGTCTCCAGATAAGCCAATATTTCTAAATGCTGTGGTGATAAAAGTATTGTCTGACGCAATCCGCAAATCACAAGCCAACGCGATGGACAAGCCCGCGCCTGCAGCAGGCCCTGGTAGTGCGGCAATGGTGACTTTAGATAGCTCGTACAGTCGCAGGGTTAACGTGACTTGCTTGTGGGTAAGCTCGGCGATCCGGTCCTGTTTAGAGACAGGTGCCGCGCTTCCTCCACCCATCCCGCTGACATCACCCCCAGAACAGAACGCATTGCCGCTACCGGTTAGCATGACACAACCAACCCGGTCGTCCTCTTCCATAGTGACCAAAGTTCGCCTAAGCGCAGGCGTCAAAATATCGCCCAACGCATTTTTTTTATCCGGCTTGTTCAGGGTGATCACACCCACCCGGTCCTCAATGCGACAAAGGAGTTCGTCGGTTCCAGTATCCACACTAACCATTATTTCCCCTTGGAGATAAAGCGTTCGCTACAAACGGGTAAGCGCCTCAGCTAAGGGCGTATCTCCATCAAGCAAACTAAAAGATTGACCAACGGTGCCAGCGTAGTCGAGGCAGCCAGCAAGCGCAGCAGCCAAATTATCACGCGATGTAAGACCCTTTCCCTGGAGCTTGCCGCTCACAGAAACCAACTCGGTACCAACCTCATCAGTCAAACCACCAGGGCAGACAATGGTGTAGTCAAGGTCGGACTCGATGAGATAATTGTCCGCATGCGCTTTAGCGCGGTGATAGTGGGCGATTGGTGACTGACTGTTTACGTCGTTGTTGATAGAGCTGAGCATGATATATCGGCGAACGCCATGCACTTGCGCTGCAACCATTGAACGGATTGCTCCGATATGATCAATCAGGACGGTCTTATCTTTTCCCGTTTTGCCGCCTGACCCTGCTGCAAAGATAATGGCATCACACCCTTGCACCGCGTGATCGATGGGGTATTCAAGATCTGCCAGAACTGTAGACACACCCAGCTTGTCGAACTTTGCACGCTGCGCTGGAGCCCTGATCATCGCAATCGGATCATGCTCACTTTCCACCAAACGTTCGATGAGGCGCGTAGCAGTATTTCCATTGGCGCCGATAACCAATACCTTCATGTTTGCCTCAGATAAAAAACCTTCATACCCTTAGTAGGCATTAGCCGATTGTTGGAATCAAGAGATTTGGGTTCTAAAACGCGTTGTGGTTTTGCTGCTTAGCCAAACTCATTAACTCAAAGAACAATTCGTAATCCTGCATCGTGCGTTTGTCGCTTCGCTGCCCCGTTCGCGCCAATATCAACTCGTCTGCAACGCCCTCGTATTGACGAACACGCGCTGCACACTGCTCCAGATTCCCCGTGATCGTCATGCTGTCGATCACAGCATCAGGTACTAAGGCTTTCGCTTCTTCCAACCGCCCCGCCGGCATCAGCTTAGTGGCTTGATCCGCGAATTCTGTATACCCCAACTGTCGCAACTGGGTGTCGTAGTAGGGGTGAGGTATCGGATGATAGAGCTTACATATGGCCGCACGACTTGCATCGCGAGCCATAGCAACATCTTGGTTTACGCTCACGGTTGCTGCTGTTGGGTACAACAATGAATCTGGATTTTTGCCTACCGATTCAGCGCCCGCTCGGGCATTTGGCACAACAACATCGCGCACGAACTCGACGGAGGACATAATTCCGATGGCAACACCATCGGATACTTCGCCAGCGATACGCACCATGTTTGGCCCAGACGCGGACATATAGACGGGCAATGATGGGGTTGCCGGGTCCCAAGTTGCACGCCACCGTATACGGTGGGCGTGACCTTGATAACGTACGCGTTCAGCGGCGCGACCGCTCACGACTCCCTGCACAATACTGATGTAATCGCGCATCTTCTCTCTGGATCGACGTGAATCGATGCCCATATAGAAATCGTTAAAATGCAGATTTCCGGTGCCAACACCTAAGACGAATCGACCTTCGCTGATCTCATTGAGATCTCTAGCTTCAAGGCCAACCATCCAGGGTTCGCGAGCATAAGCGTTGACGATGTAAGTTCCAACGCGCGCGCGCTGAGTGGCATGGATTACGGCAGCTGCTGTGATTGTGGCGCTGCGCCCAGCATCAACTGTATAAAGCGTATTCACACCGGCGCGTTCTGCTTCGCGAGAAAGCTCGGCTATGGTTTTTATGGAATCTTCGAAGCCCAACATCATGCCAATCTTCATATCACCCCCTGGTAAACTAGATTTTCATACCCGTTTGTTCAAATGAATAGCAGAACTGGTGCCAACCTCTAGAAAACCAAGCTATACAAAACAGTACCCACAATACCAGCTAGTACAAAGTTGACTGTGTACCTCGGTATGTTGATCATGCGCCTGAAATCGCGTCGCTCATTGATGTTTGGAAAGGGGGTGTCCGGCACCGGCACTCCCAAAAATTCACACAGTGGAGCCCAGCCATCCTTCACGTTAAAGAGCAGTAATTTATCTGCGGGAACAGCGTCTTGCACTGCCTGCAAATGCGCTTCGTAGACAGCCACCACGCGCGGTTTGTTTGGCATAGAGTCTTTGAGCGTTCGCTTCCAAACCAGCTTTTCTACCATATCGCTGAAGCGTCGTACCGGCGGCACTAGGCGCAACAACTTGAACTGCCAATAACGCTGGGAGAAGTAGATTGTGTCCCAAGCGCTTTCAAACCAAGCTTGCGCACCACCGGGATGTACGGTGAGTAGGACCTTCGCATCGGGATAGGCAGCAACAAGCTCTTGCCAGACGCAGGAAGCGGGAAAGTCTACCGTTGCACGATAGTCGGCAAACACCGTCTCCCAATCCAACTGTTCGCCCGGTTGCGCTTCTGCGACCTGCTCCCAGAAGCGCAATCCTTTACCGCCAGGCCCGCCCTGCATCACCGTTTTCATGTGGTAACAGGGAAAGCCAAGCTCAATCAACGCGGCCTGGGTGGACATGGTGCCTGTGCGGCCGTAACCCGCACCAATCACTTCTAGAGCCATTTAACTTCCCTAAGAATAAATTGTGGGGTCAGAGCCAAGTGCCAGAGTGAATCTCTAGTGCAAGATTGCAAGGCATAGACCATAGCAATAAAGCTCACTCTGGCACTTGGCTCTGACCCCACAATTGCTTCACATCATCTCAGGCAACGCCGCATCCAAGTAGTCCGCACTAGACAGCTCGATCTGCGATAGCTGGTCCAGCTCATCACCTTTTTCTGGGTACGCGGCTTTTAGCGTCTGCCAAGCATTAGCGCCCTGTCGTTCCGCGTTCGCTTGAATCGTCATCTGCTCAACCGGGGTATAGGGTTCAAACGCGGAGTAGTACGTCTGCTTGGCTTTAGGAATAATTTCGGCAACCAAAGCGCGATGTTCGTCCGATGGCGGAAACAAGGCTTCTACCCGATCGGCAATCTCATCTTCTGCCGCAGCACACTTCAAAATGCCCTCGCGATGGCTCGGCACGTCGTCCGCCCATTGGCGATAGCGGTCCGCCGCGGTTCGCTCCAATTGCGATAGCAGGTAGGGGTAGGCTTCAGCGGGCACGCCACCTAAATGCTCAGCCAGCAGTTCACCGAACTTAGGAATATCAATAGTTTTCATAAGATGCTCAGCTCCATTTGGAACCACAAAGGTACTGGAGCTAACGCCTTTTGAATAGCCTTAACCGCAGGCTTAGCATCAATCATCATCAGCCAGCGCAGCCGGCAGAAAATGCTTATTGCTGTTAATCTTCGTGCAGCCCACGCAAACAACACCAATACAGGGTGCACCTACGATGAACCAGCCTAAGCCAAACCAAACAGCAGCAACCCACCTGCTAGTCATGGGAGCCAGCTCAGGAATTGGCCTGGAGGTGGTGAAGCAAGGCCTAGCCGCAGGTTACCAAGTAAGGGCTTTTGCTCGAAGCGCCCAATCCATGACCCTCCAACACGACCAATTGGAGAAATTCGCAGGAGACGCGCTGGAGCCAACGGCAGTACAAGAGGCGTTGCAAAATATTGATGCCGTCGTTCAAACCCTAGGCGTACCTTTCAACCTGCAGCTGTTTACCGGTCCAATTACCTTGTTTTCTCAAGCAACGCAGACCTTGGTTGCCGCGATGAACGAGTCCGATTGCCAACGCTTGCTCAGCGTCACGGGGTTTGGTGCAGGCGACAGCCAAGCCAGTATCCACCCGCTACAAAGATTGGGGTTCAACTTAGTATTCGGCCGCGCCTATGCAGACAAAAGCAAACAGGAACAGATGATCAAGAACAGCAACCTTGACTGGACCATTGCTAGACCAGGGGTACTGACAAACGGCGCCGGCAACAAACCCTATCAAACCTTGGTTGCGGCAACCGATTGGCGTAATGGCGTAGTTTCTCGCGTGGCGGTAGCAGATTATTTGATCAAATCCGTTGCTGACCAAAACACCTACAGCACCACACCAGTAATCATCGGTTAACTAGCATTGAAGCAGTCGATCTAGCGCCAGGCTTTGGCGGCCTCTAGCGCAACCCGATAGTGTTTTAGACCAAAATAGAAACACGCAATGGCCAAGCTATAGTTGAAGACCGCCAGTATCGAAATCGACTTACCCAGCGCTAGCTCGCTGCCAAAGAAAAAATCACTCATGATTGCTGGCAAGGTGGGAGCAAAGGTATAAGCCAAAAAATTCACTGCAATAAGGTAGAAGGCCACCATCTGCCCACGCAGCTCGTTGGGCGCAATGGCCTGCATGGTGGCCATCATCAAACCGGGCGGCATGGCCATGCAGAAGGTAACCGGAATCAGCAAAGCGATGCCTACCCAAGGGTCAGGGACAACCGTTAGCAAGCCGGCGGTAGGCAAAAGTACAATGGTGCCATACATGACAACGCGCAGCGTGCCATCGAGCACGTTCTTTGAGATCAAATAACCCGCCCACAAACCACCAATAACACTACCTGCAATACCTACAACTAAAGCGATAGTGCCGTAAACCAATCCAATCTCGCTGCGAGTCCACTCGTGATTTCGCACGTAATACTCAACAAGCCACGAAAACAATGACCAGCCTTGGGTCGCCAAGCAAAGATAAGCAAGAAACACCAACGCAAAGAATTTTTTACGCTCCAAAACAAAAGCCCAGACTTCCCGAAAAGGAACGCTCTCTTCGGCATCGTTCATTTTGCCCTGCCGCTGGGGTTCTTCAAGAAACCACATCGCTAAAGCAATCAACAAGCCTGGCGCACCAACCGCAATGAAAACCATTTGCCAAGAATAGAGCTCGCCGACTAAAGGCAGCACAAAGTTTGGCGTTGCTTCCAAGTAGTCAATGAGCTGGCCACCCAAAATGTTAGCCAGGCCCTGGCCAATAAAAGGGGCAGAAGACACTATGCCGATCATCAATGGCAATCGACTGGCATCAAAATAATCAGATAATGCAGAGTTCGCGGCCGGCCCTAAGGTCGCTTCACCAACCCCAACACCCATTCGCGCCAAAAACAGATGCCAATATTGGTTGGCCAACCCACACACCATGGTGAGCAGGCTCCAACTAGCGATACCGGCAGCCATCAAGTTCTTGCGGCTATAACGGTCTGCAATGCGACCTGCAGGGTAAGACAATATGGAGTACAAGAAGGTGAAGGCAAAGCCCATGATCAACGACACCTGAAAATCCGAGATGCCGCCGAGATCGCGCTTCACCGGCCCAATCATAATATTCAGAATTTGCCGGTCAATAATCGAAAAGGTGGAGGCAAGCGTCAGTATCAACACCACGTACCAAAGATAAAATCGGCTAAACGAGTCTTTCATTTTTCACCATAATTCGAATGATATTGTTGTTATTGGTGTGCAACCGGCAGCTTAGCTCGACCCCAGAATAAAAAGGGCCCAACACGCTCACCCTCACCAACCAACCGCAACTGAGGGAATCGCTCTCGCAATGCGGTCAAGGTAACCCGAGCCTCGAGCTTGGCCAACTCCCTACCAATACATACATGCAAACCAACACTAAAACTCAGCATCTTTTTACCCGTTCGGTTCATTTTGAAAGCATTGGGCTCCGCAAAGGCTGCGGGATCACGGTTGGCCGCACCGTAGTGCATCATCACCTTGGTGTTGGCGGGAATAGTGACATCCCCCACCTCTACGTCTCGCGATGTTGTCTTAAACAAACCCAACAACGGTGGATCAAATCGCAGACTTTCGTTGATCGCATCGTCGACCTCTATCTCACCGCGACAAAACTCACCCCATAAATCATCCACGCTGAGCAACCGCCAGACCAAATTTGAGATCAACGAGGTAGTGGTTTCATTGCCAGCAACAAATATCTGCCCAGCAAGCGCCACCATCTCTTCGTCTGGCAGATACTCACCGTCTTGCTTGGCATGGGCCATGGCAGACAGCAGGTCATCGGAACTGCCAGATTGTCTCTTAAGGTGAATCTGCTCCAAAATATAAGCGCTCATTTGCGCTAGAGGTTCAGCGTACTCCGTCGGATCCGCCGTACACATATTGGCAACCGACGCATCGGCCCAAACTTTGAACTTTTGAATATCGTCTGTGGGTATGCCTAAGATTTCGCAGATAATGATGACCGGCAGGGGGAACGAAAGCTCATCGTGCAAATCCCAAGTTGGTTTCTGTGCAACCGCATCCAGCAATTCCTGAACGATAGTTTCAAGCCGGGGCTGCAGGTCGCCAATGGCCTTCGCCATGAAATCACGCTGGATCAGATTTCTTATAAAGGTGTGGTGGGGTGCATCCGACAAGATTCCCATGGCGGGCACAAAGTTTGGGCCGTTACCAAACCCTTCAACGTAAGTCTGGGCATCCAGCAACGCGTTGTTAACGTCATCGTATCGAGACAAGATAAAAAACGGCGGATCAAACTTTTCATAGAAATAAGCCCGCTCTTGGCCCAATAATTTGCCGGCGGTGATTGAGGGGTCTCGGAGCTCATCAACCCCCATGAGATCCACGTCCATGTTCGCATCTACCGATTCTTGAGTACCCATCAATTCCCCCGTTACCCTATGGCGCTAGATGCTTACTTTACGTCTGATTGGCTTAAAACTCTTGCTCTTCCCACCAAGGAAAGAACTCGGGTAGATCTTGGCTGACCTTTCCAGGAAACACCGGTGGGCGCTTCTCCAAAAAGGAGTTAATCCCTTCACTAGCATCCGCCGAGGTACCCGTAGCATTAATGCCGGCGGTATCAATCCTGTGCGCATCAATTGGGTCCGGCGCACCCAGCATTCTCCACATCATATGCCGGGTCAGCGTAACCGAGATTGCCGAGCTGTTGTCCACCATCTGGTGAGCCAGCTTCATGGCCTCAGGTAGCAGATCTTGAGGTTCGTGGACACTACGTAGCAAACCTGCTTCGAGCGCCTCTTCGGATTTGAATATTCGGCCTGAGTAACACCAATCTAAGGCTTTGCTGATCCCAACAAGCCTTGGTAAAAACCATGAGGAGCAGCCTTCAGGAACAATGCCGCGCGCAGAGAAAACAAACCCCATCTTGGCGTTCTTAACCGCCAACCTAAAGTCGGCGGCTAGCGTTATGGTCATGCCCATACCAACGGCGGCACCGTTGTAAGCAACAATCACCGGCTTCAAACATCGATAGATACGCCGAGCAAGCTCGCCGCCACCATCCCCCTTCTTCGATTCTGACAGACGCTCTTCGTGCCCTTCCCAGGTTTTGTCCCCTTGCGAAAGGTCTGCGCCCGCGCAAAAGGCACGGCCGGCACCGGTGATGATGATGGCCTTAACCTCATCGTCTGCATCCGCCATATCCAAGGCGGTAATAAACTCGTTGAACATAGGCCCACTAAACGAGTTCATCGCCTCAGGACGGTTAAAGGTAATGGTTAAAATATTGTCTTGGATCTCATAAAGAATTGCTTCGAAGGTCATGCATTTGCTCCAAAATTTGAAAATATAGGTTTCAAGCGTATCTACCGCTAAGCTTGCGGCTGAAAGTCGTTACCGGCAAGAAGCACAGGCACTATCACCGACGCATCACACCTTTGGGTCTAAAGGACCGCTCCCGGTACGCGGGTGGAAATCTTGTCGATACGATCCATCCGGCTGCGGAAGTCCCAGCTGGTTAACCACTGAATCTCAATCTCTATGATCGCTTCCGCTTCGGAGCGGCCTAGCAATTGCTCTGCCAAGGCGTTGTCTGTGCTGGTTAGATACCGCTCTAGCAGACGCTCAAGCGCAGCGTTGTCTGTTGCCGTAGTACACCGGGATGTACCACGGCCACGCACACCTCGATAGGGGAGGTCATTCGTAGAGAGATCAAAGGCAATGTCGGGGTTTTCGCGCAGAGACCGAACTAGCAGCGAGCTTTCCGGGCTGCAGGACAGCAATCTCCCGGCGCGATACTCAAACCAGACCGGGACAATCAACATCCCTTTTGAGGTCATCAGCGAGACGCGCAACGGAATGTGCGCTTGCTCAAAAAAGGTTTCTATCTCTGTGCCAGACCAGCTGCCATATTTTTTGGAAGATTCAATGTTCACTTGCTCACCTGCCTGTCTCACCTAGTTACGCGTGAGCCCAGCATACTTCCTTCGGCTGCTACTTGCTTAAGGTGGAGCCTGCGCGAGCCACAAATCCTTAGCCAGCCAACGCTCATTCAGCCAGTCGCCAGTTTCTGCAACCTCTTGGATATGGTGTGCATCAATCTTCACCCGTATCTTATCAACCGACCCGCTCATACATCGCCAGCAATCCGTCTCACCCGGCCTATAACCAATGCTGACATCCACAACCTGGGAATCCACCGGCATGGATTGTTGGATCATACTTAGCCCCCCCGGCCTGGGCTTCAGGAGATTCTGGTACGGCGAGCCATCCGCCTTGCGCTTGTCCTCACTAAAGCGCGTTCCCTCAGGAAATATCAACAAGCCCCCAGGCTCTGTGCCAAGCACAAGCGAAGCGCTGCGAACGCGCTTGAGGTCCTCGGACCGCGATTGCGCATCAACCTTGCGCCTTAAGCGAGGAAAATTTAAGGCCAAACAAACCCAGCCAAGGACGGGCACCCACAGCAGTTCTACTTTGATCACAAACTTCAGTATCGGGCCGCGGCTGGAGAGGATTGTCTGCAGCAAAAAAATGTCGAACCAAGATTGATGGTTGCAGATTACTACTGGGCTTTGAGTCGGTGTTAAGGAATTCAGAACATCCGCCGGATCTTCCACCTCAAAATGAATGCCAAGAACGCGGGAGAACCACCAAGCATCAATTTTGACCGCAGAGCGATAAACGAACTCAACCATCTGGTGGTTGAATTTTTGAAAGGTCGCATTGGGGGCAACCAAACGAACCAGCGCCGCCAGCAGGAGCAGCGGCAACCACAGCAGCAGGTTGGCCGTCACAAAGGCAAATGATAAGACGCTTGTCATATGCCGGGCTATGGATAGCTTGGGTGGATGCATACCTCTCATACGGTGGAGATCTTAGGTCGGATCACTTGAAAGGCAAATAAAGTGATCCGCCGGTGATCCGAAGCGACATAACCAACGTATATAAGTCCATGAAGAATCTTGCCACCGTCTCCACCTTGCTACTTCTAATGGCCTTAGCCGGCTGCACAACCCACCAGGAGAACTCTATGCAGGCCGTTCAAAACGTTGATCTCGAACGCTTTATGGGCGATTGGTACGTTTTAGCCGGCATCCTGACGTTTCCCGAGCGCAACGCAGTGAATCCGCTGGAAAACTATCAGCTAAACGACAATGGCACCATCGCCACTACCTTCACCTTCAACAACAAGACGTCTGATGGGCCAAAAAAGACACTGACCATGACCGGTTTTGCCAAAGATTTACCCGACAACGGTATCTGGGGTATGCAGTGGATATGGCCGATCAAAGCGGATTACAGAATCGCGTACCTCGATGCAGACTATCAACACACAATCGTGGCACGCAACAAACGGGACTACGTGTGGATAATGTCACGCACTCCTAAAGTCGCCGAGAGCAAGCTAGAGGAACTCATCAACTTTGCCGCGGAGCTCGGCTACGACCGATCTAAGATAAAGCTGACCAACTGGCAGCAACCGACCCAGACATCAACCCAGGGCTAATATGAACCTTTGCAAAATTTTGCTCTTCACCCTGGGTATTTGCACATCAAGTTCGCTGCTAGCAACGGTCACCCATTCTGTCGGGATCGCGCGAGACGCCAAAGACCAATCGATACGCTATATAGAGCATCACCAGTACCTACCTTCTGGTGAGCATCTGGTGAAATATTACGACCCTGAAGGCACAGTGATGGTGACCAAGACAATCACCTACCCCGGTTTGCCCCAACATCCAGAAATCAACCAAACCGACTTCACCAAAGACACGAAAATCGTCACCACAAACACCGCGAACTCGGCAACCATGGTGCGTACCATGTCAGGGGTAAACGAAACCTTGGTAGTGGCCTTAGATGAGGCAACCATCATCGATGCCGGCTTCGATAGCTTTCTTAAAAGCCAGTGGACGCGGTTCAGTGCAGGCGAATCAAAAATATTCAGGCTTGCGGTGGCCGGCAAACAAAGCCTGCTCAAGATCCGAATAACTAAGCAGCAAACCAAAGACAAAAACACGACCTTCAAGATAGAACCGCACAACTTCTTTGTCCGAATGTTGGTGCCAGAGATGCTGCTGACCTATGGACCTGATCGCCAACTGCTCACTTATCAAGGGCTAACAAACCTAAACCTTCCAGCAGACCAGGATCGAGACGTTGTTGTTGCCTTTAGCCAACATACTAGTCCAGAACCACTTGGCTTACCGCTGCCACACTGGCTACCAAAAAAGTAAATTCAGCACCAAACTGGGCCACAACAGACGTATATAGTATGCAACCTGAGCAAACCTAAACAAGATGATCCACAGCTTACGCATGGGCAACGATTCAAAAGCAATGCAGAAAATCCCGGACTGGAATACTTATCTATTGAAGGTGGGTACCAGCCAAGACAAAGCTGCGTTCGGTGCACTCTTTGAATATTTTTCGCCCAGACTGAAGACCTTTCTCATGCAGGGCTCTAATTTGAGCGCAGAAAATGCCGAGGAATTGGTGCAAGAAGCCATGACCAAGGTTTGGCGCAGAGCACCGTCATTCGCTCCGACTCAAGCATCGGCTAGCACTTGGATCTACACCATCGCCAGAAACACTCGAATCGATTGGTTTCGCAAGAACAGCAGACAAGACCCGCTATTGTTTCACGCCGAGGACCTGTATGGCGACAATGAAGAAGCCTCTCCCTACTCAACTCTTGCCCAGCTAAGAAGCACTGTCTCAATCCACGAACAGCTCAACGAATTGCCACAAGAACAATCAGAAGTATTGAACATAATGTATTTCAAAGGCCTTTCGGGCCAACAAACAGCAGAAGCATTAGCCATCCCACTAGGCACCGTTAAATCACGGATCAGGCTCGCTCTAAAAAAACTAAGGGTAGGTCTAGCGGTAACTGGCGGTAACTCAGGACAAGGCACAAACAATGATTAGCAAACACCCAGACCCTCAAGCATTGGTTGAATATTCGTCTGGCACTTTGGCTTTGGCCACAAGCATTGCTGTCACCACCCACCTGCAACTTTGCCGCACCTGCGCCGATGCAACCAGCTCGCTGAATAATCTAGGGGGAGACATGATCGACCAAGCTGAGGCAACGCCAGTGTCCGAAGACCTGCTACAGAAAGTACTCAGCAGCATCGATGAAGAGCCCACCAAGAATGCGGACCACAACCGCACACGCAGCAGTGTTGTTGATGATGTCGCCCATGCGCTACCACATTATGTGCGGGCACTACTGCCACAGGGCAGCTTGCAATGGCAGTTTCTATCACCCTCCTTGCGAGTTGCTACCTTGAGCGTGGGTGAAGAAGAAAACGAGCTCGCTCTGCACAGGATCAAAGCCGGCGGCAAGGCGCCAGAACACAACCATGCGGGTCAAGAAATCACCGTTGTGTTAACCGGGACCTTTTCAGATGAAGAGGGTATCTATCAGCCTGGAGACTTTATTGTGCGCCAACCTGGCGATGTACACAGGCCAATGGCAGCGCAAAATGAAGAGTGCATCTGCCTTTCGGTACTGGCGGCCCCAATCAAGCTAACCGGCATAAACCGATTGATGAACCCTTTCCTACGTTTTTCGCCTAGCTAAACGCAATGAACGAAATTCTCGGAGACTGGATTGCCACCCTGCCGCCACAAGCGATAGCGCTTGTTCCTTTGCTCGCTTTTCTCGAGTCATGCATCTTTATTGGCCTCTTTGTCTCAGGGATCTTCTTGTTGGGTACCGTCAGCGCCATCTATGCTCAAGGTGAAACCAGCTTGTTTTTACTCATCCCTCTAGCGTTCAGTGGCGCGATGATGGGCGATCACCTGGGGTTTTGGGTTGGCCACAAAGCGGCCCCGTTTATGTGGAAGAAGCGATGGGTTCGCAAGAAGCTCATCAAGCGCAAAATGGCTTATCGGAAGTTCCGCAGCCTCATGCTTAAATCAGCGCCATGGGCCATCTGCATCGGCCGCCTCTCGCCTCCGCTGCGCTCTCTGTCGCCAGTGCTGGCCGGCACCAGCGGTCTCAAGCCACTGCATTTCTTTGCCTACGATCTTTTGGCGTGCAGCATATGGGCCAGCGGGCTTACCGCCTTAGTGCTCGGCATTAATCTAATTTGAGATTTGCACCCAACCGATGATTAAAATCAACGAGCACAACCGATCATTTACCGAATGGACCGGCAACATCTTAGCTTTCGTGTTCACTATCACACTCAACGGTCTGGCTAACGGTGTCCCACTAGGCGGACAAACGACCGGAGAGCTTTCGGATAAATATCCGTCGCTATTCACACCGGCTGGTTACGTCTTTTCGATTTGGGGCCTCATCTATCTCACCCTAACTGTCTTTATTGTCTGGCAGGCACTACCCCAGCAGCGTCACAACGCAAACCTCACCGCCATACGAACGCCATTTCTTATTAGCTGCGCTGCTAACGGCGCCTGGATACTGGCTTGGCACTATGATCAGTTGATTTTGTCACTACTAATCATGATCACGCTCCTATGTGCACTCATTCAGATCTATCGCCAATTGAACAGGCAAAAAGCAAACAGCCCTGCAGCAGAACGTTGGATTTTGCACTTACCCTTCAGCATCTATTTAGGTTGGATCACCGTAGCAGTCATCGCAAACTTTAGCGCCTTCCAGATCGATCAAGGCTGGGATAACGCAATATTTAGCGCCACGACCTGGACGCTGCTCAAGATTGGGCTCGCCGCAACCATTAGCACCCTAGTCCTGCTTAAGTATCGCGATCTAGCTTTCATGCTGGTCACGGTGTGGGCTTGCATTGGAATAGCCACCAAGCACAGCACAACCCCATGGATTGGAACCTTTGCAGCTGCAACCGCGCTTTTAGGTTTGCTCTTAGTTGCTGCCCTATACTTCCGGCCAACACGCCCTCAGCACTAACTTATACCAGCACAACTTAAGGCTTTTGTTGAATACTTAACCTCAGATGGGCCAGACTAACCCGAACTCTTTTGAAGAAATGGAAGGCTCCATTGGATATATCAAGACGCTCTGCACTACAAGGTTTGGGTTTGCTAGGTGCCGCAGCAAGCGCTTCTTGCGCGAACCCAGGGGTAACCAACACCTCGGCCTCCGCACTATCAGGCTCAACCTTAAAAGAAGCCGCTGCTGCCATTCCGCCAACCGCAGCCACCTTATTGTTTAACCGCTCTAGAGCCGTGGACTTAATGGCCGCAGCTAAAGTGGACCTGATAGTCTGCACCGACCCCGTCAACGTTTTCTACCTGACCAGCCACAAAATCATCTCCAATACGCTGGGCATGGACGGCATGGCGCATGCAACCTTCGCAGCAGCTGGGCAGCGCGGCCCGACCTTACATACTGGCAAATTCTCCTACTATCTATCCAGCGACGACAACGCCATACCTGATGAGGTAGATCTGCAACTCTACACCTCACCCGCCGAGCCCGAACTTTATCAATCGCTCACGGAACCGACCGACATCATGTCTGCTGCCGCTTCAGCCGGGTATATGACACCCTTGTTTGACCGACACCCACTCACTCAACGTGAACTTGCACGGCGCAAAACCCTCAAAAACGCATCCGATGAGATCTCTGCCACACGCACCGCAGCCTTGCTGCGTACGCTAAGCGACAATCCATTGCCTAACAAAAGGGTTGCTGTGGATGACCCTACGCTGATCCCGATACTTAAACGCAGCGGGCTAGATATTGCCTATGTCGATGGAGAACGCCTACTACGCAGGATTCGTTTACAGAAAACGCCCGCCGAGCTGGCCTATGCACGCTATGCAGCGTCAGCCAACGCAGCGGCCGCCCGGGCAGCCGCTGCAACCGTACGGGCTGGCGCCACCTTTCAAGAGCTGCGCATCGAATTTGCCATGGAGTGCGCCAAACGCCTAACCACGCCGGTCTACAGTCTGATTGATGGCGTGCTCACCCCGTTAACCAAAACCAAGTTTGAGCCGGGCCGTGCCTTTTTGATCGATTGTGTTAGCGAGTTTCAGGGTTACCACGGAGACTACGGTCGTACGGTGTGTATTGGCGAGCCCAATCGCGACATGACGCAAGTGATCTCCGCGTTATCTTTTGTCTGGGACCGCGTGTTGCCAGAACTCAAAGTAGGCACCCAGTACAGCGACATCTGGGCTCTGGGACAAAAACTGTTCGCCGACACTAAGGTTGACGCCGGCCTGGTGATGGGACCACACGCGGTTGGTCTACATCACACGGACGAACCCGGCGCCAAAGAGTTTGCCCCGTTCGAAAAAGAAAACCTTACTCTCGAAGAGAACATGGTTATTAGCATCGATATGCCGGTACTCGGCAGTGGCTTAGGTGGTACCGCTCATCTAGAAGACCTAGTACTGATCGGCAAAGATGGCCCAGAGCTGCTAAATGATCCAGCCGACCGATTCATTGTCGTTTAACACCCAACAAGCAACGGAGACCCGCATGAGCCAGCTACCCAAACACAACACCATTATTGATTTGATGCTGGAGATTCCCACGGGCAAACCGGGTATGGGGATGCGCGAAGCTAAAGCATTAACCCGGGACAAGGGTACCGATGAATTTTCACATCACCCAGCGCAATATTTATTCAAAGACGCTGGAGATCGAATGTCGCTAGCATCGGACCCGGATGCTGTTGTGGCCATGATGGATGCGCACGGTGTTGCCATGGCACAAGTGGCGGTAAGTCCAAAGTACCCCGAACGTGCACTGGAGCTGTTCGATAAATACCCAACCCGCTTCTTTGGCGAGGTTGGCGTAGACCCAAACAAAGGGATGGAGAGCGTGCGAGCGCTCGAGGCCACCGTTAAACTTCACAAAAATATCAAAGCCGCATCTGCCGCTCCCTGCTTGTTGTCACCCCAAGTGGCAATCGATGACCGCAAGTTCTACCCGCTCTACGCCAAGTGCTGCGAGCTCGATATTCCAATCAACATGTTGGTCGGCATTCCAGGACCTCGCGTGCCTTACGCGTGCCAACACCCCGGTCTACTGGATGAAATCGCTTACTTCTTTCCAGAACTCAAAGTGGTCATGCGACATGGTGGCGATCCTTGGACGGACCTGTGTGTAAAGCTACTGCTGAAGTGGCCTAACCTGTACTACTCCACTTCTGCTTGGGCACCAAAACACTACCCACGCAACGTACTGGAGTTTGCCAACAAAAGAGGTTTAGAAAAGGTGCTCTTTGCGGGGTATTTTCCCGGCATCTCCTACGAACGCATCTTCTCCGAACTTGCTGACCTACCTTTAGAAGAACAAACCTGGCCTGCTTTTCTGGGTGACAACGCTATCAAAGTTTACGGTTTGAGCGATATCCTCGACGGCTAACCACAGCTAGAACGCCGAGGGCGTCACCCCAAACCAGCGTTTAAAGGTACGCCTAAAGCTTGATGTGTCAGCAAACCCTAGAGACAGGGCCGTGGCCTCAACGCTCATGGACCTTAAGTAGATGACCGCCTGCCGCTTGAAGGCGTCATCTCGCAACCGTTGGTAGGTTGTGCCATGTACTTTGAGCTTACGAATCAAGGTGCGCGGGCTCATCGCAAACAGTGGTGCTATCTCATCAACCGTCCATAGTTTGCCTGGATTCTCTAACAAAAACGTCTCAATACCCCGAGCCACATCATCGCTTACTTGGCGCTGATCAATTTGCTCTTTGCAGCGCCTCACACTTTCCGCAAAGGCAATGGCATCCGCCTCAGGCGAAGGCAATGACAATAAGGTTCGGTCAAAGGTGATGCGCGTGCGAGTGCTGTTGAACTCAATGGGCTCACCAAAGGCTGCACCGTAGTCCAACTTATAATCGGGGGGTGGATAGGTCAGCTGGATACCCTCCACACTCCCCGGCTGGCCCGTGTAGAAGATCAGGCAATGGGTGAGCGTAAAAAGAATGGACTCACTGAAAAAAGGAATGAGCCGCTTCGATAAATCGCTGGTGGCAATCTCAACCGCAGCCAATTTATCCGCCTCAACAAGCGTCATGGAAAAGAAGCTAGCTCGGGCAGGAATAAACTGCACCAAGGTGGCCAACGCGCTCCGCAGATCCGGCGCACTCTGCATTGCGGTGCCCAAGGCACCGTGGGCGGCTAGTTGCAGCTGATACCCCACCTTCAAACCCAAACTGGGTCCGGCGTAAGCTAAAGCGTTTTCACAAAACCGCATTTGCGCCGTAAAGGGCATCTCATAGTCAGCCCGCATGAGATCAGCCTCACAGCAACCTGTCCCTTCAAACAATTGCTGGGCAGATGCACGCTCCGAGCCAACAAGCCGGAATAGCAGCCGCACATAGCCAGTCGCAAAGTAGGGTTCAGACATGGCTGGATTGTAAGCCTACCCCCGAGTCATGTCACCAAATGTCCCCTAAGAGGCAGAATATGTCCTTACCCTCAGCCCCCGGGTCCAGGACACTACCCCTAAAGAGGAGCAAAAAATGGCGGCCCAAAAAATGACAGAGCGTCAGAAAAGCTTGTTGGTGCTAAACGGTATTGGTCTGTTAATCAGCTCCGCTCTATCCGGTTGGTTGCACTTCTTTCAATTGCTCGGCGAGATCGATTTGTGGCCCGTCCTTAACCACATCAAGGCGAGCGTACCGGGCGAGCCGCGCGCCTGGATCATGGCGCATCTAGAAGGCATTACTAACGGCCTGCTACTGATGGCAATTGCATTTGTCTCTAGCTTCTTGGCGTTGAGCGCGCGCCAATTTAACTGGTTGTTCTACTCGTCTTTAACCTTTGGCTGGCTGTTTACGTTACCCGCTATTGCCAACGCTTGGTTTGGGACCCGGGGTTTAGCCTTCGGTGGCGGTCCATTTGGTAACAGCCTAGCCAACAATGTGATCTACCTGTTTGGCTGGCCACCCATTATGAGTGTGCACATCGCTTTTGGGTTGTTAGCCCTAGGCGCGTGGAAACACTACCAACAGCTTGAAAAGGTATAACCCATGGCTCATGCAATTGACGTACGCAAGATTCCCTTCGAGTTTACTGAGGCAGCAACCGACGCAACGGCCTCGGCATCCCAGTGGCATCCAACTCAGCTAGAGTGGAACCATATGCTGAACGGCGCGTCTTTGACCATGCCCTACCTAGAGCCGTTTCTAAACCGCACCATGCGCGAAGCGCTAACCCATATTGACGATGCGGATCTGCGTGAGGACATCGACGGCTTTATCCGCCAAGAAGCGCAACACTACAAAAATCATCGGCGCTACAACGAGATTCTAAAGGCTAATGGCTACCAAGAACTCGCCGAGGTAGAGGCGTCCTTCGAGGCAGACTACACCGCTCTGGAAAAACGCTCGTTAGAGTGGCGGCTAGCCTACTCTGCCGGATTTGAAACCATGACCATGGGGGTAACCGAGTGGTTGGTTAACGACCGGGAGTCATTATTTCACGGTGCAGACCCCATGTTCGCCTCATTCATACTGTGGCACATGGTAGAAGAAACCGAACACAAATCGGTGGCCTACGATGTCTTTCAAAAACTCTCTGGTCGCTACTGGTTGCGCATTGCAGGACTGGTTTGGGGATCGCTACATGTGGGCTTGATGTCTCGGCGAGCCTACATCGTCATGTTGAAGAAAGATGGACGTTGGAACCAACTAAGCACCCGCTTGCGCTTGTACAAAATGATTGGCCGTTTTTTTGGGCGAGCTGGCACGGCCATGGTTCGAGCGCTTAACCCTGCTTACCATCCTGACAAAGTGGAAGACCCCGCTTGGGTCCATCAGTGGCGCGAAGCTTATGCAAGACAAGGTGAAAACTTTGTGCCGGTACTGGATACTAAGAAGCAAGGGATACCGCCCCAATTTTAAGCACCCAGGTCCTATCTTCAATCGTCTAGACTCGGGGTTGGCAACAGAGGCACAGATATGCAGCCCGAAACAAGACAGCAACTCATCGCGCAAATTCGCAGCCACTTGGCAAACGAAACCACCGCCATGTCCGATGCCGTTTTTACCAACCCGGTTACGGCCTACGCAAGCAATGAGCGGCTTGAGCTTGAGCGGCAAACCCTATTTCGCAACTTTCCACTGCTGCTAGGCCTGTCGTGCCAGCTACCCGATCCAGGCGACTACCTCACCGACGATTACAGCGGAACACCTTTGTTGTTGGTGCGTCAGCCGGACGGAACGCTTGCGGCATTTATCAATGCCTGCGGTCATCGGGGAGCCCCCATCGCAGAGGGCACCGGCAACAAGAAATCCAGCTTTACCTGTCCATACCATGCCTGGACCTATGCACTTGATGGGCAGCTGCTGCGCATTCCTGGCGAAGCAGGGTTTGCCGACATCAACAAACACGAGTACGGGTTAAGACCGATCCCGGTTGTCGAAAAATACGGCATGATCTGGGTGATCCCAAACCCAGCAAAAGGCGTGGAGGCTATAGACATCGATGATTACTTGGGCGGCTTAGCGCAAGAGTACAAAAGCTTTTCATTCGAAGGCTATCATCACTTTGCCACCCGGCTAATCGAACCCAAAATAAACTGGAAAATGGGTATCGATGGATTCCTTGAAACCTATCACCTGCGTGTACTGCATCCAAAAACCGTTGGCCCGCTGTATCACACCAACCTAGCAACGTCCGATGCTTTTGGTTTCAACCATCGCATGGTTGCTGTTCGCAAAACCTTTGCCGAGGTTAGCGATGATGCTGAGCTAGAAAAAGACTTCTTGCAGCACACCATCGAGCTCTACACCCTATTCCCTAACACCATGTTTGTTTATCAAATGGATCACCTAGAGGTTTGGCGTCTGTTTCCTAGCGACAACAACCCCAACCAATGCAAAATGGTGTTATCTATGTACACACCGGAACCAGTCAGCGGTGACAGCGCGCAACGCCATTGGGACAACAACCTACGCCTGGCCTTAGACACGGTTGAGGCCGAAGACCTACCGCTAGGCGAAAAGATGCAGCGCGGCTACCGCAGAGGCAACCCCAAAGAAGTGACCTATGGCCGCAACGAACCAGCGTTAGCGCACTTTCATCGAAGCCTTGAACAGGCCATGGGGCTACCCGATCGCTAAAGATTAAACCTTAGGTGTGCAGCATAAGCACCGGTATGTTCGCTTTGTGCAACATATGCTCTGTGACCCCGCCAAAAATGCGTTCGCGTAAGCGGCTACGACTGTAAGCGCCCATCACCAGTAAATCCGATTGGGTATCTTTGTAACCTTTGATGATGGCCTTGGCATGATTCGATTCACGCACATTCACCAGTTCAGGCTTAATACCCCAGAAAGCTAGATAGGTGGCCAATTGCCTGGACTTAGGCCCCAAATTGCGTTCGGGTCCACAGGAAATAATGCTGACCTGCTCAGCCTGCTGCAACAGTGGCATCGCCGCATCAACAGCGCGAGCCGCTTCTGCACTTTGGTTCCAAGCGATGCTAACGCGACGGCCAATTGGCTTTTTACCCGATTGCGGCAGTATCAACACCGGGCGTGACGAGTACATTAAAGCCGATAGCATAAACAGGTTAGCCAGATCTCCACCTTTAGACTCGGGACGAGATACCACAATAAGGTCCGATACTGGCCCCATGATCGACAAGACGTTATCGGGCGAGCCGACCTTCTCTAACCACACAGCACTTGGCTTGGGGCGAGGCTTTTTAACCACATCGTACTTATGCTCTTCCGCCACCTTTGCAAACAAGGTCTTAGCCGCCTGACCACCTTTTCTGTTTTTCTTGCCAGACCAAACTAGGCTGGAGATGGTTTGAGACCGACCAAGCGAATCGATTCCCGAAGGGAAGGCAACCTCGGAGTTGGTGTGTGCACGGATGTGGCAACCGACAACGCTAGCCTCAAGTTGACGACCCAGCTCAAACGCGGTGCGTAGCGCTTTAGCACACTCAGGTCGATCGGCAACCGGGACAAAAATAACTCGCATA
>CALHVX010000100.1 GCA_938036875.1 uncultured Pseudomonadales bacterium
GAAAAACAGACTTTGAAAGATCAATGCCAACAGGGGTAAGCTTCATGGATGGACTCCTTTGCAGATCGATGTGTAACTCGTTTGGTGCGTTTACTGTATCGCGTCATGCAGGGGAGTCCATCCTATCGTTCAAGCCAGTCGCTGCGCTCCCTCGGACATTGGCCTCAAAGGTCGTTTGGCTACGCCAAGCCTCAGCTTTGCGGCAAATGCCGCTTAACTCTGTGTTAGGCGGCGTCGATAGGCTTGTTCAGACAGCGAGGTTACCATCGTGTTGACCGAGCTTCGCAGGTCAATTCAGCCCGGTGAATTTGGCTTTGTTTGTCCGGCAGGGGAGTGTCCTAGTGATTTCTGAAAGTGATCTCATCGACGAAGAGGATCTCTTTGTTCTCCGAGTTACGCTCCAGAATGTGGATCCAGCTGTTACCCGCGAATTCGTGGTTACTGGCGATACTCCGCTCCCCGTACTCCACCTCATTATTCAGGTTTGCATGGGCTGGAGTAACGCGCATTTCTACGAGTTCCAGAAAGGGGCCGAGAAATATGGAACCCCAAGCGAAGATTTTCCTGAGATGAAAGTCACCGATGACAGAGGCCTGTGTGTATTCGATCTCCTTTCCCAAGAAGGCGATACGATAACCTACGTTTATGACTTCGGTGACTATTGGGAGCACATCGTCCAGTTGATCACGGTTGTGCCGGATAGTGATGGGGCAGTTGTACCGGTGTGTGTTGCTGGTAGCATGGCATGCCCTCCGGAAGATGTCGGTGGTCCGCCGGGCTTCGAAGAGTTCAAAGAGGCTGCCGCTGATCCAGACCACTCAAGGCATGATGAATTGATGGATTGGGTCGGATGGGGTTGGGAGGCCACGGATTTCAATATCCACGAAACAAATGTGATTCTGGGTAGAGTCTTCCCTGGTGTGATGCTTGACGAAGATGAGCTGCACTGAAGAGCTGTCTTCTCGAAAATGTCACCTTGCGAGGCGGAACTACACGCCGCCTAACAAATCGATGAACCCGGACATTTTGACCTGGTCTTTCGTTTGGCTACGCCAAGCCTCAGCTTTGCGGCAAATGCCGCTTAACTCTATGTTAGGCGGCTTTCTGAGAACTTCCCAAGACTTTAGCAATGTCCTTACGGGATGCCCCTAGCGCCAACATTCCCTTCATCAATAGGTCCACACTGACAGAAGGATCACCGGACTCCATTTTTGCAATCCTAGATTGACTTGAACCAAGGACATCAGCCATCTCAGTTTGGCTTAGTTGGTTTTTTTTTCTTAACTCTTTTAGTTTTCGCGATAGTCGTACTTTCATTTCAATGAACTCAGCTTCTTCATCGCTCAACCCTAAAAAGTCCTGGGCACTGCCCACCTTCCAACCTTTCTTTTGAATTTTTTTAGCTTTAGCTGCTTTCATCATCGTACCTCGCTGCTCGTTTCTTACAAACTTTAATTACATGCTTAGGCGTCTTCGCAGTCTTCTTAAAGAAAACTTCCAGAATTAAGATGGCATCTGAGTCAATTCTATACATAATCCGCCACGTCGCATTTTCGTCCATTATGCGTAGCTCATGCATTCCTCTACCAACTGTCGTCATCGGCCGTGAATGCGGCAATCCAAGCGATTCTCCTTGCTGAAGCATTCGCAATAGGTACCCTGCCTCAAGTCGGGCTGCCGAACTAAACGGTGGTGTTTTTACTTCACCATGCAGCCATACTAGCGGTTTATCGACTGGACTCATTGACGCATAATATGTCATATCGGACATATTGTAAATAGCCGCCTAACAGGGCATTCAAGCCGGTCGCTGCACTCCCTCGGACATTTGCCTCAAAGGTCGTTTGGCTACGGCTAAGCCTCAGCTTTGCGGCAAATGCCGCTTAACTCTGTGTTAGGCGGCTATGCAGCTGAATTCTGAATGAACGTGATATCGATGTAAGCTTTGGGTCACGAGGCACACAAAACCAAGTAAGAATAATTGAACACAAATTTAGAGGTAAGCAGATGAACGAACACTTACCACTCATAAAGCAGCACATCGTTAGATCGGTAACAATTGGCTGGTTTCTTGGATGTCTATGCATCTATCTCCCCATTGGTATCGCTTTAGTTTTTATATCCATGGCCACCGAAAATTCAAACTTCGGGTTTTCTGACTTAGCACTTATGCTACTACTCTTGCTACCACAAGGGTTTCTCTTAGGCATAGTTGTCCGCGTGGGACTTAGCCTCTTTCAGGTTGTAACAGAGAGGAGCAGGCAAACGACTTCGCCACTTGAATCATGATTCAAATATCGACACCCGTAGTGGCTGCACGTGCAGCATCCTTCCGCCTTCTGTTATTGATATTTTGTACCGCTGCAATGAATGCATCGGCAGAAGACTTTTCCTGGCTGGAAGCAGAATGGAGATCGACCTCGGCATCTAAACTCGCAATTGAAGATGGTCTGGTTTCATTATTTTCGTGTGGTAGCGAAATCAAGGTGCCATATCACGTAAAGCCCATTGCAGACGGTCAATTCGAATTCTCGTTTGAAGTGGCAATTCCCTATTACTTTAAAGGCCAACGAACCGATAGTGGCATGTGCTTAACCCACGAACCGATTTGGGACTACAACAATGAACGATGGGTGCATTCAAAAGCCAATTGCTATTCTCCATATACAAAAGATGAAGAGGGTTGAAGTGACTACAAATGATTACAAAGTCATTACCAATCCGCCACCTAACAGGCCGTTCGCTACGCTCTCTCGGACATTGGCCTCAAAGGTCGTTTGGCTGCGCCAAGCCTCACCCCTGCGGCAAACGCCGCTTAACTCTGTGTTAGACGGCTAGAGATATCTTCCATCGTCGTAGGCAATCTACTGTTGTGTTGATTCAGGCCGTTCCTTACAATAGATCTATTTGTAAGGAATTGAAATGGCTGAGGCGGCAGTAACCAGCAAAGGGCAAATAACTATCCCCGCTGAGATACGGCAGGCAATGGGGCTAAAAGCCAAAGACCGGGTTGTCTTCACTGTCATGCCGGACGGTACCACCGTCATGCGAGCCAAGACCAAACGACTTGCCGATATGAAAGGCACACTCAAGAAACCCAACAAAAAGCGCGTACCCATTTCCGCAATGCGACACGAGTAACCTCCAATGGCCGCCTTAGACACGAATGTACTCGTTCGCTTCTTGGTAAGAGACGATGCAAAGCAAGCAGATGAAGCAGAGCAATTCATACTGGGTTTTTCCGGCCTAGAATCCTCTCTGTTTATTGCGATAACCGTGCTACTAGAAACAGAGTGGGTTCTGCGCTCGGTCTACTCTTTCCCCAAAGAGGACGTTCTTTCTACTTTTGTGGGCTTGTTGGAAGCACGCGAACTTCACATTCAAGAAGAGGCTACCGTTGAACGAGCGATCTTTCTGTACAGAGAGCACAACGTCGATTTTGCAGATTGTCTTCATGTAGCAACGGCATTCACTCACGATCGCCTACCACTCAAAAGCTTCGATCGGCAGGCAACAAGGGTAGAGGGAATTGAGAGGATCTAGACTCAACTGTCAGATGCACTACTTCCGCCGCTTAACTCTGTGTTAGGCGACTAGCGATACGCAATGCGAATACTTGGCATAGTTCTAGGGATAATTGCACTCGTCCTCGCGTTTGTCAGCGCGTTCTTGAGTGCAGCTCCATTTACCCCTGCAGTATTTGTTGTTGCTTTGACTATCCCGATGGCAGTAATTGCTATATTGCTCAACAGTAAGAAGATTGGATGGTTGGCGATCTACTGGTCTGGTTGTGCAGTACTTGCTTTCTGGACCCTTCAGATTGGGGGGCAGTTAGGCGGCTGGGTGTTATTAACCGGTTACGCAGTAGGGCTAGTGATCTCGGTGGCCCTACTGCTTGGTTATATAAATCTGAAACTAAAAGCGAATAGAACGCAATAGTACAGGACACCAAGCTCATCGTTTTTTGCTAGGCTACTCAGCAATCTTTTAATGGGCTTCTAGAACAACTAGGTGCAACTCACGAGATTATCAATGACTATAAATGCGACTCTTGCTGTGCTCTCTCGAGAATTGGCTTCAAATCTCGTTTGGCACGTCAAGGCTCAGCTTTGCGGTAAATGCCGCGTAACTCTGTATTTGGTGCGCTCAATTTCAACGATGAGACTACCTTCAATCATGCTAAGTCTCCGCCTAAGCTGTAGTTGGGGTGGATTGCAAAACGCACCCTCAGTTCACGACGGTTCAATCTGGTGGTAGGGGCTGCGCGAAATCAATCTGAGCTGACAACTGACGGATATACCGTCATTCCAGATATGCTCTCTAGCCAACAGTTAAAGGAGTTGCTTTCGGGGATCGCAGAGACAAGCGAGGAACTCAGCCGAATGATGCTAAAGAACAAAAGCATCAGCGATTTGGCATCATTATTCGCACTTAAATCCCCACTGCTTAAAGGCCTGACACCAGTCTTAGCGAGCTATTTTCCTAAATCCAAAAGCACGAATTGGTTCGTTGCCAGCCACAGAGACGAAACCCTGCCAATCGAACGTTTCCATCAGAACTTTGGTTGGTCAAACCCCACGGTGAAAGAAGGCATACCCCATGCTAAAGCACCAAAAGATATCTTGGAGCAATGCGTTGCGCTTCGATTACAACTCACCGGTACTAGTGAGGGCGCCTTAAGCGTGTCACCTGGCAGTCACAAGGCATCCGAGACCAAGACAGACCTAGCTCTTGTACCAGTTCCGCAATGCGGCGGTTTGTTTATGAGGCCACTTTTGGTGCATTCTTCCGCCAAGATACAAACAGACACAAAACGCGATATTCTACACATACTGTACGGTCCTGCATCGTTACCGGAGCCGTTTAAATGGTATTCATTTGGCGATAAAGAGGGCGGTCAAGCTGGTCGCCGCGCGTCCTCGTACATTTGCCTCAAAGGTCATGTGGCTGAGCCGTTATGAGAATATTGTTTGGAACACTCCTATGTTTGCTGCTGGCGTCTTGTAGCAATGTTGAAAGGAAAGAAGGACCTGCCGAAAAGAGCGAAGATCACCTAAGAAACTGGAGTTTGGCAAATGAGCAACGGCAGGACGATGTCTATAAAAAATACGTGCAAGAAGTTTTTTATCAGTTCAACAATAAATACAAACTGGATGAGCGAGACGGCTGCTACTCTCTGTCTCGCGTCAAAATTGAACTAATTCTTCATATATCAAAAAGAGGCCTGATTGAACGTGTATCGGGCTGGCCTGAGAACAAAAAAAGCTACAGTGCTTCAAAAAGATATACACTGGTTTGAGGCTTCCAGCCCAGCCAGATGAATCTATGTTGCTAAATATGATCATGATGTAGATATTTAACAAGGTGCCGAAGTGGTTAGATTTTCGCTTTTCAACAGGCGCGCAAGTAGAGCGCTCTCGATTTTTGGGGTTATTGCGACCCTATCGCTGCTTGCAATCCACTCGCTTCAACTAGTTGGATTGGTAGATGCTATGACCTGGCCTTGGTGGCTCACCGCTTTGTTAATCGTTTTCTGCGGAACCTGTCTTTACTTGGGGCGGGTAGAAAAAACATCGATAGGTATCATTTCTAAATTGGTTTTGGGTTATGGGATTGCTGTAGTGCCGGCCTCTATCTTTGCTATTGGCCCCTATACCCTAGAAACTGTCAATTTCGCAACGAGTGCAATAATGTTTTGGATCGGCAGTGTGTATGTTTGGTCACCTCAAAATACGTGACAGGGCTGGACAATCAAATAATTGCTCCGAATAACCACATCACTTACATCTTCAATAACAAACTACTGCGATCACCCCATATCCCGTTTTAGCATTCGCACCTAAGTTAGTTGAATCGACACACTAATTTGGGAGTAGATGCAAAATGAAAAGGAAAGTTCTTTCCAAAATGACCGTTGTGCTGGCGTTCGCAACGTATTTACCCATATACGCTCAAGCTGTTCAGATAGACGGCTCCATTGATTTCTCAGGTTCGGTCCTTTTGAGTGGCCCTGTGCCCGGCCAGTTTACAACCGATCTTGGGACAGCAAACGGGGTTGTTGATTGGCTTGGAACAACGGTTAGTCTTGTTGATGGCGACTTCACCCGAGTCAGCCCAAGTGCGCCCGTTGCATTGTCGCGGTCTTGGCGATTTGACTCGGCCGCCGTTGCTCCATTTTTACAAGCAGGAGGGTTTCAATTTGATCTTGCATCTAGCCAAATTGTCACTCAGCTCTCGAACTTTCTTAATGTTCAAGCTGTAGGGTCTCTCAGTGGCAATGGATTTGATGCAACACCAGCGAATCTTTTTTTTACGATTCCTGGAAATGCATCGGTTAATAACGCCTACCGTTTTAACATGGTCGTTCAAGCTAATCCTAGCTCAGATCCACAGCCCGTACCCGAGCCAGCTAGCGCATTATTGCTCTTTATTGGTGCTCTTGTAGCTGCCAGAAGAAAGATGTTAGCGTCTGCCTGATTGAGATGAAAAGCGAATGATGGGCGAGGTTAGGGAGTAAAGATGTTTGATCACATAGTCATTGGTGCCAGCGACTATGAAGCGAGCAAAACCTTTTTTCTCAAAGCCTTGAAGCCCATCGGTATACAGGTTGTGTCCGAGGGCTCGCTCGGCATTGAGCTTAGTGCTGATGGTAAATCATCGCTTTGCATCCGCCGAGTTGAGGAAAGGCCATCGCGGCTGCATCTCGCTTTTGTGGCGCAGAACCGCGAGCAGGTAGATGAGTTTTACTATGAATCGCTAGAAGCCGGAGCAAAGGACAATGGCGCTCCAGGGATACGTCCAGAATATAGTGGGTCGTACTACGCTGCCTTTGTTATTGGTCCAGATGGTCATAACATTGAAGTTGTGTGTCACGGAGAATAAGCACTTCAAGCGCGTAATAGGTGAGGTGCGAAATGGGAGCGAATGCGAACTCTAGACGAGAAGAAGATGGAGTAGTAACATTCGGGCATGAACAATTTCAATCTAACTCAGAACAAGCTCGATGCACTGGAACCGGTGTGTTTGCTGCTGCCTGGAAGATTGTAATCGTTTAGTAATCGCGTATTCATCAAGACCCCGGCGGCTTAACGGCTCCCGGGGTTTTTTCGTTTCTGAGGTACTAAAAATGAATATTAAGGACATCGTAAAAGGCCAAAACGCACACTTCGTTTTCTATCGAGACAAGGCATTGTTCTACGAGACAGACAATGGCTTTCAATTTCCAGTGCCCATTGGAGATGCAGGCTCGGCTACGTTCAACTCGGAAGAGAAAGCGATTCTGCTTATGCGGTATATTCGTAAACACCTAGCGCAAACGCAGGCAGCGAAAAGTGAGCAGGTGCAGCCAGGTAGCTAGGCGTCCATTGAAAATGGGTGGTTACACCCATGCGCAGGATACCGCCTAACGTCTTGTTGGGCGGGACTCTAACTTTCGCTCATCTCAAGGAATAGGGGGGGTAGATGGATGCACTTCCATATCTCAAAGAAATACGGATAAAGTGAGGCAAAGTTGAAGGTTCGACTCAGTTTCCCCTATCTTGATGGCATACCCAGATGCTTGGATAGATCAATTTAGCGATGCGGGCATACAGCGAGTTGAGTATCAGCAAACAGAGCACTACGAAATTACTCGCGCCTTTCTGGTTAGCCCGCATCGAGTGTTGCATGCGCTGTTTGAAGACGACTAAGCTGGCGTTGCCCAGTTGATCCCAAGCAACGAGTTATCACCATCAAGGATATTCCGCAGCCCATGAAACAAGTGAAATTTACCCAGATGCTAGATGGAACCCGGAGTGACTACGATTTGGTTGCGGCATACGACGAGAAAAATGCAGCCGAACTTCCTGAGCGAGTATTAGGGTGGTTGCGGTCCATGGACGGTCCATCTCCCTATCAAGTCACTCGGTTAGAGCATTGTTTGCAGACAGCCTCTCGAGCCGAGCGAGATGGTGCAGACGAAGAAACGGTGGTTTGTGCTTTGTTACACGACATAGGGGATGTGTTAGCACCCACCAATCACTCCCAAGTGGCGGCAGCGTTATTGCGCCCCTATGTTAGCGAGCAAAATTGTTGGGTGGTGGAACACCACGGATTGTTCCAGGGCTATTATTACTTTGACCATTATGATTTAGATCCGAATGAAAGAGACCGCTACAAAGATCATGAGTACTACGAGGCATGCGTCAATTTTTGCGAACGGTGGGATCAAGCTTCTTTTGATCCAGGTTTTGCTGCGTCACCTCTAGAGCATTTTGAGCCGGCGATCCGGACGATTCTGGGCAGGGAAGCAAAACCTTTTGTTTAGCTGGGAGAGTGGTTGCATGCAGGACGGCTACCTACATAGTCACGTAACCCTATTCCAATCTCCTTTGCTTCCATAAATGTTATGCGGCTAGCGATATGTTAACTCGGATTCTACATCGTGCTATTTCGGCAGTTGTGAACAAGCCGTTGTCACATTGGGCTCCGCTTGTTCCCCCGTTCATCTTTTCTGTTTTAATCGATGAGCTGGCGAACTTAGAGCGGTTTAACAGCTGGTTCATCGCAATATTATCTTTGGCCGCTAGCACTATTCTGGCGGTCACCACCCATAGGTTGATTTTGCTTGGCTCGAACCATGTTCCTAAATACGGATTTAGAGGTTGGGGGCGAAGAGAAACATTATTTTTCGCTTATATGGCAATAGTCCAAATCGCTATTTTTGCCGTCACAATGATTCCGTTGATACTAGTCATTTTAGTATCCGCTTCGCTCGATCTATCGAGCGACATATTGTTCTGGTTTTTTCTCGTTGCTACCATTGTTGCCGCGCTCTACGTTTCTTCTCGATTTTGC
The DNA here is from genome assembly GCA_938036875.1 of uncultured Pseudomonadales bacterium. Taxonomy (GTDB): domain Bacteria; phylum Pseudomonadota; class Gammaproteobacteria; order Pseudomonadales; family Azotimanducaceae; genus CALHVX01. The sequence continues at coordinate 8,836 of CALHVX010000100.1, forward strand.
TTGGTGCTTCCTGCCACGGCCATAGATCATCCATTGTTTATGAGCGGCGCGTGGAGTCAGAGTAGGAACCACCAAGGAACCGTTTTCCTCATTTTTGGTGTAATCCCTTTGTCACTCGCCGCACCAGCTATGTTGCTATATTTGGTTGATTCTCAATTGCTTGAGATACTGTCCGGTTTGTTAGTTTCCGTCGGGGTTGTCATTGGAATAGTGTTGTTGTCTATCGCTTATGACGAGATCGTAGTAAAAGAAAACGTTTAATGGCTGCTCCGTAAACTGGGTTCTTGAGCTAAGCCGTTCGTGATGTGGTGGTACTTAGCTATCCTGCTGCCTAACAATTTGCTATAAAACGGCTATCGACCAGGGATTGAATTGTTATGTATGACGTTTGGCATCGAAATAGATTGTTACCCTGTTTAAAAGTGTTGGTTGTCATTACTCTCGGTATCATGTCAGCCCCGCTCGCATTCGCTGAGAAAAAACCGAAACCCCACGTCTTTACCGTTGCGGTGTTGGGCGATGCTGTTTACATCGGGCAAGCTTTTCCCACAAAAAGGCGAGGCAAGTTTCATCTTACGGGATATCTCAAGAGCGACGGCGAATGCAGTGGCACCTTTAAGTATCGCGAGTATCCCCGGGGTCGCGCTAAGTTTGAATGTACCAACGGCATGTCGGGTTCAATCAAATTGCTCGCTAAGGGCCCCTTATCTGGCAAGGGGTCTGCGTTAGTTGATGGCACGCAAGTGGATTTTGTATATGGCTACGACCTAGATAAGACCAATCGACTCCTCGATTTTCCGGGGGGGCGCCAGTTGGCAGTTGAAAATGACGTTGTCGTTCTCACCGATCCAGAATAGGTTATCAAAGCGGTGCGACAGCTCTTGGCACTGTTGGCGGCAGTGTTTGCTGTACTGCCGCCTATGACATCAGCCGATTCAAAGAAAACCGACTGTGTGATTTTGCTACACGGCCTGGTTAGATCATCCGCCTCAATGAAACCCTTAGCGACAGCCTTGGCAGCCCAAGGCTATTTTGTGGCTAATATTGATTACCCATCGCGCTCTAAGGCTATCCCCGAGCTTGCCGAGCTTGCGGTAAACAAAGGTTTGGAGAGCTGTCCGACGACGATTGAACGGGTGCACTTTGTCACCCACTCGTTGGGCGGTATTCTGCTTAGGTACTACCTTGAATCGACGCCCATCCCAAAGTTAGGTCGGGTGGTTATGATTGGACCGCCCAATCAGGGTAGTCAGGTAGTAGATCGCTATAGAAAAGTCCCGGGGTTCGCCTTGCTTAACGGGCCTGCCGGGCTGCAATTGGGCACAGACAAAGACGGCATCACCGCTTCGCTTGGACCGGTGAATTTTCCATTGGGTATCATCGCCGGTACCACCTCGGTAAACCCCATTTTATCCTTAAGCCTGCCCAATCCAGATGACGGAAAGGTTAGTGTGGAAAGTACTAAGGTAGATGGCATGACTGACTTTGTTGCTGTCCCGCATAGTCATCCACTGATGATGAAGGCGCCACTGGTTATCGAGCAGGTAAACTATTTTTTGTCTCACGAGGTGTTTCGGTAAAGTGCCGCCATCTCCTGACATCAGGCTGTCAGGAGCTTGAGCTTAAAATCAGGTTACTAAAGATATCGGAAGGGGGTAGGTATGGCGGTTCAACTATCGGTCAGTATTGATGTGCCAGATCTGAAGGCGGCAGCACAGTTTTACACCATTGCTTTGGGTTGCACTAAGCTTCGCGAACAGGGTAGTAGTATGGTGGTATTGTCAGCGGGTAATGCGGACATTTACTTGATTGAGAGAGCTGAGGCAACCAACCCAGCAGCTTCTGCTCGGGCGCCGCTAACCCGGTCCTATGAGCGACACTGGACACCGGTTCATCTCGATTTTGGGGTGAGTGATGTTGATGCTGCCGTCGCTAAGATTGTTGCCGCAGGCGGGGTGCGTGAAAGCGGCGAGAAGGGCGAATGGGGTGCAATAGCCCACTGTGTCGACCCTTTTGGTCATGGATTCTGTGTAATTCGCGAGTAACGGTACTGACTTTTGCTTGCTGGGTTTATGAGGTCTTGATATGGCAAGTTTTAGATACCTGGTTACCGACGTAGAGCAAAGTATTTCCTTCTACTGCGAGTTGCTAGGGTTCACCCTTAAACAGCAATTCGGGCCTGCCATGGCCATTGTTGAACGCGACGATCTGCAGCTTTGGTTAGCAGGTCCAGCCGCTTCCGCCTCTAAGCCAATGCCCGACGGGGCGGTACCTGAGCCTGGGGGCTGGTCGCGGATTGTGTTATCCGTAGACAGTCTTGAGTCCGTTGTTTCGACGTTACGCGCGGCGGGTGCGAGTTTCCGCAATGAAGTGGTAGCTGGACCCGGCGGGCAACAAATATTGTGTGAGGACCCTTCGGGCAACGTTGTTGAGTTGTTTGAGCCTGCGAACTAGCGGCAATCGCCACTTGTGATGTTTAGACAAGGAGTTAGGTAGGTCGTTGTGAAGTTGGGATTTGGCTCCATCCTGTTGTTTTTTGTTGTCTTGTCGTTGGGCTTGTACCTAGGCAATCCGTCGGGTACTGCTTCTATGGATCCCAGAGCGCGTATGTTTGGGTTTCTTTTGTTCACTATTCCAAGTGTGTCTAACACGCCAACCCTGCAACCGGGTGATGTGGTCTTGGTATCAACTTTTGCGTACTGGGGTGATCCGGTTCAGCGTGGGGATATGCTGGTGTTCATTCCACCCCATGACCCTAGACCTTTTGTTAAGCGGGTGGTCGCTATTGGGGGTGACCAGCTTTCGATGGTGGGCACAGTGGTTATGCTTAATGGCCGCGCGCTAGAAGAGCCCTACGTTTCAACCGACAACAATATCCTTCCTTCTACCTTTGGTGAGATGACTATTCCTGCAAATATGCTGTTTGTGATGGGCGATAACCGCGACCGCAGCCAAGATAGCCGTAGCTTCGGGTTGGTAGAAAGGTCTGGGGTGCTAGGGCGTGTTGGACTTGTTCTTTAGGCCTTAGCACGGTGGTAGATTTTTGCTCAGCGTTCTAGGTTAATCTTAGGCGGCGCCACTTATGGCTAGCTTAGGTATTTCTTGATGGCGCTGGTTGTCTATTGACCTTCATTGATACAACGCAGCATTGAAAAGTGGGAGTCGCAACATGAATAGTTTTTATCGCAATATAAAGCCCCATGTAGAGGCGCAGATTGATGCTTCGACGGCGTTGGTTGCGGTTGGGCAAACCGCTGACGCTTTTGGCAACCTGGAACGAGCACATGTGTTGGGGCAAGAATCTACGATTTTGCATACCCGTGTGCATTGGGCCATGTTGCTGTGGGGCGTTCGGCATCGCGATGGCAAAGAAGTGCTTGGTCAGCTGCTCCGTTTGGTTGGTGCTGCGACAAAAACGGCTATTGGTCTTGTGCCGCAGGGGAACACTGGTGGTACCAATGTGAGTCCTTTCAAAGTGATGCCGATTCCACCGCAGTTAGAGCAGCTGATAGCGGATGCGAAGAAATACAACATTCGATAAACGGCCGAAAAAATAGGCTTATACTCAGCAACTAGATATGGGGTGCTTGAGATGGCCATAATTGTCGCCGGCGGCGGTATCGCTGGCCTGTCCTTCGCTTTAACTTGCCACGAGATAGGCCTGGATGTGCAGGTTTATGAAGCCGCTAGTGAGATCAAACCGCTTGGGGTTGGTATTAACCTGCAACCCAATGCCGTACGCGAGTTGTACCAACTGGGCTTGGAGCAGGATCTGCGCCAGATTGGTATCGAAGCGGAAGAGTGGGCCTTGTTGTTTTATGGCGCTCATCCGGTGTGGTCTGAGCCCCGTGGCACGTTAGCCGGTTATAACTGGCCGCAATTTTCCGTGCATCGCGGCCAGTTTCACATGCGCTTGCTGGCAAAAGTACGAGAGCGCTTGGGTGACGCCTGTGTGGTGAGCAATGCCCGGCTCAGCCACTATGACAATCACGTTAGCGGCGTCACCGCATATTTCACCAAAGCGGACGGCTCCAGTTTTTCTCGCGAAGGAGCGTTGTTGGTCGGCGCGGACGGCATTCACTCCAACGTGCGCCAACAGATGGTCCCAGATCAGCCGGGTGTGCATTGGGGTGGCGCGGTGATGTGGCGCGGGGTATCACGCTACAAACCGCCTCGCACCAAAAATTCGTTTGTGATGGTTGGCGGCATTACCCAGCGTTTTATCTGCTATCCAGTAGAACCTTTGGACTCTAATGGTGAAACATCACTCAATTGGATTGCTGAGCTGCGGCCAGATGATTCCAGAAGTGTGGACCAGAGCGATTGGAACAAGCCAGCGCAACCAGAGGCCTTCATGTCAGAGTTTTTGGATTGGACCTTTGATTGGATGGACGTGCCTGACATCGTTGCCAAGGCGGAAGGTATTTGGGAGTACCCCATGGTAGACCGTGACCCCATTGAATCTTGGTTAGATGGGCGAGTGGTACTTATCGGTGATGCTGCCCATGCCATGTATCCCCACGGGTCCAATGGCGCTAGCCAGGCGATTGTGGATGGTCGTGTTTTAGGTGCGGCGATTCGAGCCCAAGGGGTAACGCCGGCAGCCCTACAAACCTACGAATCCAAGTTGCTGAAACCCATCAACGAGTTGGTGCTGCGTAATCGCGGAGAAGGCCCGCTTGGTGTCCTGATTAATATAGAAGAACGTATTGCAGCAGGTTCCAGCATTGAGGAAGCGTTAAACCCTAGCGAAATTGCTGAGTTTATGGCCAAGTACAAAGAGGCGGCAGGCTATGCTCGTGATGAGATCAACGCGGCACCGGCCTTGATCTAGCAGATGGTTACACGCACTGGCGGTGTTGTTGAAGTGATGATTGATGTGGCTTTGGTAACCAAGCTTATCGCTACTCAATTTCCTCAGTGGTCAGATTTACCGGTCTCGGCGGTAGCCAACAGCGGTTGGGACAATCGAACCTTTCATCTGGGTGATGCGATGTTGGTGCGTCTACCCAGCGGTGAGCACTACGCTCGAGCGGTAGCCAAAGAGCAAACCTGGCTACCCAAGCTTGCACCGCACCTTCCCTTACCTATTCCTCAACCTTTAGCTTTGGGTAAACCGGACTCAGGTTATCCATGGCCTTGGTCTATATACGGCTGGATTGAGGGTGAGATTGCACAGCACAACAATTTGCCGAATCTGGATCTCTTTGCGGCGCAGCTCGCGGATTTTTTGCTGGCACTGCGGCAAGTTGATCCTGCAGGGGGACCTACGCGCACCATGCGCGGTGGTTCGCTTGAGCTTTGGCAGGGGCAAACAGAGGCCGCGCTTGAAGTGCTAAAAGATCGAATAGATGTCGAGGCGGCAAGCGAAACTTGGCGGCTCGCACTTCAGGCACCCTTTGAGGATCCGCCGGTTTGGTATCACGGTGATGTGGCGGCGGGAAACCTGTTGGTTCACAACGGATCACTGTGCGGAGTTATCGATTTTGGTGGCTTAGGCGTGGGTGATCCAGCTTGTGACATGGCGATCGCTTGGACCTTTCTGGACCCGTCAAGCCGAGCGGTGTTCCGGCAAGCGTTGAAAGTGAGCGATGCTATCTGGGATCGCGGCCGTGGTTGGGCCTTGTGGAAAGCCATGATTGTGCTGGCTGAGCTTGTTCAAACGAATGCGATAGAGGCGGGGTCGGCGCAGTATGCACTGGACCAGTTGATTGCAGACGTTCGCTTGGGGGAATCTGCTAGGCTCTGATTTTCCATACCATTGCCAACAGAGGAGTAAAAACATGGGTCAAAATGCCGACGTTGTTCGAGAGTTCATTCAAGTCTGGTCCGAGCTAGATACCGATAAGCTGGTGTCTTACTTCACCCCGGATGGGGTCTACCACAATATGCCTATGGGCCCCGTTGCAGGCCAAGAAAATCTGGCTAAGTTCATCGGCGAGTTTTTGAAAGCCTGGACGGCTACGGACTGGGAGTTGCTGAACCTGGTGGAGTCCGGAGATATTGTGATTGCCGAGCGCATGGACAAAACGCAGGTTGGTGATAAACGAGTGGAGCTACCCTGCTGCGGTGTCTTTGAGATGCGCGACGGCAAGATTGCCGTCTGGCGCGATTACTTTGATATGCAAACTTACGTTAAAGCGATGTCGTAGCTGAAGAGCTAGTTGATCTACTAGTTGCTGGCGGTCGCTTCAACAGACCGCTCATACACTTGCCGGCCGTGAGACCAAGTTTGCTCCACGGTTACGCTTTGCAATTCAGTGCTCGGCATCAGCAATGGGTTCTTTGACAGTATCACTAGATCCGCCAACTTACCCAGGGCTAGCGTGCCTTTGTCCTTCTCTTCAAATGCTTGATAGGCCGCGTCAACGGTAACAGCCCGTAATGCTTCGTAGGTCGTGAGCCGTTGGTCAGCCCCTAACACTTGGCCGCTACGGGTCAACCGATTGGTTGTCGCCCAAAGGAGCCGCATCACGTTTGGTGGAACAACGGGTGCATCGTTGTGTAGGGTGAAGTGCATATTGCGACGTACCGCAGAGCGCGTGGCGCTGATGTTGGCCGCACGCTCAGCGCCAAAGACGGAATCGCGATGCCAGTCACCCCAGTAGAACACGTGTGCTGAGAAGAACGATGGGATCATGTTGAGTGCAGCCATCTCGTCCAACTGATCTTTACGCGCCGCTTGTGCATGGATCATAACGGTGCGGTGGTCTAAAGCGGTGTTGCCGGCAAGGCCTTTGGTTACCGCTTGGATCAACATGTCACCGGCGGCGTCGCCGTTGGCGTGTGCCAGAATGGGAATGCCTGCGTTTAAGTAGTAGCTAACCAAGCTTTGGACTTGGGGCATGGGCAGGCTAGGGTAGCCGCGATAGTCTGCGTCCAGACCTTTAGGCGGGACAGCATAAGGTTTGCTTAAGAAAGCGGTTTTACCTTGCGGTGAGCCATCGAGCATGAGCTTTACGCCACCCACCTTAAACCGTTTGTTGTATTCACCAACCGCCCAGGCTTCTGGTAGCGGTTCCGCTTTTCGGGTGAGAGGGAAGGCCACAACATCCAGGTTCAACATATCTGCAGCGGCGGCCGCTTGCAGCAAGCTCACGACTTCAGCTGAGGCTGCGCCGTCTTGTGCGGTGGTAATGCCATAGCTTGCATACTCAGCTAGGGCGGCAGACACGCTGGCCATCGGATCTGTATTGACGCTATACATATAACTGCGCAGTGGATAAGTCGCGCTTTCTTCCAAAACACCGTTAGGCTCACCATTGGCTAAGCGGCGAATAATGCCGCCATCGGGGTCTGGTGTATCCGCGTTGATGCCAGCAATTTGGAGCGCTTTTGAGTTTGCCGCGGCCAAATGGCCGGAAACGTGGACTAAGGCAATGGGGTGCTCGGTGGACACCGCATCTAAGTCGGAGCGAGTTGGGTGGCGTTGCTCTTTGAGTAGCGAATCATCGTAGCCGCGACCAACAACCCAACTGTCGGCAGCAAGCGTTTGTTTTGCCATGTGGGCGCGCAGTTCATCTTGCAGCTCTGCAATGTTGGTGACGCCACCAACCGGTGGGCTTGCTAGATTGGCCATCTGCAAGGTGATACCCACAGAAGCGATGTGCCCGTGGGCGTCGATGAAACCGGGTAACAGTGCTCGCTCGCCCAGCTCAACAACCTTGGTTTCTGGACCGGTATGTGCATCGACATCGTCGCGGCTACCCATCCAAACAATGCGCTCACCGCGTACTGCAACCGCCGTTGGTGCATTCTCTTGTGCTTCCATCGTAATGATGTGTTCACCGGTGAAGATGGTGTCTGCGCCTTTTGCAGCCCAGCTAAAGGGGCTGGCCAGCGCGAGCTGGAATGCAACCAGTGCAAGACCGGTTGCTCGCTTAAGCGAGTTTAGTGGGTTAGTCCCCAGATAGTTGATTACGTTCATAGGCTTCTAACTCCTCGCGCACCACGGGTGCTAGTAAATACAATCCCAGTAAGTTGGGTATGGCAACAACAAAGACTAGGGCATCGGACAGATCGATAAGCGAACCGAGCTGAACGCTGGCCCCTAGTACAACAAAAACTAAAAAGAACAACTTGAAGCCGATTTGCGCAAGCGGGTGATTGCCCACCAGATATTCAAAAGCTTTAAGTCCGTAGTAGGACCAAGCTAGCATCGTAGAAAAAGCAAACAAGATAGCGGCTACCGACAAGGGGATGGGTGACCAACTTAAGGTACTGGCAAATGCTTGGGTGGTCAGCTCAATACCACTGACCTCACCGGTCATGCCGGGTTCGTACACCGTGGTAATAATGACCAACGCGGTCATGGTGCATATAACCACGGTATCGATGAAAGGCTCTAACAGGGCAACGTACCCTTCAGAGACCGGGTGTTTGGTTTTTGCGGTAGCGTGAGCAATGGCTGCCGATCCTAAACCGGCCTCGTTTGAAAAGGCTGCACGGCGAAAGCCCAAAATCATGACCCCAAGCACGCCGCCGGCAACCCCTTGTGGATTGAATGCACCATCAATGATGGCGACAAAGGCGGCCGGTATGGCGCTGGCGTTCATGAGCAAAATGACCAACGCGGAGAGGACGTATAGCAGTGCCATGCCGGGTACTAGCTTTGCGGTGGTTCGCGCGATGCTCTGAATGCCACCTAAAATCACCAGCCCCACGGCAATGGCTAAGATCAAGCCGACAACCCAGGTGGAATCAGCAAACAAGCCGCCGCTCACATCCACAAAGATGGCGGTCGCCTGGTTGGACTGAAACATATTGCCGATGCCCAAACAGCCGATGACCATACTGGCCGCATAAAAAATGCCGAGCCCTTTGCCGAGCTTGTGCCAGTTGCGTTCCGCCAGGCCGCGCTCCAGGTAATACATGGGGCCGCCGGATACGCTACCGTCTTCGTGTTGCACGCGATAACGCACGCCCAGCGTACATTCCGCGAATTTGGTGGCCATACCAAGCAGGCCGGCCACAATCAGCCAGAAGGTTGCGCCGGGGCCGCCGATAGAGATCGCCACCGCAACACCAGCTATGTTGCCGATACCCACGGTGCCCGAGATGGCGGTGGTTAAGGCTTGAAACTGCGATATCTCGCCGGGGTCATCATCATTGAGGCTGTTGCCGCGGGTTCGATTAGGCATGACTAGCCGAATCGCGTGTGCAAAACCACGCAGGTTGATGAAGCGTAGATAGAGGGTGAAGAAGACGCCGCCGCCGATCAACCATAAGACGATCAGTGGGACAGGGGTGCCGAAGATTGTCGGCGAGTAGAAAATGAACGCCGACAGGGCTTCGGAAAAGGGGCGCATGGCGCTGTCGGCTAGGCTATCCCAACTATCGATGGGCTACTTCCTCGGGTTTGGCCGCGATGGCGTAAGCGGCTAAGTTTACCCTAGCGTGCGCCCGATTAATTCCTTCATGATCTCGTTAGTACCACCGTAAATTTTTTGCACACGCGCATCGGTGTATAGACGCGATATTTCATACTCATCCATGTAACCGGCGCCACCATGAAACTGCAGGCATTTGTCGATCAAATCGCACTGCTGCTCGGTGCACCAGTACTTGGCCATGCTGGCGGTTGTTGCATCAAGCTTGCCTTCCATATGCTGCACCAAGCACTGGTCAACAAAGGTACGTGCAATTCTCAAGTTGGTTTTGCATTCCGCCAAGGTGAACTTGGTGTTCTGGAAGTCTAGGACCCGTTGGCCGAAGGCTTGGCGTTCTTTAACGAAGTCCAAGGTGACATCCATGGCCCGCTCCATGCTAACCACGGCCGCTTGGCCAATGCTCAAGCGTTCTTGTGGCAATTGGTTCATGAGCTGAAAGAAACCTTCGCCCTCTGTTTCGCCGAGCAGGTTGCCCACCGGTACCCGACAGTCCTCAAAAAACAGCTCTGAGGTGTCCGCTGACTTTTGCCCCATCTTTTTAAGGTTGCGACCCCGTTTGAAGCCTGGATTGTCATCGGTTTCTACCACAATAAGGGAGATACCTTTGGCACGGGCATTGGGATCGGTTTTGGCTACTACAATGACCATGCCGCACTGCTGGCCGTTGGTGATGTAGGTTTTAGAGCCGTTGATGACGTACTCATCGCCGTCGCGTACCGCGGTGGTGCGCACGGCTTGCAAGTCTGAGCCGGTATTGGGCTCGGTCATGGCAATAGCACCTACCATGTCACCGCTAGCCATTTGCGGCAGCCAGCGCTGCTTTTGCTCGGTGCTGCCGTAGTGCTTGATATAAGGCGCCACAATAGAGCTGTGCACTTGGTTGCCCCAGCCGGTAACACCAGCGCGATGCATCTCTTCCATAATGACGGTGTCGTAGCGGTAATCGCCGCCACCACCGCCAAATTCAGCGGGTATCTCGGCGCATAGCAAACCGGCACTGCCTGCCTGGTTCCAGGCGCTGCGGTCAACGTAGCCCTGCTCGTTCCAGCGTTCGACGTGCGGTGCAAATTCTTTGTTGAAAAATTTCCTAGCTGCATCTTGCAGCATGGCCAGCTCGTCGTTCATCCAAGGTGATTGATAGTTTTCGTATTCCACGTTAGCTCTCTTCTGTTGTGTCGTTAAATTGTTGGTGGTGCAAACGCAGTCATGATTTAAGGTAACCCTGCACCAGCGTAAGGAGCTGTAACTCGTAGCACCTGCGCCCCTTTTTCTTTGGCCGCAGCAGCCGGCTTGGAGGACTTGGAGGTCAGTATGTACAAGTGGGTTTCACTTAACATGCAGGCGAACGCCCCGCGATCGACCGAAACCTCATGGGTTACCACGCCGCTTTCAGTCAAGCGTAGACAATTGTTGGTGCTGGGTGATGCTACCCAAACACCACCTGCTGCATCGAGGCAAATGCCATCGGGCACGGCGCCTTCGGGCAATTCGGCCCAAAGTCGCTTGGGACCTAGATCACCGTTTGCTTCGATGGGGAATGCGCTTAAACACCCAGCAAATGTTTCAGCCAATATAAGTGTCTTACCGTTTTCTGTTATGACCGCACCATTCGGAAATAGCACGTCTTGCGCAACCACTCTGGCTGCACCGTCAGGTTCGACGCAGATTAACTGTGTTGTGGTGGGTGGCGCGTCATTATTGATGTCGTAACCAAAGTTACCCACGTAGGCTCGCCCTTGCGCGTCCACTACCATGTCATTGCAATGGAAATCGGCAAGCTGGCTTAAATCCGCATGGGTGTGGAGCTGCGTTCCGTCGTAACGCAGGACCCGACGATCTTCCATAGAGACGATCAGCAGCTCACCGCCAGGTAGCCAGCCCAAGCCGGAAGGGCAGTTGGGCACTTCGACGATGGTCTCGACGCTGCCATCTGGGGCCATGCGCAACACTTGGTGGGCGTGCATGTCCGATAACCAAAGGTGGCCATCCCGCCAGCGGGGGCCTTCGCCAAAGCACAGGCCATCAAGCAAAAGTTCAGGTTTCATGGGGCTCCTAAGTCGGTTTGGGCAGGTTTGAGCAAATCAGGTGTCAATGTTGTTACATAAGCAATTTGCAGTGTACTACTGGTTCTGCGCTTATTCGGGTATTCTCTGCGCACTGGGACCCTGGGTGACACAGGCTGCTCGCTGGGTAACCACTTGGTATTCCCTTGGGGTTGCTCGTTGGGACCGGTTTTGTATAACTCATATAATGATAGTGGGCTGGGTAATTAACCCACAAAGGCCCCGTAAAGGAGACACACGAATGAAATTAATCCGAATTTTAGCCATTGTTGCTTTAACTGTAGGTATTGCTGCCTGTGGTGAGCAAGCTAGTAATGCTGGTGACGCGATGAAGAATGCTGCTGACGCGGCTGGTGATGCAGCAGGAAGTGCTGTGGATGCCGCTGGTGATGCTGCAGGAAGTGCGGTTGATGCTGCTGGCGACGCTGGTTCTGCTGTATCAGGCGCTGCTGGCGATCTGATGGACGGCGCTAAGGACATGGCTGGCGGTGCTTCAGACATGGTAGGCGATGCTACTGACGCTGTGAAAGACAAAGCAGGCGACATGGCTGATGCGGCTGGTGACAAGCTGAAAGATGCGGCTGAAGGCCTTAAATCTGATGCCATCGAAGCTGGCAAAGATAAGATGAAGGATGCGATGAATAACTAGCCTACAACGCTAGGTACCATCCTTGGGGGTAGGGTTCTCTTACCCCCAAGAGTCCCCGTTAGTTCGATCTTGCTCCCCGCCGTCTAGGCTGAATTCCCCCCAAGGCACAATTACGCCCGAATCTCGCGTCACCGGGCCTTTCAGGGTAGACTTTGGCGACAAAAATTTAACCATTGGGTCTTCGGATCTGACTTTAGAGTAATCCTTAGGGGGAATTATGCGAGACGTAGTAATCGTCGATAGTATTCGGACTGGCATGGCCAAGTCCTTTCGCGGCAGCTTTAACCTAACTCGATCCGACGACATGTTGGCTCATTGCATCGACTCGTTGCTAGAGCGCAACCCAAACGTATCAGCAGACGAAATCGAAGACGTCTACGTTGGTGCCGCTAGCCACACCGGCGAGCAAGACGGCAACCTGGCGCGTTTGGCGGTCATTTTGTCCAAACTGCCTGTCACCACTGCAGGTGTCACCATCAACCGTTTTTGCTCTTCTGGCTTGCAGTCTATTGCGATGGCGGCCAACCAGATCGCCTCAGGTCAAACCGAAGTGGCCATGGCGGGTGGTGCTGATTCGATCTCCATGCGTAACCGCCAAAAGCCTGGCAAGTCTGAGCAAAACAGCCGCTTGCTAGCTGAAAAGCCCGATATCTTCATGGCCATGGGTAACACCGCTGAAGTGGTAGCACGCCGCTACCAAGTGACCCGTGAAGCCCAGGATCAATACTCACTGGAAAGCCAACAGCGCTACGCCAATGCCGTGAATCAGGGTTGGATTGCGGATGAAATTACGCCCATGAAAGCCACCATGCTAAAAGTGGACAAAGAGTCTGGCGAAGAAAGCCGCGTTGACGTGATTGTCGATAAAGACGAGTGCAACCGTCCGCAGACCACGCTTGAAGGGTTGGCGAAGCTAGCACCAGCCTTTGAAGAAGACGGTTCAGTGACCGCTGGTAACGCATCACAATTGTCGGACGGCGCTTCTATGACGCTGATGATGACTGCGGAGCGCGCTGCACAGCTTGGTTTGGAGCCCATTGGCATCTACCGCGGCTTCACCGTTGCCGGCTGTGAGCCTGACGAGATGGGCATTGGCCCTGTCTTTGCTATCCCACGTTTGCTCAAGAATGCTGGGCTAAACCTGGATGACATCGATCTGTGGGAACTGAACGAAGCCTTTGCTTCTCAGTGCCTTTACTCTCGTGACAAGCTAGGCATCGACCCTGCCAAGTACAATGTCAACGGCGGCAGCATCAGCATCGGCCATCCCTTTGGCATGACCGGTTCACGCACCACGGGTACCATTTTGCGCGAGCTCGGACGCCGCAAGCAGAAGTACGGCGTTGTGACCATGTGCATCGGTGGCGGCCAAGGCGCTGCTGGGCTGTTCGAAAGGGCATAACGACCCGCTAGCAAGACCGGTCGCTAGTAGCCCTGCGCTGCTAGCGACTTCTTCCCCCCCAGTGTTAAATTCTGTAACAAACTTGTGTAACAAATTGAAACGGTCGCGAAATGCGGTGGCAATAGCTGCTAGGCACAATGCCGTCTGTAGGATTTTATTACCCTTTGCCTGTGAGAAATTGCATCTTTCCAGCCTGGACCATTCAACCGACGGGTTTGCCCAGCTCAGCCAGTAGCAAGGCCGTTGGCGGTGGGCTTTTGCGTCGCCTTTTGGTAATAGGTGTGGCAATGGGCGGTATGTTTGGTGCGGTAGCAAACGCCTCCGCTGGCATTAGTTTGAGGGTCACCCTGGCAACAACCGGCTTACCTAGTACAACGCCCTACAATTTGCCCAAAGAGAGCAAAGCTGGGGTCTCGTCAGGGGAGCAGGCGGCTGCTCAAGCCGCAGCGCAGGCCAAAGCGGCCGCCCAGGCGCAGCTTCGAGTTAAGGTCAAAGCACTAGTTAAGCTGTACGCGGCTAAATCAGACAAAGAGCTCACCAACCTGTCCGCCCAGTGGCAAGAGTTGCCTCGCTTAGACCAGCAGGTATTGCTGCGAGAGGTAAAGATGCGCATGGCGCGCCAGCGTGGCCGCAAAGGCAGCGTGCAAATACGGACAGAGCGCCGTTTTGGGCGCCTGCTGCGGCAGGCAGATGGCAGCGTGGTGCGAGTAGAAACTCGGGTTGTGCAGGTTCGTCCAGCAACAAAAGATGAGCAGGCCAACCAAGTACGGGTTCGTAAATCAGGTTATGGCACCGGATTTGGACGTCGTGCTGTCCAAGGCTCTGGCCAAGAGATTGGACAAGGGACTAGGGCCACACCAGTCAGGGCAGATGCTCAGCGCGAACCTCAATCCGACGCTGAAATCGAGTTGCAACCAGCGCCGGGCGCAAAACCCTAGCCAACTATCGCCAGGCTAATTACTCCGGCCCGTACCCTCGCTGGCCCCAACCTTGTAGTCTTAACCTATGACCAACCCTGATGCCGACAGTGCACAACTTCTATTTGTAGACGACGATGAAGAGCTGCGCGAACTCACCCAAGCCTACCTAACGCGGCAGGGTTTTGAGGTGGCGTGCGCCGAAGATGCCGTTGCGATGGATGCCTATCTAGCCGAGCACACGGCGGACCTGATTATTCTGGACTTGATGATGCCCGGAGAGCACGGGCTAGATGTTGCTCGACGCTTAAAAACCGTAAGCAACGTGCCGATCATCATTGTGTCTGCACAAGGTGACGACATCGATCGTATTGTGGGCTTAGAGGTTGGGGCCGACGACTACGTCAGCAAACCCTTTAACCCGCGAGAGCTGTTAGCCCGAGTCAGAGCGGTCTTAAGGCGCACCGGATTGGGTGTTGGGGAGCATGCTGATACCGAAACCAAGTTTGCCTTTGGCGAGTTTGAGCTGGATATTGCCGCGCATCAGCTAACGGCTAACGGTGAGCCTATGTCGCTAACCTCTGGTGAGTTTGATCTATTGGCGATTTTGGTTGCCAACCCGAACAAGGTGCTGGACCGCGACCGAATCTTAGATTTGCTCACCGGCGCTGAACGTTCACCCTTTGACCGCAGCATTGATGTGCGGGTTACCCGCTTACGCGGCAAGATTGAAACCGATCCGACAAAACCCAACTATATCAAGACGATTTGGGGGAAGGGCTATATGTTCTGCCCCGATGGCGGTGCCTGACCTGCTACCCACATCTTTGCTGGCGCGCACCAATCTAACCTTGGGTGCCAGCTCACTGGCTATTGTGGTGATTGCTATTGCTGCAATTTATGGCTTTGTGATCCAACCTATTACGGAGCGCTCTGCGCAAGACGAAGCCGCGTTGATGGTGCTGTCCTTGCAAACTTGGGCCGAGTTGCCACCCGAAGCGCGGTTGTATTTTGAGCTGGAGATGGCTGAGAGCCATGACCTAATTCTTAGCGCCGACGTGCGTGAGCTGCCGTTGGCGGACAAGATTGAACCCTACGCACAGCTCTTGGCTGACAAGCTGGGTGAGCGCTTGGACCGGCAGGTGGAGCTGCGTGAGTCAGATGAATTGTATTGGGCGAACGTGGAGATGGGCGGCTACGATTTGCAGCTTGGTTTCACCGCCACCCGACGCGACATCCAACCTTTGTACGTGACCATTATTATCAGCTTGTTAGGCGCTGCTATTGTGTTTGCAACCTCGCTGTATCTGGTGACCCGCATCACGCGCCCTTTGGTGCAAGCAGCCCAGCGCGCAGAAACCTTTCGGGGTGCCCAAGATTTTGAGTTGCTCCCAGAGCAGGGTCCAGCAGAACTGGTGTCACTGGCAAAAAACTTCAACACCATGGCGCGAGACATCTCTGCGCTGTTGGCCAACCGGACTACCTTGCTATCGGGCATTTCGCATGACTTGCGGACCCCGATTACACGCATGCGCTTGGCGGTTGAGCTATTGCCAGATTCCATTGAGGATGGGCTCAAGCCGCGTTTGGAGCGTAACTTAGAAGCCATGGATACGTTGATCCAAGATGCACTGCAGTTTGCGCGTGGCACGGTTGAACCAGTACAACAGTTGGATTTGCCTGAGTTGCTAACG
This sequence comes from uncultured Pseudomonadales bacterium, assembly GCA_938036875.1. Taxonomy (GTDB): domain Bacteria; phylum Pseudomonadota; class Gammaproteobacteria; order Pseudomonadales; family Azotimanducaceae; genus CALHVX01. The sequence goes on from CALHVX010000100.1 coordinate 24,950, forward strand.
GATATCTTGGCCGGCACAGCGCCCGGGTTATCGTTGGAGATTGAATCGCGCCCACCAGGACCGGTAGCGGTTGCGCCAGGTGCGTTGCGGCGCGTTCTGGTCAATCTGGTGGATAACGCGCAGACCTACGGAGAAGAGGTTGCCGTGGTCTTATCGGGCAGCCGGATTCAGGTGTTGGACAGTGGCCCGGGAATTCCCGTAGATCAGCGAGAGGCGGTGTTTGAGCCGTTCTTTCGGCTGGAAAGCTCACGTAGCGCCTCCACCGGTGGCAGCGGTTTAGGGCTAGCGATAGTGCGACAGCTTTGCCAAGCACAGGGCTGGAAGATTTCGATCCACAGCCGAACCCAAGAAAGGCATGAAGCTAACCCAAACCCCGGGACATGTGTGGAGTTGGCTCTAGAACCGGCATTAAATGGGTGAAAGCTGCAGTTTTTCAGAATGTCTCAACTTTTAATCAAGCAGCTTGAAACAAACGGAAACAAACTCCTTGGTTCAGGAAATTCCCCAGAAACAGCTTGGGTGCATAGTAGCAACCGTGGCCACAACGCCACGTTCTCTATCCCCTTGAGACCTTTTCGAAGGTCCACCCGACCGTCGGCCGCCTCTCCCGGCCGGCGGTTACTCTCTCCTTCTAGCACCCTGTGGAATCTTGGATTCTTGGAATTTGGGTCGAAAGCGCCGTTGCTGGTTGAGGCGTTTTTTTCTTTCTAGCAGTCAAAAAAATCAAGAAAACTGCGCAAAAAGCCGCTCGACTCTCCACCTAGCTGGATCTTGACGCGCTCAGGGCATTTTGCGGTTATTCTGGTGGCTCTCAGGGTGTACATCAGCAGATGGTTGGCCTAACCTACCGCCGATTTTGCGTAGACTGTGGTCTCACACGGTTGGCAAAAACCATAGAGAGGAGAGATATGAAACAGTTATTTACGTTGCTAGCGGCCCTTGTCCTAGTTGGTGCAAGTAGTGCTGTAAACGCAGATGAGTATGGTGGCCCTGGCAAAGGCCAAATTTACCTAACACCTGGTATTGGTTACATGGAGCCGCCCGATGACATCGACGCGAAAGATGGCTCTGTCGGTCCAGCGGGTCTTATAGGCTTTGGACTCACCGATCGTTTGAACTTTGAGATATTGTTGGGCAAGAACGATATTGACTACACCATCGGCGGCGCTGACCTAGACGACGAAGCCAATTTGGTTTGGGCTAACTTGCTCTACAAGCCAACCAAACCTTGGGGCGCTTGGCAGTCATTCCTGCTATTGGGTGGTGGCGAAACCGAGTACAACTTCGAACGCGCTCGTCGGTCTCTAGACGATAGCCAATTTAACGTTGGTGCTGGTGTGTTTGGTGCGTTAAGCCCACGCTTTTCTTTACGCTCAGATATTCGCGGTGTTTACAGCGATTCCTCCGGTAGCTTCAAGCCTTACCTCTTTCTTGGTCTCACCGGCATCCTGGGTGCGGTAGAGAATCGCGCACCGGCAGACACCGATGGTGATGGCGTTAGCGATCGTCGTGACAAGTGCCCGAACACGCCTCCTGGCCGTACTGTGAACGAAAACGGTTGCGAGCTAGACAGTGATGGCGACGGTGTTGTTGATGGCGATGATGCTTGCCCGAATACACCTGCTGGTAAGACCGTTGATAACCGCGGTTGCCCTCCAGATGCCGACAGCGATGGTGACGGTGTTGCCGATCGCAATGATGATTGCCCGAACACTCCAACTGGCGTTGCCGTAGATTCACGCGGTTGCCCAGTGGACAGCGACGGCGATGGTGTTCCCGACTACCAAGACAAGTGCCCAGACTCTGAAGCTGGCGCTAAGGTGGATGCAGAAGGTTGCTACGTTGAGCTAGATGAGACGGTAACCATCAACCTGAACTTGGAGTTTGACTCCAACTCAGCTGAGATCCGCACGTCGGAGTATGGCAAGATTCAAGAAGTCACCGACTTCTTACGTCAATACCCAACGACCAGTGCGGTGCTTGAAGGCCACACCGATAGCAGTGGTGCAGCTAGCTACAACCAGCAGCTGTCTGAGCGTCGTGCTCGTGCGGTATACAACTACTTGGTTAACCAAGCGAATGTTGCAGCCGGTCGATTGAGCTTTGTTGGTTACGGTGAGGCTAACCCCATCGCATCTAATGACACTCGAGAAGGTAAGCAAACCAACCGTCGCGTCTCTGCTGTGGTATCTGCCACGCGCAAGGTTCGCGCTAAGTAAGGTTGGCCAAGGCTTAATGGTGGTGGCGAGTGGCAACACTCGCCGCTAGCAGCTAAGCCTTTCAGTTTTTTGTTGCGGCCGCTTTGATAGCGGCCGCAATTGGTTTTAGCCTGGATTTTTTGTGCATTACCTAGTGCGCGATGCCCAGAACAAAGGATGAGCACAATGAAGATACTTGCAAAAATGGCGTTGGCCTTGACCCTAGGTTTGTTAGTGACCGCTTGCGAAAGCACCTACTACAGCGCCTGGGAATCGCTTGGAAAAGAGAAGCGTGACCTGCTTGTAGATCGGGTAGAAGATGCAATGGGTGCTCAAGAAGATGCCAAAGAAGAGTTCAAAGATGCGTTGGAACAGTTTTCTTCGGTTGTTTCTGTTGAACCCAGCAAGCTTAAGAGCGTTTATGAAGATCTCAGCTCGTCGTACGAAGACGCTGAGGAGCAGGCGGCTGAAGTAAGCGATCATATCGATCGTGTCGAAGATGTTTCTGAAGATCTCTTCAAAGAATGGAAGGGTGAGCTTGATGAGATTTCGAACGCCAAACTGCGCGGTTCCAGTGCTACCCAGTTAAAGACATCCCAAGCCAAGTATGCAGAGCTGATCAAAGCTATGCGTCGAGCCGAGTCTCGTATGGCGCCTGTGTTGTCAGCGTTTAAAGACAACGTTTTGTTTCTCAAGCACAACCTCAATGCACAGGCGATTACTTCGTTGAAGTCTGAACTGACCGGCATTGAAAACAACGTGGGTACGTTGATCCGCGAGATGGAAGCCTCAATTGCTGAATCGCAAGACTTCATCCGCGACATGGAGCTGATTCAGTAGCAACCGATATGAGCGAAGGTTACCAGCAGATACTCACCGAGCGCCGTGGCCCCATGGCGCTGATTACGATAAACCGACCAGATAAGCACAACGCCATCTCGTTAGAGACCCTGGCTGAGCTGCAGCATGCCGTAGCGGTGGCAGGGGAAGACGAAGCGGTTCGGGTGCTCACCATTACCGGTGCAGGCGACCGAGCCTTTGCTGCCGGGTCCGATTTGGGTGAAGTACTACATCGCGATTTCAAAAAAGCGTTGGAGCCCATCGTTCAAGGCTTGGCGGCGCAGCTTGAAGCGCTGCCCAAACCGACCATTGCGGCCATCAACGGCATTTGCATGGGCGGTGGCCTGGAGGTTGCTCTAGGTTGTGATCTGCGGGTGGCAGCGCCTAATGCTCGCTTTGCGACCCCTGAGGGCAAACTGGGCATCATCCCGGGTGGCGGTGCCACAGCCCGCTTGCCGCGTATTGTAGGCCGTGGTTGGGGTATGGAGATGCTGCTGATGGGTGAGCCGATAGATGCGGATCGTGCGCTCCAAATTGGCTTGGTAACACGCATTGTGCCCGCTGACGAGCTGTTGGATGAAGCGCTACGCATGGCGGAACATCTGGCCAGCTTTGCCCCCTTTGTGCCTCGAACCATGAAAGCCATGGTGCATTTCGGGATGGAGGCCAGCATGGCGGGGGCATTGATGTTCGAAAAGTACGCCCAAGGTGCTTTGGTGCAAACCGAAGACAAGCAAGAGGGCATTAGCGCCTTTTTAGAGAAGCGGGACCCGGACTTTAAGGGGCGCTAGACTGGGCGCTACGACGGCTTACCGCTAGCGATTGTCTTTGCCCACTGTCTTTGGCTACTCTAGGGCCACATAAGACAGATAACTAGGGGGAGACCATGGCGGTAGATCGCTTTCCAGTGGAAGCTAGCCACATCATGATGTTCGCGCGTTCAATAGGCGATGCGAATGAAATTTACTACAGCGACGATTATGCAAAGGGCACCGAGCCCGGAAAAATCATTGCACCACCCACCTTTGCGCAGTCCAGCGCTCAGTTTGACCCAGACTATTTCTTGCGGCCCAAAGTGGGTGAAGACTGGTTTGGTTCCGGCGGCAGCCCAACCGGTGTTAAGCCTAAGAAAGAAAAGAGCGGCGGCGGTGGCGGTGGTGGCGGCGGTCTTCACGCCGAGCAGCACTTTGAATATCACCGGCATATTTCTCCAGGTGATGTACTCACGGCAACCAACGGTCCGGGTAAAACTTGGGAAAAAGAAAGTAAGCGCGCTGGCAAGCTGGTGTTCTCTGAAACCGTGACCGAGTACCGCGACCAAAACGGCGAGCTGGTTATCACTGCACGTGGCGTCGGTGTTCGTACCGAACGTCCCGTAGAACAATAGGAGAGCTGGGTTATGGCACTTAAAGGAAGTGACTTAAAAGTAGGGGATACCTACAGTGAATGTTTGGTCGAAGATCTGAAGCGTACCCAGCTGGTTCAGTATGCTGGCGCCTCAGGCGACTACAACCCGCTGCACACAGACGAGATATTTACCACGCAAGTGGCCAAGTACCCGTCGGTGTTTGCCCACGGCATGCTCACTATGGGTATGACCGGGCGCATGTTGACCAATTATGTTGGTGATGGTCGCCTAACCAAGTTTGGCGTTCGTTTCACCAACCAAGTGTGGCCAGGAGATACGTTGAACTCTACGGCAACCGTGTCTGGTCTGGAAACGGAAGGTGACACAACCATTGTGAACCTAGACGTAGAAACCACCAATGCGGATGGCAAGGTGGTGATGTCCGGCTACGCAGCCGCTCGGGTCGACTAAGCGCTCGCCTACCTTTGCCAGGAGTTGCCCAGCGGGCGGCTCCTGGTTTGGTTTCCCACGCGTGACAGATATTTTGAACGATCCTGACCGGACAAGGTCTACACAGCGTAAGGAAATTCAGGGAGCTACAGGTGAGAAGACTAAACGCGTTATCGTTGCTGGCGTCGGTTCTATTGGCGTTTGTTAGCGCAGCTGCTTTGGCAGCGTCGCACAATCATGAAACCCGAACCATGCCGATGGAGTCTGTTGTTGGCTCTGAGTGCCCAACCACTAAGGTTCGGGTAGAACAAGTGCAACCAACCAAAGACCCGGCGTTACAGCGAGTGGTTGTTAGCATTCCTCGCGCTGCAGTGGCACCTCGCCCCAACCTCAAGCTGTATCGCGTGGATGCTCAGGCATTTGCCTTTGAGGACTATCAAGAAGTTCGTGATTTGGGCGATTCTGACCGGCGTTCGTTCTCCTTTGTTGTCCGAGAAACGGAGCAATTTCAATTCAAGATTGGCTTTGATTCGGCCCAGTAGGCGCGTGATATGTCCACATTTGTTGAATTCATTCGAGCGGTGCATTGGCGACAGCTAATTGTTGTTGCGGCGGCAGGTTGGCTTTTACCAAGTCATGCTGCACCACAAGCGGAACCCCAGGCGGGAGCACAACTCGAACAGTCACAGATCGCTGAACCAGTTGCCAACTCTGATGCCACGCCTGAACATGCGCCAGCGCTTAATACTGGCGTTTGTGCACCGGACGGGGTTGCGGTGGATGGGTTCGATTTGGTGTCTTACTACGTGGCGGATAACCCCTTGGCAGGCGACGAGGCCATCTATGTCGAGCATCTAGGGTTAACCTATCGGTTTGCAACGACCAATAATCGAGCAGCTTTTGTTGCTGACCCAGACAAGTACTTGCCAAGCTACCGTGGCTGGTGCTCAACCAACCTCTCCATGGGGCGACTTGCTTGTCCGGATTACACCAACTACAAGCTCGAAGATGGCAAGTTGCTGTTTTTTGAGCGGGTAGGTTTTACCAATGGTTTAGATATTTGGAATAGCGACCCATTGCTGCATAGACGCCAGGCGAACCAAAATTTTGCGTTGCTGTCCGGGCAGTAATGAGGCAACGCTTCAGAGTTGGTGTGCGTGCCACTTTAGCTCCGGTTGTTGTTCTAGCTCTCTGTGCACTGATTGGTTGTGAGCAACGGCCATCGCTTGAGCTAGCCTGGCCGCCGGAAGAACCAGCTGCTGAAATGAGCAAAATCCTAGCGGAGGTTCTGCACGCTGAGTTTGCGGTCAGCACCAGCCAGTTTGCCAATCATGAAGTGTTGTACGACGCGTTGGTGGCAGAGCAGATCGACATTGCCATCGTAGAACAGCACGATCTGCCCGACCCTGATTTAAGCGCCATTGGTTACCTTTACCCCAGCGTCTTGCATGTGCTGTCCAAGCGCTGCGATGCACCCACATCCATTCTTGATGTGGTGTCCTCGGGCTCCATTTACCCTGGACCTAAAGGCAGTGCTGGGCATCGGCTGCTTGCGGAGCTAGCCCAAGAAAAGGTCATCCCGCCGCTTGCACAGCTGCAGATATTGGATTCGCCGTTCGGTCAGGACCCCGATGTGTTGATGGTGTTTGGCGGAATCTTGTCGGCAGATGCGTTAGGGCGGCTAGGTGGTTACTGTGTGGCAAGCTTGGGTGCAGCAGAAAAGCTGGGTACAGGCACCTGGGTCGAAGGCTTAGCCTATCGTTTTCCGCGCTTGCGACCCTTTGTGATCCCAGCAGGGCTGTACCCAGGCTTCAACGACAACCCGGTGCTTACCCTCGCGGTACCATCCATTCTTGTGGTCAACAACAAGTTGCCAGACGCTAGCGCCTATCGGGTGGCTGAACTGTTAGAGCAATTTAAAAATCGATTTGTCAGCGTCTATCCATTAGCGGCGGACAACATTAGCAATGAGCGCATGTCGCACAGCGGCAATATTCCCATGCATCCTGGTGCCCAACGTTTTATTGACCGAGACAAGCCAACTTTTCTAGAACGCTATGCAGAGTTGTTAGCTTTTGTTGTAACTCTCATTGTTGCGCTAACCAGTGCTGGGGTTTGGGTAATGCGGGTTCGTGGGCAGTCCAAAAAGGATCGTTTAGATCGATACTACGCTAGGTTGGTTGAGGTGCGTGGGTCATTTGCTGAAGGGTCTGATCCAGCGGCAGTGGTCGAGGAAATTGTGCAACTGCAAAACGAAGTGACCGGCTTGGTGGTAGACGAGCGGGTGTCCGCAGATGCCGCGTTGGTGGCTTTCTATTCGCTGTCGAATCAAATTTTGCAAGAAGCGCGTTTGCGCTTTGAGCAAGTGCCAGGGACCGTCCCCTAACGATAGGGTTTGAAAAACTTTTGGTTGCCCACTGATTTTTGCCGCTCGTATCGTAAGACGATAGAGATTACATGTAGCAAGCCACGTAGTTCTCCGATTTGACGGAATTTTCTGGAGTCGGTGATAACCGCCGCATCAAGCAACCGAGATGGCGCTTGCTCCAGTGCTACATCAGAAAACGCTAAGTCTTCTAGACCAGTATCGTTAAAGCCTTGTACATCAAAAAAGAAGCGGCGGCGTACAAACATGGATTGATCGCCATAGATAACCCCGCTGCGGCCGCAACGCCAATTGTGCAACGCCGATATCATGCGTAGCTTCCAGTTGCTGTTAGAGAACTCGTGTCGAAATCCTCCCCAATACACGGTATCGCTCAACGAAGCGATGCTTTCACCCGCTGAGTCAGGGAGGAGGGAGTCAGCGTGGTGAAAGACAAGCCAGTCACCGGTTGCTCGATTTGCCCCTAGGTTCATCTGTCGGCCGCGCCCTGGGGCGCTAGCTAGGAGTGAGACACGTGGGTCTGTTTGTGCTCTCACGTAGGCTTGAGTGCCATCAATGCTGCCGCCGTCAACCACAATGATTTCACCAATCAGCGGATCTTGCAGTAGCAACGCTAGGTTCTTTGGTAGCGCTTCTATCTCATTTAAAGTTGGAATAATGACGCTAAGAGGCTGGTTCTTGTTTGGATCGTTTAGATTGTTTGGCATAGCTGAAAGTGGCGCGTCAGTTTGATTGGGTCATGCCCGGCCTAGGTGTCGAGCTTGTGTATAGACCTCCGAGTGATACGTAAAGTTCAACTCATTAGGCTGGAGAACTAAATCGACTGAGTGTGATCATAGTCAGAGGATAAACTTTAGGAGCCTGTCTTGCGGATTTTGATTTTGAACTTGGTTTTCTTCTTCAGCCTGGTGGCCCTGCCTGCCCAGGCGGTGCCGAAAGCTGAATTGTGGGCGTATTGGGACCAAGCGGACGATATGAGTTCCAAGGCTTTCGATCACTCGCTGTGGCAAGAAATTTTGACGGACTACGTTGTGCCCGGCCAAGATAAGATCAATCGAGTAGCCTATGCAGAGCTTGGTTCGGGTGATGGTCTGGCTACTTTAGTGGCCTACATTGACCAGCAAGCGGCGTTGGACCCTCGGGGTTATAGCAAAGCCGAGCAGTTGGGTTACTGGATAAATCTATACAACGCGCTCACGGTGCAGCGGGTGGTGAAGTATCCAAAGAAAGGTTCCATTTTGCGTATGGGGGATAAGTTTTTCTCGATAGGTCCCTGGAACGATAAGGTTGTCACTGTCGCTGGAGAAGCGCTGACGCTAAATGATATCGAACACCGAATTTTGCGGCCGATATGGCGAGATCATCGAATACATTATGCGGTTAACTGCGCAAGCATCGGTTGTCCTAATCTAAGATCAAGCGCCTTTGATGCGGCAAACGCGCAGGCGCTATTGGCTGATGCCGAGCATGCCTACATAAATCACCCGCGTGGGGTAGTGCAACGTGCGAACGGTAAAATCCAGTTGTCGTCTATTTTTGATTGGTACAGCGTGGATTTCGGATCCGATGAGCGTGCGATACTGCAATACCTATCTTTGCATCACGAGACGCTAGGGGAGGTTTTGAAAAACTATACAGGATCGGTCAAATATGATTATGACTGGGGTCTTAATAGCCAAACCAAGCGCTAGTATTCGTTCGGGTGCGGGCATTGTTGTTGCTCTATCCTGTTTGGTTCTGTGCGTTGGCTCAGTTCGAGCCAATGCTACCAACGCTGAGTGTTTAGCTATCGAATCATCCTTTGCGGCTAATCAACTAGACCAGCTTGTCGCGTTAAAACCCACAGAACCCCGGTGGCGAGCGCTGCAACAATTTCGATTAGCAGCGACGTACATTCCTAACAACGATAAACCTGCTGCTCGTGCGGCTATTCGATCTGGCTTGGACATTGTGGCATCGGCTATCAAGCAAGATGGTCCGTCTGTTGAGATGTTGCTGCTGGGCACTATGCTTGATGGGCAATACCTGCTGATACACCCTTGGCGTTTTTTCTACAATGGAACGCGCGGCTTACGTCGTTTAAGCAGAGCTGAAAAGCTCGATCCGCATAACCCCCGAGCGGCCTTGGTGCGGGCTACCGCTAAGATAGTTCTGCCTAAGGCACTGGGTGGTGATGTCAAAGCCGCTGAAACCCTGTTGAAAGAGGCTTTAGGTCGGCGGTTGAGTGATGGCCAGATGTTTTCGGAAAGTCAGCTTTGCGGAGGCGGGCATTGGGCCCAAGTGGATATGCTTGGATGGTTGGGTCGAGCTTATGTTAAGCAGGGTGATGAGTTGAGTGCGCGCGCGGCGTACGAGCTCGCACTAGCTTATTCACCGAACAACTATTGGGTAAAACTTGCTATAGCGGGTGAAGGCTACGAGTGGTCGGATGAAAACAATGCAGCAGATCGCTAACTAGGAGATGCGGTTACAAACTGAGCGCCCACCCCCTCCACAACTATATTGGCAGCGGGCTAAGGTTCAGTCTCTCAAGTGCTTACGCAAGTGCTCACAAGCAAGCTCAAGCCCGGGCCGTGATGCCTCAAACATTTGGGCTGTGGCTAAGAAGTCATGCACCAAACCGGGGTAGCAAACAACCTCAGCATCGTTACCGGCAGCGGTTAGGGCTTTGGCGTAAGCGTTACCTTCATCGCGCAACGGATCGAACTGAGCCGTCAGGATAAGGGCTGGTGGCATGCCGCTAAGGTCGTTGGCGTTAGCCGGTGACAGGTCTGGGTGTTTGCGCTGCCGTCCGTCTGGGCAGTAGTGATCCCAGAACCAATGCATGGTTTTGGTTTCCAGCAGATAGCCCTCAGCATTTTCAGTGTAAGACGGATGGCTCATCGAGGCATCCACCACGGGATAGGCCAGCAGTTGGAAGGCAACATTGACGGTCATGTCCGAGCGCGCCTTGAGCGCCACCACCGTTGCTAAGTTACCACCGGCGCTCTCACCACCCACAGCGATACGCCCATTGCCCTCAAGCTCTTCCATGTTGGCGGCTACCCACTCGGTGGCCGCGTAGCAATCGTCTACAGCTGCTGGTTGTGGATGCTCTGGGGCTAGCCGGTAGTCCACGGACACCACAACCACATTGGCGGTTTTGCAGATGTCTCGGCAGACGGCGTCGGAGGTATCCAAGTCGCCAATGACCCAGCCGCCTCCGTGGAAATTTAGCAGCACGCCAAAGGGACCGCTGCCTTTAGGGGTATAGATACGTAGCGGTATATTGCCGCCGGGACCGGGGCAGGTGGCATTGCGAACGTTGCCAACCTCAATGTCGGGGTTCACCGGGCGCATGGCGCGATACATGACCCGAGCGTCAGCGGGTGATAAATCGACGATTGCAGGCCCGGGTGCTTCCGCTAACTGTGCGAACATGGCCGCATATTCGGGTGCTAGACCCTGATTTTCTGATGACTCTGTGCTCACTGGCGTCTCTGTAGTGTAAAATGAAGGTTGAAGACTAAGCTAAATCAAGGCGGCTGTGGAATACAGAGTTGGTTTGTAAGGCCAAGAAAGTTGCGCTTTACAAATCAGATGCTTGATCGACTTGTTTTACTAACCGATAGGCCCCATTGAATGGGGGTCTTGGCCAATAGGCCAAGGGCTCTGTTCATCAAAAGCCAGGAAACACCGAGGAACACTGATGTCCGACAATACCCGCAGCAACCTGCCATTCTCGCTTGATGGCGAAAAAGACCTAGGCGAGGCAGCCAAGCAGTTCAACATGCTGGAAAGCTCGCTGCTGAAGAACCGTACCCTGACCCTGTTTGGTGAGGTGAACCAAGACGTCTCGCGGATCTTGGCAGAGAAGCTGTTAATGCTGAGCTTCGAAAGCGATGACCCCATTACCCTGTATATCTCGTCTCCGGGTGGCCATGTCGAAAGTGGTGACACCGTGTACGACATGATCCAGTACATCAAGCCGGTGGTACGCACGGTAGGTACCGGTTGGGTGGGCAGTATTGCCACGCACATCTACCTGGCGGCAGAGAAAGAAAACCGCTATAGCTTGCCCAACACGCGCTACCTGATCCACCAGCCTTCCGGCGGCTTTGGTGGGGATGCATCCGACATTGAGATCCACGCCCGTGAAATGCTCAAGACCCGCGAGCGCATCAACCAGGTGATTGCAGATCGTACCGGTCAAACCGTTGCCAAGATCACCGAAGATACCAGTCGGGATTTCTGGATGAGCGCTGAAGAGTCCGTTGAGTACGGCTTGGTTGGTAAGATCATCAACAACATGGGTGATATTGCCTAGCAATTCATCTGCACAAGCCCCGCTAACGCAGGGCTTGTGGTTGCCTGAGGTTGCGATCGCCTCCGAACCGGAGCCGCTGGCAGCAACCTACCTTTGGCCCGCGGCTTCACAAGAAACCAGCAGCCTGCTGGTACTGGCGCACGGCGCTGGTGCAGATCATCGACACCACAACATGGAATCCATTGCCCAAGCGCTTGCAGTCTTAGGTATTGCGACCTTGCGTTTTAACTTCCCTTTTATGCAGGCGGGCAAACGCCGTGTGGATTCTGTCGACGTTGCAACAGCCGCTCTAGCGATGGCCGTTGAGCATGCGGAGCAACATCTAGCCGACCGGCACCCTGATGCCAAACTGCTCCTGGGTGGACACAGTTTTGGTGGGCGCATGGCGACCCATCTCGCGGCCACCACAGGGTTACCCCAAGTAGCCGGGTTGGTGCTCTGTAGTTTTCCCTTGCACACCGCCGGCAAGCCGGCGGTGACCCGGGCGGCGCATCTGCGCGATATTACCCTCCCCATGCTTTATCTCAGCGGCACTCGAGATGCCTTGGCCCAGGCGGATTTGTTGACCCAGACCTTAGCGGAGCTGCCCCAAGCCCAACTGCACTGGCTAGAGACCGCTAACCATGGCTATACCATCTTGAAACGCACCCGGGATCCGGCGTTGGGCGATGTATTTGCAGAGTTAGCCGCTCAAGTGCGATCCTTTGTGCTGACGCTAACTTAAGGAAGGCTTGTGATTGATCTAGAACGCGACGGGGATGTGTTTGTTTTAACCATGAACGACGGTGAGAACCGCTGGAACACCACCTTTGTGCGGGAGGTTGCGAAGGCACTAACCGAGGTTGAGGCATCTGAAGGACCGGCTGCTTTAGTCACTCGTTCCGCTAGCGAGAAATTTTTTAGCAACGGCTTAGATTTGGATTGGCTGATGTCGAAAGGCGAGCATCGGGGCGGCGACCGTGATGCCTTTGGTGAAGAGTTCATGGCGTTGATGGGGCGCATCATCACGTTGGAGGTGCCAACGGTTGCCGCCATTAATGGGCATGGGTTTGGCGCGGGTTTTATGTCAGCCTTGTGTCATGACGTCCGTGTGATGCGCGCGGATCGGGGCTTTATTTGTGCCAACGAAATGCAAATCGGCATGGTGATCCCCAAGCCGGAGCTGGCGTTGTTCCGGCACAAAATTCCCATGAACGCCTTTTTTGAAACCGTACAGCTCGCCAAACGTTGGAGCGGACCGGCTGCTGAAGCAGCAGGGATTGTGCAGATGACGGCTGATGCGGAAAGCTTGCTAGAGGTAGCAATGCATCGTGCCAACGAGCTAGCTCCCTTGGCGAAAAATCGCGCAAACTTTGCTAAGCAGAAAGAGAGCATCTACGGCGAGAACGCCGCGCTAAATTATCCCCATGGTCCAGCGCATATGTTGAAGAACGCCGCGCAGTTTCATCATTAGG
>CALHVX010000101.1 GCA_938036875.1 uncultured Pseudomonadales bacterium
CCTGAAAGCCTGTATTAAAGCCACCTAGGAACAAGGCGCTTTGGCGATACTCTTCGTCCCCAAGGTTTTTCCCAAAGACAGAAAACGTCAGGCTAGCACCACTCTCCATCTGCCACTCGTAGGCTAAACGGGCATCGATCAATCTGTTCTTGCCTTCAAGCAGCGATTGGTCTTGACCACCACCTGTGTTGACCAGGATGAACTCACCGTTGTATCGATAACCGACGTTAGCGCTGAAAATACCTGGCCCCATTTGCTTGTCGTACGCAAGGATTAGGCTAACCGTAAAATCTGGCGATATTGGATCGTCATTGCCACCAACCGTTCGTAATGTGCCATCCGGGTCAGCGCCAATCACGCCTCCCGCGGTACATCCGTCTAGCAACTGGCAGGGAATGGTGAAGGATTTATTTTCGACGTCAATGAAACCACCGTTAAACGCCACGGTGAAATCAGGGGTTACCAGCCACTCTAGCTCCACATCCACACCCTTGATAATAGACTGCTCTGCATTGTTAACAATGGTAGTGGTTCCTGGAATAGAGCCCGGTGGCAGCGAGATGATGGAGCCAAACTGTGCGCCATTACGCTCGGTATAGAATGCGGCTAAGTTAGTGCGCAGCCGACCCTCAAGGAACTCGTTCTTGGTGCCTATCTCTAGCTGCCAGCCATCCTCTGGTTGATATGGTGCTTCAGACGGATCACGGGCAGAACGAATCGAGAATCCACCGCTACGAAACCCTTCCGCGTAGTTAATATAAACCCGGTTAGTATCCGTCAACGAATAGGTTGCCGAAGCCGATATGATGGTGTCATCCCAGGAGTCGCCGATGGAGTACGCCGTACCCGGTGTTTGCGCCAGCCCAGAAAAATTAAACTCATCGTAGTTTGGCACAGTGGTATCGTCAAAGGTGCCGTTACCGAAGTCGAAGTAGGAGTTGGTGCCATCTTTCTCTTCGTCGATGTAGCGTGCACCTATCAAAAATTCAAGCTCTGGTGTGGGGCGCCAAGTTACAGAACCAAACACTGCAAAAGATTCCACGTCCTCGCTAGCAATTTGGGTACTACGGGCGTTGGGAAACTGGCACAAACCGTTGCCAATCGCCGGATTCGGGTTGTCCCGCAGTATGGGAATTGCAGCCGAGCAAGGCACGCCTGCTGGCAAGCCGAACGGCACCTGTATCACATTGTTGGTGGTCTGCATAAACTCTAACTCCGACTCATAGTAGTAAATACCACCCATCACGCTTATGTTGTCGTTGATATCGCCGTTGATTCGCAGTTCCTGAGAAAACACTTCAAATTCTTGGTCACGCAGTGTGTGCAATTGCGCAAAGGGGCTGGCACCACCTTGAATGCTGCCGGAATCAAAGTCTTGGTTCACCTTGTCTGCCCCGTCATGCAAACCGGTAATGGAATGCAGCGACCAGCTGTCATTCAGATCCCAATCCACACGCAGACCAACTTGGTCAACGTCATAGGTGGTCGGCTGATCTTTGTCCGCAAGTGTTTGGTGCGGGCTATCCCCGTCGAATCGCGGGTCTTGTGTATTGGTATCGCTTTTATCGCGGATGCGGTCATAGGTGAGAATCGCATCAATATTCTCGTTGGGTGCAAATCGCAAGGACAGGATCTGGTGTGAATAGTCAATGTCAGCGGCGGTACCACCCAAAGTGTCGTTATCGTAGTAGCCGTCCCGTTCGCGTTCTACTGCACCAATTTTTAGTGCCAACCGATCATCCACCAGTGGGATATTTATGCGGCCCTTGAGGCGAGTTGTGTCGAAATTGCCAACCTCCGCCTGGATTCTGGCACCAAACTCATTAAATTGAGGCCGAACTCGATTGACCACCACGTTACCGCCCAAGGTATTTTTCCCGAAAAAGATACCCTGCGGACCACGGTTCACCTCAACGCTTTCCATATCAAAAGCATCGATCAACGCGCCCGTTGTCGAACCAAACTGTAAACCGTCAACAATAACGCCAACCTGGGGTGATTCGGTTTTCTCCAGCGTGGCTCCACCAATACCGCGGATGAAAATTCCCGCCACGTTGGGCCCAGCCGCGCTATTGGTCATATACATATTCGGAACTAGACCTTCGAAGTCCCGCATGGTGACGGGTTTGAGCCGGTCTATCTGCTCATCACCAAATACGGTCACCGACAGCGGTACATCTTGAACGGATTCATCGCGCCGACGTGAAGTCACCACAATCTCTTCGATAACCGCAGACGTGTCTGCTTCTGCAGCCACCGCCTGCTGAACTGGAACGGAGGAAACCAATAGGCCGCCGAGTACAGCGCCCCCTAATATCGCGAGTCTTTGCATGTACGCTCTCCCATTGAAGACAATAGATATTGCCTAGTTGTGGGTCTCCCCTAGAAACCCATTTTCAAGGCATCTTTACTTTACGCCTTGCAGCCAAAGAAATAAATCCACCCCAAATGCTGCTACAAAGCGGCTATAGAGTAAACCCTGGCTCTAGGAACGCCGGATATGTCCTAGGCCTCGAGTACGGCCATGTCGCCCTACGGGCGACCTTGCGCTATGGTGCTCAGACAACTAGCCAAACGGAATGCCGGGATAACAATGGGGAATGATATTTCGATACCACAGGCCATCAGTGCTCTAAGAAGGCCCGCACTACTACTGCTATTCCTGGCAATTGGCCTAGGCGCTTGCCAGCCGGATTCACAAGAAGCCGAAAGCAAAAAGGTCGCCAATGTATCCCCCAGAACTCTTGCTGGTGAAGCACCGTCACCAGGGGAACGCACGGCCCTGTTCGGCGATTTGCACGTGCATACCATGTATTCCTTCGACGCCTTCATTTTCGGCACCACAAGCTCTCCAGAACAAGCGTACCGATTCGCAAAAGGTGAAGGGCTTCCCCACCCGGGAGGATTCGAAATGAAGCTGCGTCGTCCGCTAGATTTCTACGGCGTGACGGATCATGCAATTTATCTGGGTGCCATGCGGGCTATGGCGATGCCTGATTCGCCGCTAGGCGATCACCCCATGGCAGAAACCGTGCGTAGCGTTAGCGATGAAACATCGCGTATTGCAGCTTTTCGCAAAGTGGTAACCGAACTTTTGCGCGGTGCTAGTGATACTTCTTCTTACCAGGATGTATCCCGAGAAGCCTGGACCGACATTGTTGCTACGGCCAACCGGCACAACGACCCAGGCAACTTCACGGCATTTGTGGGTTATGAGTTTACGACCCGAGGTAACGCTTCTGCCAACCTGCACCGCAATGTGATCTTCGAAGGAAGCACTGCTCCGGACCTGCCGTTTTCCGCAGCAGATTCAAGAGACCCAGAAGATTTGTGGGCCTGGATGGACGAGCAGCGCGCAGCGGGGTTTGATGCGTTAGCCATCCCGCACAATTCAAACGGCAGCAATGGGGAGATGTTCAGCGGCTTAAGCTTCAGCGGCGTACCTTTAGATGCCGACTACGCAGCAACACGTATGCGCAACGAACCGCTGGTAGAGCTGGTGCAGATCAAGGGCCAATCGGATACGCACCCCCTCCTCTCCCCCAACGATGAATGGGCAAACTTCGAGTTGATGCCTTATCGAATTGGGTCACGACTCAAAAGCCAGCCTTCTGGAAGCTATGCGCGCGAAGCCTTGGGCAATGGGCTAGAGATGGCACAAACGAAAGGCTTTAATCCCTTCCGCTTTGGCTTTATCGGGTCCAGTGACACACACAACGCAAGTTACGCTGGATACGAGGATGAATTCTGGGGCAAATCTGGTATTCGAGAAGACGAACCTCATGAGCGAGGCTCCATACCCAAAGGGCAGAACGAAGACGGCTCACCCCAATATGGAGACGACTACTACACAAGGTTTAGCGCCGCCGGCCTCGCAGGAGTGTGGGCGGAGCAAAATACCCGCGCGTCAATCTTTGCAGCGCTACGCCGCAAGGAAACTTTCGCAACATCCGGGCCACGGATCAAAGTTCGTTTTTTTGCGGGCATTGATCTGCCCGATCTTGATAGCAAAGATTTGATCGAGCAAACCTACGCACGCGGCGTCCCCATGGGCGGAGAGTTGAGCCTCGCGGGCGGCGCATCTCCAGAATTTTTAGTTTTGGCACAGGCTGAGGCTGATGGCGATCTTCTCGACCGGGTGCAGGTGATCAAGTCCTACCTAAAAGAGGGCGAGCCGGCTGAGATGGTGTATGACGTCGCCTGCAGTGAAGGCGGGATACCGAGTGCGGAAACACATCGCTGCCCGCACAACGGTGCCCAAGTGAACTTAAGTGATTGCAGCCTATCCCCTGGGGTAGGCGCCGCGGCATTCCAGAAAGTTTGGCGAGACCCAGACTATAAAGCAGGCGAGCGCGCCACCTACTATGTGCGGGTCCTACAAAATCGCACATGTCGCTGGTCCACTTGGGATGCCATACACGCAGGTCTTCCACCACGAGAAGATTTACCGGCGCTCATTGCCGAGCGTGCTTGGAGTTCACCGATTTGGGTTAATCCTTAGCTTCGCGTTATGCAAGATCGACCTGACCAGCGCGAACTACTGGAAACCCTCACGGCCTTCTTTGAGGACGAGTTGCTGCCTAACCTCGACGGGGCATTAGGCTACCGCGCGTTGGTGGCGGCGAATCTGGTCAAAATTCTAGCGAGGGAATCGCGCAGCGGTGTGCAATCACAACATGACGCACACTTGCATTTGGCGGATTTGTTGGGCGAACCCGTCGAAGAGCAACAAGCGCCTGAAGAGTCCACTAGCATGACGCACGCACTGGCAGCAGAACTGGCGCGGCGTCTTGATGCCCGGGACGAATCGCTCGATCAAGCGCAAACCTGGCAAGTACTGATGGACATCACGCGCGCAAAGCTTGCCATTGTGCGCCCGGGTTATGACAGTTGGGACTCGTCAACCGAGCAGCCGCAGGATGGTTGAATGACCGCGAAAAAGGAAATGCGCCAGGCGGCGGAAGCAGACGTGGACGCACTGCAGGCTGGATTGACACGATTTCTGTCCGAACAATGGGACGACGCCGTTACCGTCCAGTCGTTGCAGCTTTCCTCTGCCGGCGCCCGCCGATTGAATGTGTTGTTTGATGCAGTGCGAGGCGATGTACACCAATCGCTCGTGCTAACCGCCATTCCCAACGCCAATATTATGATCCAGCCGATTGTTGATGAGGCCGAGACTATCCGTTGTGCCCACCGGGCCGGATTGGATGTACCTGACGTGCTGTTCGTCAGCGAAAATACAGATTACGTGGGCGGACCCTTTTTTATCAGTACCCGAATGGATGGCGAAACCGTGCCGCGCAAAGTGTTGCGACTGGTTGCAGCACAGGGTCATGGCGCAGCCATTGCAGAACGGCTTGGTCAGAACTTTGCCCGCCTACACGCGATCAATGCAGCCCACATGCCGACACACATTCAATGGCGGGAGTCCGTCGGTCCAGCAGAATTTTCGCTACTGGCGTTAGAAGAGCAGATCAAGCTGCAGCTGCAACCAGCGCCGGTGTTCAATCTGGCCATGCGCTGGCTTGAAGATCATTTGCCAAGTGTTGGCGTTGGGAAGGCGCTACCGATTTGTCTGATCCACGCGGATATGCGCAGCGGCAATCTGGTGATTTCCGAAGACGGGCTGGTCGCCATACTCGATTGGGAGGGATCCCGTGCGGGCGATCCCATGACGGACCTGGCCTGGCCGTGCCTGCGAACCTGGCGCTTTGGCGCCGATGCACAAGAAGTTGGTGGCTTTGCCGAGCGTTCGGCACTGATTCGAGGCTATGAGGCAGCCGGTGGCACCTTTGATGCACAGCGCTTCCATTGGTGGAAAGTATGCAGCACGTTACGTTGGGGACTAGGCCTTGCCGGCCAAGCGCGAACGCATCTGGACGGTTCCATGCCCAATATTGTCATGGCGGCGAGCGGTCGCCGTGTGGCGGAACTGGAGTACGACCTTCTGGGGTTGATCAAACCCTGACCTGATCCCAGCTTCGCTAGAGCGCGATTGCGCCATCCAATAGGCGAGCGCACCGATCGAATGTGTACCACCCCTCGAGTAGTCCTCCAATCGCTTCTATCCTAGCTCTACTGGAAAGCAATATTCGGCTATGTGATTTGTCGCTTTGAGCTTACTTTGGGCATAGCTAAAACCTTTACATTTATATAATAGTAAAGATAAAAACTCTTAAGAAGATGTCATGTAGTACTTACGAAGCCGTTCCTTAATGTGCCAAGTCATTTTCGAACCTTTCGATGCAAAGACAACTTCACCGGGCCCGAAGGTCTCCTCTACACCATCCGCATTCG
>CALHVX010000102.1 GCA_938036875.1 uncultured Pseudomonadales bacterium
AGCAGTCAGATTAGTACGCCTGCAAGTACTGAGGAGACGGTAGCAAAAGCGTCCGCCGCGGTTGCTGATGCACCTAAGCGTTCTGAGGTAACGGTGGGTAATGGTGAGGCGAACTGGATCATCACTGATGGTGCAACCCGCGATGGCGCGACCTTTGTTTTTCCTGAAGTCCAGATCAATGGCAACGGCTGGTTGGTTATGCACCCCTTTGAAGACGGTAAACCCAACGGCGACATATACGTTGGCTCAACTTATGTCTCTAGCGGCAACAACAACAACGTTGCGATCACCATTAACGCAGAGCCGACAACCGGCGATATGTTTATTGTGATGCTGCACCGTGACGTTGATGAGGATCAACAATTTGACTTTGTTTTTGTTGGCGATACTGGCCAGGTAGAAGACAAGGCGGTCTTTGAAGGCAACACCATGATCGGCCATCCCTACGCGGCACCATAAGTCCTAACTCTAGGTCGAGCTCTAGGTCTTGCTGCGGGTATGCGGTAAGGTCTTCAAATTCGACAAACTAGTTGTGAAGTTGCCCTTTTCTATTCTTTTGTCTTCGTACAATCTCCCTACAATTCATCGTTTGTAGTTAGTCCATGCATTGGCGACACTTAGTTACCCAATAAAAATAATAAACACTGAGGCTATGGACTACTCAGTAAGGGGAGAAAGTGAAAGTTGAGGACTGTATTGCTGGCTACCAGCATATCTACTTGAGTGAATGTGAGCGTCAACTAAGTCTGAACCCATCATCGGTTCCCTATCCTAGGGCCACGATGTTGTTTAGCTTGTTTGCTGCTTTAAACCTAACGTTGGTGTTTGCATTAGTGCACACCTTGTTCAAGCTACCGGTTACTAATGCCTCCACGGCTGTAGAACTTTCGGCTATCGGTTTGGTTGTTCTTGCGCACATAGTGCTATTGCCTAACCGCTCACGATTGGGATCAAACTATATGGCGTATGAAGCGGCACAGATCGAACGAGTGAAGAATGTGCGTATTGCATATTCTTTGATCTCGTCATTTGTACCTTTTGCTTTGCTGTGGTTGATGCTGCCCAGAGCAATCTGAAGCTATACATACCAGTTCAGAGCGAGAGTGAGAACAATCCGCAGCAGGCCTTCTGCTGTGTCAATTCTATCGCCGTTGCAAAATCTACCGAGCTAACCCGCCTTGTGGCGTTTCTGCATCGGGCAAAAAAGTGTGACTTGAGTCGTGTTTTACAAAGAACGAATACGAGCACACATGCTGCTTCTACTGATTTTTGCTGGCGACGCTAACCTAAGCATTCTTAATTCATTGCTTCGGAGCGCAACATGGTTGCCAAGAATTTTCGCAAGTCTTTTCGCAAATCTTTCAGCAAGCTAGTAGCCGTTGGTGCTCTAGCTTCGTTGTCCAGCTTGGTTGCTGCTACTCCCGTCTACCCCGGCGATGTTGTTGAGGTCGGTAACCAAGCCGGCAGCGCATTTACGCCGACCCCAATTGCGGGTGACTCGAATGGCTTGAAGCGAAACGTAACCTTTAGCTTGGACGGTCAAGCGGACCGACGCGTAACAGCAGGTATGTTTGTCCTCGATCAGCGTGCTCATAATCAGCCGGGTAGTACTTGGGAACAGTTTTACAGCTTCTGCTTGCAGCCGGATGTTTGGTTGATGCCTTTCTCTAACCCGTATACCGCATTTGACTCAGCCAGTAGCGGCTACAACGCCAAGCTAGATGAGCTTTGGGGACGTAACTTCGCAAGCGTTGCATCGGATGTCACTGCGGCTGCCTTCCAAGTAGCCGTTTGGGAGTTGGCCTATGACGGTGATGGATCACTTTCTACGGGCAAGTTTCAGCTCAAGAGTGGGGGTGCGGTGAATGCATTGGCGACCTCTTGGCTGAATGCCATTGATGGTACTGGTCCAACGGGCAATATCACGATCTTGCGTAACAACCCAAATAAGCCGGATCGTCAGGACTTAATCATGGCCTCTGTACCTGAGCCCGGCAGCCTAGCCTTAGTTTTATTGGGCCTTGGCGGTTTGGTAGCACGTCGTAAGCGTTAAACGCACCTGATTGGCCTGAACGCCAGCCGGTCACCAGCAATGGTGATCGGCTTTTTTTTGCTTCGATTTTTAGCTGTTGTGCTCACATCCGCAGGCTTGGCCCCCGAGTTATGGCCTGTCGAGGCTCTGAGTAATCGAGGTTGTGTTGCTTTATTATAGGTTGCTTGTAGAGCATAGTGCGCGATTGTCTGAGGCCGCTCACCCGCGAGCTGACCTGGCCTTGGGCTGATGTGGCACTTGATCTCAAATGCAGCCAAGCTGCGACAGATCGTTGCTGAATAGATAACAGGTGTGAGGCAGTGCTTTGACCGAGGTACAAGTAGGAGACATTTGCGTTGGTAACGACCAACCCATGGTTTTGTTGGGTGGTATCAACGTCATTGAGTCGAGAGATTTGGCCCTGCAGGCAGCAGAAGCCTATGTCCAAGCAACATCCCAGCTCAACATGCCTTATGTGTTTAAAGCGTCTTTTGACAAGGCGAATCGCTCGTCTGCAGCCTCCTTTCGAGGTCCTGGTTTGGATGAAGGTCTGAAGATACTCCAAGAAGTAGCCTCTACCTTTGATGTCCCAGTGATAACCGATGTACACGACATTGCGCAGGCGGCGCCTGTTGCTGAAGTTTGCGCTATGTTGCAGGTTCCAGCATTTTTGGCCCGACAGACGGACCTGATAGCGGCGCTTGCCGCAACCGGCCGGCCGTTACACATCAAAAAACCCCAATTTATGAGCCCCAGCCAAGTTGAGCATATTGTTGCTAAGGTGGCGGAGTTCGGTACCTCACCAGTGCTACTGTGTGAGCGAGGCTCCGCTTTTGGCTATGACAATTTGGTGGTCGACATGTTGGGCTTTTCGGCGATGAAGCAGGCTAGCCAACAGGCGCCGGTCACTTTTGATGTGACCCATGCGCTGCAAATGCGGCAACCGGGTGCAGCGGCTTCGGGTGGTCGACGTGCCCAGGTTGCCCAGTTGGCGCGCTCGGGTTTAGCAATTGGTTTAGCGGGCCTATTTTTGGAAGCCCATCCAGATCCAGATAACGCCATGTGTGATGGTCCCAGTGCACTCCCGTTGGACATGCTGCTGCCGTTTTTGACCCAGATGAAGGCGGTGGATGATCTGGTTAAGTCCATGCCGCCGCTTTGTATCGACTAAGGTTTTCAAGACTAGACCCATGACTAAAGCCAACACGGATATATTGGATTTTGCCCGAAGTGTGTTGCAGCAAGAAGCCGCTGGCATAGAGCAGCTGGTGGATTTGCTGGATGAGAATTTTGTGGCAGCTACGGATGCTTTGCTCAGCTGCCAGGGCCATGTTGTGGTGACGGGGGTTGGTAAGCCCTGGTTGATAGGCCAAAAGATCAGTGCCACCTTGGCAAGCACAGGTACGCCGAGCTTCGCCTTGCATCCCAGCGAGGCGATGCACGGAGATCTGGGGCGCTTGCGTAGCCAAGATGTGGTCGTTGCTATGTCCAATAGTGGCAGCAGCGAAGAGGTGGTACGGCTGTTACCGGTGGTAAAGCGCATTGGTTGCACTATTGTTGGGTTGACCGGCGTTTTGGATTCACCCCTGGGGCTTGCCGCGGATGTTCTGGTTGATATGGGGCGTGCTAGCGAAGCCTGTCCAATCGGTATGGCGCCTAGCGTCTCTACCACCATTATGTTGGCCTTAGGAGATGCGTTGGCGTTGTCTGTGATGAAGGCGCGTAACTTTGGTCCTGAGGACTATGCTCAATTTCACCCGGGTGGATCTTTAGGGCGTAGCCTTATGCATGTCCACGAAGTTATGCAGCCGCTAGCAGAGACGGCAGTGGTGCCCCAAGATGCCACCGTTGCAGACGCGCTGAATGCGATCACAACGGCCAAAACGGGTGCGGCTTTTGTTACCGACCAAGGCAAGCTGGTGGGTGTCTTCACCGATGGTGACCTGCGTCGCCACATTCAAGACGATAACTTGTTGGGTCAAGCGATCGGCGAGGTGATGACCGTTGGAGGTCAGTTTATTGAGCTGAACGCGCTTGCCACTGAAGCGGTGCACATTCTCGAAAAATATCGAAGGGGTGAATTAGCCGTGGTTGACGCTGAGGGTCAATTGGTTGGTCAGGTTTTGTTGAAAGACATGATCTCGATGCATTTTTTGTAGTCAGGCTGAGAAAAGACCGACGTGATGCTGGTTAAGCTAGGCAAAATTAACCTGGGTAGTCTTGTGATCTTAGTTCTCCTAACTTGGTGTGCCATGGTTTCGGTTTCCCTTTCGGTTTGGTCTTTATCTAATGACTAATGTTCTGCCCGCAGGCTGGGATCGCATTCGAATTGTCGGGCTGCTCATAGCGCTCTGTTTTGTTGGGGTGTTGTTGCTTAGCTCGCAAAGTGCAGCCAGCTATCCCGCGTATATCTTGTCGGTTGTAATGGTGCTCACCTTCCAGCATTGGCGCGACTTGTTTCATGTGGCTGGCTCCTGGTTGGTCATTGCTTTTTTAGGCTACCTTACTGTGTCGGGCTTTTGGTCTGAGCCTTTTAGCTACTTGGAATGGCAGTCTAAGGCGGTCCGGGCGCTTATGGTTTTCTTGTTTGTTGCGGCCATGGCTGAATGCCAACTGCGTGGTGAGGTCCAGCGCTGGTTGGGGCGTAGTTTGGCGGTTGCCGGCGTGTTAGCAACGGTAGCGGCGTTGCTTGGTTACTACTCTGACATACCGATTGATGGTCGTTTGACCGGATACGGTCAGTTGGACAACCCTGTGGTGGCAGGTCTGATATTTGGGGTGGTATTGCTTTTTTTGCTGGACCTATTTGTGTCAGACCCCAGTGCGCGTTGGCGCTATGTTGCGATTGCTTGTGCGGTGCCTGTGGCCTACACGATTTTTTTGACGGGATCGCGCAATGCCTGGTTGTGTGCGTCGATCGGAGGTGGGGTGTTTGTGTTCTGCAACGTTGTTGCAGATCGACAAAAGTTTTTTACCGCAGCCCTTGGGCTGTCCGTCATTTTCGCAGGATTTTTGTTTATGGTCACGCAGAACGATGAGCTCCATGCGTGGCTGTTGCCGCGTGGTGACAGCTTTCGTTTGGAGATTTGGGCTGCTGCATTTCAATTGGTATGGGACCATTCTCCGCTGTTTGGTATGGGTGTCCTGACTTCTGATGATATTCAAATTGTGAGCCAAACGGTTAACCATCCGCACAACATGTACCTTGCGATCTTTTATAAGGGTGGCCTAGTTGGCTTGATGCTGTTTTTTACCTTGTTGGGTTTTTGCGCGCGGACGCTGCATCGCAACTATGGCGCGCGCGATGTTCGGTTAGCCCTGGCGATATTTGCTCTAGCCCTAAACTCCTATCTACTTGATGGTCATGAAATGATTGATAAGGTTGGTGAGACTTGGTTTCTATTTTGGATACCCGTAGGTCTCTGTGTTGGTCTGAACTGGCGGTCGTTGGTGCAAGACGGTGTTGGAGCTAAGCTATGAGGTTGTCAGAATCGCAGATGAACGCTTTGCTCGTTAACGTCTTGGGGTTTCCCGGATGTTAGTCAGCGTTGTGATAAGAACGCTAAATGAGCAAGCCCATCTGGATGAGCTTCTTACCGCCGTTGAGGCTCAGAGTTTACCGGCGGGTTATGCGGTTGAATCGGTGATTGTTGACTCTGGGTCAACCGACGCCACGCTATCGATTGCGGAGCAACACGGGTGCCGTGTCACGCACATAAAAAAGCAGGATTTTTCTTTTGGTCGTTCCTTAAACCAAGGCTGTGAATTTGCCCAAGGCCAGCTGCTGGTGTTTGTGAGCGGTCATTGTGTACCTGTCGGCGAATACTGGTTGCAAGAATTGATTCAGCCCTTAGTGTCGCAAGAGGCGAGTTATTGCTATGGCCGGCAAGTTGGCCGGGGTCCCACTAAGTTTTCTGAGCGCAGGGTCTTCCTCAAATACTTCCCTGAAGTCAGCAAAATTCCTCAAGAAGGTTTTTTCGTCAATAACGCGAATGCAGCCGTGACGCGAGCTAGCTGGCAAGACTTGCAGTTTGATGAAGAGTTAACCGGCTTAGAAGACATGCATCTGGGCAAGCGCTTAACTGAGCAGGGTGAAAAAATTGCGTACGTGGCTAGTGCCAGTGTCTATCATATTCACGATGAGACTTGGTCGCAGGTGAGAAATCGTTACGAACGTGAAGGTATGGCGTTAGCGAAAATCATGCCTACAGCCGCCATGTCTTTGTACGATTTTTTTGAGTGCACCTTTCGCAGTATTTCTAAGGATAGCTATGCGGCGGCTAAGCAAGGTAAGTTGGCGCAATGCATTTATTCCATTGTTATGTTTCGTACACTGCAGTATTGGGGCTCCTACCGCGGTACCAAGCTTGCGAGGATAATTGCTAAGGCGACCCGTAGATCCTATTTTTATCCAGACCAACATTTTGATAAGCCAGATTCGGAGATTGATTAGATGGTTGTAACCGCACTTGTGCCAATGAAGGCGCATAGCTCTCGAGTGCCGAATAAAAACTTCCGAGAGATATGCGGGCGCCCGTTGTTCGAATGGATTTTAGGTACCGTGTTGCAAACGAGCTTTGTCGACAAGGTGCAGATAAACACGGATGCGCTGCAGGAGTTGTCGGGTTCAGAGCTTATTCAAAATGATCGCGTGTTGTTACGTGAGCGCCCGGCTGCTTTGCGCGGTGACGAGGTAAGCATGAATCTAGTCATAAACGATGACCTCGAAAGTACTACTAGCGATCACTACATGATGACGCACACGACCAATCCTGCGATATCGGTAGACACCTTGAACGCGGCGTTCGAATCCTATCTTGAAGGGTTGGAGCAGGGATATGATTCTTTGTTTTCGGTGAACCGTCATCAAACCCGTTTTTACTCGGAGCAGTGCTCGCCGATCAATCACGACCCCAACAACTTGATTCCAACTCAAGAGCTTGACGTTTGGTTTGAAGAGAACTCCTGTGTGTACTTCTTTAACAAAAGTAGCTTTGCTCAGACCAACGCTCGAATTGGGAAAAATCCTAAGATGCATGTCACGCCAAAATTGGAATCGTGTGATATCGACGAATGGGAAGACTGGCACTTTGCCGAAGTAGTGTTGCGTAGTGCAACAGGGGGTCAAGGAGCATGACCCAGCAGAAAAAAATCTTGGTTACCTGCCCGCCGATGTTAAAGCAGATCCAGCACTTTACCGCAGCATTCAATGAGCTAGGTTGGGTGGTTTCCACTCCGGAAGTAGCGCAAACTTTGACCGTGGCTGAGCTTGTTCAGTTGGTCCCAGAGCATGATGGTTGGATCATTGGTGATGACCCTGCGACGGCCGAGGTGGTTGCTGCCGGTTCTGCTGGCCGCCTTAAGGCCGCGGTTAAGTGGGGGGTTGGTGTGGACAACGTCGACTTGGCTGCTTTTGCTGAGGCGGGGCTACCGGTTAGCAATACCCCGGGCATGTTTGGTAACGAGGTTGCAGACAATGCGCTGGGTTATTTGATTGCTCTCGCACGCCAGACCTATCAAATTCACGATGCCGTTCGACAGGGTCAATGGCCTAAACCGACTGGGCAATCGCTGGCCGGCAAAGTGTGCGGCTTAGTTGGGTTTGGGGATATCGGGCGGCAGTTAGAGAAGCGTCTGGTTGCCTGTGGTATGGAGGTAGTGATTTACGATCC
>CALHVX010000103.1 GCA_938036875.1 uncultured Pseudomonadales bacterium
AAGTCCACCACCATGTTATCCACCAGGGCCCCAAATTTGGCTGCGCCGCCATCTTGGTTAGGAAGGATAAAGGAAAGAAATCGCATGCTTGCGCCTCAATTTGGTTTTGGATAGCATAACGAATAATTATTAACATGTTAAATTAATATTTTCCGATAGCAAACCTATGCCGCATCAGATCATTGAATACTCAAAAAATCTCGTACCGCAGCTGGACATAACCAAGCTGATTGCGGCTTTGCACGGCTGTGCAGCTCAGATTGAGGCACTGCCTTTGGCCGGTTTACGCACCCGTGCGTTTATCGCTGAGGATTACGCGATTGCGGATCAACACCCAGACAACGCCTACCTAGCCGTCACTCTGCGTATAGGTCAGGGGCGATCCGATGCGCTGCGTGAAGAGATCGGCAAAACGCTGTATGAATGTTTGTGTGCATTTACGGCCGATCTTCAGGCGAGCACGCCGTTGGCAATCTCTTACGAGGTGCAGGAGATCGATCCAGTAACCCGGTGGAATAAGAACAACCTGCGCGAGCATCTGGCGAAGCGGTTTTTAGAGGGTGACAAATGAGCGATCTCCAAGACAATTTAAGCGCTGTTGCCCCTAAGTTGCAGCGCTTCCAAGAGCAGACATTAGGGCATTTCATTGATGGCCAAGCCAGCCTTGGTACTGGCGGTGAAACTTTTACCAATGAATCCCCCATAGACCAAAGCCCCATGGGGCAGGTTGTGGCGGGTAGCGCTGCTGATATAGATCAAGCCTGTCTTGCTGCCCAACGAGCGTTTTCTGCTTGGGCCACGATGCCGGGTGATCAACGTCGGGAGATATTGCACAAGGTTGCAGATGCCATAGTGGCTAATGCTCGTGATATCGCGTTGATCGAAAGCTATGACACCGGGCAGGCTTTACGCTTTATGAGCAAGGCGGCAATTCGCGGTGCGGATAACTTTCGTTTTTTTGCAGACATGGCACCTAGCGCTCGGGACGGTGATTCGCTGCCGGCCAATGAGCACATTAACTACAGTATGCGCCAGCCGATTGGTCCGGTTGGCGTGATCACGCCTTGGAATACGCCCTTTATGCTCTCCACTTGGAAGATAGCGCCGGCACTCGCTGCGGGTTGTACTGTAGTGCATAAACCTGCCGAGTGGTCACCTTGCTCCGCGGCGTTGCTAGTTGAAATTATGCATGAGGCGGGATTACCACCTGGGGTCATGAACACCGTAAACGGCCTGGGTGAGACCGCAGGCAAAGCACTCACCGAGCACCCGGCCATTAAGGCAGTAGCCTTTGTTGGTGAGTCTGTTACTGGTAGCAGGATCATGCGCCAGGGCTCCCAGACGTTAAAGCGTGTGCACTTTGAATTGGGCGGTAAAAATCCGGTTATCGTGTTTGATGATGCAGATCTGGATAAAGCGTTAGATGCGGTGGTCTTCATGATCTACAGCCTCAACGGGGAACGCTGTACCTCTTCGAGTCGCTTGTTGATTCAAGAGTCCATTCGCGATCAGTTCTTGGAGCGGTTAGCGGAGCGGGTTAAGAAGCTAAAGGTTGGGCACCCACTGGATCCCGCCACTGAGGTTGGGCCTCTTATTCATCAGCGCCATTTTGACAAGGTCTGCAGCTACTTTGATATTGCGAAGCAAGAAGGTGCCAAGGTGATGGTCGGAGGTGAGCCTAGACCCCTCAATGGCAAAGGGCACTTTGTTGCACCCACGCTGTTTACCGAGGCTTCCAGCAAGATGCGCATAGCGCAAGAAGAGATATTTGGCCCGGTGTTAACCGCCATCTCTTTTTCCACTGAAGCGGAAGCCTTAGCCATGGCCAATGATGTGGACTACGGGCTGGCCGGCTACGTGTGGACCTCAGACACAGGGCGTAGCCTGCGCATGGCCCGGGACCTTGAGGTGGGTATGGTATGGGTTAACTCGGAAAACAATCGTCATCTGCCTTCACCCTTTGGTGGTATGAAGGCTAGCGGTATTGGCAGGGATGGTGGCGACTACAGTTTTGAGTTTTACATGGAGACAAAAAATGTCTGCATTGCTACTGGGTCCCATACTGTGCCCAAGCTCGGCGTGTAAGCCGTGAGCCTTTATTATCTGCAAAAAGTTTTGTATCAATTGAATCGCGATGATCGGGTAAAGCAGGAATACCATGCAGATCTGCCCGCATTGCTGGATGGGTACGAGCTTTCTGATGAAGAACGCGGGGCGCTCATCAATGGTGACATTGGGTTGCTTTACGTACTTGGTGTTAACGGGCAAATTTTGATGCACTACGCGGCCTTTCTTAACATTGAGTGGTTCGACTACTTAGAATCCATGCGAGCGGGAATTAAAAAATACGGGCCCGTTCGAGAAGGGGTTTATGCCATGACCGGTGGTGGTCAATCTTTTACTCTAGAAGGTGAGCGTTAATGCCATTGGTTTACGCAGGCGTCACTAGCCACGGACCTGGTATGACGGGTCGCGCGCATCTAGTTGAGAACCTTGAAGCAAGAGATCAGTTATACGCGGCGCTGGCAGACCAGTCCCAAGCGATCAAAGAGAGCGGTGCGCAAGTGATGGTGGTGGTGGCTGCAGAGCACTTTGCTAACTTCTTTATGGATAACATGCCCGCTTACTGTATTGGTCTTGGTGAACGGCATCAGGGCCCGATTGAAGACCCTGAGTGGTTGCGCATTCCTAAAGTAGCGATACCCGGTTCGCCAGATCTGGCGCGACGCTTGGCTACGGACATTATGCAAACGGTAGACCTAGCCTACGCGCAAGAGTGGAAGTTTGACCATGGCATTATGGTGCCGCTACATTTCCTAACGCCTGAATTCGACCTGCCCATTATCCCGGTTAACATCAATTGTCAGGGACCACCTTTAACACCGCTGTCTCGCGCCTGGGCCTTTGGCGAAGCCTTAGGTAAAGCTTGTGCTAATGCGGATGAGCGCATTGCGGTGCTTGGCACTGGTGGGATATCCCATTGGCCGGCAACCCCAGATTCAGGGAAGATTAATGAGCCTTGGGATCGCGAGTTTTTAAGGCGGTTGCAGCAGCAAGACAAACAGGCCTTGTTGTCGTATACCGACGAAGAAACTTATTTAGAAGCCGGGCAGGGTGGTTTTGAAATTCGTACCTATATTGCAACGGCTGCCGCTGCACAGGGCCCATTAGAGTTGGACTTTTACACCGCTGAGCTACCGATTTTTGCGGTGGGTTGTACTGTTGGGCACTTCAACCTCAACACCTAACCTATTTTGGCTTTGTTTAGCTCTGTCCTTCGATCTCGATTCTGATATGACGGATCCCAGACCAAAGTATCAATGCGCCTAGCGGACATAAAATTGCTCCGCATAAAGCAATCGCTTTGCCGATCGCATCATCTGAGCCGAATACATAGTCTGTGGTTGCGGCGAGTACTGTAGGCCCTAGTCCCAGGCCAATTAGGTTGGCAACCAAAAGAAATACCGCCATAACTTGGCCACGCATTCGATTTGGGGTCATTAGCTGAATGATCCCACCAGAGATGCCGCCTTGAAATGCCGAGAAGAACACGGCGAGGGACATAACGATAACCCCAACGGTTGGCGTTGCGGCAAACCCAAGCCCAATGGTGCAGGGCATCATGCATAACATGCTCAGCAATATGACTTTAACGTAGGCGTCCAGCGCACCGCGTTGCATCCACTTATCGGCGAAAAATCCGGCTGTTAACAAGCCGGCACTGCCCGCGCAGAGCATCAGCATGCCGAAGGTCCATCCAGCCTCGGCAATACTGAAATCAAAGGTGCGAATGAAGTAGGTGGGCCCCCAGAGGTTCAAGGCATAAACCACCATGATAAAAATGGAGATACCAAAGATGTGGGAGCCGTAGGCCCGCCGGCGTTGCCAGACGTAATTTTTCACCTCTGCAATAGGGATGCTGTTTGTGGCGGCCGCCGCGCCTCGTTCAGGTTCTGCTACGGTGGTACGTAGCAGCAGGGCAACAAGCAGGCCGGGAATTCCAACGATAAGAAAGGTCATTTGCCAACCTTGCATGTCGCCTAAGATTGGTACCGAGATGGTGCCTAGTGTCTGGACGTAGGCCACAACAGACCCGCCTAACATGTAGGCAAACCCAGATCCTAAGGTCACGCCAAGCATGTAGATTGAGAGAGCTCTTGCCAGAATGCTTTTAGGAAAGTAGTCGGTAATCATCGAGTAGGCGGCGGGTCCCAGTGCGGCTTCACCCACCCCCACGCCCATGCGCGCAAAGAACAACATCCAGAAGTTTTTTGCGAGCGCACACAACGCGGTCATCATGCTCCAAACCACAATCCCCCAGGCAATAAGATTACGGCGGTTGCTGCTATCGGCGATGCGGGCCAATGGAATACCCATAAGAGCGTAAAAAAGGGAAAAGGCTAGCCCAGCGAGCAGGCTGTATTGGGTATCGCTAATGTCAAAGCTTGCCCGGATGGGGACAACCAGTAGGCCCATGATCATGCGGTCTAGAAATGAAAAGGTTTGTGCAAGCAACAGCACAAAAATCACGTACCAACGGTACGTTGCGGTTGTTGGACTGTTCGCCACTGCCTGCATAGACCCCCCTTTGCTGGGTTGATGCTATTGACAGAGAGGCTAATAGTCAACGATATTGAAGGTTCCAAAGGTTGACGATTTTTATCACTATTGGGTGCCATCTAGCACCAGGAGAATGAGCAATGAGTGAATTTGCGATTAACGGCTTACATCATCTGGCATTGGTGTGTAAGGACATGGAGCGCACTGTTGATTTTTATACCAATGTTCTGGGTATGCGACTAACCAAGGGATTTGATCTTGAGGGCTATGGTCAGCACTTCTTCTTCGATATGGGCAATGGTAGCGAGTTAGCCTTTTTTTGGTTTAACGATGCGGGTAAGGCACAGCCTGGCGTAGCCTCAGCTGGGAACATTGTTGGGCGAGAGGGTCCTAACATCACGTCGGCGCATGGCTCCATGAACCATGTGGCTTTCAACGTAGATAAAGACAATATTGCCCCGTATCGCGAGCGCCTAGTTGCTAAAGGCGTTGATTGTTCTGACCTTGTGAATCACAACGATGTGGTGACGGGCGAAGAGTCGCGGACGGCGCAAGCAGCATCGGATAAAACTTGGCTCCAGTCGTTTTACTTCTTCGACCCCGACGGAGTGATGTTGGAATTTTGTGCAACTTTGCAGCCAGGGTTGCCAAATGCAGACCTACCGGTAAACGCGAAGGGCATCAAGGCAAACGGTGAGCTTGTTACCGGTATGGCAGGTTAACTTGGCTGATAGCCATGGTCTGTTGCGCAGCTTGGTTCATGCGACTTATTGGTTGGATGATGGTTTGCAAGCCTATATGCAGCATCACGCTGGTATATACCTACCACGGGCGCAGTCCATGGCCATGGTATACCTCACGGAAGGGGTAGATCGCCCCTCAGACTTGGCGATCAAGCTCGCGGTGTCTAAACAAGCAACACAGCAAGTCTTAAAGGAGCTTCAGGCAAAAGGGTTGGTAGAGATGCAGCCTGATCCAAACAATGGTCGGCAAAAACGTATTGTACTAACCACTCATGGTCGAGAGCTGAGGTCAATTGCGCAACGGGGTTTGCTTAGTTTAGAAGCGCAGTTGAAGGAGCGCGTAGGCGAACAGAAGTTAAGTTGCATGAGTAGTGCGCTGGAAGCTGACTGGGGTGAATCACCGAACTTTGATTAAAGGTTTAGCTAATGTTTGCGTTTATCCAGCTGCGAGGTGACGTTCGCGAACTACCCTTACGAATTTATGCACCTCACTTTCGATAGTCGACACGATTTTTTCCGCCGCTACTCTCCGTGCATCTCCAGATGCCTCTATTGACATGAAATCTGGGATGTTCCAATGAATCACTTCCGCACCGGCGTTAAACAGTGTGTCAACGACATTGAATAGCACCGAATAATTTTCTTGAGTATGTTGATTGCAGAGCGTAATGACATAGTCATACTCTATTTTATTGCGAGCAAACTTAAACAACGTATCGGGTGCTTCCGAAGGCAGATCAATACCGCGATCGTTCATGATCTCCCGAGGTAGCCCGCCAATCTTTCCGGTTTCGAAACCGGCGCTGTCAGCAATCAGGCCAGGTTCGTTTAGGTCGTCAGTTAGCAATTTGGCAATTTGGCTGCGTACACCCCAGAAGGTGCAAACGTATAGAATCTTGGTCGACATAGGTATTGGTTGTCCAGCTTGGTTAGTTGTAGTCTAGTCCGGATTCTGAAAACTGCCCTTTTGTAGTGTTAACAACTGGAGTGCCTTGGCATTGAGAGGGTTCTCTTAGGTCCTGGAATTTTCTGGCTGTTTCTCTAGCGTTAGCACTAAGGCGGTTAGGGTGGCATTCACCGGAGCTTCTAGCCCTACCTTTTCGGCTTGCCGAGGTATGGCTCCGTTGATGACGTCCACCTCGCTCAGCCGGCCTGCTTCTAGGTCAAGCAATACTGAAGGTTTGGCTTCAGGCATGCGCTCAGCAAATTGTTGAATCGCTTTCTGGGGATTGTCGAAGCTAAGGTTTATCTTGGCAGTTCGTGCAACGGCGTAGGCTTCCACTGCGGCAGCGCGACTTACGGCGCTCATGTGTGGGTCCTCTAGCACTTCACCCAAGGTTTGACCACTGATGGCGCAAGGAGCGCTGTAGGCAACGTTGCAGATCAGCTTCTCCCATTGCATAGCGGCGATGTCCTGGGCGGGTGCGGCATCGAATCCGGCATCAGCCCAGAGTTTGGCGATCGCCTGTACATCGATATGACTTACCTGTTGATAGGCGCCCATACGAATGGCTTTCATATCATTGTGGTGGGCAACACCGGGTTCGGGCAGTGAGGCGCCAAAGCCTTGCGCGATGCCAACCACCAGCCGTTCCGGACCCACTAGATTCGCTAGCACTTCAGCGCTACCCAGTCCGTTTTGGATGGTGAGCACCTTCGTGTTGCTACCCAGTAAAGGAACGATGCATTTACCCGCAGCGACTGCAAATCGTGCCTTAACAGCGCATATGACGAGGTCTAGGGGTTCCGCTAAGTTAGCTGGTGGCTCGCTAAACGCTAGGATGCTTACTCTGGTGTCGCCGGATGCTCCCCAGACGCGTAAGCCGTTACGATTGATGGCATCAACTTGATCCAAGTTTGTGTCTAGAACGCA
>CALHVX010000104.1 GCA_938036875.1 uncultured Pseudomonadales bacterium
AGCAGATGGATCGGTGGTGCTAGATGTGGCGCATTACCCTTGGTTCTTAAAGCTTAACTCGGATGGTTTTGAGCCGAACCCATTGGCAAGCTTGCGTCGGATTGTTTTGGACCCGAATTCGGGTTTGGTAAACGAGTTTGAACTCGATGATCTGAAGATCGAGTTACCTCGTATTAACGAGGCTTACACTGGGCAAGCCTATCGGTTTGCGTATGCGGTTGTGCAACCGACTAATGAAGAGATGCGAGGTATCGTTCGTTACGATTTGCAGCAGCAGACCTCTGTGCACTACCAGGTGGCTGCTGGTGACCAAAACAGCGAGCCGGTGTTTGTGCCGCGCCCTAATGCTAACGCCGAGGACGACGGCTGGGTCTTGATCTGTGTGTATCGGCAAGCAACAGATACCACTGATCTGGTGGTTTTGAACGCGCAAGACGTTGATGGTGAGGTGCAAGCCACTATTTCTTTGCCCTGTCGGGTTCCTGCAGGATTTCATGGGGCTTGGCTGCCGCAATTAGGTGATTGAGATCTGGCACACAAGATCCACAGTTGGTGCCGCAACCTAAGGTTTTACCTAAGCCTTTAGCGGTTAAGGTGCCCGATAGTATCTGTGTGCGAATGGCGGCTTCACGGACTTCAAAGCAAGAGCAGATCATGGTTGAGGTATCTTGATTCGCTAGCGGTAATCCGGACAGTCGTTGCCAATCTAAGATAGGTGAAGTGAACTGGCTGGCGAGATGCTCAAGCGAGGGGAGCGCTTGTCGTTTGTTGCTAGCGAACATTAGCCAGCTAGGACATCCTTCGTTTCGGCTCAGTAGGCGTCGACAACCCAGTGTATCTGTGTAGCTAACGATGTCGTCCCCACCAAGTAGGTCCACTAGTGCTTCCACCTCATCCAAAGCAACTTCATATTGCCAACCCTTGGTGATTGGAGCGGCCGCCCAATGATGAATTGTGTCAATGGTGCTCAGCTGTTTTGAAGTGAGCCTTTGCGTTACGACAAGCCTAACCCAGTTGTTTACCTGAATTCGTTCGCAGCTAACCCGCGCGTGCTTACTTTCGGGTTGCCCAGAGACGGGATCTCTAGCCGAAGCGACAACCTGGCTTACATTGGCTTGGTAGGCATATTGATCATTCCAATGGATAGGGGCGAACACTAGGCCGGGTGGGGTATCGGTGCTCACATCAGCAAGCAAACGTAAGCTGCCATGATCGCCTTTCACCTGCACAAGATCCTGGTGAGAGATCGCGTACTTATACGCATCACTAGGGTTAATCTGCAAGTAGGGCGAAAATTGCTGGTTAAATAGTTTAGGCACCATGCCCGTACGACTCATGGTGTGCCATTGGTCGCGAACTCGGCCGGTGTTCAAAATAAGCGGGTAGGCTGAGTTGGGTTGTTGTTCTGGTGGGCGCACAATAGTTGGAATGAATTGCGCTTTACCGCTTTTGGTGGAGTAGCGTCCATCATGGAAAGGGGCTGTATCGGCAGGCCAATAGGTGGGGACGAGCGATTCATATTCTTGGGTGTTGAGTGCTGCTAAATTTGAGATATCAAACAGACGTTCACCGTTGTTCTCGAAGCCCGAAAGCCGTGCGTGTTCGCTAAAAATTTCTGCGGCGTTTGCGTAACCAAATGCTTGAGAAAACCCCATTTTTTGAGCCACACGGCAGATGATCTCCCAGTCCGGCAGTGCATTGTGCAGTGGCGGAAGAATCCGTCTTTGTCTTGAGATGCAGCGTTCGGAATTGGTGACCGTCCCATCCTTTTCCCCCCAGCCCTGTGCTGGCAGCAGCAAGTTCGCGAAGCGGTTGGTATCGGTATGCTCGATGCAATCAGAAACCACAACAAAAGGACAGTCAGCTAATGCCTGCCTAACCTTGTTGGAGTCCGGTAGGCTCACGGCTGGATTGGTCCCCATAATCCAAACCGCCTTAATGTCCCCACGGGCTAGCGCGTCGAACATGTCTACCGCTTTTAATCCGGGGCCGTTGACCATGTTTGGTGCTTGCCAAAATCGCTCCAGTCGGTCCAAGTGAGCGGGATCAAAATCCATATGCGCGGCCAGTTGGTTGGCCATACCACCAACCTCGCGACCACCCATGGCGTTTGGTTGGCCTGTTATTGAAAAGGGTCCTTGCCCCGGACTGCCGATACGCCCCGTTGCCAGGTGGCAATTGATTATGGCGTTAGCTTTGTCTGTACCGCTGGCAGATTGGTTAATCCCTTGTGAAAACAGAGTTAGGGTTTTGTCATGGCGGGTAAATAGATCAAAGAACTCCCTTAAAGATTTATTTGTAAGGCCGGTTATCTCTGCAGTGCTCTCCAAATCTAGATGTGCTGCTGTCTTGGTGTTCTCAAAGCCTTCGGTATGTGCGTCGATGTAACTTTGATTTATCGAGCTCGTTCTGATCAGGTAGCTGAGCAGGCCGTTAAATAGAGCACCATCTGAACCGGGATTGATGGCAAGGTGCAGGTCGGCAATGTCACAAGTAGTTGTACGGCGAGGGTCTATCACAACCACCTTGATGCTGCGTTGCTGCTTTGCTGCTTGGATTCGTTGGTACAGGATTGGGTGAGCCCAAGCAGTATTTGAACCGGTTAGCACAAGCAGGTCACAATGATCTATGTCCGCGTAGTTGCAAGGGACAACGTCTTCTCCGAAGGCTCGTTTGTGCGCTGCCACCGCAGAAGCCATACAGAGCCTAGAGTTAGTATCGACGTTTGCACTGCCAATAAAGCCTTTCATCAGCTTGTTGGCGACGTAGTAATCTTCGGTTAGTAGTTGTCCAGACAGATAGAAAGCGATGGCATCAGGGCCGTGCTCTGCGACGATGTTGCTAAATCTTGTGGCTACAACGTTTAGAGCTTGATCCCAGGAGGTGGCTTTGCCATTGACTTTAGGTTGCGTTAGCCGCCCTTGAATCGTGGATGTCTCGGCCAGATTTGTGCCTTTGATGCACAATTTCCCTTTGTTCGCTGGGTGCGTAGAGCTGCCTTCAATATTGACGATGGCATTATCGGCGGTAGTGGCGGTGACACCACAGCCTACGCCGCAGTAGGGGCAGGTGGTTTCTATACAAGTAGAAGACATCTTGAGAGCGCTACAGCAATATCATCACGCGATCGTCTTCGAGGCTGACCTGGAAGATCGGAAGGCATACAGTTGGATCTTCTATGCAGATACCGGTGACCAAACTGAAGTGTTGTTTATACAGCGGGGATGCAATCACAAGTTCTCCATTTTTGTCGCCGAGGATTCCGCGAGATAAGACATTGGCCTTACCAAACGGGTCGTAATTACTTAAGGCGTAGATTTTTTGTTCTTGCTCAGGCAGATAGAACAAGGCGATTTGCTGTTCAGAGCACAATACTGCGACGCCGGAATAGGGAACTAGATCCTTTAAACTGCAGGCTAGCTGTGGGTGCGCTTGGGATACTTCTGGTGCATTCATATAGATCTATGCCTCTATCGCTAGAGCGGCAAGCTCTGCTTCGTTTGCCGGTCGTTTCTGCCCACGCTCTCGAACAAAGACCACCTGTGAATCGGTATCGGAACTGTTCACAAATTGTCGAAAACGTTTCAACTTCTCGGGGTTTTCGATGGTTGTCTTCCACTCACACTGGTAGGTGCCAACAACGTTGTTCATTTGTGCTTCGAGCTCCGCAGCAAGGCCAAGCGTGTCATCAATCACTACCCTTTTAAGGTAGTCGAGACCGCCATCTAGTGATTCCATCCACACAGAGGTACGCTGCAAACGGTCGGCGGTTCGAACGTAAAACATAAGAACTCGATCGATGTATTGAACAAGGGTTTTGTCGTCGATATCCGTGGCGAACAACTCGGCATGTCTGGGGCGCATACCGCCATTGCCCCCTACAAACAGGTTCCAGCCATTTTCTGTTGCGATAACGCCAATGTCTTTACTTTGCGCTTCAGCGCATTCTCGGGTGCATCCGGATACCCCAAATTTAATTTTGTGAGGTGAACGTAGGCCCTTGTATCGGTCTTCCAGTTGTAACGCCATCGATACCGAATCTTGGACGCCAAAGCGGCACCAGCTGGTGCCCACGCAGGACTTAACAGTACGCAATGATTTACCGTAGGCGTGACCAGTCTCAAAACCGGCATCAACCAATGCTTTCCAGATGCCGGGTAATTGGTGAACCTGCGCACCAAACAGATCGATGCGCTGACCTCCCGTGATTTTGGTATAGAGGTCATACTCTTTGGCAACTTGGCCGATAACGATGAGCTTGTCTGGGGTGATCTCGCCACCGGGGATGCGGGGCACCACAGAGTAGGTACCGTTTTTTTGCATGTTTGCGAGCATGTGGTCATTGGTGTCTTGAAGACCCACGTGAGATGGTTCCAGCACGTAGTCGTTGTACAGCGAAGCAAAGATGGAGCCAGCCGCTGGCTTGCAAATGTCGCAGCCCAAGCCGCTCCCATGTTTGTCCAGCAGGGTGGAGATGTCTTTGATCTCCTCAACCTTGCAGAGGTGAAACAGCTCTTGCCGAGTGTAGGGGAAGTGTTCGCAGATGGACTTATCAACCTCGATCCCTCGGGATTCAAGCTCGGTATCAAACACTGTCTTGAGCAAAACCGCACAGCCGCCACAACCGGTGCTTGCCTTGGTGGCCGATTTAAGTTCCGCTAGATCAAGGCAACCGCCTGAAATTTGCTCGAGGATTGCGCCTTTGGTTACGTTATGACAAGAACATATTGCCGCGGTATCCGGCAGTAAATCCGCAGACAAGGCATTCCCACCTTCGCTGGCGGGGAGAATGAGAGATTCGGGCGATTCTGGTACGTCGATGTCATTCAGGAAGTACTGCAACAGCTGGTCGTAGCTGTCGCAATTGCCAACCAAGACCGCGCCAACCACTTTCTTGCCATCCGGCGAAAGGTTCATGCGCCGATAGACGTTCTGTACTGGATCGCTATAGGTATAAGAGAGCACACCCTCGGCTTTGGCCTGGGCGTCACCGATAGATCCTACCTCTACACCTAACAGCTTTAACTTGGTGCTCATATCGGCACCGGAAAAGCTGCTTGACCCTGCAGCCACTTGATCTGCGGCAACCTCAGCCATGCGGTATCCTGGTGCGACTAGGCCAAATATGCGGTTGTCGTATAGCGCACATTCTCCGATGGC
>CALHVX010000105.1 GCA_938036875.1 uncultured Pseudomonadales bacterium
AGCTTTGAAAGCCGTTGAAAGATGTGCGCTGCTAGCAAACCCAGCGGCATGGGCGGCTTGTGTGAGGCTTTCGCCATCTGCTAAGGCTCGAATCACTTGACCCATACGCCGCCACTGACGGTAGCGTCGAAATGGCATGCCGACAGTTTGTGTAAAAACGTGCTGGAATCGTGTAGGCGAAAGACCGGCGAGGTTGGCAGCCGACTCGACGGTGGCGAAATTCGCTGGCTCTTTACCGATCGCGGCAACCACTCGTGCGATATCTGGACGTGAAATAGGTTCTGAGTCTACGCCTATCAGGTGAAACACTTGATCTAGATAGTCCCTGGGTAACTCATCTGTTGGCCCGCGTTGCAGTAGTTGGCGAAGTGCGCCAATTCGACCTTCTATCCCCCGCATATCGATCTCGGCATAGTCGTCACTGAGTACGTCACAAAAGAGCAGTGCGATACCGCCGTTCGTTTCAAAATGGCAAAGTGTTCCGGGCGCGATAACGCTGATCGGCCCGGTTTGGTTAACGTCTTCTTGTTCTTCAAACCTCGTTAGCTCGATATCTGCATCCAAACCGATAACGATGGTTGCAACGGCCGCGTGATAACCATCAGATACCAAGTTTGACCCGATAAAGGCCGAGCGTGTACCGGTTAGGATAATACGCGTTGGCAAGTGGTCTATTGAGTCGCTCAACGCCAAGCTTGGACGCTTACCCACAGGAGCGGCACCAACCCGATAGCGTCTGGAATCGCAATCTTTCTAAGTTCGCCCGCTGGTAGCCCTGCGCGCAGATAGATGAGTAGGAAGCTAACCACGCTGATGCCTACGATCAGGGTTGCGATGCGACGACTTTGTGAATCAAAGATGGCGTACAAGGCTGCTACACAAACGGCCAGAAAAAGCGCGCTGCGGTGCACCAACAATAATCCGATGTCGCCAGCCGGTGATGCGCCGTAGAGCTTTTCTACCAGCCCTGGCATAAAGACGACGGCGGCTGGCATGACGTGCAGCAGTACGAGCAGTCCCCAAGCTATTTTGGTGATGGCCTCCATTGCGCCTCCTATGAATTGCACCTGCGTAAAGCGGATGCCATCGTGCCACCATTTGCTTGGGGCCGCTTTCAAAAACCTGCTGGATCTTAAGCCTTACTCGGGGTGATCCAGTTCAGGGTCATCAGGCACCTCGCCAATCATCTTCTTCAGCAAACCCGTTGCTGCGCGATCGATCAGGTTCGGATTTTTTTTAAAGGTGCGATTCGCTAGGTGAGTCATCAATCGTTGCTGGTTATCACCTAGCCATTCTTTGAGTAAGCTCATCTCACCCTGCCAACACTTGTTCAGACATGCCGGCCGGTGGCTCAGCCAGCTTCACAATGCGACCGGGGAAGCCTTTAAAGTGTGGGATGCCTTGCTCGTAATCCAAAAACTCCGGGTCATCCGGGCACAGCACTGCGTCGCTGCTGATGAAAGACCCCGCAAGCTTCGCTTGCCCTCGCATCTCCGGATACCACCAACCGTGTGGCACGCGGATGTGGCCTTGCTTCATGGATTCTTTAACCAGTACTTTGGCGGTGACTTCACCGGTTGGTGTTTGCAGCTTGACCCAATCGTGATCGACGATGTTTTGTTTGGCGGCATCTTCTGGGTGCATAAACAATTTGGGTGACGGCATGCGGTCGCGGAGTACTTTGACCTGACGTTGCCCGGTTTGAAAGAAGGCGTCTTCGCGCACGCCGGTAAACACGTAGTAAGGGTAGTCGTCGCTGACCGCGGGTCCTTCACGATGGTAGGGCAGGGGATCAAAACCTAAGGCTTCGAGCAGACTCGACTTCAACTCCACTTTGCCGGACGGTGTAGCAAATCCTGTCTTTCGATACTTGCGATATTCGGGCGGTGGTACGTGCATGTAGGTTTCTGCGGAAAATTCTGCGAAACTTTTGCCGCTAGGGGTTAGACGGTAATCCAGAACCTCTTCGATCGTCCCCCAAGGGAACAGCTCGCCGAAGCCCATTTTATGCGCTAGGTCGTGCCAGAATTCATAGGTGCTGCTCGCTCCTTCGGGAGGCTCCACGGCTTTTTGTGACAGCGTTAAACCTAATCTCCAACTCCAAGAATCGGACAGATGGTTGCGTTCGCTGAAGACATCGCCAGGCAACACGTAGTCGGCCAGCATGGCGGTAGGGGTCATGAAAATCTCGTGAGCCACGATGAGATCTTGGTTCATCATGCCTTTGAGAATTTGATGTTGATTCGGATAGCTCATCAGCGCGTTGTTACCCAAAACAAAAAATGCCTTCACTGGGTAAGGCTTTTCGGTAGCCATGGCGCGAAAGGTAGCGCTGGGGTTGGCCATGTAACAGCCCATCACAATGTCAGCGTATTCGTAGCCGTAAACGCGCTTGGTATGTTCCGACAGCATCTCTTGAGCGCGATAGGTGTAAGCGGGATGTGTGTCAGAACCTAGCTGTTTGTTTTTTTGCTCTTGGCTTAGCATCTCGTGGTTGCCAAGCTTGGATTCCGGAATGTAGTCCGGATTAAAGCCGCCTAACAGCTCGCCGCCAGGAATGTCGAGGTTGCCGGTGAGCGCCCGCAATATGCTGTGTAGCCGAATGGCAGAGGTTGAAGAGATCTGCATATCGGTAATGGGCGTCCAGGGGATACAGGCGCTTTCCGCACCGGCATACAACCGAGCGGATTCTGCAATAAGCTCAGCATCAACGCCCGTGATCTCGGCAACGCGTTCTAATGGGTATTCGTTGACCCGTTCGCGGAGCTCATCGAACCCTAGGGTGTACTGGGCAACAAAGTCTTTGTCGTAAAGCGCTTCGTTGATAATGACGTTGAGCCAGCCTAAGCACATGGCAGCGTCTGTTCCTGAACGAAGCCGCAGATGCATATCGGCAACTTCTGCTTGATCAGAAACTCGGGGGTCCAACACGATAACCTTTGCGCCGTTGGCGCGAGCAGCGTTGATCATGTTGTAGATTGGGGTCCAACTGTGCTTCCTGGGGTTGTGGCCGAAGAGCACAACACATTTGGAGTTGCTGATGTCGGCAAAGGGAAACCAGCCGTAGGTTAGCTTGTTCACTGCAGCCGTATTGCCTGCACACAAGGACACGCCACTGATGTAGTTGGGTGAACCCAAGGCGTTCATGAACCGGCGATCCATGCTGTGGGTAGTCTGGGTGTTCCACCCGGAGGTAGAAACGGCCAGGGATTCTGGGCCATATTTGTCGACCACTTTGCCCAATCGTTCTGCAATCTCCTCGATGGCTTGCTCGTAAGAAATTTCTTCCCATTGATCAGCGCCACGTTCACCCACGCGTTTTAGCGGTTTGGTGAGTCGGTCGGCGTGGTTATGTATGTGCGCCGCAGCGGTGCCTTTGTAGCAAACGTTGCGGGCGAGCGCTGGGTTGTCGTGCGCAATCATGCGGGACAGCTTGCCGTCTTTTGTCTCTGCGC
Source organism: uncultured Pseudomonadales bacterium (assembly GCA_938036875.1). Classification (GTDB taxonomy): domain Bacteria; phylum Pseudomonadota; class Gammaproteobacteria; order Pseudomonadales; family Azotimanducaceae; genus CALHVX01. Next base: position 3,456 of record CALHVX010000105.1, read on the forward strand.
GAAGCTGGCAGCCGATGTCACAAATGGTGCAGACAGAATAGGTTTGCTTGTTTGCCGATTGCTTTGCCATAGATATCCCCTGGTTACCTGGACTGATGCTCAGCCTTTGCTGAGACACCTTGTAGTTTGCTTAATTTTGTTGGTCATACTCTTTTGCCATAGCTACTAGCACGCCTAAAACCATGGATTCGTGTGCTAGCGGATCGCCGTTACCAACGGCTCTGCCTAAGCCTATTCCGATCAGCGCTTCCTGAATCGTTCGGTAGGTTGCATCAAAAGCTTTGGTGCCTTTGGTTTTGCTAACCCCGGCCAAAATTACTTCTGGTGAGAACAGTTGTGCACTTTGCCCGATGGCTTCAGCCAAGCGAGCACCAAAAGTGGCATCGTTGCGAGAAGCAAGCCACAGCTCGATGATGGCTTTAAATTCTGGTTGGGTCACCCGGTTA
>CALHVX010000106.1 GCA_938036875.1 uncultured Pseudomonadales bacterium
CTGCGTAAATGATTCTGCATGCCGTTTTGCCATAAGCGGACAACCGCTCTGGAGCCTAAAATAATGGCACCCTGACTCAACGCACCCAACAAGCTCCAAATGATCAGCACTTGCCGAGAATAAAGATCCGAGGTTTTCGTAAAAAAGCCGATTGCGATGATAATGGCTAAGGTGACAGCCCAGGCTTGCAGCATACTTAGAAGCGCTTCATGGCCTCTAGCAAAGCGACTAAAGACACCAAGCATACGATAGACAAAGAATCCCACACCTGAGGCCAACACCATTAAGATGCGGTAGTTGGAGTCAAATTGCCCCGTGCGGTCGATGGTCAGCAGGTACAACAAGCCAATCACGCTCAGGGCACACATGACCTGTTGGAAGCCTTGGACCGTCGGCGTATGTTGTCTCAATAAACGGCGCTTGGGCAACCCATTTGCTGGTACAGCGCTGTTTAAAAAAGCCTGATTCATGATTTTGAGACCCGTTTTATATTGGTAATACGTGGCATTTAGCCGTTATTTCGATGATTAAGCTGTTATTTCTTTGGTTCGCCACACCGACACATCTACCTGACTGTTGATAGCCGCGCCAGGGTGTCAAAAATCTTTCCGAACGACAAGGGTGTTATACAAGATCGTTATACTTGCAGGGGTATTGCTAACAACTCAGCGAGCTTTAAAGCTCACAATGTCCGCACGATGACTATTCAAATAACCGCCCTCGCTGCATTGGTTCTATTCGCACTCGTCGCAGGCGTGGCAGCGGCACAATCTAACCTACTGCTCGCTGCTGGACTGGCCGGAGCCATTGGCTTTGCCGTGCTTATCAAGCTCCGCAGCCTAGCGCTGTGGATCACCACCATAAGCGGCTTGATTGTTGTCGGCATCGCCCAGTTGTACCTACCAACGCTGGAACTCATACGAACCGGCGTTGCTTTGCTCGCCATAGCCTTAGGTGCACTGGCCGTGGCTGAGACAGCCTTCACAGCTAACCCGTTGACCAATCATCCCCAGCCACCGAGGTCCATGATGTGGCTGGTTCTCGCATTTCTGGCCTTTATAGCCTTATCAGGCATCGGGCACATGACGAGTGTTAACGCTCTGATCTTTGGCGCAAAAGGCTACCTGCAGATGTGGGGCCTGTTTTTAGCCCTGGCGCTCGCGGCCGCCTCCACACCGATGATCAAACAGCTCCCTAAAGCCATATTGATTATTGCCTTACTCCAACTGCCATTTGCCTTGCATCAATATCTAGTGCTCGTGCCATACCGAATTCAACTGGGTGGGCTTATCGTGGCAGAAGATGTGGTGGCTGGCACCTTTGGCGCCGTTCTCGAGGGCGGTGGTGCAAACGCGGTGCTGTCGATCTTCTTAGTTACCGCAACGATCTTATTAATTGCCATGTATAGAAACAACCAACTTTCAGCTCTACGCGCTGCCGTTGGCGCCGCAATTTTGCTGATACCCATCGCGTTAAACGCAAACTTGGTTGCAGTTTTGTACCTTGGCATCGCCTACATGCTGCTCAGCCTGGGATCCGGCGGCACCAACTTGCAACGTACGCTGATGTCCGGCTTGCTGATTTTTGCACTCGCCGGGACAGCGCTTTGGGCCAACGTTAACTTTGCTACACGTGCCGAAGGCAATGGGCAGATCACCGATTTCTTAAGTGAGGCGGTAACCCGAAACACCCAAGTCACCCAAGGCTACGGCGACTTTGAGCTAAACCGCCTTACCGTGATGACCTTTTGGTGGGAAGAACATCCCAATCTAATCAGCCCTAAGGTGTGGTTTGGTCATGGTTTGGGGGCAGCACGCGAACCACGTAACTCAGGCCTAGCGGTAAAGACCCTAGCTTCTGACGAGTATCGAGGCATGGGCATCGGTTTAACCGCCGTATCAGCCATGCTTTGGGAGCTTGGTGTGTTAGGCGTAGTTTTTATCCTAGGGGTTCTATTCTATGCTTTCTTGTTAGCCGGACGACTCGCTAAACAGTTACCAAAGGATGCATGGCATACAGCAATGTTACAAACGGTACGTGTGCTTATGCCTATCATCGCCATAAGCTTGTTCCACAAAAATTTCTTTGTTTACCAGATACCATTTCAAACGCTCGTTGTACTGCTGTTAGGATACCTAGCTCACACGGAACAGAATCTGCATAACTATCGTGACGAAGAACCGGCCTAGACGCCCAATGTTAAACCGCCTCGCAGCGCTGCTACTACTGAGCTGCCTACTTTCAAACGCCTCGGCACTAGCGCAAACAGCAAAGCCACCAGCGGAACGCGTGCACATTCAAGTTGACGTCGGCAAAGTCTTGCGCGCCCAAGTTCCCGATGCGTTGTTCGGTTTTAACATCCACTACCTCAATTTTCAGCAGGAGCTGGCGAACGCTTGTGGGGTCGCGCTGCCTAAGGTGGTGGAGCAACTGCAGCCGCTAGCTGGCGCTATCTACCGTTACCCTGGCGGCTTGGTTAGCAACCATTTCAATTGGCACGATGCGCAAGGCCCACAAAACGAACGCAGCCCGCAAAAAACAGTGCGCTGGCAGGGGCCAACCCCAGTTAGCTTTGGTGTTCCAGAGTTTCTGAATTTTGTGGACCAAGTTGATGGTCAACCCTGGTACGTCTTAAACCTTAGAGGTTTTGCTGGTGAAGCTAAGAGCCAAGTGCTGGCGGGCCAAAATGCCCTTGCACCCGATAAAGAGCTGAGCTCAGCCATCATGGCCGAGTCGAACGCGCAACTTGCCGCCTACATCCGCCAACAAGTAGGCCATTCGCAGCCCATCTACTACGAGCTAGGTAACGAACTCGATCGGGCAGACTACGAATGGTCCCACCAAAAATACATTCAGCGCGCGCAAGATACTGTGGCTGCCATCACCAAGGTTGACCCGAATACAAAATTTGTGGCCTTCCTACGCGACTTCCCTTGGCGCTATCGAGATAAAGCACGCAAAGGTCAAGTCAGTAGTACCGAACGCTTTATCAAAGAAGTGCTCACCGCCCTGCCTATGGTCAACGACTTTTCGTTGCACTACTACTACGACGACCCGGGCATGGAGCACAAAAAAACCAAATGGATTCCCTGGCGGACGCGACAGTTTAAGCAAGCAATAAAGCTAGCCAAGGCACAACGGCCTAACGCTGACGTAAAAGTTTGGATCACCGAGCATGCTAGAGGCATCAACCTAACCCAACCCAAGCCGATGAAACGCGTTGCACTAACCAGCAATCTGCAAGCGGCCATTAGCACCGCAGACTTTCTGGCGACCATGGTGCACATTCCTGAAGTCCAGGGTGCGGCACTACACGGTTTAAATGCCGGCCCATGGCAAGTCTTCGATGCTAGCGCTGAATTCGGCGATCGCCGACCTCGAGCAACGTTAACCGCCTTAACCTTACTCAGGGACACCCGTCTGCCCAATCTAGTTGCAAGCCGCGTTCAAGGCCCCAAACACAGTGGCTATGGCGGCGGCTACGATGTCAGTGCAGCAGCATTCGCCAACAAAGGTCAAACAGAGCTAGGCCTGTGGGTTATGAATAGAGCCAACCGCACTTACAGTGCAACAATATCCCTACCAGGCTGGGCCAACCAGCAGGTATGGGTTCAGCACAATCGTATGCACGGTCTGGTGGGTGGTACTGGTGATGGACCAAGCGGCGACATCCAACTCGCGCTGGAGCAACCCAGACGCATTGCGCAGGTGAACAAGTTTGGTCAGCTCAAGCTCGAGCTACCAGCGCTGTCGATATCCGGCGTATCTATTCAGAGGTTGAAGGAAGGCTAGGTCGTTGAGCTAACCAAACCTAGCTCGCAAACATACCCCGGGCCACCGTCAAGGCTCGCTTCGGGTTAGCCAGCGCAACGCCGAGCAAGTGCGGTGGGTAGCTCAACCATTGCCCCAACCCGACCTTGCGCTCGGTTGCTCCTAAACAATAGCCGCTACGCTCCATCAAATCACCGCTTAGCTCGGCAATAACAGCACACTCAGCGGGAGACAGCACCTTTCGCCATTGCTCCACAACCTGAGCAGATACTCCAGCTTTTTTATCGTCAGAGTGCGCTACAGTAGAGGATCCCCAATGCGGCACTTCCAGCATGGCGGGATCAAAATCCATCTCAAGCCGCTGGCATAACTGGCGTATGGTCTGCTCCGGCGCATCGGTAAGCTCTTCAAATTTTACTAGGTGGCAGCGCGGATGATCGGCAAGATCTAACGCAAGCTCCGTTGCTTTATTCCAAAGTTTCGACATGGTTATGGGGTGATAGTTAACCCGTACCCGCACTAATTCTTGCCAGGGTACGTTGCCGCCGCCAAGCTTACGCATCTGCCAACGATTTTTTTGCGAAGCCATCACCCCGCGAGGGTCGCGTAACAAATGCACAATGTGGGCATCAGGGTATTGCTCAAGCAGTTGCTTGGCATAGAAAATATTGCGCGGCGTTTGCTCGCATGCAACTTGCTTACCTTCACACTGGGCCAGCTTGTTGGTTGCCAAAGAAAACAGCGTGAAGCCGTCGCGCTTAGCAAGGCTTGGTAGCAGACTATCCGCAAAGGCGACGTCTTCCGCCCCAATCTGAGCGTGCCATAAATCATCTCGTTGGCGCGCGGACAAGGTTTGGGCCAAGCTGGATAGCGTGCGGTCATCCAGCGCCTGGGTTCCCATACTGGGATCAAACAACTCTCCAAAGTAGTGCAACTCGCGCAAGCCAAGCACTTTGGAGTGGTTGCCCAATATACGGCTTACCAAGGTAGTTCCGGAACGTGAAGCCCCAGTAACAAACAACAGATCGGCACTCATAAGGTTAACTTCCTGGCTTAAGCAGAGCTTGATAGTAAGGAACAAGGTCCTGCGCTATCTTGCCGTAGACTCGGTTTTCCGCAACCCACTCGCGTCCGCGCTCACCCATCTGCGTTGCGCCTTGGGGGTCTTGCAGCAACCGAACGATGGCTTTGGCAAAGTCCTCTGGGGACCAAGGCACACAGTACCCAGCGCCGCTTTGCTCAAGCACCAACGATTGCTCTGGATGCACATTGGCAACAACCGGACGCCCCAAACCTAAATACTCGCTAATCTTGGTGGGCGAGGTAGACAGGAGTATGGGGGTGGGATAAAAAGGCGAAACGCAAACGGCCGCCTGGGCAACCAATTCGTGCGCCTGGCGCATGGGCAACATACCGGTGATCTCGACACTATCGCCTAAATCAAACTTTGCCACCGCTTGTTCAATATTGGCCCGGTCCTCCGGGTCTTCACCATCACCCACCAACAACAAGCGTGCTTGAGGGATCTGCTCTTTCACCAAAGCCATGGCTTCAACCAACATCTCCAAACGCCGCACACGTATCAGCGTACCTAGATAGGCCACCGTAGAGGGTTGGTGTTCCGCTACTCGCAACTCGAGTAGCGACTCGCTGATACCCATGGGAACCGGCGTCATGAGATTAGGATCGATACCCTCGGCCACAATATCTCGGCGCATTTGCTCACTTTGTACAAACGCATGATCAACCCTAGGCAACACGACTTTGTATAACAACCATGCTTCTAAGCTGCCAAGCAACCAGGTTGCCCACCCAATTCTAGCGCGGCCTTCTTTGGCATCAATCAATCGACTTTCTGGATAAGGATAGGACAACCAGTAAACGAATTTCTTGCCACGCAAACGTGCGGCTAGTAAAGCTAGCGGCGCAACAAAAAATCGATCGCGAATCTGCACGATGTCGTACCGGCCGGTGGCTGCAAGCTGCACGGTGCGGATGTCGGCCCAAAGCTGTCGGAACTTGTTTCCAAGCGCTCCACGCAGCCCCCCAGCTGCGCTCGCCCCAACAACGTAAGCACGAGTACCACGCCATTGACGCGGCTGCCAAGCAGGGCCAGGCTCTCGATCGAATAACACATACTCAACATCGAGGCCTTCTTGGGCCAGCCGCTGTGCAAACAAATCGGATACGTCCACACGTTCCGCATTGCCTGCCCCGCCCACATGAAACAAAACCCTCCCAGACAACGGGGCATTCGAGTTAGACATAACCGAAATGCAAATTCATGCGCCCGCCGATTCGCTGAAACACGGCCAAGTCTTTCTCATCTAAGCTCGTTCGCCAGCGATCATCCACGGCCTGCACTCCGCCGCCAAAACTGAATCGAGCTGGATTACCGCCAGCAGCGTGAGATTCTGGCACTTGGGATGACTCGAGCATGGTCTTTTCAAAGTCTATCTCAAGCCAGCTGCACAAAGCGCTTAGTTGACCTGCTGGATCCTGCACTAAATCTTCGTAACGCAAAAAGCGGCGATGTAACGGGTCCACCCAGCGGTCCAGTACCCGTCGTGCCACGCTGTGGTAATGATTCCAACGTTCAGCGCCCGCAGCTACCGGCATGTACTTTTTGCGCGAGGCAACCACGCCCCTACCATCACGGGCCAAATGAATGATGCGTACGTTGTCTGGGTCGTTAAGATAAAGGTGCGGCCCTTTCTTTAAGGTTTTGGATGCATCGATGACCATCGAAGCATTCCAAGCCTTGCTAGTTGCCTGATACAAGTGGTTGGTATTCGCAATAGATTGTCGAATAGACGGCAAGGTCAACATCTTCATCACGCTAGCGTAAGGCGAACCCAGTAGCGCAGCAGTATCGAGCGCACCGCGCAATTTAGCTTGGTAGGCCACCCACCGAGTTTGCTGTGCATGATCCACCTTGCCAGAACCCAACTTTTGCTTAACCGCATCACCAAGGAACAAGCCGTA
>CALHVX010000107.1 GCA_938036875.1 uncultured Pseudomonadales bacterium
ACCCATTGGAGCAGCGAGTGGGAGGCAGAAAATGCCCCGGCGCCGCTCAAGATGCCGCTGCAAGATGTGTTGGTTGGAGATCTGTTGGGTGCCATCGAAGAGCACGATATAGAGCCCCTTATTCATTCCGGTGCAGGACAAAGTGTCGCCTATTTCAATGACTTACAGTCGGTAGCTGAGGTGATGGATAGTCTGGTTGAGGAGGCGGTTGCGGTCTTAAATCGACAGGCCAGCTTTGTGCAATCCTCAACTGCCCCCGATTCTCAATAGGTGGCTTAAGCCCAGTGACTCCAACCAAAGGATGTTTAGCAACCCATGAGTAGTGGTTATAGATCTCTAGCGATGATGGGCGGGGGCCTGTTGATCTTGGCTCTGCTTAGCGCCTGCAAAAGTGCCCCCTTGGCCAGTGCAGCACCCGCCCAGTTTGACCTCAGCGGCCGCTGGGTATTGCTAGCGGATTTATCCGACCTGCCACCTAGGGGCCGACGCTTAAGCGACACGCCCATCCCACCCAAAGTTGAGAACCGCCAGCAGCGTGTCCAACGGGGTCGTCAAGACCGTGGTGGGCTAGCCTTTGTTGCCCACGACTTCCCGGTGATGGCAGCGCAGCGCATGACCATCGAGCAGAACCAAGACTCCATGGGTATCGACTACGACCGCGGTCGCTATCGGGATCTGTCTTGGGGTGAGCGTGAGCGGGGCATGTGGACCGTGGTGACCGGTTGGAACGAACTCGGGGAGTTAGTGAGCCGCTGGCGGGCGAGTGACGCCAAAGCGCAAGAGACTTATCAGCTATCGGGCGACGGCCAGCAACTCACGGTATTGCTGGCGGTGAAAACCGGAACGGACCAGCTGGACTTGCGCCGGGTCTACAGCAAACTTAACTAGCGCAAACCTAAGTTAAGCATCCCGCCAACACAGTTTCGTTGCTAAGATTACTAGTACGTAACCGTTTCTTTCTGCAGCGCCTTCAGGCTGGTTAGACAGATCCACAACTTGGCCTTTTTAGCAGTGATGATCATTCACCTCGGATCCGCATGAGTTCGCCTAGCATCACACGAGACTTGCAGCATGTGCTGCGCTATTTGCACACCATCTTAGGCCCGGAACGCGGCTATATGGGCCTCACCTTGGTCTACGGGATCGGCATAAGCCTGCTTAGCCTAGCTACGCCCATCTCGGTGCAGATGCTGATCAACACCGTGGCCAACACCGGCCTTGCTGCGCCGCTCGTTATCTTGTCTGTCTCCTTGTTTGTGCTGTTGCTGCTGGCTGGATTGCTCAACGCCTTGCGTGTTCATCTGATGGATATTTATAGCCGTCGCTTCTATGCGCGGATGTTGTCTGAGGTCGCGCTACGCTCCGTGTTCGCCTTGAACCCATTTTTTGACGACCAGCAAAAAGGGCCCTTGTTTAACCGCTACTTCGACATCATTGTGGTGTTGAAGTCCTTACCTAACTTGCTGGTGGGTGGTTTTACCATTGTCATACAGGCACTGGTTGGCTTTGTGTTGGTGTCTTTTTATCACCCACTGTTTTTGGCCTTTAACATTGTCACCGTTATCCTGATCTGGTTGGTGTGGATGGTTTGGGGTAAGCGCGCCATTGGCAGCGCGGTAGATTTATCTCATCAAAAGCACGCGGTGGCCGCTTGGCTTGAAGGCCTAGGCGCTTCCAATGGCTTCTTTAAGTCCGAGCGTCACATTGCCGCAGCGCTAGATCGCACCAACGAGCTCACCGAGTCTTACATCAACCTGCACAAGCAGCACTTTCGGCATCATTTCAGCCAAACGATTTGCTTTTTGTTGATCTATGCAGCGGCCAGCGCCACCTTGCTGGGGTTAGGCGGTTGGCTGGTGATTCGCGGCGAGCTGTCGTTAGGCCAACTGGTGGCAGCCGAGCTGGTCCTGTCTGTTGTCTACTACAGCATTGCCCAGTTGGGTGTGTACCTTACTTACTACTACGACCTGTGTGCCGCGGTGGATGAGCTGGCCATGTTCTACGAGGTGCCCCAAGAAACGGCGGTAGGTGAGCATCAACCCACTGCGGATGATGCACGCTTGGCCTTTGTGAACGCTAAGGGTGAGGCGCGCAACAATGTGACCACGCTGAACCTGGAGATTGATAGCGGCACTCGGGTCATGGCGCATACATCAGAGCACAGTGTGCAGCGGGTGGTGTGCAACCTTCTCAAGCACCACACCGCACCGGACTCTGGCTATGTAGTCTTGGGTGGTATCGACATCATGGGCCTAGAAGCGCACACCCTGCGGCAAGTGGTGATGGTGCTGAACCGGCCCAACGCCATCGAGATGACCATTCGCGAGTTTCTAGAGCTGTCCGCCGTGGACGCCCAGCCAGAACGTCTGCTGGAGGTGATCGAAGTGGTTGGCCTTGGGGCTACCGTAGCCGGATTACGCCGCGGGTTGGATACGCCAATTGCCATGACCGGTTGGCCGCTGGACATTATTGAGACCATGAAGCTTAAGTTGGCCTCCGCCATTATCGCGCAGCCGCGCGTGTTGGTGCTTAACGAGCTGTTTGACATGATGACCGAGGGGCAGCTGCGGCGCTCCCTGGATATGTTGCAGGCTCAGTGTGAGTGCACGGTCATTTACTTTTCAAATCGCAATGCGCGTCTCAACTTCGATGCGTTTTTGTACATGCGCACGGACCGGCAAACCATCTACCCCTCGTTTGCCGAGATGTTGGCAGCCGAGGGCGCGGCGGCGTTGGGTATGGTGGAGCCCGATGTTAGCTCTGGGCAAGGCCCGGATCAAAACCCGGGTCGGGGGGCGCGGTAATGGCAAACCCAGAGCTTCATCGGCATCGCTTTAAAACCCTAAACAGCATTCAGATGCCGCGCGTGATGCGGGTCATTGGCTGGCTGCTGCTGGCCGGGCTAACCTTGATGGTGTTGTTTCTAACCTTTGTACCTTGGGTGCAAACCACCACGGGTGCGGGTACCGTCATTGCGCTCAACCCGAACGATCGCGTGCAAGAGATCAACGCATTGGTGTCTGGGCGTATCCAAGAGTGGTTTGTCCGAGATGGCAGCCACGTAGTGAGCGGTGATCCCATTGTTCAAATTGTGGACAACGATCCTCAATTGATCGAACGGTTGCAAGCAGAACGCGCCCAGTACCTCAACAAACGATTGGCCGTAGAGCAGGCTCAAGCTACCGCCGAGATCGACATGCAGCGTATGCAGGGTCTGTTTGAAAAAGGCTTGGTGGCCCAGCGGGACTACGAGCTGGCGCGTATCAAGGTCGACGGGTTGCGTGGTGATGTGGCAGAAGCCGCAGCAGCGCTGAATCGCATTGAGGTATCGCTATCGCGTCAGTCGGTGCAAGTTGTTCGCGCGCCACGCGATGGTGTGATCTTGCACGTGAACGGTGGGGATGCAGCCACCTTCATTAGCGCTGGTGCGCCGGTTGCTACTTTTGTTCCAGACAATGCCGAGCGTGCCGTGCAAATTGATATCGACGGTCGGGACGTGGCGTTGGTGACCCCAGGGGCTACCGCTCGGCTGCAGTTTGAAGGCTGGCCGGCGGTGCAGTTTAGCGGTTGGCCTTCGGTTTCTGTTGGCACCTTCGGCGCTAAGGTCTTGAGCGTGGATCCTTCCGCGGATCGGGCCGGGCGCTTTCGTGTGTTGCTGGTGGTCGATGAAGCCGATCCTGTGGCTTGGCCGAATGAACGCTTTGTGCGCTATGGCGCCAAGGTGCGCGGTTGGATCCAACTCGACACCGTGCCTGCTGGCTACGAGGTCTGGCGTCAGCTGAACAACTTCCCGCCGAATTTGGTGGAACAACAAGCGGGTGAATGAGCTAGTGTTACGAGCCCCGCGTTTGTTCTCTCTAGCCTTAACAAGCTTGCTTTGGCTGTGGGCGCCGGTGGTTGGCGCAACACCGCTAAGCCCCGAGCAAGTGCTGCAATCTTCCCAGCGTTACTTTCCCGAGATTTTGCAGGGTCTGGCAAAGCGTCAGCTTGCCCAGGGCCAAGTGTTAACGGCAGACGGTGCATTTGACCTGGTGTTTTCCGCAGATGGCTACAGTCGCGCCAGCGGTTACTACGACGGTCGGGTGCTATCCGGGTCCGCAACCCAAGACCTAGGTCGTGGTGGCGTGAGCTTGTACAGCAAGTACCGCATTTCCGGTGGCAGCTTTCCCATCTACGAAGATGAGTACTTCACCAATAGCGGGGGTGAGTTCAAGGTGGGGGTGCTGTTTGCCTTGCTGCGGGACCGCAGCATCGATGATCAACGTTTTGCCCGGCGTGATGCCGCCTTGGCGGTTGAGGCGGCAGACCTGCAGTTGCTGCTAACCAAGCTTGGGGTGCAGCAGCGTGCGCTGATCAGCTACTGGCGTTGGGTGACCGCGGGCAGCCAAATTAGTGTGTACCAAGGCTTGCTCAGCAATGCGATTGATCGTGAGTCGGGTTTGTCTGAGCAGGTTCGCACCGGTGCTCAGGCCAAAATATCCTTAACGGAAAATCGCCAAAACATCACTCGTCGACAAGCCTTGGTAACCGCGGCAAAACGCGAGTTTGCCAAAGCCACCAACAACTTGAGCTTTTACTATCGTGGCGTTGAGGGTTCGCCGATTCGGCCCACGGCAGAGCAGTTGCCGCAAACCGAGGCAACCTTTGGAGCCATTGCAGTGGCGGGTGTTGAAGGGATTGATACCCTTGGCCAACTGGCTTTGGCTCGCGCCAACGCCCAGCGTCCGGGTTTAAGGTTGCTAGACAACAGCATTGAACGCACGCTGCAACGCATTGCGCTGGATGAAAACGCGCTCAAACCCAAGCTCAACCTGGAGCTGGGCTTGGCGCGGGATGTCGGTGGCGTTGCGGAAGGCGGGCGCAGCCGTACCGGCACAGACACGGTGATTGGGTTGGAGTTCTCCGTGCCCCTGCAGCGGCGCGCGGCGCGCGGCAAGCTGCAGCAAAGCAAAGCAAAGCTTGAGGCGCAGCGCCAGCAGCAGCGCCAGCTGCAAGAAGAGATTGAGATTGAGCTGCGCAATATTGTGTTGGAGCTGAATGCGGCGCGTGAGCTAGCGGAGTTAGCCCGGCTTGAGGTAGGCCAGGCGCGTGCGTTGCGAGATGCGGAGCGCACGCGCTTTGCTAGCGGTGCTAGCGACTTCTTCTTGGTGAACCTGCGCGAGCAGGCGGCCGCCGATGCCGAGCGACGGCACCTGTATGCCTTGCTGGATGCACGGGTTGCCCGGATCAATTACGATTCCGCGGTGGTTGATCTTGAGCGGCTCGGTTTGGAGCCAGACAGCTCTTAAGTTACTGATCTCAAACCATCGAACGCAACTGACCGGATGGCGTTTTTGATCCGAGCCACCGGCCTCTAGTGGTTATCCCTTATTTCTAGTTTCGAATGCTATCGGCAAGCTTTGCTTGATCGAATCTAGCCTTATCCGAACTAAGAAACGCCGTCCGGCAGCGCTGGGCATAAGGGATTTACTGTGACCAATACTTCCACCGCCGAACTCGAGCGTTACGACCTCGGGGTAGTGCGGCGCTTTGCCATCATGACTGTAGTCTGGGGCATTGTCGTCATGGGCGTAGGTTTGCTCATTGCCGCGCAGCTTGCTTGGCCTGCCTTGAACTTTGACCTGCCCTGGCTATCCTTCGGGCGCTTGCGTCCGCTGCACACCAACGCCGTTATCTTTGCCTTTGGCGGCTGTGCCTTAATGGGCACCGCATTTTATGTGGTCCAGCGGACCTGCCGGACCAACTTGTTTGCAAAAGGGTTGGCTGAGTTTGTGTTTTGGGGTTGGCAACTGGTCATTGTTAGCGCCGCAATCACGCTACCCATGGGGCTGACCACCTCCAAAGAATATGCAGAGCTTGAGTGGCCCATTGATGTGTTAATCACCATCGTGTGGGTGGCCTACGGTATTGTATTCTTCGGCACCATTGGCAAACGCAAGGTATCCCATATCTACGTGGCCAACTGGTTCTTCGGTGCACTCATTGTTGGTGTGGCCGTGCTCCACCTTTTTAACAGCTTAGCCATTCCGGTTAGCGCGTTTAAGAGTTACTCGATATTTTCCGGTTCTGTGGATGCCATGGTGCAGTGGTGGTACGGGCACAACGCGGTGGGTTTCTTCTTGACCGCCGGCTTTCTTGGCATCATGTACTACTTTGTGCCCAAGCAGGCCGAACGGCCGGTGTATTCCTACCGCCTTTCCGTGGTGCATTTTTGGGCGTTGATTGCCATCTACGTCTGGGCAGGTCCCCATCACCTGCATTACACCTCATTGCCGGACTGGGCCCAGAACCTAGGCATGGTGATGTCGCTGGTGTTGTTGGCGCCGTCTTGGGGCGGGATGATCAACGGCATCATGACCTTGTCCGGTGCTTGGGATAAGTTGCGTACGGACCCCATCATCAAATTTTTGATTGTGGCGCTGTCGTTTTACGGCATGTCTACCTTTGAAGGCCCCATGATGGCCATCAAGACAGTGAACGCCCTGTCACACAACACCGACTGGACCATTGGCCACGTCCATTCCGGTGCGCTGGGTTGGGTTGCCATGATTAGCATTGGCGCCTTGTATCACCTGATCCCCATTCTCTACGGTAGGCGGCAGGGTGAGATGTACAGCGTTCAGCTGATCAACCTACATTTTTGGCTCTCCACCTTAGGTACGGTGATTTACATCGCCTCTATGTGGGTTAACGGCCTGCTCCAGGGGTTGATGTGGCGGGCGACCAACACCGACGGCACGCTCACCTACAGCTTTGCGGAATCTGTTGAAGCCAGTTACCCCGGCTACTACGTGCGCTTTATTGGTGGTGCCATCTTCTTTGCCGGCATGTTGATCATGGCCTACAACGTTTACATGACCGCTAAGGGGCATACGCGTGATGAGAAGGCGGCATCCGCCAATCCGTTAACGCCAAGCGTTGCAACCTTGGAGGAGGGTACCGCCAATGCATGATTTTATTGAACGGCATGTGATTTGGTTGATTGTGCTCACGCTAATCGCCGTCAGCTTTGGCGGCATGGTGGAGTTGTTACCACTAATTTTTAACCAGCATAAAACACCGGCGATCGAAACGCTGAAGCCTTACAGCGCGGTTGCCCTAGAAGGTCGCGATATCTACATCCGCGAAGGCTGCACCGTATGCCACACGCAAATGGTGCGCACGCTGCGTGATGAAACCGCTCGCTACGGCCACTACTCGGTGGCGGGTGAAGATGTGTACGAACACCCGTTTTTGTGGGGCTCAAAGCGTACCGGTCCAGACTTGGCTCGGGTAGGTGGTCGCTACAGCGATGACTGGCACCGTGCGCATCTAGCCGACCCGCGCAGTGTGGTCCCAGTCTCCAATATGCCCAGCTACCGTTGGTTGTTTGATGCAACGCTAACCGGAGAACACACCGCAGCCAAGATGCGCGCGTTGAGCACGCTGGGTGTGCCTTATACCGAAGCTGACATTGAGGGTGCCGCCGCGGCGGTGCGCGGTGTGCCTGAAGCGGAAGCGCTAATCATCTATTTGCAAAGCCTGGGGCGTGATATGCAGCGTTACTCAGTACAAGGCGGCATGCAAAGCGGAGTGCAAAGCCAATGACCCCCATCCTGTTTTCTTTGGTTGCGCTAACCGTGACTTTTGCAGCGCTAGTGCTATGGGCGTTTAGCGATAAAACCCGTCAGCGTTGGGAGCAGGCCAGCCAACTGCCCTTTGATGAGGCAGCGCCAGGAGGCTCCCAAGATGACTAGCGCTTGGCATTGGTTTGTTATTGTTGGCACCCTGGGTAGCTTGGCCGCCATGGCCTGGTTGCTCATGGCCAACCGCAAAGCGGTGGGCAAAGACAAAGCGCCCCACGAATGGGACGGCATCACCGAGTTGGATACCCCCTTGCCGATGTGGTGGGTTGGTATGTTTGTGCTGTCCATCGTCTTCTCCTTGGGTTACTTGGTTTACTACCCCGGGCTTGGCAATTTTGAAGGTACCAGTGGCTGGACCTCCATGGATCGGGTGGCCGCGGACAACGCGGCTCACGAGGCGCGTTTTGCTCCGCTCTACACCGAGCTTGCAGCCCTGGATGTGGCGGAGCTTCACAGCAATCGACGTGCCACCCAACTTGGTCGACGGCTGTTTATCAACCACTGCTCCACCTGTCATGGGGTTGGGGCCCAAGGTGGCTTTGGCTTTCCGAACCTAACGGATGACGAGTGGATTTGGGGTGAGGGTTACACCGCCATTGAAACGGCGATCAAGCAGGGCCGCCAGGCGGTCATGCCGACCTGGCTTCCGGCACTGGGTGAAGAGGGCATCCAAGAGACCGCAGCCTATGTGCGTTCGTTGAGTGGGCAGGCGCACGATAGCGAGGCTGCGCAGCGAGGCAGTGCGCATTTTCAAACCTTTTGTGTTGCTTGCCATGGGCCTGAAGGTAAAGGTAATCCCTTGTTAGGCTCGCCAGATTTAACCAACAACATTTGGCTGTACGGCGGTGATCTAAACCAAATTGCGTTCACCTTGCGGCACGGGCGTAACGGCAATATGCCCGCCCATGGTGATTTGTTGTCACCAGAAAAAACCAAGCTGCTGGCCGCTTACGTGCTGAGCCTAAGCGCACCCTGATGTTGGCCCAGCAACCACCAAAGAAAATTGATCTGTTGCAGGTGGACGGCTTCGCATCTGTTGATCTGTATCAGCGGCGAGAGAAGATCTTTACGCGTTTTGTCGGTGGTTTTTACCAACGCCTGCGCTTCTTTACAGGATGGCCTCTGCTGTTGGGCTATTTTCTAACCCCTTGGCTGACCTGGGATGGCCGGCAAGCGGTGTTGTTTGATCTGCCGGCCCGGCAATTTCACCTCTTTTCTTTGACCTACTGGCCTGAAGACCTGTGGTTGTTGGGTTGGGTGTTGATCATCTCGGCCTTTGGGCTCTTTACCCTGACCACGGTTGTTGGCCGGTTGTGGTGTGGCTACACCTGCCCACAAACCGTTTGGACAGCGATGTTTATGTGGGTGGAGCAGGTCACCGAAGGCTCGCGCAACCAACGCATCAAGTTAGATGCAGCGCCCTGGTCTCTCTCCAAGTTTGGCAAGCGCGGTGCTAAACATTTGCTGTGGTTGGGTATTGCTGGGCTAACCGGGTTAGCCTTTGTTGGCTACTTCACGCCGATCCGCGAGCTGGTGCAATGGGAGGCGCTGGCGGATGGATTGGGTTGGACCCATTTTTGGCTTCTGTTTTTTACCGCTGCAACCTACATCAATGCGGGCTGGTTGCGCGAACAGGTGTGTATCTACATGTGTCCTTACGCGCGCTTTCAATCGGCCATGGTCGACGCAGACACCTTGGTGGTGTCTTACGATCCGGTCCGAGGCGAGCCTCGAGGCTTGCAA
>CALHVX010000108.1 GCA_938036875.1 uncultured Pseudomonadales bacterium
GGTTAGCTGCATTTCCGGTTGCTCTGCTATGGCTTCCACACAAGCCAGCGCTTCCGCTTCTGGCGCTGTCATGGCCTGGCCAGACACTTGCGAGGCAAGCTCTGCCAGCAAGATGTTAAGCCAGGCACTCATGCGGTCTTCGTGCCAGGCGAAAACCGGGATGCGCTTTTGCTGAACTTTGCCTAGCTTCTTGGTGGATTGTGCATCGCCTTTTTCTTTGCGGCTGTACAGTGGGTAGCCTTGCTGCAAGACTTCTAGGTGTTGCGGATATTTGGCCAATATTTGGTTGTAGATAGCAAAGAGGCTGACAAGCCCGTTGGTGCCGCCTTCAGACGCTTGGCGGACACAACTCATGCCGATGCAATCGCCACCGTCGCAATGAAAACGCAGCTCATCGTTACTCTCATAGCCGCGAGTATCCACACCCCTTTCAGCCCCAGCGAATCGATCGATGACAACGCTGAGTATCTCGCCTTTTGCATTCTGCATTACCGGCTTACCCAAAGCATTGCCGATGATCCAGAAAGCGCGACGCAAACGTTCGGGATCTTGAGCGCTTAAACCTCGCAGCAGCACAAAACCTTTGCCCGTGGACAGATCAGCGCTAGCGCGAGTTAGCACATCGGCCAAAGCTGACGGTGTGTTCGAATGAATATCGACGTCCAGCCAGTCTGCACTGTTTGCCGGAAGCCCATCTGCGAGGGCGTACAACGACGCTGTCTGCTCAGCAGAGAGAACGCTTACCCAGTTGGCGTCACCGCCAAGTTGCGCGCCCCGCCAGGCCCGTGCGCCCCCGATGCTTTCACCTTTTCTATCGAGCATATTCACCTTGTATCACTGATCAAAAAGACTGGCCGTGATGCCTACGGCGGCCAACAAGACTGCATTAATGCTTTACATTATCATATCAACTGCTAACTTCTAGACTTCTAAGTGGTTGTGACCCCAAAATCTCTCAAGACAGGAGGGCCTAGCCTTGACTGATACACCCGCACAAAACTATCTAGTTGACTGCCAACAGCCTCATGCAGAGGTGATCGAGGTGTCAACTCGAGCGGTTTGGCAGACTATCGAACCGCTAACCCGCGAAGCGCTAGCCCAGCTCACCTTGCCGGATGGCATTGCACCGATTGGCGTCGGAACCGGGGTTATGGATGCGCACTATTTCCGCCAATCCCCCGGTGCTGATGCGCCTGGACCTGTTCGAGTTAGGATCATCGATGACGTGGGTTTTATCCACTGCGCGACCCCATCAGTAACCGGGCCAGAGCAACCCATACCCGATGGACCTGCACGCCTCATGGTCGATAAACATCACACCATCATCTTCGAGGCCGGAAGTGAAATAGCGATTATCCGCATGGAAAACGGTGCGGAAATGGTACAGGTGATTAGCGCCACACCAGAAGGTGGCGGACTGCTGCAAAAAGATACCGTACCGGCAAAGGATTTTTCGCTGCCACCAAGATGGCAGCTTCGCATCGAGAAGGTCGCGAAACGCACTGAAATTGACCTTCCCAATCCAACAGAAGTTTGGTTCTTCGCAGACGGTTCAAGCTTTCAGGGGCCAGTTAATCTCGCTCACTAACCACAGCAATAGGCAGATGACGATGCGCGGACTGGCTTAGCGCTAAACGC
Organism: uncultured Pseudomonadales bacterium; assembly: GCA_938036875.1. Lineage (GTDB taxonomy): Bacteria > Pseudomonadota > Gammaproteobacteria > Pseudomonadales > Azotimanducaceae > CALHVX01. The sequence goes on from CALHVX010000108.1 coordinate 1,639, forward strand.
TCGGCCTGAGGTATAGTGGCCGACCCTTCTCGACCGCCACTGGCAACCAACCTCTCCGATGACAACAACGCTTAGCTTCAGCACAAAAATTTCTTATGGCGTCGGACAGCTTGCCGAAGGACTGAAGAACTCGGCCCTCGCCACCTTCTTGCTTTTCTACTACAACCAAGTGTTGGGTTTATCGGGAACCCTGGCTGGCTTGGCTGTCGCAATATCACTGATCTTTGATGCGGTCACCGACCCCCTAGCGGGCTCGATCTCCGACAATTGGCGCGGTCGGCTGGGGCGTCGACACCCCTTTATGTACGCATCCGCCATACCCTTGGGTATCTGTTTCTATCTGCTGTTCTCACCTCCCCAAGGATTGTCAGATCTAGCGTTGTTCGCCTGGCTGGCAACTATGCTTGTGGCTACCCGTGCTTCCATGACCTTGTATCACGTTCCGCACATCGCCTTAGGCGCAGAGCTGTCAACCGACTATCAAGAGCGATCGCAGATTGTGTCTTTTCGTTATGTACTGAGCTTTGTTGGTTTTTTCCTTTGTTATGGCCTTGGGTTCGGGCTGTTCTTCCGCGATACGCCGGAGTTTCCCAAAGGGCAATTCAATGTTGCTGCCTATGAACCATTTGCGTTGTCTTTGTCTGTACTGATGATGCTCACCATCTTCTGGTCTGCTAAAGGTACACAACATCGCATACCTTTCTTACCCCAAGCGCCTGGTGAATACGTTCGACTGTCGATGGGTGGCATCATCAAACGGATGCTGTTTGAGATGAAGGGAGCCTTAAAGAACCCATCCTTCGCCTGGTTGTTTGCAGGGGCACTGGTCATCTTTGTCATGGTGGGTGTGGATAGCGCTTTAAGCCTCTATGTTTACGAATATTTCTGGGAGCTAGACTCCAAAGAGAAACTGGTTGTGCTGCTGGTGCTTCCCATCGGCATCATCGTCGGCTCGATCATCTCGCCCTCTACCCATCGGTATATCAACAAGCGAACGGGCGTCATTGTGGGCTGTCTTGGCTGGGCAACAATTCAGGTTGTGCCAATCTTGCTTCGCTTCCAAGACTTGTTCCCACACAACGGTACGGAAAGCCTAGTATTTTTCCTGATGGCGCTAAAGTTCGTACAAGGTATGTTCGCAGCCCAGTCGTTGGTGAGCTTTAACTCGATGCTGGCCGACATCGCGGATGAGCATGAGCTGGCCACTGGCAAGCGCCAAGAGGGTATCTTTTTTGCCGCTGCATCCTTTGCGACCAAAACCACGGCCGGTATCGGCTCGTTTCTGGCCGGGGTGAGCTTAGACTTGATTCAGTGGCCCAGGGGCGCCGAGATCCAAAGTGCGGCAGACATTCCGGCGGATACTTTGGTATGGCTGGGCATGATCTACGGACCGATACTTGCGGGGTTCGCGGTGTTTAACGTCATCTTTAACCTAAAGTGTAAGATGACGCGCGAAGGCCATGAAGAAACCATGCGGCGGTTAGCAGAGGTACGTACCGCGAACCTTTAACCTAAGCGAAGATAACTGCTATCGCCTTTCGTTTTCTAGTTGCGGTCACTGTTGATCGTAACGGTTCCAGTCAGTATTCGGGTCGTAGTTGTCGTCCGCAGTTAGCGTTAGTTCCTATCTACCATATCTTTGTCCAACCGACGCCAGGTCAAGAAGAAGAACAAGGAACTTGCCCCATATAACAGCGCCATGATGACCATCGCCGACTGTAGGCTCTGGGCGTAGACTTCACCGCAAACAGTTTGCAGGTTTTCGCTTAACTCGCCGATTGCGCGCGGATGGCACTGGTTTCGAGCCAACTCCTCAGCTGCAACGCCGAGTTCAGCCGCACCACTAACAAAGAAAATATCCGAGGTAAAACCAATGAACAGAGGTCCAAAACCGTAACCAATTAGGTTGGCGATAAATAACAGAACCGCCGTCGCCATCGCCCGCACACGCATACTGACAACACCCTGACCGATAGTGTACTGAGCGGCAATATAGCCGTACTTCACGAATCCACCGATGACCAAGCCGATGGCGGCAAAGAGTAGATTCTCTGTCGTAAAGGCAAACACATAGAATGGAACCGACAAGGCCAACCCTAGGGCCGGCACCCAGGCAATGGCACCCGGATGCTTCTTGTAGATTCGGGTGGCAAGCCATCCTGTTGCAAAGGTGCCAAGAGCAGCGGACAAGGCCACGGGTGTGTTGATCCAAATGGCCGCCTGGCCGGTTGTGATTTCGTGCGTGCGCACTAAAAAGATGGACTGAAACGAGGAGATTCCGTAACCGCAGAACGCAGCAACCGTTGCGCCGGCCGTCATTAGCCAGAACGCGGGCTTTGTCATCAGCTCGCGGATCGCCTCACGCAAGGGAACCGGTTCGCTTGATTGTGTGCTCTTTGGGTCCGTATAACCGCGAGGAGGCTCTTTTACCGTAAATTTGAAAACCACCGAAATCAACAGACCCGGCAGGCCGACGACAATAAACGCCGTTCGCCAATCGAATGCGTCTGTTACCCAACCACCAATCAAATTGGCAAACATGCCACCAAGGGTGACACCCATGGCGTAAACACCAAGCGCCTGGGATCTCTCACGCGGTACATAATAGTCTGCAATCAACGAATTGGCCGGCGGCGTGCAACCGGCTTCGCCA
>CALHVX010000109.1 GCA_938036875.1 uncultured Pseudomonadales bacterium
CAACTTATCCATCTTGGTTAGTTGTTTTTTTACCCTGCGCGCACTGGGATCGCTTGCATCCAAAACCGCCAAACTGCCAGCTTCAGTCAAAGGTTCAAGCTGTTGGGCGGCCGCTGTTGCGTCTAATAGCTCTGCCCAAGACGGGGCTTTGTTACTTAAGGCTGCTGTTACTTCGGTAATAGCGTCCGCGGCGTTGATTAGGGCATCTAGCGCCCGCTGGGCTGACACTTCGATGGTTTGCAAGGCGTTTGCTTCTTCCCCAATATCACAACGCAAGAAGCGCACTGGGGAGATCGCGAGGATACCTTGGTAGCCCTGCTGCTCCAAGGTATCTCGCAATTGTTGAGTTTGCTCTAGTGCTGGTGCAAAGGATTCCCACCTAGGCAGCAAGGCGCGCGTACGAACATCAACATCGGGTCGAACCGCTCCACCTTCGACCCATAAACCAATGATCGATCTCAGTGGGAGTTGATCGGTGTCTGGGGCGACATGGGTCATGGCCGAACTAAAGACATCAAGTTCGTCTAAGATCTTTTGCTTTCGTTGCAACCAAGCTTGTCGAGCACTGCTGAGCTGTGCATCTGGCGGGTTTGCCACCGCGCTTTCGTAACGATTCTTGAGCGATGCAACAAAAGGTTTCTTGTCTTCGCGAGTGTCGTGTATCAAACAGCAGGCATCCCGGAGACCAACCTGTTGCAAACGATGATAAACCACGTCTAGCGCGGCTCGTTTTTCGCAGACAAAAAGTACGGACTTTTTGCGAGCGACGTAATCGACGATAAGATTCGTAATGGTTTGGGACTTGCCAGTCCCCGGCGGACCTTGGATAACATAGGATTTTTCGGCGCGGGCACGCAATACAGCCGCTCGCTGGCTGGGGTCTACCGGCAACACAGTGTACTGCTCTGCGGCAGGCGGCAAGGTCAGATCTTCAAAACCTACACGAACATCTTCGGTGAAAAGCTGCTCAAAATTTTCATGTGCAGCGCTTTCATCGCCAGCCAACTCAGTATAGTCGCGGACCAAGGTCATCTTGCGATAGCTGAAGTTAGCCAAGCTCACGGAGCATAGGTCGACCTCCCACTGGGTTGAGCCTTTCTCATCACCACTGTCAATATTGTAAAAATCGCGCTCCACGCTGGCTACGCCAGCCGTCCGGGCAGCCGTTTGATCCACCATCTGCTCTATCACCCGAGGTGAGGTATTCATCTCAACCATATCCCGGCTAGGCGCATTGGCCGGACGGATATCACGCGCAAATATTTGCACACCCAGCGGCTCAAAACGCTGGCCGGTATAGCTATACGACAGGCCCGAATAGTTTTTCAGCCCACGCCCAGTCTTCTTTATTTTGCGTCGATAACGATCCAGGCGGCGCATCGCTTTACGCTTGATGAGCTGAATACGGGGTGCTTCAACCAACTCAAGCTCTATGCCTTTTGCCGATGCCATGAGCTGCTTGCGCAATGAGTTGGTTAACCCACGAATCTCATCCATTGAGGCTGCATTAATTGTCTCCGGCAAACGGATGCCGTAAAGCTCACCTAAGTGGTGGCGCAAAGCCGGGTTGATTTCAGCATTTGCGGCATCCGTACTCAGCTCGAAGCTGTCGCGCACGCCCTTACGCTTCTTAAGGCTAGCGGGTACCAAAATTAAGGGCGAGTTAATACGTTCGTGAGGCGCATCTTTTAAGTTGTGCCAACGTAAGAATGCGGTGACCAAACGGAGTTGCGAAAAACCGAATTCCTTAGCATCTCTATTGGACTGCAATCGAATGCGGTCCAGAGCTGTACTGAGAAAGGGATAGTCTTCGAACCGTAACCAACGGTCCAGGCGAATTGGCTTGTCACTATCTAAGCTTTGGCACAGCTCGTCATTGGTAAAGAGTAGCTGTTGGAGCCGTATGGACTCTACGTCAAGCACATGAGGAACAGAGCCTACCGTTAGATTGGCTGTGCTACCCGTTTCTTTGTAGTACAGCAACCGGTTTCGACGATTCACTTCAAAGAGTCGATTGCGCAGGCGCATCAATAGTATCTGCCGCCGACTACCCTTTTCGGTTTCTGGGATCGCATCAATAGTGTCTTCAAGCTCTTGGTAGCGATAATTGGCTAGCGCTGCAGCAACGGAGCTCAAGTCTTGGGGACGTTCAGAGCGAGATAGCTGGGTCATGCGCTCAATGATCTGAGCAATGACGGGCGACAAGCGATCGTTCAGTGAGCACAGGTCCGAGCGCGCGGCTACAAAACGTTGTAGCTCGTCTTCTTCTGTGAGATCCAAACCCGTTGCCAGGCTACCCATAACCAAGCCGAGCACAAAGGTATCCGTTAGCGCATCGTTGTGCTCAAGCTTGGCCTCCCAAGCCACGTAATCCGGAAAGTAGGCAACCCTAACCTCTTCTTCACGCCCGGCTACCCGCGCATCTTCAACGGTTGGTCCAACCCAATCATCGGCGCTATCCGCCACGCGCATTTCACGGGTGACCTCCAGGCCGTTGGTTTGCACTCGTCGATCCTGACGCTGTACCGCCTTTAGATTGTTCCGGGGCGCTTCAGCTTCCGAATTTGAATACCAAAGATGACCCATGGAGACGCGCAGGCTGTCTACACCGTCTAGCGGCGCCACTAACCCTTGCTCATGGGTTTTGGCCACCTGCTCCAATAAAGGCTGCATGAGCCCAACCATGTCATCACTGCCAATGGCCGCAAATTCACGTACCTCGTGGAGGTAGGTGAGAAAAGCTGTCCCTAGCTCACCATCTTTAGGGTCATCAGACTCAGCCAAACCGACTCATCTCCATTTTTTGCGCATCGGCAATGTCAGCTTTTTTCAGCTTGAGGTCTTTGCGTGCCAGCGGTTCAAACACCTTAAAGATGCCCAGGCGTTCGGCGAAGTGCAGCGCGGCTCCCAACAAGGGCAGGTTGTCGTCGCGATCTGCGGTTGCCAGATCCAATAGAAGATAGGTTAGATAAGTGTGGGTTGACTCGCTAAGCAGCTCAATTTGGGTTGCTAGTCGTTCAAGCTCAGCCGCTCCCGCTTGCTCTTGAGCAACGCTAGCCCAATCAAAGCTAGGGAAATATTCGCGCAGCAGTATCTGGTGGGTGTCGTCGCGAAAGCGCTCATCACCACCAACTGCTTGTGCAATATTGTGGGTGAGCCTGGCAAGCTCACGTTGGTCCAACAGATCCAATCGTCGAGCATCCAGCTTGCCCCGAACCAGTTCAAGGTACTGGGCCCTATCCTTTGGCGCATCGTTTAGCGCTTTTGCACGTATATAGGTTTCAGGATGCGTTGCTCCTTTAGCACCGGAGTCGTCGCGCTCCAGGATCTCCTCAGCCTGAGCCAAATAGTCCGCAACCGTCACGCTCTTCAAGCCAGTATTCACTTTAATCAAGCTGGCGATAGCACATTGAGGTCCTTCGCAAACAAAGGCCGCGCCGAGATCTGCATAAAGCTCTGTATGGAGCTGGTAACGCCTGGCAGTTTCTACGTAGGCATCGTGACAATCAGGCTGGTCCGAACACCAGCTTAGGAGTCGAGCTGCCGCAAAAAACTCACCATTGTTTTCCGTGTACAGCTTGTGATGAGAAAATTCATGCGCTACAACAGCCGTCAGTTCATCTTCGCTCAGCAACTCCGCGATAGGACCCGTAAACACAACACAAAGCTCGTCATCAAAAAAATACAAGGCTGCATTGGGCTGGGGCGCTGCGGATTGGAACTGGTAAAAGGTAATGGGTAAATCAATGTTCAACCGAGCGGCCACCGTATCGCCGCTAGCATAAAGCGACGCATGGCTTTCGCGCGTCATGCGGTAGCAAGACTTCAATAGCTCTAACTTGCTCGCCTGCGCCTGCTCACCAGAAAAGTCATCTGACATGAACCATTGCCAAAGGCCAGGCTCGGCATCCTTGAGGTGATCACAGATCGCAACTTGGTACGGCAGGGGCTCAAAGAGCATTGCAGGGACTTAACTAGCTAAGGTCTTTTGATGCTACCGACCACGGGCAACGATGCAAGCCAATAGCGCATAATTATCTGTAAAATCTAGCTGCTGCCAGCCGTTTAGTTGCCCGTAAACCTGGCCTCTCTACGCTCGAGAAATGAGGCAACCCCCTCTTTGTGATCCGCAGACGCAAAGCATTCAGCCATTGCTTGTGTGTGTCGTGCCATGTGATCACCAACCTCCGCCCCAAGCCCTTCGTAGACCAGTGCTTTAATGCGCTTGAGGGAGAACGGGGAGTTTTTGGCAATACGCTCAGCCAACCCTTGGGCGGCTGCGGCCAGCTCTGTACTCTCCACCAACTCATCAACATAGCCTATCTGCAACGCCTCCTGCGCTGACAGGGTGTCTCCTGTATACAAAAGCTTCATCGCCTTTTGAACACCGACCAGTCGTGGCAGCAACCAACTTCCCGCGCCGGTGTCAGGCACCAGGCCTCGATGCGAAAAGTTCCAAGCAAAGCGCGCATTGGGTGTGCAAATACGCAGGTCACACTGAGAGGTAAACTCAGCCCCCATACCAAAGGCTGGACCGTCTATAGCGCCAATAACGGGAATGGGACATTCAACAATAGGCCACCATTTACCGCGCTCTTCAGCGGTGCCTCGTAAACCTCGTTTTTCACCTGGAATGGTCGCAAGGTCTGCCAGGTCCGTACCGGCACAGAACGCACCGGCAACACCCGTGATCACCAACACTTTAGCCTGAGGGTCAGCACCCGCCGCTTCAACCATCTGAATGAAATCCCCCAGCATGGCAAAGGTCATGGCATTCTTTTTTTCTGGTCTATTGATCGTGAGCGTAGCAACGCCCGCGGTGACTTCGTAGCCTAGATACTCCGACATGTATAGCCTCGCCCAGTTTTATCTATAGGTTAAAGCACTGACTTTATCTGCCTCCTTTATCTACCTCAAGGCACCTAGGTTATTCATTTTTTCCCCAGCACAACCTCAACAGAGTAAATCTCTAGCGGAGCACGGCATGCTCTAGCTGCGGCAACACATAGCGAGCAAACAGATCGCACTCTTCGCGATGGGGGTAGCCAGATAGAATAAAGGCTTCGATGCCTAAATCCATATATTGCCTCAGCTTACCCAATACCTGGTCAGGATCACCCACAATAGCAGCACCACAACCACTACGCGCACGACCGATGCCGGTCCATAAATGGTCTTCAGCGAAACCGTCATGATCGGCGTTTTCACGTAGCTGCCCTTGAGCACGAACGCCAGCGGAACTGCTGTCCAAGGATTGTGCTCGAATTTTCTCACCTTGATCCGCATCAAGCCGGGACATCAATACACGCGACGCTTCAATGGCTTGCGCTTGGGTCTCCCGCACAATCACATGTGCTCTGTAACCAAAGCGTAGCGATCGGTTAAAGGTTGCCGCGCGCTCGCGCATATCTTGCAGTAGTGCTTTGACCGCCGGCAGAGTATCTGGCCACATCAAAAAAACATCAGCACACTCAGCCGCCACGGCACGTGCGGGTTCAGACAACCCACCAAAATAAAACAACGGGGCTTGACCGGTTACCGTCCGCAAGTTGGGAGGAGCAAGTTGTAGGTTCAAAAATTCACCCTGCACATCAACAGCCTTACCATTGAGTAAGTCCCGCAGCACCAACATGGTTTCTTTAGTGCGCTGATAACGGGGTTGCGAGGCCAACGTCTCACCGGGAATATCCGACGAGATGATGTTGATCGCTAGTCGACCTTGCAACATCTCATCTAAGGTGGCCAGTTGCCGAGCCAGTTGCGGTACCACCAGCTCACCACAACGTACGGCAACTAACGGCCGAATCTGCTTGGTCAACGAAGCAATACCAGCTGCGAAGGCCACAGAGTCGATCCCTAGCTGATATCCAGAGGGTAGCAATATGCCGTCATACCCCGCTTGATCTGCACCAACAGCAATCTCACTGCAATGGGCCCAGGACGACTTAAGCGATTCATCGTGCACGCCAAGATAGCGATAATCATCGTCACACAAGGCAGCAAACCAACTCACCTCAACGCTCATAGTCCAGCTCCACAGAGCATGAGGTCTTGAATGTCATCGGTCACCGGCAGCACATCTGCAATATCGATAGCGGTACGCTTGTCGATAGAAGTTTGCGCTGCGGCGCCAACCACAACCGACCAAAAGGCATCCGCCAAGCTGGGACCAGTGGCTTTCCCACTCACCAGGTCTTCGACAAACGCTAGGTGCTCGTAGAAGGTGGCCCCGTGATGCCCCGCCTTAGCAATGTACGACGGGTAGGTGGGTGCACTGCTGCGAGAACGCCCACTTTCACCCGCCCAGACCTCCAAGTGGTTTTGGTTTTCGCTGCCCAGTTGTGCTTGCTCAACCGTGTGGAGGCGTCCGGCATCACCACAGACCACAAGCTCCTCCCGTGCGCCTGGGACAAACATAGACAATGAAAAGCCACCTATGACGCCGTTGTCGTAGTTCACGACAACCTGGGCTTGATCCAAACCATCCGCCTGCTGGTTGTCATAGGCAAAGTTGCGAAAGTTGACCGCTTGGCTGCCGCTGGCAAAGACCTGTTCTGGAGCGCCACCGGCAAACAAATTCATCAAATCAAAGTAGTGGCAACACTTCTCAATTAAGGTACCGCCGGTATAGGCGTTAAACTTGTTCCACTGGCCAACCTTATCCAGAAAGGGGAACCGGTGCTCCAACATGTTCACGCTGCACACTCGCCCCACACTTTGGCGTCCAAAGACCTCCTCCATCGCCTCGGCATAAACCGCCTTGTAGCGATACTGCAAGCCAACTCGAACCGGCTGAGTATGGTTGGCGGCCAAACGACAGACCTCCAACGCATCTGACACCGTGGTTGCAATAGGCTTTTCTAAGAAGATCGCTTTGTTGTACCGAGTTGCCACACGCATGACGTCTAAATGGGTGAAGTTTGGCGTTGCCACAATCAAAGCATCAGTAGACGGGTCAGCGCAGGCTTCTTCCAGCGAAGCGTAAACCCGAGGCTTCGTTGTACCCTTCGCTCTAGCGGCAATCTCCAGCGCACAGTCAACACTTTTGGGTGCCGGATCGTACACACCACCTAGGCTTGCTCGACCGACAAGCTGCGCATTGCGCATGTGCTCTTGGCCCATCATGCCGCAACCAATAAAACCGAAGCTCATTTCAGGGGCCTGGGTTCCACCCAGAAAGCGGTCCTGCTCCTCAAGATAGGCAAAACCACGCCCGCCCCGGAACACTCGACTATCCATCACCTTACTCTTCACGGGTTTATTGCCTGTGGCTGGAAACCCAAGATGTTATCGCAATAATAAATCGATATTATTTCACTATTAGAATTAATACTGGATGCACAAGCATGAGTGAACTACGCCTGTTGGAGCATTTTCTGGCCGTGTACCGAGAGCAAAGCTTTCGGGCCGGCGCTGAGCAAGCCGGGGTGTCACAAAGCACCATCACCAAGAGCATTCAACGACTTGAGGCACAGTTAGGCGTTAGGTTGTTTAACCGCACCACGCGCTCCGTTGAGCCAACGGACACTGCGCGCCAGCTTGTTGTTCGAGCAGAAGATGTGGTTAACGCCGCTGGATCGTTCGACCAAGAAGCCAAACTGTTAGCTAGTGGTGAACTTGGCGGAATACGCGTGGGTGCCATTGCGTTGGCTGCAGAAACGTTAATCGTGGACGGTTTAGCTCGCCTTGCCACCTCACACCCAAAACTGGAGGTAGAGGTTGTTGTGGGTAGCTCTGATGTCTATCGCGACCTAGCCACCGGTAGCTGCGATGTTGTGATCGGCGATGAAGCCAACTTTTCCACATCTCCTTTTGCACCCTCATTGCGGATGACACCGCTGCACAGTGAAAGCCTAGTTTACGTTCATCGCCCAAATCACCCGACAAGCAAACGCAAAACCAACAAACTTGCGCATCTACTTAGCTACCCACTGGCCATACCAAGTCGCTACTTCAATGAAAATCAGCTGTTTGCAGCCATGGCCCTGCAAACCGGTGGCCAGGACACACCGCGCTACCGCCTCAACAGTTTGTCCGCTTGTCTAATGCTCGCAGCAACAACCGACGTGGTTACCCTGGCACCGCGCTCCGTGGCTGAACAAGAGATAACGAACAACGGCCCCGGAACTATTGAGATTGCGCCCTTTGCAACCGATATCAACATTCGCCTCGCGATGGTGACCGTGGCGAAGAATACCCCCAGTCCAGCGGTGCGCGCCTTTCAAAGCGCAATCTCCGCTCGATGAGCACGCCTTTGGCCGCTTCTCGCGCCCAACAATGCTATCGTCTCAGCCACCACAACAGCAGGTACAACTATGCACAAGATCAACGCTTCCGAGAAAGACCAATTTTTTAAGGCTGTCGATGAAGCCTGCAAAAAAGCCGTTTGGTGCGCCATCGCAACCACAGACGGTATCGAGCCCCGCGTACGTATAGTGCACCCTACTTGGGATGGCGACACCTTATGGTTTGCCACCGGTCCGCAATCGCCCAAAGCAAGACACCTGCGCGCCAATCCAAACGTTGACGTGCAGTATCAGGTTGCGCCACCAGAGTTTGTCCACGTTATGGTGCGAGGTGTTGCTGAGTTGATCACCGATCAAGCAACCAAGAACCATGCCTGGGAAGCCATTGACTACGATCTAACCGCGTTTGGTTCTACCGGGCCGGAGGATCCCAATTTTTTGCCGGTTAGGATCATACCCAGCCGGGTTGAGCTATCCGAGATGTTCGGATCTACCAACAAAAGGGTTTGGCGCAGCTGAGCATCAAGCCAACCAGTTGGCTTGGCCTCTGCTTGGCGATGAGCCTGACCTTGTGTGCCAACGCCACAACCTTAGGCCTTCACAAAGACTTAGCGGCGCTACGCGCCGAGCACAATATTCCAGTACTCGGCTACAGCCTTTTTGACGCCAACCAACCTGCTCGGATCACCCTGCTCGGCGCGGACAAGAACATCAGCATGCGCTGGGGTTCAAACACCAAAACCCTGACCGCCATTACCTTGCTTCAGCTTGCTAAAGCTGGTCTGGTAGATTTAGATGCACCCTTGTCCAACTATGTGGACGCCAAGCATTGGAACAACCCTTGGCGTAACACCAACCCAGTGCGCGTTATTCACCTGCTTGAGCTAACCGCCGGCTTCACCGATCTATCCAGCACCGAGTTCAACTACAACAAGCCAATAACATTGGCAAACGCGCTTGCACTAGCGCCAACCCACCGCACATCCCGTTGGCCGCCAGGGCTACAGCACAGCTACTCGAACCTAACCCCTGGTCTAAGCCAGTTGCTTATCGAAACCCTTGCCGGCTTAAGCTACAGCGCTGCAGTTGCGAAATATGTCTTGCAGCCTTTGGAGATGAAGCAGACGAATTTTTCGGTGGCCGCCGACTTGCCCGGCGGGTTTAAGGCCGATGGGCTAACCCCTATTCCTTATTGGCACATGACCTTCCCAGCCTATGGCGCAATGAATGCACCCATAGCAGACGTAACGCGGCTAGCGCAGAGCCTGCTAAGGCGCTCACAAATATTGGGTGAAACAACCCTAGATCATTTGCTAGTAGCACGCAGCAGCGCAGGCGCTCAGGTCGGTTTTACCTTTGAGTATGCCAGCGGGTTGTATCCTCGGGTTCGATCCGGCTTGGTTTGGCAGGGCCACGGCGGCGATGCGGACGGCTACCGGTCTCGGGTTGCGTTGCTGCCACAACACAAGCGCGGTTATGTGGTGGTCATCAATACCGACAATCCAGAGGCACTGCGCCGCATAGAACAGCGTCTAGAAGAACACATTAGCAATCAGATACCCAAACTCAAGGAACCTGCGAGGTTCCCAATCAAACCCAGTGCACTCAAGCGCTTCACCGGGCACTACTATCCCGCATCCACAAGGTTCGACTTAAGCAGCTGGGCACAGGGACGGGCCACTGGTGCAGAGATAAGGTTTGATGAAGCCAGTTCAAGCCTTGTTTTCACCAGAGGCAAAAAACGCACCCAGCTGTTGCCTGTAACCGAGAACACCTTCCGGCGTCCGGGTGATCCCGTGGCAACGCTAGTGTTCATCAAACAAGGGGAGCACCAATATTTGCAAGGTGAACTGGGCAACTTCTTTAACACGGACAGCTGCCCCGAATACGCTAGTGCTACATGCCGCCAGATACACTCAAACATTGGCCCGTCACCCAGGCCGTAGACTTGGCGGTGAAGTAAAGCACGGCAGCACCCAAATCTTCCGGCGTACCCAAACGACCGGCTGGCAAACGAATCATTTTTTCGAAGCCGGGCAAGTCTTCGTCTTTTAGCTCCATTGCTTTCATCATGATTTCTGTTGGCACGGCACCCGGCATCACGCAATTGACGCGGATGCGCGGACCCAGCTCCGCCGCAAAAGATTTGGTCAACGCGTTCACGCCCGCTTTGGCCGCACTGTAGTGACCACTACCAGGCACCACCATCTGAGCAGCAATGGACGATATGTTGACCACACGTCCGCCGTCACGCATGAGCCGCGAGGCAACACAAGTCGCTTCCCACACCGCCGTCAAATTCAATGCCAAGGTAGCATTCCATTCTTCAAGCGGCAGCTTGGTTAGAGGTGTCTGCACCGGTGAGCCACCGGCGTTGTTCACCCAGATATCGAGTTGCCCCCATTCCTGGACGGCCGCCTGCCCCAAACTTTCAAGTGCCTGCGGGTCGGTCACATCCGTTGGCACCGCAATGGCCTCACCGCCAGCATCACGAATCTCTTTTGCAACCCGTTCTACTTCATGACCGCGTCGTGCGGCACAAACTACCCGGGCCCCAGCGCCGGACAACACCTTCGCAATACCTTCACCAATACCACGTCCTGCGCCGGTTACAATAGCAACATCACCGTGCAGCCCAAACAACTCATCGATTGTACTCATCCATCTTTTCCCATGAGCCACTCCGCTCATTTTCAGCCAAAGGAGCAGTCACTGTGCCTGCTAAGCATGGGCAGGTCTAGAGGATTGATTACTCTACGGCCAGCAATATCTGCCGAACAGCAAACTCCGCAGACTCTTTGCTTAGTTCGTATTTTCTGGCGATCAGCTGACCAATCTCGTCAACGCTGCGCTGGCCGTCAATAGCGGCGAGTACCTGGGCGATCAATAGATGGTGGGCTGCCGCCATGGCAATGGGTGAGGTACTTGGGACCGGCAGCTCTAGCTGGAGTGCCCAATCCGGAATGTAAGCGGTTATTGGCCGCACGGGTTGCTCAACCGTTTTTCGCGCCCGAAAACTTAGGACGCTTTCCGTGCGTCGGTGAGCGCTATGCGGTGATTGCAGGTAAGGAATGATCCTTCGCTCAGCGCGGATGATTTCGAAACCTTGCTGCTCGATCAACTCTAGCGTCTCTTCCTCGCTATAGCACCATCGTTGGTTAGCATGCGCAAAAACAAGCGACCCTGTGTTTTGCCAGATACCACCCACAGGTAAGAGCCGATTGATCTGGGGCACAAAATCCGCCAGCCCGCACGGCAAGATATCCAACAACCAAGGGGTTAGCACGGTGTCAAAGCTGGCCGCTGCAAAAGGTGCTTTGGTTGCATCAGCAAAGACAAAACCTAAACTGCGGGTATCTTCCGGTTGTTCAACCGTTGGCCGTTGACAGCGCTGCAGCACGGCGTGTGATCTGCTTGTTAAGGGGGCAACCGGAAATTCATATAAATCTATGTCTGTGCCAGAAAAAAGATGTGACGCCACCATTAGTAAAAGCGGGTTGTAATCCAATAAGGTAGTGGCTGTACTTCGATGACTTTGGTGGAGATCAAACGCCAAGCGTCCGGCGCCAGCGCCCAACACCAACAAGCGACCTAACTCTCGGGGCTCACCGGGTAAGTAGGTGGCCTCCAACGCCGCGTACTGCGCCTCGTTTTCGCCGTTATTCCAAGCCCAGTCGCGAAAGACATTGTTGTGGTAACTCAGCAAACCTTGATTCTTATCCACACTCCCACCCAAACGGTTCAAATCAACCCCAGGCACCTCAAATTCGGAGGAGAAGCCTAACGGCAATAGGAGTTCGGTTATCTGTTGCGACTGCACCTCTCGAGCATGCAGCTGGCGTTCAAGGCGCTCACGATTCAGCACCGTTAAGCCCGTTTCACACAAGGCTGCCTGCAAGCGCTGTCGTTGCGTTTGGTTTTGCAGAACAAAGCCTTGATATCTCATTTGCCAATCCGCCGCCGCACCACCGGGGTCAGTAAACAACCAAGGGATGGATTGATCGCCAACGGTGCAAACCGGGTATCGAACCGCGCAGCCTGCACAATTTAAATACTCCGTAATCGATCCGCTTGCTAGACCATCCAAGGGGGCCAAGCAAACAGGACAAGCCCACAATTCCATTGCGCCTGCCCCGCATGTTTGTGTCATACCAATATCAACCTACCTATCAAACGATGGGGTCGAAGGCGATGTAAGGGTCCGCAGCAGCACCGGTTCCCAAGCCGGGGTTGTTTAGCACCATCCCAAACATCGACTGCTGTCCGTGTAGCGCCAAATAGTTCAGCACCACCATCTCCGCCAGAGTTGTCACGCTATTGGCAAAGGGGCTGGACGAGGTTTCAACATTGCCATCTGGCCGAAAGTAGCCCAGCTGCTGTGAAGCCGCTCCATTGCGAAGCGCGGCCCGACCGTTTGGACTGTAGACCAAGACAAAGCTTGCGGCGGTTTGCGAGTTATCAGATCGCCAACGGAACTTGGTCACACCTTGCCCATCGTCTTCCGGTCGGTTGGTATCCGCCGATACCGCACCATCGCTAAATCCATAGACCATCAACGGCTTTCCTAAGCGCGCTGCATACTCAAGCGATGCACCAATGGCCTGACCAACAATGAAATCCTTACCATCAGTTTCAGGCCGTGGGTCCTGGTGGTAGTCACGACCGCCGTACTCGATGGTTCCCGCGCCGCCGTACCCATTCACCACTACTTTCATTGTTGCTGCGGTCTTCTGAAAATCACCGTCGTTAAGCTCGCCGTTCGGAAAGATATCCTGCAACAGGGTATCTGCACTGGGGTCTAGATCCTGCGCTAAAATCGTGGTGTTGAAGGTAGCAGTAGTTTTATCGAACCCGCATTGAACCAACTCTTCGGTGGCGGCAGCTTCCGTTATCTGCCCCAACTTAAGGGCGGTAATAATGGAGCTCGCGGTGGCTACCCGGCCATTGGGAAAACCATCTTGCACGCCCCCGCCAAGACCAATGGCGTCATTCCGATTGCGAACACGGGTAGGCCTCAGATCGGCCTGAATCATGGAGTCCGGCGCGCGCGACCGGCCTCCTGATTCCGAGTTTCGAGTACCAATGGCGGCAACAAACTCACCGTTAGCACCCGCACGAGCAATCCCGTAGATGGGGTTGTGCGGATTGTCACCCGTGTCATTTTCTGAGCGCGCGGGAACGACAAAGCCATTGGTATTGGCACGAGTGCCGGCCGTGGTTTTATCCAACATGCCTCTCAACAAAGCGCTGTTGGGATGCATCGCCAAACCAAAGGAGCGGTCTACCCCCACATTTTGTGGGATGATCGCATCAGGTAAGCCCAGCTTTGCGTAGCCAGCTGAGGTAAGAAAGTCTTCCTGCCCTCCCATACCGCCGACCATGACGTTGGAGCCGGCGATATTCGCGCCGCCGCCTTGATCAAAAGCCAAAAACGGGATTTTGCCCGCGCCCAACGCTGGGTCGTTATCAATCACACACTCAGCAAAGGCGCTGCTGGAGAGCAAGCTTGTGAGGCTAGGCAGAAAGACCGTGCTAGCACCCGCCATCAGCCCGCGATTGAGAAACTGACGACGTGTCTTTGGCGCTGCATGGCCACTGACCCGACAATCGTCAGCAATACGCTGTTCTAGTTCGCGCTGCTGACGTTGCGCGCGACGAAATTTTTCTGAATATTTAGACATCGAATTTTCCTCGCTCAGAGTTAGTTAACCGTAACCGCGCTGCTAGAAAGCACCGCCGCACAAGTTGCATTGAGTACGGTTCTTGCGTCGGCGCCATCACAGCCGGCTGCACAGCCCAGATCGTCGATCATGCTCACGATTTCTGCTGATACACCGGTCCGCATAGGCTGTGTTGCCAAGTTGTCTCCTACAAACCCATCAAACAATCTATCTGCGATCCCCGACTTGTTTGCCCCATCTATCTCGCAGGCGCCAAAGAAGTTGTTGCAAGATCCATTGTTATTCACCATCTCACCGCAGTAGCCAACCGCTAGCCGTTGGATCGCAATTTGCGAAGAGACCGAGAAGCTCAAAAGATCTGTGGTTGCCGGTAGTTGCCCCTTTAGCTCGTTGTAAAGGTTCAACACCCCTGCATCGTTGGCATCTACACCAGTCAAAGTACTCATGGTGTCGTTTAGCTGCGAGAAGGTACGCACGCCGACCGACGGCTCCTCGACATCGGGCACTGGTGGCGGTTCTACCGAAGGTACCACTGGCTCAGCACTACCAATGGCAGAACCCAACATCTCAAACTCCAGATGGAACTGATCAGTATCCATCCCTTCGGCCACCGGAATCACAGCAGCCAGCGGCGACAACAAGGCACCGCTAGCGCTTGCCACCATGTCAACCCGACGGAAGCTTTGAGCTGCAACCGGGGTGGAGCCATTGACCGCAATGCGGATGTTTTTAACCTGCACGTCCGTCGCGTCCCCTATATAGGTAGGTCGCGCAAACATATACGCACTGGGATCGAGCTGTTTAGCCACCAACTCCACAACACCGGCAGAACCGATGACATCAGAGACATCGAAGCGCAAGGCAACCAAGTCGCCGAGGCCTGCATCAAAATTCTGACGCACCTCAGAAGCTGCTAAAGCTTTGTTGTGTAAGGCAACAAGCTTGAACTCACCTTTCCACAATCGGTCACCGCTTACCTCATTGCCCAGAACCAACAATTGATCATTAGTCCAGTCCAATGTATCTGGCGCTTCTTCAGCAATGCTTAGCTCGCCGTTGATAAAGACCTTACGACCGCTTTCTGCATCAAAAGTCGCCACCACATGTTGCAACAGGGTGTCTACTTCTGGGGTCAGCGCTTCTAGCGCCGGTGCACCATTTGCGCTGGTCCCCGCACTGCGATTACGCAACTGGTAGTAGATGGCATTCTGTCCAAGAGTAAAGTTTCGAGTAGCCGTATCGCTGGAGTAACTCACGATTCGAGCAGGTCCATCCTGAGCGGTATCGTCCGCGATCACCCAGGCTTCAACCGAGTAAGCGTTCGACGCGCTAACCGCGTCAAAGACTTTCTGGCTGTGTTCTAGGCTGGCTTGGGCTTTGCCACTGACATTGCGTAACCCACCTCCATCGACCCACTGGGTGCCTTCCAGCTGCAGAACGATTGGGGTGCCAACACCGGACGAGTCCGTTGCCGTGGTCCCAGCCCCTTCATCGAACTCAAACTTAGCAATGAGATTAGCATCCGCCCTAGCCGCCGCTGCGCCAACACCATCCGCAAAAGTTGCTGAAGCACTCACGGCCGCTTGCGGTGGCACCTCAGGCTCAGGAACCTGAGCGGCCCAACTTTCGATAGCCGCTAGAAAGGCTGCCCCAATAGCATCACAACTCGCATCACCACCGCAGTTGTGTCGGTCTACCGAGGCACGAAGATATACTCTGGAGTTGGTCGGGTTCTGCAGGTCCACCTTCTGTTGACCAACCAAGACATTGTAGGACGCCATCAAGTCGTCCAAGGCAAAGGTTGGCACTTGGGTTGCGCCATGACACCCCACGCAAAAGTTTGCGGGGTCACGCAGCAAGGGATACAACGTCTGTTCGAACAACATAACGTCGGTCACCTCGGGCGGATCCATCGGGGGGTTAGGGTCTACAGGCGGAGGCATTTCATCTTCCGGTGGATCCATTGGCGGTGTATCAGACGGCGGTGTTTCTGCAGGAGGATCTGCAGGAGAGCTCACCGGTGGGTTATCGATCGCATCGCTTGAGTCCAAAGCACCTTCATTCTTAGTACAGGCACTGAACGTGATGCAAACGAGCAGCAGCAAAAATGTTCGTGGTAAATTTCCAGTTGAAACAGTCATCACTATTCCCCCATGCAGTAGACGGCAGCTTCAGCAAACGCCGTCTTCATGTTGCGATTGTTGGCCTCAAAATTATTGGCCATGGACTGTACCGCTTGCTCGTCTGCTGCGCCGTTAGGCGATCGATGGCAGGCGGTAGCAAAGGTTTTGCTCACTTGGCACTCAGCAAACTGACGTGTTTGGCTCAACTCCAAACCAAGACTTTTAGCACCCATACCAGAACCAGGGCCATTCCAGCCAACGTGTCCGTTTGGACCTGTGCGCCAATAGTTGATCCACGAATCGCCCAAGGTTTGATGCCCGTAGGTAAAGGTTGTGGCATCCCTTAAGTACTTCGGCTGCACCACATCAGCGGTATAAACCAATTGCTGGGCATCCTCATCAAAATCGTAGAACGCAAAGGCACCGGCCAACGCATCTAACCCAGCGTGGCAGGACAAACAATCGTTTAGAAAGATTGCGCTATCACCACCTGGTGAACGCGTCACATCTTGGCGGATACGATCGGGCCAAGCGGTTACATCCCGCATATCTTCCATGTCAAGACACAGAAAATTAATCGAGGCAAAACGCACGGCAGCGCGATTAGTGCCTGCCACCAAAAATGCTTCAGAAAACCCACGTGTGGTCATGATTCCCGCAGTTTGACTTGCCGCCAAAGGGCTGCCAGGTAAGGCGGATTGCACACGACGTTCTAAAACCGCCGCATCGCTAAGGTCAGCACGGCTTGCTTGCAGCTCGATATAGTGCTCGTTATCACTATGAGAGTAAGCCGCATTGGTTGCTCCGGCGCTGCCAACGTAGACCACGTCTTCGTAGAGAATTTCGTCAAAAGGTCGGTCGTCACGAATGGTTCCGATAACGGTAGCCGTTGTGTCGTTCAGATCGGTGTACACCGACTGCTCTCGATTGGATGCAGGCGTTGCAAACTCACGCAACGTGGTGTTGTAAAACGCTGGGTTCTCCATGGCTTGGAGGGCCGCACCCAACGCATCACCAGCGGTGACTTTGGTTGTCATTTCATCCAAAACCGCTGCAGAAGGTGGTACACCTACCAAGCGATCATGAATACGTTTTGCTTGTTCTCTGGGCCCCGCCCAGCTCACTGCGCTGGCCAATAGGCCAAGTAGAACTGCACTCGCAGATAAATACTGAACTGTGGATCGCTTACGTCGCCACATTCTGACACCTCTAATATTGCTTGAAGAACCTAACCCCAGATATCTAGCACCTGGGGTATTTGAGTGTGTTCCGTATAGCAATCAGAAGGACAAACCGACAAAACCCTAAGGTTCGTGCGGCTAGTGGGTGAACAATGGATAAAAGCAAACAGATGTTGGCAGGCTTCATCGACTGGCTCCCTTCGTTATGCTTTGGAAAACCTATCGGCAGCTTCATGTCGCCAGGGTGCCGCTTGTCACGGCGAGTTGATCTCTCCTCCAACTCAGGATTACGACCATAGTCCTCTGAAAACTAGGTTTCGTTATCTAGATCACACTTTCTCAATTGACCTTAAACAAACGTGAAGCGAGTGCGTGGTAATGCGCATCCATCTAACAAATACAGCGGACTAAAGTCACAGTCTTATCCCAGCAACCGCCCAGTATTGATGTTCTGTGACCCAGATCGCGCAAACTCTGGAGGCTCAACGCTAATAATCCGCGCCGGATCCAAGAGAAAATATACTGCACATGACGACGACAACGTCGAACCATGGTGCGAGGCTGCAACGGGATAAGCGTCTTCAACCGACACCGAAGCTAAGTCATAGGAGCGCGCAAACCGCGGTACCTGTGCCCCGTCACGTTGCCCCGAAACGGCCAACGGCCGCCAGCTATAGCACAAAAACAGTCGAGATTGACTACCGAAGATCCTCAGTTCCTGCCAAATTTCGGACAAAAGTAAAACCCACAACAAAGGTCGCTAGGGTAGCCCAGCCAACCCAAAAACCTAGACTCAGACAGGTCGCATCTACTAAAAAAAGCCCCGGTTTGGCTCGGCAAAAGCGCAGCTTCTACGACCTATGCGCAACACCCCTCGCTTACTTAGCCGGCAGTGGCGCATTGTTACTTGGCTGGCTGTACCGGGACACCCGAGATCTCAATGCGGAGTCCGGGCTGGGCTACCTGTTAGGCATTGTTGCCGTTTTTTGCATGGTCACCCTGCTCGTCTACCCGGTTCGCAAACGCTTTCGCTTGCTTCGATTTATCGGATCGGTCAAGAACTGGTTTCGTACCCATATGATGTTAGGGGCTTTGGGACCACTCGCAGCGCTTTACCATTGCAACTTCCAATTGGGTTCGCTCAACAGCCAAGTCGCCTTGTATAGCGCCCTGCTGGTGGCTGGCAGTGGTCTAGTGGGCCGCGTTTTGTATCAAAAAATGAACCAGAACCTATACGGCAGCAAGACTGATTTTAACCAGCTACGCAGGTCACTGCAGGCAAACACGCCACAACTGAGCGACTCCTTAACTTTTTTGCCACTGGTTGCATCACGCATTGGTCTGTTTGATCAACGCATTTTGGATTCCGGAAAACGCCTTTGGCCAAGCATCAAAATACTCCCCGGCCTTGGTCGTAAAGCACGTCGAGAGAAAGCCGCGCTGCTCGCCTTCACCGACCAACAGCTCAACAAGATCGCTCGGACTTGCCCCGTTATTAGAACCCATCAACCCAGGTTGTTAGCAGTACTGGATCGTTACCTGTTCTTGCACATGGCCCAGGCTCGTCGGCTGGCGCGACTGCAACTGTATGAACGCTTGTTTGCGCTTTGGCACCTGGTGCACCTACCTTTCTTTTTTATGCTTGTGATTAGCACTGCCGTGCATGTCCTTGCCGTGCATTTGTATTGAGAATACTCATGGTAAACAACAATCAATCACTAGCTTCGTTAGAAATCCCCTTGGTACGCATAAGTTTCGGGCGGCTTTTGGTCGCCGTCGTTTTGGCATTAGTGTGCGCTAGCGGCGAAGCGGCCTCGCTTGAGGGCATCTTAATGCCTGGGCCAGTGAGCAATGCACATGCGGCGTTCGAAAGTAACTGCGAGGCCTGCCACTCCCCACTAACCGAAACCAAACAACAAACCTTGTGCCTAAGTTGCCACACCGAGGTAGCCACTGACATCAGGGCTACTAGCGGCTTTCATGGCAAACATCCGGCAGTGGCGCAAGATCAGTGTCAAAGCTGTCATCGAGAGCACAAAGGTAGAGCAGCAACAACTTTGGCCTTTGATCTAGCTGGGTTTAACCACACTAATACAGATTTTCCGCTGCATTGGGGTCACGCTGCAGCGCCCTGCTCTGCGTGTCATCAAAACGACGAAGGGAGTAGCAATGCGAATAACAAAGAGGCCGACTTTAAGTACACAGATGCACCTACCCAGTGCAATGCTTGCCACGCCAAAGACGACACGCACCAGGGCATGCTTGGCACCGACTGTGCAAGCTGCCACACTGTTCGCCAGTGGCAACCAGCGCCCTTTGATCACAGCACCACGGCTTTTCCTTTAACCGGATCACACGCCGCAACCGCCTGCACCGATTGCCATACGACAGGCAGCCTCATAAACACCCCAACCCAATGTGCAAGTTGTCATAAGCAAGACGATATCCACAACGGCACTTTGGGCAGCAACTGCCAACAATGTCATACCGCCGACAATTGGCAGAAAAACCAATTTAACCACCAGTTACAAACCGGCTTTGCGCTGACCGCCGGGCACGCCGGGTTAGCTTGCATCTCCTGTCACACACCCGGCCTACCGATGTCCTCGGCACAAGGCGACAACTGCCTTTCTTGCCACGCAAAAGACGATGTTCACCAAGGTAACAACGGCACAGCCTGCCAAAGTTGCCATACCACCGCCGCTTGGCGGACCACCACCTTCAAACATGCCGCCGAAACAGGCTTTGCGTTGCAAGGGGCCCATACCAGCCTAACCTGCAACCAATGTCACAAAGGAGCTTTAACAGACCCGATTGGTAACACTTGTGATCAGTGTCATAGCCCAGACCCGCATGCCGGACAACTAGGCAACAATTGCCAGCAATGTCATAACGAAAGCCAATGGAGCGAAGATTTAACCTTTAGCCATGAGTTAACTAGCTTTCCACTGTTAGGCATGCATTCCCAACTCGCCTGTCCAGCCTGCCACACCACCGCAAGGTTTTTGGATGCAAAAACGCCATGCGTAAATTGCCATCAACAAGATGACGTTCACAAGCAAGGCATGGGGCAACAATGCGGTAGCTGCCACAACCCAGCCAGCTGGCAAGTACAACGTTTTGATCACGCGCAAATCTCTGGATTTGCTCTGATCGGAGAGCACGCCAACCTTAGCTGCGCAGCCTGCCACCAAGACGAATCCCATATGCGGGCTAACGGGCCGGATGAATGCAGCAGCTGCCACCGCCAGGATGATCCACACCAATCCCGCTTTGGAACTGACTGCGTCCAATGTCACAACAACCAATCGTTCCGAGAGATCAAGAGGTTATAGACCATGCGTAGCAAGCTTGTGGCGGGTTTTGTTGTTGTATCTTTTGTGCTGCTTTGCAGCCAGGCTGTGTTCGGCCAGGATAACTCACCCATCGAGGATATCGGCGGTCCTGGCCAACGTTTTGATCACTTCAGTACCGGCTTCAACCTAGACGGCGCCCATAAAACCACTCCCTGCAGCAGCTGCCATGTGGGTTCGCTCTTCACTGGAACCCCAACCGACTGTGTTAGCTGTCATTCCGCAGCAGGCTTTGTCAAAGCCTCGCGCAAACATTCTAGCCACAACACAACCACCGACCGCTGCGATTCTTGTCACCGTACGGGCAGTTGGTCCCCTGTAGCTAGGGTAGATCACTTAGAAACGCTAGGTCTTTGCGCCAACTGCCACAACGGTATTCGAGCGCCAGGCAAGCCAGTCAACCATCTACCC
Organism: uncultured Pseudomonadales bacterium; assembly: GCA_938036875.1. GTDB lineage: Bacteria > Pseudomonadota > Gammaproteobacteria > Pseudomonadales > Azotimanducaceae > CALHVX01. Next base: position 20,996 of record CALHVX010000109.1, read on the forward strand.
ACAAATACCGATTGTGTCAGTTGTCACCGTACAACCTTCTGGGGCATGGCGCGCTTCAGCCACGACGGCATCACGGGTAACTGCGCTTCTTGTCACAACGGAACAACCACTTCGGGTAAACCAGCTAACCACATACCTAGCAGCAATCAATGTGAGTCTTGCCACAACGTCCGCTCCTTCTCCATGGTGTTGCAAGTTGATCACCAGCAAGTCATCGGCACTTGTTCCAGCTGCCACAACAACTTAGTGGCACCGGGCCAACCACCCGACCACATCCCGACAACCGCAGAGTGCAACAGCTGCCACAACACTAGAGGTTGGCGTTGAGATGAAAGTAATCACGAGCGGTTTAGTGTTCATCACAAGCCTTGCCTGTCTAAACGCCCAAGGTCTAGACAATGAAGCCAATGGGCTGAAGTCAATCAGCCTCAGCGATACCGGCACCTCCATTGTTGCCGAGTTTAACTGCTCTGTGCACTACGACGATCACAGCCCTCGTGTGCAAGGCCTTGAGGTGCGAGTTAAGTTACGCGCTGGGGTTGATTGTGAGCTAATGCTGCCCCAAGGCATTCGGCCCCTGCAGGTACCGGCAAACCTTGCGGGTCGAGTTAATCACCTCACCTTGGACAACAATAGCCCGAACACTAGCTTTTTGGTCATCGAGTTCACCGAGCCCATGCTCTTCACCGCCCGGCCAGGCACAAATAACAATTCCGTCGAGGTTCTGACGCGCACGCTTTCCAACAAGGCGCCAGACCCAGTGGTTGCCGCTAGAGCAAAAGTTGAAAAGCCCAAGGTGCCTGACGCGGCAATGACTGCCGACATCCCCGCTTTGCTAAGCGCAGGTCGCAACCACTTATTGCGCGAAGACTTCAGCGCCGGCATCAAGATCTACCAACAACTTCTAGCGCTGCCAGATGCAGGGCAACACCCCGAAGCGTTAGAGTACTTAGGCTTAGCGCACCAACTGCAAGAACGGGCCAATGGACCATCACGACAAGCACAAGCAGGCTATGAAGCCTACTTGCAACGCTTCCCAGATAACCCCGGGGCAAGCCGGGTGCAGCAACGGCTAGACGCCATGCTGGCAACCAGTGCAAGCCCTAGCCGCGCACCGGAACCCCCGGCCAGCAGCCCTCGCGCATCGGGCATTGGCAACTGGCAATTGTTTGGCAGCGTCACCCAAGACTTTTGGTCCGCTACTTACGACCGGGATTACGCACCGGACAGCCTCCAGCGTTCTGCTCTGCTCACACTAGCCAACATCCAGGTGGATCGCCCTGGCGAACGATTTGACCTACAAGCAAGATTGAACGCCGGCTACCAAAACGATTTTAGCGATACCGACCGTCCCATAGATGATCAAGGATTAGTAGCTAACGCTTTTGTTGAGGTCACCGACCAACGGTGGGACTGGAGCGCACGCGTGGGACGTCAAACCTTATATTCCGACGGTGTGCTTGGTCGGTTTGACGGCATGCGTGCGAGCTACCAATGGCGGCCTAAGGTTCGCCTCAACCTCACCGCCGGTATTCCCGTGGACTCGCCAAGGTTCACCGGTGATACAAGACGCCAGTTTGTTGCCGCCAGCGTTGATTTCGAACGGCTGCTACCGGCTAAGCTCGACAACCTCAGCGTCAACCTGTTTGTGAATCGACAAACCATCGATGGCATTGCAGACCGTGAGGCCATCGGCGCAGAGCTCAGCTTACGAGAAGGCAACTGGCAGGCATCGTTTTTGCTCGACTACGACACGTCCTACGCCATCTTAAACTCGGCCGTGCTCCACCTAGGCCGCCAGTTCAGCGAGCGTCTTCGCGTCTACGGTCGCGTGCGAGCGTTTGCCGCTCCTTATCTAACCTCGCGCAACGCCTTGATAGGTCAACCGGTGGCAACCATCGATGAGCTGCTGGAATCCTACTCCAGCGAGCAAATACGAACCTTAGCGCGCAATAGAACCGCTGACGGCGTTGGCACCTCGCTGGGCTTTACCTCCGCAATAAACCAACGCTGGAATCTTAACGGGGATATCAGCTATCTCGATATCGACGGCGCTGTCAGCTCTGGTGGCGTTGTCGCCCAGCCTAGCCTGGAGCAAATCTATACCGCGATGACCTTTGTAGGATCCAGCGTGATCCGCGAAGGCGATACGGCCATAGTGGGGTTTCGATTTGATAGCACCAAGGTTGCTGATACCAGCACCCTCGTTGTCGACCTACGGCTTCCCATTGGGCCATCACTACGGGTAGGACCCAAGCTGGCACTGTCTTGGCGCGATGCCCGCCCACTAGGAGATCAGCAACTGTTGGTAGAACCCGGTTTAAGGCTGCAATACCGCTGGCGTAATCGCTACCGGCTGGAGTTTGATGCGGGTTACCGCTTAACGGAAATGCAATTCAACGATGAGCGCCTAGCGTCACAACTATACCCTGAGGATTCTGAGCTGAGCTCCGAGCTCCACTATTCCTTAGGCTGGAGGGTAGATTTTTGAACCATTTGTTACGGCCCCTGATGCTACTAATCTTGGGTCTATCCAACATGGCTTGCCAGTGGCTCGACAAACAGAGCAATCAAGACCCCATTGCTATCAACACGCCATTACCCGATCAAGTGACCACCGAGGTGGTGGTTAACCTTCGCAAGCCGGTTGTGTTCTATCGCAACGATCTCGCCCTCTCAAGCGTCGCTAGAGACTACCTCTACATAGGCCCAGTGCAGACCGACAACAGCGGGGTCCGCGAGCTATCGCTATGGGTCGGCCTGGCAAGCACCATCGATCGTCACTTTGTCCGCGAAGAATTTCCCGTGGGTGATGAGTTGGTCTTAACCCTTGACTCAACCACACTAAGATTGCCTTTGATCCCCTGGATCCACGATACCGAACATAGCCCGTTTCCAACGCCCACCACGCTGACACAGGCACTGCGAGCCCCGGTGACACAACAACAGATTCAACAAATCGCCGAGGCTACCGAGGTATCCATTGACCTCATTTTCCCCTCAAATCGCGCCTACCACTTTCAGCACTGGCAGGGTCAGTGGCTGGCTTGGGAGGAGATCGAGCAAGATACCCAAGTCGGGTTTTCCGTTCGGGTACAACAAAGTGGCGCTGGCCAAAGATTGGACTGAACCGCAGGACTGCGCCATGATTAGGGCTTAGTGATCTCAAGCCGATCAGCGAGGATTTCCCATGCCAAGACACCAAGCCAAAGAGTTCAGCGATGCTCCCACAGACCCCAGCTGGGCCTATAAAGAACCGCTAGACACCGTTGATATATCGCATTGGAAGCACTGGAAATTTGATCAGCAAAACGCATTTTTTGCACGCTTGCGTGACGAAGACCCGGTGCACTATCAGACCCACGGGCACTACGGCCCCTTTTGGTCTCTCACTCGCTACGAAGACATCAAAACCGTAGATGGTGATCACAAACGCTTTTCTTCTCAAGACAACATCGGCATTGCAGATGCTCCACCAGACACTAAATCCAATAGCTTTATCTCCATGGATGCCCCCAAGCACGACGAGCAACGCAAAACCGTTGCGCCCGTCGTGGCACCACGCAACTTAAAAGCCATGGAAGGGCTGATCCGGCAACGCATTGCCACCTTGCTCGACAGCTTGCCTATAGGCGAAGAATTTGACTGGGTAGACAACGTCTCCATCGAACTCACGACTCAAATGCTCGCTACCCTCTTCGATTTTCCTTTTGAAGATCGCCATAAACTGACGCGCTGGTCTGATGTGGCCACCGGTGGTCCAGAGACCGGTGTGGTTGAAACCCACGCCCAAGCGAGAGAGGAACTTGCCGAATGCCTGGCCTACTTCACCCGCCTGCTTAACGAGCGCAAAGCCGAGGAGCCGGTCAACGATTTGGTATCGATGCTGGCACATGGCGATGCTACAAAAGATATGCACCCCCAAGAATTTTTGGGCAACATCCTACTGCTCATTGTGGGTGGTAACGACACCACTCGTAACACCATGACGGGCAGCGTTTACGCGCTGAACAAGTATCCCGCCGAGTATGACAAGCTGCGCGCCAACCTTGATTTAATCCCCAACATGGTCGCCGAGGTGATTCGCTGGCAAACCCCGTTGGCGCACATGCGACGTACCGCGTTAGCAGACGTTGAGGTTGGTGGCAAAACCATACACAAAGGTGACAAGGTGGTTATGTGGTATCTATCAGGAAATCGCGACGAAGCCATGTTCAAAAACGGGGAAGATCTCATCATCGATCGTCCGAACGCGCGCCAACATTTATCCTTCGGATTTGGTTTGCATCGCTGCATGGGCAATCGCCTAGCAGAGCTACAGCTGCGTATCTTGTGGGAAGAGATTAGCACCCGCTTTCGCCACATCGAGGTGATGGAAGAACCCGAACGCACCACCTCTAACTTCGTGCACGGCTATACCTACATGCCGGTAAAACTGCACGCTATTTAGGCGGGAGCGTATGCGCGGCCAAAAACGCATCAGCTTGACCGATGATACGTTCGCGCCGCGCGCCATCCATGCGATCCAACGCGCCCACCATCATTTTTAGCCGCGGCTGAGCTTCTAGCCGGGCCCGGTGTTTGGCAATAAATCGCCAATACAAACCATCAACCGTATCGCACCATTCCCCTTTGCCGTAGTCACTCATGCGGAGCATGTAGTTAGACCCGCAGATGTAGGGCTTGGTTGCAAAAACGCCGTTATCGCTAGTCAGCCCCATGCCAAAGAGGTTGGGTACCATGACCCAGTCATAGGCATCGATGTGCGTTTCCATAAAGAAGCGAAACGCATCCTGCGGGTGTATCTCACAGAGATTTTGCAAATTGGCAATGATCATCAAGCGTTCAATATGGTGATTCCAAGCATATTGATTTGCTGTAGTCATAGCCTGATCTAAGGGCAAGATACCCGTTTGCCCTAAGCGCCAGCTATCGGTCATACGCCGCTGCGCATTCCAAGCATTGCCAGCGCGCATTTGGTCTGCATGTCGTAAATAGGTGCCACGCACAAACTCGCGCCAACCAATGAGTTGGCGAACAAAGCCTTCAAGATCGTTTATCGGTATCTGTTGTTCCGCTGCAGCGGTAAGCACCGCCTGCAAAACCTCTTTGGGGGTGATTAAACCGATATTGAGCAGCGGCGATAGCGTGCTATGAAACAAGGTTGGTGAGCGCGTCGATAACGCGTCCTCATAGGTCCCGAAGCCTAGTAATCGTGTCTCGACAAAGTGCTGTAACCATTGCAGTGCACCATGGCGGTTGGTGGGTAACCACAGCTCGCGCGCATCTCCTCGATGCGCGTGAAATCGCCCGTTCACTTCATCCAAGGCAGCAACCGTTAGCGGCGAGTGCTTGGGCAGCGGGAACTCAGGAACGCTTTGCTTTGCCGGCAGCGATTTACGGTTGTCTTTGTCAAAGCTCCATTGCCCGCCCACAGGTTTGCCGTTTGCCATTAAAACGTTGAGCTGCCGCCGTTGATGCGCATAAAAGTTCGCCATGCGTGGTCGCTGAGGGTGGAGAACATCCAGCGACTGTGCCCCACCATTCAAGAACATTGGGTCTTGACGCCAGTGAACTGGCAACCCGGTCGACTCAAGGGTTGCTTTGAGGCGCTGCTGCTGCCGAAGGTTAGCGGTATCAAATGCAATGACCTCGCTCGCACCGGTCTCTATTGCCGTGCGTCGCACTTGCTCAGAAAACTCAACGCCGGACTCTCCAACAAAGTAAACCACCTTATAACCGGCAATCCTTAAGCCAGCGGCGTGCTCGCGCATAGCGGCTATCACTAGGCCGAGCTTTTGCTGATGGTAGCGCCATGCACGACATAAGCGATCGTCTTCAACCAACAGTACGGTTGTGTCTGCGGGTAGTTCGTCTGGGTGTGGTTGGTGCAACTGGTTACCCATTTGCACAAGAAGCTTATTGGTCATTTGGTTCCACTTGACAATTCGAGCAGTAGTACAGGCGTCGCGATGCCATAACAATCTTAACAATATTGCTCGAACACCCATAACAGGGTAACCCGTCTCGCCCGAACACCATAAACCGATAGGCCTCGTAATCCGCCCCCTCGCGTTCCAATCTGCGTGCTCGTCGAGCAGGGTTGGTCACACCCGCCGTTGCATAGGCCCGACGGCTAATGTTCAAGGTTGAACGGGCAAGCGCACCTATAGCACCCGCAGACAACTGGGCCGGCTTTAGCATTGGCGACATGCCCGCATCAAACAAAATCTCGGAACGCAGGTAGTTACCAACACCGGCCAAGAACCCTTGGTCTAGGTAGAGGCTGGCTAAACTGCGTCGCCTAAACGTCGGTGTTAACAGTCTCTGCGCAACATCCCGCCAGTTAAGCTGGGGATCAAGGACATCCGGTCCAATACGATTCAGGAATGGGTGGTCGGCCAACGCCGCGGGATCAAGCACCTCAATGCTCGAGGCGCTAAAGAGCAAGGCACTGTGATGCTCAGTATGCAAGGCAACCCGCAAGGTTCGTTTGGTATCGATCGTTTGCCCGTAGTCGCAAAGATGCCAAACGCCATACAGCTGATTGTGAGAATACAGGGTTAGATTGTTGTCGAAGCTAATGAGCAAGGCTTTGCCCCGTGGACTGACGTCCAACACTTTTTGTCCTTCTAGCTCCGTGGCGTAATGGGCTAAGCGCGGTTGCTCAAAAAATACCTCTCGCACCCGTTGCTGCTCTAAAACCGCCGCAATCTGATCTGCAGCGAGCTTAATCTCTGGGCCTTCAGGCATGCATCGCCAACTTCAACTCGTTGGTGCTGCGCCAGCAAGCTACCACGGCAAATCAGCACCCTGGTAGTTGAGAAATCGACCGGAATCATCAGCTCCAATATGCTCTAGCACGCTAACGAGCCGCTCCGCGCATTCAGCAACCGAAACCGGAGGAAGCTTGCGGCGTTTGGTAAAGGGGCGTGATAGTGCAGACAAGGTTGTGCCGGGATGAACCGCAACAACCGACGGTTCGTTGCGCCAGCGTTCCAGCTCAATAGCGGCGGTCTTCACACCCATATTTAAAGCGGCTTTGCTCATACGATAGCCATACCAACCACCAAGCCGATTGTCGGTAATGCTCCCAACTTGAGCGGACAAGAAGCAAACCCGTGGCGCGCTCGCACGCTTTAATAGTGGCAAACAAGCGCTCAACAGTTGCAACGGCCCAGTGGCGTTGATCGACATGACATGAACCAAGTCCGCGGCAAGCAGCTCAGCCAACGACTTCTCCGGCCCACCATGCGCACCGTGTAGATAGCCAGAAGCACAGATCAAGGTGTCAACAACAGCGACACGCTCTTTCAATGCTGCGCCGCAGCTGGCAATGGATGCTGGTGCAGTGAGATCCAATGGCAACCAAACCACTTTAGGATCACAGGTAGAAACCTCGCGCGGATGCAACGCCAGCACTTGCTTGACATGGCCATTCCGGCACAGTTGGTCCAGAAGCGCAGCGCCGATGCCACCACCGGCGCCAAGCAGAACAACGGTCCCCGACAAAGGTCGGGGTAGGGAAATTTTTGATTTGTCTCTCTTCGCTTCTTCAGTGCTCGACAACCCTAGTGCCACCATCAGTTTGCATTCGTTCAGTTTAGTACAACGACTCACCAGATTCTGGATTTGCGCCTTATTCGTGCCTTTCTTTAATCCGCCGCAAAGGCAACACTAGTAACTGCCACCAGCTGTGTACATCCAAATCGCCCAAGCCCAACACTCCAAACTGCCGCCCTGCATTTGTTTTGGCGTAGGTACCCATGATCTGGTCCCACCAAGGGAAAACCACACCGAAGTTGGTACCGAGCATAAGCGCATCGATTTGGTGATGGACCCGGTGCAAGCTCGGGGTAACCAAGAACCAGCCTAGCACCCTATCCAACCACGCAGGTTGGATGACGTTAGCATGCTGCCAGCAGCCCACAGCTAAGGAGATCAACGCGTACAACGCTAAAGCCGCAGGTGGTATACCAAACAATAGAACCACACAAGATTGAACAATCAGAGTGACCAGCGCTTCTATCGGATGAAAACGAAACTCGGTGGTCCAATTCATTTGCTCATCGCTGTGATGCACACGATGAACCAACCATAGCCAACGCCAATGCATCAACCGATGCCGCAAGTAGGAGCCAAGGTCTAACAGCATCACACCAAGGGGAACTGCCCATAAGACCGAGCTTGAGGAAAGATCAAAAAGCAGATGAACCTGCAGGGACGTGAGCCGCCACAAGAAAAGCAAACCAACGATGTACAGAAATCCATAGTTTGTGACTAGCAACAGGACGTTGGTAGTCTGACGCCGCACCTCTGAATCGTCAAAGGAACGTCTAACGAAGGGGTTAGCGGACTCCCACCAACCGAGCAAAAAAAAGGCCAGCAAAATCTGGCCTAGCATCAGCCATTGCTGATGCTGCAACACAAATTCAAGGAGCACGCCGCACTACAGTGCTGTTAAGTGCGAACCTTGACCCTGCAGATACTACTTCTTAAATTTTGACTTTAGCTTCAAGCCGCCTGCTACGGCACCTGCCAATAGCAACAAACCAAGCATACTGGGCTCATCAACCGGAACTGGTGCAGCACCAGCCATAGCCGAGAGAGGAAGAGCGGCAGCAACCGCAAAGATCGATAATTTTTTCATTGTCATACTCCTAATTAGCTCGAGACGAAAAACCATGCTCGTACGCCGCGTAGGCCCCCTACCCGACTCTCTGATCCTACCGCTGTGCGATTCAATGCTGCAATAGAAACTTTGTCACTATTTTGTGTGAGCTTTGTAACCTAGCTAGGCGGATTAAAACAGCCCAGCTTTAGATGGATAATAACCTTATAAATCAATTATTTACCACGAATAAGCTGAAACAATCTATCCATTGTTAGCGCGCCCGGCTTGCTACGCTCTCGGCTTAACATCCAGGCCAAGTGCTGACAGGTTGCATTGGCCGGTGTTGGCACCCCGTAGCGTCGACCTAGCTGCGCAATCTCACCGCTCAAATAATCGACTTCCGTATTGCCTGTCCCACGCATTGCGCTCTGCCAGGAAGAGCCACCACCACGCGGAAAGTCCTCCATCGAGACGTACTGGACCTGCTCATACAGCACCTTCATTTCATCGGAGCTCGCGCAGTCAATGCCGGCCGCTGCATAACAAGCCAATGCTTCAGCGCGCAGCAACTTCGCCAGCTCCCGACTATCTTCCTTCATGTCGACTAGCACAGTGACTGAGTTCATCAGGTTGCTTAAGAGCTTGGCGTACTTCTTGCGCAACACCTGCGCATCGGGCTCTGCGTGAAACCCAGCTTTGCTTAAGGCATCTGTGAGCGCTGTAACCGTTGTATCCGTTCCATGCGGATAGCGGCCCGTGTCCAGCACGCCACCTTTGTCCGTTGCGTTGGAAACCACCTCACCCGGTTCTAGATGCTGCGCTGGTAGAAAGACCAACATGCTATAGACGTTGGCAAAGCAACGCAGTGCCATGGCTTCATTTTCCACCCCATTTTGGGCACAGACAATGCCTTGATCCTGAACGCCAGCGGCTCGCAGATCATCTAATGCCGCTGCCGTGTGTTGGGTTTTCATGCAAAGCAAAATGAGATCATCACTAGCCCATTGCACATCATTAGGGTGCAGGGCCGTGGGAATCTTTAAGCGTTTGTTGATACCCGGTGCGATAAAGTGCAAGCCGTCGGTTTGCAGCACCGCACCATGCTCGCCGCGCGCAATAAGCTGCACGGGATAACCCGCCATATGCAAGCGCGCACCAATTGTCCCACCAATACCACCGGCACCGTAAATGACAAATCTCATGGTTATCTCTGATCAGGACCAAGACCCTAGTTTCGCCTATTCGGTAGCCACTAGTACAGAAGCGAAAAAGGCAGCCACTAGGGCTGCCTTTTCAGTCATTGACCTACTAGCGTAGGCCCAATTGCAATGGTTTAACGTTGACGAACCCGAACATCAATGCGTCGGTTTTGTGCGCGCCCCTCTTCCGTTGCATTGCTGGCAACCGGATGTGCCGACCCATAGCCTTCTGACACCAATCGGTCAGGGCTCACACCGCGAGCAGCAACTGCAGCCGCAACCGCTTCTGCGCGCTGTTGAGACAAACGCATATTCAGATCATCGGCGCCAGTATTATCCGTATAACCACCCAACTTTAACTGAACACTAGGGTAAGCCTTGAGGATATTCGCAATGTTCTCAAGCTGCGCTGCAGAGCTTGCCAGATTTAGGTTCGCAGAGCCCGTGTTAAAGGTAAGACGGTCAAAGGTGAACCAACACCCTGCTTCTTTACAAGGTGCCGCATCAGACTCGATGAAGCTGATTAGCTGCTCTTCAACACCACCTGCATTACCAACAAGCTCATATTCGCCTACTCGTCGAACGTAACTAGCAACCGTTGTATCCGCAACAGCGGGAGCCACGGTTTCTACTACTGTCGTTCGCTCCACTGGCGGCGGCGCTATGCTTGTTTCATTGGCATCGCCTCGAAAGAAGAAATACCAGAGTGCCCCTAACACACCGAGCAACAAGATCAGCGGCCACATCCAGCCACCGGAGCTTTCTTCTTTGGCTGATCGGACCTCGTTAACCGCCGTTGTGGCTGCCGCTGGCGCAATCGACGCAGCGCTGGTTAGGCCTAGGATCGGCCCCACGGTTGCTGGCACCGCTGCTTCGATTTCATCTTTCTCACCCAACAACAGGTTTTTGAACCCCGCAATGTCCAAACCACCACCGGCGATCTTTTTTGCAAGAAAACCCAACACCATTGGACCAACCATGCCTAACAACGAACTAGAAGAGCTAGCCTTGACACCGGAACCGGCAGTAATAGCTGACAGTATGCTGCCAACCTTGTCGCCGAACAGCGAACCAATGACACCACCGGCCACATCACGCGGGTCACCCTGAGCGAGGTTACCTTCGCCCAGCAAATCTCCGAGGTTGTCTAAAACACCTCCATCCACTTTGTTTACTACAGTATCGAACAAACTTGAGAACAGACTGCTGTCGTTACTTTTGCCTATTAGACCAGCCAAAATCGTTGGGGCTAAGCCACCAATAACCTTCGCAATTCCGCTTTCGCTTTCTCCTAGCGAAGCGGCAGCTTTACCAAGTAGTTCTGATGTTACGTAACCGCCAATACCGTCGAGTAATGAAGCCATGTGTGTATCCCCCAGTAGGATTCCTAGTTTTATGCTCAGCTAAGATGCCGAACCCTTTTTTAGTTCACGAGATCATCTCGTGTTGTTCCGTCGCGCAAACCGTAACAAAACCAGCGCACCATTCCGAGTCACATTGTCAGGGGCCAGTAAATTTACTGACTTATCGGCGATACCCAACTACTGCCAAACGACAGTTATCCGGCAAAAAAAGAAATTTTCTTGCAATAATTGCGTCTCTAGTTTTCAACCGATGTCTTTTTACATCTAATTGGATTCGTTAAAATGGCCACAGGACAAAGAATGTACTGTAACGTTCAAGCGCAACCAGACCAATTTAGGAGCCACAATCATGTCGGATCGAGATGTAGAGAAAGCCTATTCCAACGCCGAAAACATTCGTAAATTAGAACGTTTGGTGGACTGCATGAAGACCGGGCGACCCTACGAGATACAGGTAGCCGGCGAGCGGATCTACGTACCGGTGAGCGCCCAGTTCAGCATTGAACACGAACGAGAGGATGGAGCAGAAGAGTTAGAGTTCCAGTTTCGCTGGACCAACTAAGCCGCGACTGGGGTCGCGGCATGCCTTTGCTTTGCAACTGGTTTCTTGATTAAGCTTCGGCTACCAAGTTATTTAACACAAACTGCAGTATGCCACCGGCTTTGAAGTAAGAGATTTCGTTCTCTGTGTCCAAGCGGCTGAGCAGGCTAGCCTGGCTTGTGCTGCCATCTGCGCGAGTGATGGTGACCGCAAAATGCTGCCTCGGAGTCAACCCAGCCTCATTTGCAACATAGTCAATACTGATGAGCTCATCACCCGTCAGCCCTAGGCTAGCGCGCCCTTCACCCTCCAAGAATTGCAGTGGCAGCACTCCCATACCAATCAAGTTAGAACGGTGTATGCGCTCAAAGCTCTCAGCAAGAACCGCTTGCACACCCAAGAGCCGGGTCCCCTTAGCCGCCCAGTCACGGCTTGAGCCGGTCCCGTACTCCTTACCCGCGATCACGACTAGAGATGTCCCTTCGTTTTGATAGCGCATTGCCGCATCAAAAATACTCAGCTCATCACCCGTGGGCACGTGCTTGGTATAACCACCCTCGACACCGGGCACCATTTGATTACGAATTCGGGTATTAGCGAAGGTGCCGCGCATCATCACTTCATGGTTGCCTCGACGGGAACCGTAAGAGTTGAAGTTGGCTTCGTCCACCGCATGCTGCTGCAAATAATGGCCAGCTGGGCTATCCGCCTGGATAGCACCCGCCGGTGAGATGTGGTCAGTGGTCACCGAATCACCTAGCAGCGCCAGGATACGTGCGTTTTGTACTTGCGGCTCCTGGTCAAGCTGGTTCTCCATGGTGAAGAACGGTGGCTGCTTGATATAAGTAGAGTTTTCCCAGCCATAGGTACCTTCGCTGCTCACGTCGATAGCGCGCCATGCTTCAGGGCCGGTGAAAACATCCGCATACTGCTCATCGAACATCGCCGCAGACACTTGTGCCACCGAACGAGAAATTTCGGCGTTGCTTGGCCAAATATCCTTTAGGTAAACATCTTGGCCCTCTTTGTCTTGGCCAATAGGATCGGTTGCTAAGTTGATGCGCGTGGTACCAGCAATGGCATAAGCGACTACCAAGGGCGGCGAAGCAAGCCAGTTGGTCCGTACCTCTTGGTGCACCCGACCTTCAAAGTTTCGGTTGCCGGACAGCACAGAAGCGACCACCAGATCACCTTCGCTGATCGCTGCCGTGATACGTTCAGGCAAGGGTCCTGAGTTACCAATGCAAGTGGTGCAACCATAACCTACCAAGTTAAACCCTAAAGCATCCAAGGAATCTTGCAGCGTGGTTTTTTCTAGATATTCGGTCACCACCTTAGAGCCAGGTGCTAACGATGTTTTGACCCAAGGCTTAACGCTTAGCCCTTTAGCTAACGCATTCTTGGCCACCAAACCCGCGCCCAGCATCACCGCCGGATTTGATGTGTTGGTACACGAGGTGATGGCGGCAATCACTACATCACCGTGGTGTAGTTTGTTATCTGTCCCTGGAATAGCCACGCTTATGTCTTTGCTAGCCGCACGACCTTCCAAATCCAGCGCGTCATCAAACGCACGCTTCAAGTCGGTCATGGCTACCCGGTCTTGTGGTCGCTTAGGACCGGCAAGCGAGGGCACAACGCTGGCCAAATCTAGCTCTAGGGTATCGGCAAACTGTGCATCAGGCAGTGAATCATCACGCCACAAGCCCTGGGCTTTGGCATAAGCTTCCACCAAGCTTACGGTTTCTTTGGGACGGTCCGTTAACCGCAGATAGTTTATGGTTTCGGCATCAATAGGAAAGAAGCCGCAAGTTGCGCCATACTCAGGTGCCATATTGGCAATGGTTGCTCTATCCGCTAACGACAGCTCATCCAAACCAGGGCCAAAAAACTCGACAAATTTTCCGACAACACCCAGTTGTCGCAACATTTCTACTACCCGAAGGACTAGGTCCGTTGCTGTTACCCCTTCGTTAAGACCACCCGACAGCTTAAAGCCGACAACTTGGGGAATCAGCATCGAGATAGGCTGGCCCAACATCGCCGCTTCCGCCTCAATACCACCAACGCCCCAACCCAACACGCCCAGGCCATTAATCATGGTGGTGTGACTATCCGTGCCAACCAAGGTATCCGGATAGGCAACGGTGCGACCATCCACACTTTTGGTCCAGACCGCCTTCGCCAAAAACTCCAGATTCACCTGATGGCAAATCCCGGTCCCCGGTGGCACAACCCGAAAGTTATCAAAGGCTTGTTGACCCCAGCGCAAAAAGCGGTAACGCTCCCGATTACGCTGCATCTCCATTTCAACGTTTGCGCCGAACGCTGCTTCGGTTCCAAACTCGTCCACCATAACCGAATGGTCGATCACCAAATCTACCGGGGACAATGGGTTGATGATGGATGGGTCGTGACCAGCAGCCACAACAACGCTGCGCATAGCGGCAAGGTCCGCCACCGCCGGAACCCCGGTGAAATCTTGCATCAGCACACGTGCGGGGCGAAACGCAATTTCTTCTGCGCTGTAGGCGTTGGTTGCTGAACCTGCCACCGCGCGGATATCAGGTTCGGTCACCGTGATGCCGTTTTCGGCTCGCAACAGATTTTCTAGCAGTATCTTGATAGACATGGGCAACCGATCTACCGCGCCTAGCCCTGCGGCTTGCGCCGCCGGCAAGCTGAAGTAATCATACTCCTGACCATCCACCTTCAGGGTTTGCTTAGTGTTCCAACTGTTCTGGCTCATGGGTTCTCCGCTGTCGATACAACAAAGCCCTAGTTTGCCTGATGTTGCTCACCCAGCGATAGTCGCTCGCCATCAACCGCCCACCAAAGGCAGGTACACCTCGCGCACAATCTTGCCATTCTCCACGGTAAAAACGCCCATCTCGGTCATCTGCGAGCGACCCTGGCCTTCCATGGTCACGTCCATACCGAACTTAATGGCCATCTGGTTATCGCCGACCGCGGCATACGGGCCTTCTGCCGTGACCTCATGCATGGTGGCAACCCCGTTCCACCAGGCATGCTTTTCTCGGACTGCCGCAATGCCCTCAAAGACATCCGGCGTGCCATCCTGGCCGTCTGCTTCGATGCTGACGACATTGTCAGCGTACAGCTCATCTAAAGCCTGCGCATCTTTATCGGCGGTGGTTAAAGCGATTAGACGTTGTCCTACTTCGATAGCATTCATCGGTTGCTCCCAGTGTGAATTGTTTACAGAGCTTAACCTAGACTAGATCTGCCGTTGAGCAGGCTACTGACACAGATCGGCAGGAGAGAAAGGATTGTGCATGCGAAAGAAGGCCAGCTAAGGACCTAACCCGGCTGGCCTCAAATTGGATACCAGGATGTTTAGGCTTTAGACATAGCGCCTTTAACCGCACCAATGATCGCCATGACAACACCACCACCGACGCCACCGCTAGCAACGGTACTAACAATGGATCCAACATCCATGCCGCCGCCTGCTGCACCCATACCTAGCATACCCAAGATGGTGCCACCGAGACCGCCACCGACAATACCTGCAACGGAGTTCCACAAGGTACCCAGGCTTAACTTCTTGAATAGTGCTCCAGCAACATTACCGCCAACCGCACCACTGATTAAGTTAATAATTAATGCTTCCATTAGATTCTTCCCTCTGGTTAATTTCAGACCGTGCTTTGCTTGCGTTGAACGGGCCTATTATAACAAGAGAATGCACAACACAGGGTGTTAGTCACCCACCTGTGACAGCTATTTCACGTACGTAACAAGGTTGTATCAAGCATGTACTAGACTAATGTTCTTACTGCTGCATGAGTGCTGATGAGCCCTGCTGTGACCACTCGGGCCGTGATCCCACCGTGACCACGCATCGCATTGTAACCGCCAGGTCCTAGCAAGGTTTCCATGCGACTGCAGGGATGACATAACCCCGTCATTTCAAGCTCTGCTGAGCCGATGCAAAATCGCTTGTTCTTAAGTGCTAATAGGTTGATGCCTTGCACAACAATATTGCGCCTAAGCCGCTCAGCGGAAATGTCATTACTCCCTAAGCAACTGGCCACAACCTTAAGGTGTTCAGCTTGCACCAAGGTAACCTGGCGATCACCGGAGCGACCTTGATAGCGATCACCTTGCAATCCAGATTCGGTTGTTGCCTCGACCTGCGACACTACCTGCATCAACGCTTTGCGCGCGGGGCGCAGGCCGATCCAGACCACCTCCCCCACTTGGGGAAGTGTGTCAAACAGTGTTTGCAACGTACCGGTGATCGGTTAGGACACTTTGCGCTGGGGCAATTGCCAATCAGGCCGGACAAAGTGGCAGGTATAGCCGTTGGGAATTCGCTCTAGATAATCTTGATGCTCTGGTTCGGCAACCCAAAAATCACCCACCGGCGCAATTTCAGTCACTACCTTGCCAGGCCACAAACCGGATGCATCCACATCGGCAATGGTGTCTTTGGCAACCGCTAGCTGCTCATCGTTGCAGTAGTAAATACCAGAGCGATAGGACATACCTAAATCGTTACCCTGACGGTTGGGTGTGGATGGGTCGTGGATCTGAAAGAAAAACTCAAGCAGTTGCCGATAGCTTAGCTTGCTTGGGTCAAAGATAATTTCAATGGCTTCAGCATGGGTACCGTGGTTGCGGTAGGTTGCATTGGGTACATCACCACCGCTGTAGCCTACTTGGGTGGCGAGAACCCCAGGCATTTTGCGAATCAAATCTTGCATGCCCCAGAAGCAGCCGCCGGCGAGCACAGCACGTTCTTGCGTAGAATCTGACATATATCCTCCAATTTGTTGCTTAAGAATACCAGTTGGCAGGGGCTGACGTCACAGCACGCTCTTATCAATGGCTTCGATCAGCGCTTGATCCAACCTAGGCGCCGCTTCTGCAGCCACACACTCGGTAAGCTCCTCACGATTCTTCACCCCAAGCACCAAGGTATCCACACCTTCCATCGCCAACGCATATTGATGCGCTAGGTAAGATGGGGTGACGCCATGCTCTCGTGCAAGCGCGCGAAAGCGGGCGGCGCGACGATAATCTTGGTTCTCAGGAGAGCTTGCACGCAGGGTACGATCCAGTTGCTCCGTGAGCGAACCCGCAGCCACCGCCCGAATTCCCATCACACCGACCCCTCGCGCTTTAGCGGCGACAATGGTTTCACGTGGCCTTTGGGGCTCATCGGCTATTGCCATGCCACCCGACGAATCCAAGACGTTGGTAATGCACTGAACAACGTCCGGTGGCGTGTCTTGGGCTAGCACCGCCAAGTTTTCTTGCTGCGTGCTTGCCGCCGTTATCCCCCAAGCGCCGATACGGCCTTGTTGCTTAAGGCGCTCGAAGGCGGGCACCACCGCTTCCTGAAAGCGACTGAAAGGCACGGCAATTTGCGGCAACCACTTGGGCCGCAATGGCTTGGGGCTCAACGAATCGGTCCAGCCATCCGCAATAACATAACCGTGCAAAATGAACACATCCACGTAGTCCCGACCCAAACGCTCGCAGCTGTCGTTGAGAGATTGGGTCAAGCGTTGCTCAACCTCATCTGCTGGCACATCGCCCAGCAAATGTTTGGTGGTGAGGTGCACATCATCCGGGTAGCCGTCACTGAAGGCCATGCCGACCACGCGCTCTGCTTCACCATCTCCATACATCGGGGCAAGGTCAAAACAGTTGATGCCACTGGCGTGGGCTTGTTTGACCGTAGCCAGCGCCTCATTGCGGTCGGTGGCACCCCAGACTTGGCCTATACCGCCACCCCCAAGGGTTAAACGACTAGCGGAAAAACAGTTGCCGAGCGATTGGTAGTGCATATAGGTCCTTGGCGCATTGGTTATCTTCTGTTTGATAGGAGTACTATTCAGCAAGATATCAATAGGGGTACTAGTGCAGTTTAGGTGGTTATTTCTAACTTGGATACCACCAACCTAAGTGAGCTAGCCGTTTGATCTTTTCAGGGGAAGGTCCTTATGAAAACCGCATTAATCGTTGGTGTTGGCGAAGCAACCGGTGCAAGCCTTAGTCGCAACCTAGCAACGGATCACCAAGTCGCTTTAGTGGCGCGCTCTGCGGATTGCATCGAAGGCCTCGCAAGCGAACTGCCAAATTGCACCGCTTTTCGTTGCGATGTGAGCGATGCGCAAGCTTGGACACAAACCTTGGAGGCTATCGAAACCAAATTTGGTATCCCACAACGGATTATCTACAACACCGAAGGGGGTGGCTGGGGCACCTATGACCAAATTGATCGGCAAGCCTTTACTCAGAGTTTTGCCACTAACGTATCCAGTTTGTTGCTGTTAGCGCAAAAATGGTTCCCACCGGTGGTTGCCTCAGGAGCGCCTTTGCACTTCATCATCAACTCTTCTCGTGCAGCACAATCCCCCTCCCCCAGCTTCACCGGACTTGGGCCAAGTCGAGCAGCCCAATTTAATCTGGCACAAGCGCTGCTGCAAACTGTGGAGGCCAGTGCAATCGATTTTAGAATGTTGATTATTGGCGGCCCAATCGATGAACCCAACATGCGGCATATGCTGCCAGCGCTCAAAACAAATCAGTTTATTGCCCCGAACCGCATTGCCGAGAACATTCGGTCATTGTTTGACTTGATGCTCGAAGGAAAGCTAGAAGCCGGAGAGTTTGCTGTCGAGATACGACCGCCTACATCTGACCGCGTTGAAACAGATTGACTAACCAACGACCCACACAACCCTTAAAAAGGATCCGCCAGTGAGCCACCTACTGCTTAGCAAAGAATCACACATCGCCACCATTACCTTTAACCGCCCAGAAAAGCGCAATGCTTACAGTCCCGAAATGGCGGTCAAACTGACCCAGTACTTACGTGAGTGCGATAAAGACCCGGGCGTGCGTGTGGTGATCATCACCGGGGCTGGCGATGCGTTCTGCGTCGGCCTAGACATGAACGATGTACGCGCACGCGGCTCAAGCGATGATGAACCCAAAGATACGGACGACCACCCAACCCAACGCGTCTTGCGCACCTACCCTTTTCAGATTTCAAAACCCGTTATCTGCGCCATCAATGGCGCCGCGGGCGGATTTGGTGCGGCCTATCCACTGACCTGCGACATTCGCCTAGCGGCGGAGGACGCCTCCATTGCCTTTTCTTTTGTGAAGTGGGGTTTGATCCCAGAAATGGGCGCAACTTGGTCATTACCACGCCTTATTGGAATTGAAAAAACCTCTGATCTCTTGCTCACCGGCCGAAAAATTACCGGCGCAGAAGCAGCCGACATGGGGCTGGTGCTAAAGGCAGTACCCAAAAACCAGCTAATGGATGCCGCGCGCGACCTAGCGACCAACATCGCTGAAGGTTCATCCCCTACCGCGGTTTCCATCGTGAAACAGATGACTTGGGGTCGCATGATGGATGAAGGGGAGTTTTATCGTGCCATCTACGAGGACGACGATGCTATTGGTTGGGCCATCAACGGCCCGGATGTGGCGGAAGGCAGCGCCGCTTTCTTCGAAAAGCGCCCGGCCCAATGGGTTGATGTGGTGCCGGAGAACTTGCCAAAGTTTGGTCGACGCAACGCCAACCCCTTTGGCACTGGTTAACAAATTTAGGAGCGACGATGACTTATTCAGCATACGATTCAGCAAACGAGCCGATCAATTCTTGGCTAAACCAAGAAACGATAGAAGAGGTTCTAGAACCCGATCTCCCCATCATCGATCCACACCACCATTTGTGGGACATAAGAACCGCCACCATTGAGCCCCTAGCCAGCTTTGCGCAAAAAGTCTATCTGTGCGACGAGATCAGCCAGGACCTTAACGAGTCAGGCCACAACGTAGTGCAAACCGTATTCGCCCAGTGCGGCGCGTTTTTTCGAGCCGATGGACCCCAGGCCATGAAGTGCGTGGGCGAAACCGAGTTTGTTCACGGCATTGCGGCCATGAGCAACTCAGGAAATTACGGCAAAACCAAGCTGTGCACAGGCATCTTCGGCAGTGCAGACATGCGGCTAGGCAAAGCGGTAGAACCGGTCTTGCAAGCACACATGGCCGCCTCACCCAACTTTCGAGGCGTTCGTACGGCATTCCCAAGTGATCTAAACGCGGATTTTATGGACGGCTATGCGCTGCTTGCTAAACATCAGCTGAGCTATGACAACTACTCACCGGATTTTGAACGGCTGCCGACCTTGGCACGACTGGCGGATAAAAACCCAGATGTGACCATCATTGTGAATCACCTTGGCGGCACGGTAGATGCCAATGGCAGCAAAGAAGAACTTAAGCGATGGCACGCCAGCATCGACGCAATAGCGGCGAGTCCAAACGCGGTGATGAAATGTGGTGGCATACAGATGCGTGTAGGTGCCTGGACCCCAAGCTTTCACATGGCACCACATCTAGCTAAAGGTGCACCGCCACTTGGCTCAGAAGCACTGTGTGAGCTGCTCTTCCCTTACTACGAATACGTGATCAATGCGTTCGGTCCAAATCGATGTATGTTTGAAAGCAACTTTCCAGTAGACAGAGAGTGCGTTTCGTATCGAACCTTATGGAACTTGTTCAAACGGATTGCACAGCGCTTAGGATTAAGCGAGGCGGAAAAAACGGAGATGTTCAGCGGGACAGCCGCAAAGGCTTATCGACTGAAACTTGAAAGTTAGAACGAAAACGGCAGAAGCGCCAACTAGCAAAGACGGCTAGTTGGCTAAGATCGAATTCGAAGCTCTAACAGCTACCCAGCACGAACGCACCGGGTAGCCAATTTTCTTTAACGGAAGTTGTAAGTCACTTCCAAGCCAGCCACGCGAGGCTCGGTTACCTGAGCCGTACGACGGTAACCATCCGCAGCACCGTGACGCAAGATTTGACGAATGCCAATCTCATCAAACACGTTGTTCACGAAGGCACCAACGGCCCAAGTGTCGTCTGCGCTGGTCCAGTTGGCGCGTAGGTCAACCCGAGAGTACTCGGGCGCTCGGTCCAACTCGTCATCAAAGGGTGCGAAGAACACCTCATCGATGTAGCTGTAAACACCGGTGAAGTCGATGTTACCGCGATCGCCAAGTGGCCAAGTGTAGGTAGCGTAAGCACTGAGCTTGGTTTCAGGAATACGTGGTAACGCATTACCCTTCAAGTCACGTACGCGATCCCCGTTGTTCAAACCGGTGTAGATAGCACCTGGAATGGTGGGGTCAGCGCCATCAACCACTAAAAACGATTCCGTGTACTCGGTATCGGTGAAGCTGAAGTTACCACCAATGGTCAGGTACTCTGTCGCCAGCCAAAGCATTTCTAGCTCAAGGCCTTTGACTTCCGCACCAGGTGCGGCCTGAACAGAAGAAGTTGAGTTAACAACCGCGCAAGCACTTTGACCGTCTTCAGGTGTGTCTCCTGGCGAGATGCCTGGAGGGCAAGCTTCTTCGGTGAAGGTATGGATAGACTCGTAGTCATACAAGTAAACCGAACCCGTTAGCTGCAGTGTGTTGTCGAAGAAGCGACCTTTGTAACCCAACTCGTAGGCGATCAGCTCTTCGGGCTCGTACTGAGGAGATTGGCTGAAGAACGCTAGGTTGAAACCACCTGAGCGGTAACCCGTGGTGACGTTCAAGTACAACAGCGAATCGTCGTTTAGATTCCAATCCATGTTGGCACGCCAAGTGACCTCTTCATCTTTGCGGCTCAACTCGCGGAACGCACCAAACTGAATCGGTACACCACCTAACCAAGGATCAACCACACCCGTAGGTTGCAGGGTCGCTGGGTCAATAGCACCACGGAGGATGTTGATGGTTCCAAGGTTCAAGCCAATCGCGTTAGGAATACCCATGGTTTCGGTGTACTGCGCCAAGTTTTCACGACCGTAGATATCGTCGTATGCATAACGAATACCCAAGGTTAAGGTGAACTTGTCGTTGATGTCCCAAACGCCCTGAGTGTAGGCCGCAAAGGCTTCACGTTCGCTTTTGTTGGTGGAATGTAGGTCTGAACCCAGGGTATTAATACCCTGCTGAACCGAACCTAAAGACGCATCACCCAACCAAGGTCCGGTGACCACAGTGAAGGAGCCTTCTGGTGAACCTGCTGCCCGTGCTGCTTGTTGACCCGAGTTAACGTCGATCAAGTTTGGGTTGCCTTGCAAGAAGGTCAGCGGTGGATCACCCGGTACCAAGCCTGGCGCAACGGTAGCAAGGATACTGTCGAGCCCAAAGGTTGGATCGGTGAATTGGTTCGCCCCAACCGATGAGAAGAAGTCATAACGCTGATCAATAGTGGAATCGTAGAAGAAGATACCCGAGGTAAAGGTCATGGTTTCACCAAGGTCCCAGAATAGCTGGAGCTCGTGCGAAACATACTCTGCTTCATGGTTCACGTAGAACTGTCGATCGTTCATCAACGACGCACTGGAATCATCTTCCGTGATGCGTTCGTACAACAGGTCGTTGTAGCCAAAGATATACTTGAACGACATGCTGTCGTTGATATCCCAATTGAA
Organism: uncultured Pseudomonadales bacterium; assembly: GCA_938036875.1. GTDB lineage: Bacteria > Pseudomonadota > Gammaproteobacteria > Pseudomonadales > Azotimanducaceae > CALHVX01. Next base: position 43,197 of record CALHVX010000109.1, read on the forward strand.
TTCAACCTGCACTGCGGCTTGATCAAACTCTTCTCGGTTTAAACCGTTGGTGTACGCACACAGATCATCACCATCAATACTGTCTTTGTCCGAAAACAAACAATCCGTATTGCTCTGAGGTGAACCCGCTGCGTGGTTACGCACGAAGCTACCTGGGTCGATGCCTGGACGCACACGCTGTGCCTGAATATTGGCCCCGGTGGTTGGGTTGGTATAGTTGTAAACTGGCTGGCTAGCATCCAAGAAAGCGGTGTTAAGCGGATCGGTAACCGATGGATCAACAGCGCGAATTCGATTGCTCTGCACATCGAAGTTACGAGTACGATCGCCAGTAGGCAGCACTGTATTTTCGCCAGCAATAACGATCAAGCCGCCGCCGTCTGCGCCACCCATCTTACGGTCAACTTTTGCTTGGTTAGCACGAACGTTGAGGCTCATGTTGTCGTTCATGATCCACTCAAACTGCAGTGCAACGTTTTGCTCGTCGCCGCTATCAAGATCAGAGCCGTTAGGGCCTTTCTCTTCTACCCAGCCATCGTGACGACGGTTGGAGTAAGTGAGCCGGGAGTTCAAGACATCTTGAATGAGAGGACCAGAAACCACACCGTAGATATCGCGAGTGCCGTAAGAGCCCGCAATGCCTTTAACAGAGGCTTCGAACTCATCGGTAGGCTTCTTGTACAAGAAGTTGATGGCACCGCCTACGGCGTTGCGACCATACAAGGTGCCCTGAGGCCCACGCAGTACCTCGACGCGCTCAAGATCCCACAGCGAACCAATGGTTGCCGTGTAGAGATCTTCTGAGTAAACGCCGTTCATGTAGGTAGAGACGCCAGGATCGCCACCGAGGTTTCGGAAGCTACGCCCTACACCACGAATGGCCGCATCGTACGGCTGGATGGTGGTGGCTGGTATGACGTTCTGAAGGTCTGACTGATTGCGGATACCAAAATCTTCCAACATCTCGCCGGTAAAGGCGGTAATGGAGATCGAAGTGTCCGACACGGATGCTTCTTTACGCTCAGCGGTCACAATGACCTCTTCGATTTGGCGATCGGCTGCCAACGCGAGCGGTACAGCGGTTGTAAACATTAGGGCGACAACAAGGGTCGCTGACAGTGTCCGAATGGACCTATCCTGTTGATATATCAAAGGTTCCCCTCCTCAATTTAATGGATTCAGCCAACTCCAGCAGTCCTGTTTTAGCAACTGATCTGGCCCCCTATAAGCTGAACCCTCGGACCCATACAATGAACGCATTCACCTATCCTTGTCTACAAACTTGTAGGTTAAATTGCGCTATTTCCTCATGCTGGCACCCGTTGCACCGGCTAGGTAATACTAGTCTCAACAACCACTCCATTCGATGCAAAAGAGGCTGTGTAAACCGCTATGGCTAAGCTAGACAACAAACGGATCGTCATCACCGGATCGTCCCGCGGCTTGGGCCGCGCCTTTGCTATGGGCTGCGCCGCCCAGGGTGCCCAGGTTGTCATTAATGGCACCAATCGGGAGGCGTTAGGCGCAGTGGAAAAAGCGATCAACGACGCCGGCGGAAAAGTGGTCAGCGTTCCAGGATCAGTTGCGGAGGAAGCCACCGCAGAGGCTCTTGTTGCCGCCTGTGTCGACAACTACGGCGGGATTGATGTCATGGTCAACAATGCGGGCATCGTTCGCGACCGCACCCTGCTAAAAATGACAACCGACGAATTTGACGACGTGATTGCCGTCAGCCTACGCGGCGCTTTCCTTTGTACCAAACATGCCGCTTTGGCCATGCAGGACCAAGGGGGCCACATTATCCAAATTATTTCCGCCTCGGGGCTTTCTGGTGGCTTTGGGCAAGGCAACTACGCCGCAGCTAAAGCCGGCATGATGGGCTTGCTGCGCACGGCCGTTATGGAGTTCAAGAGCATGAACATTCGCTGCAACGCCATGTGGCCGGTGGCCGAAACCGATATGACCCAAGTGGTGTTCGACCGCGTTGGCGCCGCAGCCAAGCAAAAAGGGGAGGACGCACCCACCCCTGCAGAAATCGGGTTCGGAAAACCCGAAGAGGTTGCTGAAGGTCTTATCTGGCTAAGCAGCGACGACGCCAAACATCTTAATGGCCAATGCCTTTCGTTCAACGGTCGGCGCACTGCGTTGTGGACCCACCCGAAAGAGGAATACCT
>CALHVX010000110.1 GCA_938036875.1 uncultured Pseudomonadales bacterium
AGCTGAGCGTGATCCACATCAGCAGCGTCAGCGGAACACCCACCTTCATAAACTCTGAGAATTTATAGTCACCCGCGCTCATGACCAACAAGTTGGTTTTGTAGGCCATCGGGGTGGCGTAACTCATGTTCGCGCCAAACAAAACCGCTAGCACAAAAGCTTCTACCGGTAGGTCCAGTTGCTGAGCGATGTTAATGGCAATCGGCGTGCCGATAACGGCGGCGGCATTGTTGCTCACCAAGTTGGTTAACACAGCAAGCAGCAGCATCAAGGCGCTGAGGATGTAGCCCGGTGATGCGCCGTCGGTGAAGACCAAAAATAGGTCGGTGATGTATTGAGTTGCACCCGTTGCCACCAGTGCCTTGCCCAAGGCTAGACTAGCCACAACAACAAAAAACACGGATGGGCTGATGGCTTTGATCGCATCACCCAAATTCAAACAGCGGGTGAGCAGCAGAGCGGCGCAGCCGGCGGTGGCCGATATCGCAATAGGCATGATGCCGAACGCGGCCAAGCCCACAACAGCGCCTAAGATCGCCAAAGCCAAGGTGGCTTTGGTGGTTTTGGGTAGGTCAACCGTCGCATCCAGAACCAAAAAGTTGGTGCTTTGTTTAAGTCTTATCAGTTGGTCTCTAGGTCCTTGCACCAGCAGAATGTCACCTTGCTCTAAGATCACGTCCTGAATTTCTTCCTTGGCGCGCCAGACCTCTTTGCCGCCTCGGTGCAGCGCCAACACCGCTAGTTGGTAGCGGTCTAGGAAGCGTGCAAAGCGCAGGTTGGTGCGGTCTAGGTCGGAGCCTTCAACCACCGCAATCTCAGCCAGCAGTTGGTTGTCCCCAGCCAATGGGTGCTCTACATCGACCACCCGGTCACCGGAGTACAAGGTGGCCTTGAGGGCGTCTTCAAAGGATTTTAGTTGGTTGGGTGTATCTCGCACCCGCAATCGGTCACCCGCTTGGAGCACAACGTCTGGCAGCGGCATGATGAAGTTGTTGTTACGTCGAACCCGCACCACCCGCATGTCGCCCCCACACAGGGCAATGGCTTCGCCCAATGTTTTGCCCACGGCTAGTGATTTCTCATCGAGCAGCAGGCGTGCATCAAAGACTCGATGCGAGGTGTCCGCGAGTGCAAGCGTGCGCTCAGGCAAGAGCATTGGGGCAATTTTCCAAAGGTACAAAATGGCCACAACGCCGGCCAAGACCGCCGGCAGCGCAAAGTCAAACATCCCAATCTTGTGGCCTAAATCACCGGCCACGCTAACCACCAGCAGGTTTGTGCTGGTGCCAATGGAGGTCGCCATACCACCCACCAGGGTGGCAAACCCCATGGGCATTAGGACACCCGCCGGTGAGGTTGAGTTACGTAGGCAGACGCTGATCAAAATGGGCAGCAGCAACACAACAATGGGGGTGTTGTTGACAAAGGCGGAGAGGAATCCGGCGACAACTAGGGTAACCAGGAACGAGGTGGCCGGTGATTTGGCCCACATCTCGCCTAGCAGGCGTCCTACCGGCTCTAGAGCGCCGGTTTTGACTAGACCCTGGCCGAGCACCATCAAGGCGCAGACGGCAATGAGTGCCTCGTGGCCAAAGCCTTCGAAGAACTCGGCAGCCTCAAGCCCCGGAAAGGGGAATAGGGCAAAGCCAAACACCAGCAAGGCCAACAGGCTGAAGCTGGTGATTTCTAGGGGCATGCGGTCGCGTGTGAAGGCCCATAGGGCCAACACCGTGAGCACCATAGCCGCAATAGCGTGCTCGTTTGGCGCGCTCGGCATCAAAATTTAGGGAAACAATAGGTCCATAACATCGGTGAATTCTTTCACAAAGTGCACCCTGATACCCGCACGAATATGTTCGGGGACCTCATTAAAGTCTCTTTGGTTGGCATCCGGCAGGATTAGCTGCTTGATCTTCAGGCGCTTTGCCGCCAAGAGCTTTTCCCGAATACCCCCAACAGGGTACACCTTGCCGGTTAGTGTTAACTCACCCGTCATGGCAAAACCCGCTTTTGGCGCACGTCCCAAGGCCAGGGAAACTAGGCTGCTGGCCATGGTGACACCGGCGCTTGGGCCATCTTTTGGGGTTGCGCCGGCGGGTACATGCAGGTGGATATAGGCAGAATCAAAAAACTGCTCCGGCAACGCCAGCCTATCGGCGCTGCCCACCACATAGCTGTAGGCAATGTTGGCGGACTCCTGCATCACGTCCCCCAGCTGCCCAGTGACCTTAAGCCCGGCACCACGCTTGTGGGTGCAACTGGCTTCTACCGGCAGCGTAGCGCCACCCATAGTGGTCCAAGCTAGCCCCGTGACAACACCCACTCCTCGCTGCTGCAACTCGTCGTTGAAGGTGGGTGGGCCAAGGTAAGTCTCTATGTCTTGTTTACTGACCTTCAGTGGTCGTTTGGCACCGGCCAGGAGTTTCACCACCAGCTTACGCACGATGGTTGCCAAGGCTTTATCCAGTCGCCTAACCCCGGCTTCACGGGCATAGTTTTGCACTATGTAGCCTAGGGCTGCCGCATCGATGCTCACGTCGCCACGAGCCTTGAGGCCCGCGCGGCGCACTTGGCGTGGCCACAAGTGTTTGCGGGCGATGGCTTGCTTCTCTTTATCGAGATAACCGGACAAACGAATCACCTCCATGCGATCCAGCAAAGGTCCAGGAATGGTGTCGAGCTGATTGGCGGTGCAGATGAAGAGAACTTTGGATAAATCCATATCGGTATCGAGATAGTGATCGCGAAAGCTGTCGTTTTGCTCGGGATCCAAAACCTCCAGCAACGCCGAAGCCGGATCTCCTTGATAAGACGAGCTGAGCTTGTCGATCTCATCCAGCATGATGACCGGGTTGGCAACGCCGGTGTCCTTTAGTGCCTGGATCAGCTTGCCGGGCATAGCACCCACATAAGTGCGGCGATGGCCTTTGATCTCGGCTTCATCACGCATGCCGCCCACGGAGAAGCGATAGAACTTACGCCCAAGGGCTTCTGCGACCGCCCGGCCTAAGGAGGTTTTGCCCACGCCGGGCGGACCGACGAAGCAAATGATTGATCCGGCCGCGTCACCTTTCATGATGCCGAGCGCGAGAAACTCGAGCATGCGTTCCTTCACATCCTCTAAGCCTTCATGGTGGCGGGCGAGTGCACCCGCGGCGGCATCGAGGTCATCTTGGTCTTTGCTGAAAACGCCCCAAGGCAAGCTGGTGAGCCAGTCGAGGTAATTGCGGGTTACGCCGTACTCGGGTGATCCTAGTTCCAACAGCGACAGTTTCTGCAACTCTTCATCGATGCGCTGTTGAGCCTGGCTCGGAATATCCAATTTTTCCAGGCGGCCCCGAAACTCCTCGAGCTCTGCGGTTTTATCGTCTTTGCTGATGCCAAGCTCTTTTTGTATGTACTTGAGCTGTTGCCGCAAGATGGCTTCGCGCTGGGCGCTGGAGATCTCGGCTTCGACGTGCTGGCGTATCTCCATCTGTGCTGAGGCGATGCCCAGCTCGGCTTGCAACAGCTCAACCACCTTTTCCATACGTGGCAGCAATGGCAGGGTTTCCAAAATTTCTTGTAGGTCTTGCTTCGAGGCGGAGGTGAGGCTGGCGGCAAAATCGGCAAGCAACGACGGCTCATCCAAATTTGAATGGTTCAAAAATGCCTTTAGCTCTTCTCCGTACAAAGGGTTTAGCGGGATCAGCTCTTTGATGGTATTGATGATGGCAACCGCGTAAGCCCGTTCTTCTTTGCTGCCGCTGGCACGCGTATCTTTGAGATAGCGTGCTTGTACCTTCAGCGGCGGTTCTGCGCTAAGCCAGCGGTCGACGGTAAAGCGTTGTAGACCTTCAATGACTAGGTGGAGCTGGTCGTCGTGTTGTTGTACGCGCAGGATGCGGCACAGCGTACCGGTTGTGTGTAAGTCAGCTTCGGTGGGCAATGCATCCAGCTTTTGCTTGCTGGCGAGTACACCAATCAAATCCTGCTTGCTGTGTTGGATCGCCTGCAAGGTTGGTAGCCAGATCTGCGTTGCCATGATGAGCGGTACCGTTTGGCCCGGGAATAGAGGTCGGCGCTCCTGGGGGATAATGTGGATGGCCGAAGGAAAGGCATCCTTCGGCAAGATGATTTGCTTTTTGTTGTGGTCCGGGTCCACAACGCTCCCTTCTTGATCGATATCCATGAACGCTCCTGCCTGTGCTTCTGGACGCCAAATTTGGCCTTAATGACTTAACATGGGGGTGAATTGGGACATTCCAAGGGGTTGGCAGGGGTGAGAGGGGTTGCAATCGGGCGGCCGGTCACTATGATTGACAGATGAACAGGAACTTTTCAGCACAAGCGACTACCGGCGGTTAACCCGCGCTAACGCTCGTGCAGCGGTGGCGCTTTGGCGGCCACCGGACAGAAACCCCCGGAAGGCTACGCCCCGGGGGTTTTTTTGTGGCGTTATTTAAATTTTCGGCATTTGGAGTAGGACATGGCAAGTTTGGAACCACAGGTTGAGTTAAGCGCAGAAGATGCGTTGTACCGTATTCGACACAGCCTATCGCACGTCTTGGCACAGGCAGTATTGCAATTGCGACCTGGCTCCACCTTAGGATTTGGGCCTGCAATTGATGATGGCTTTTATTACGACTTCATTCTTAGTGACACCTTAAGCGAAGAAGACTTTCCTGAGCTTGAGCGCTTGATGAAAAAGATCATCAAGAAGAACCAGCGTTTCGACCGCGAAGATCTGAGCGCCGCCGATGCGTTGGCGCGTATCGACGAGATGGGCGAACCCTACAAGCGTGAATACGCAGAAGAGCTGATCGAGAAGAATAACCTTACCGAGCTGAGCTTTTACCGTAACGGTCCGTTTCTTGATATGTGTGAAGGCCCACACGTGGCAGCCACCAAGCAGATTCCAAGGGATGCGTTTAAGCTGCGCAGCTTGGCAGGCGCCTACTGGCGTGGTGACTCTAACAACGTGATGATGACGCGCATCTACGCTTGGGCGTTTGCTGACAAAGAGGCATTAGATAGCCATGTAGAAGCTTGGCAGTTGGCCCAAGAACGCGACCACAAGAAGTTAGGTCGTGAATTAGGTTTGTTCACCATCGACAATCAGATCGGCCGAGGTCTGCCCTTGTGGTTGCCCAACGGCACGGTTATTCGTGATGAGTTGGAGAAGTTGGCTACGGAGCTAGAATTTAAGGGTGGATTCCATCGTGTTGCCACGCCCCATCTCGCCAAAGAAGAGCTCTACTACAAAACGGGGCACCTGCCGTACTACGAGGACGGTATGTACCCGGCCATGGTGGTTCACGACAACTCCGAAGATTCGGAAGGTGAGGTAAAAGAATCTTACCGCTTGCGGCCAATGAACTGCCCGCATCATCACCGTATCTTTGCCGCCGAGCCACGCAGCTATCGCGATCTGCCACTGCGCTTAGCTGAGTACGGTCAGGTCTATCGCTGGGAAGATTCTGGTGCGGTGAGCGGCTTGGTTCGGGTGCGCGGTATGTGCATGAACGATGCACACATCTATTGCACCGAAGAGCAGATCAAAGACGAGTTCAAGTTGGTGATGGCCATGTACCAAGAAGCCTACGCAGTGCTTGGGCTGAGTGACTACAGCATTCGTTTGTCGCGTTGGGACCCGGAAGATCCCAAGGGTAAAGAGAAGTACGTGGATAACCCGCCAGCCTGGGAAAAGTCAGAACGTATCTTGGCTGAAGTATTGCACGAGCTGGATATCGACTACGTGGAGGGTCCAGGCGAAGCGGCGTTTTACGGTCCCAAGATTGATATCCAGTTTCGTACCATTACTGGGCGTGAAGAGTCCGTATCGACGGTACAGTTGGATTTCTCGGTGCCCGAACGCATGGAGTTAGCCTACGTTGGTGCGGATGGCGCAGAACATGTGCCTTACTGTATTCATCGTGCGCCGTTCAGCACCCATGAGCGTTTTGTCGCTTTTTTGATTGAACACTTTGGTGGCGCTTTCCCCACTTGGCTGGCCCCGTTGCAAGTGCAAGTGCTAACGGTGTCCGAAGCCTACGATGATTACGCTCGCGAAGTGGTTGCTAAGCTTCGCGCCAAGATGATCCGCGCGGAGTTAGCGCCATCAAACGATACGGTGCCTAAAAAAATTCGAGCGGGTACCACCAAAAAGATCCCAAACTTGTTGATTCTTGGTGAGCGCGAGCAAGCAGACCAAACGGTTACCTTGCGTCGTTACGGCAATCGCGAGCAACACACCATGAGTGTGGATGCCTTTGTGGATGCGGTTTGTGCAACCGCTTCGTCGCGTGCGTTAGAGTTTTTGTTGCCTAACGAAGAGTAAATCTCGTTAAGTTTTGAGCGAGAACGTCAACTAGCGCAAAGGCTTGCGCTGAACTAGGTCACAGTTGCGTGACCTAGTTCGGAATCTTGCTTTGCTAAGCTCTACAATTCCGCCCACTTTTGCAAACAATGGATAATGCGTAATGGCTGGAAAGTTTGAGATCTACAAAGACAAAGCAGGCAAGCACCGCTTTCGTTTAAAAGCAGGTAACGGTGAGATTATCTTAGCAAGCCAAGGTTATGTCGCTAAAGCGGGTTGCTTGAACGGTATTGCTTCTGTTCAAAAGAACAGCAAGATCAAGTCATGCTTTCAAGTAAAGCAAACCAAATCGGGTCATCGCTTTAACTTGGTGGCTAGCAACGGTCGAGTGGTTGGTACCAGTGAAACCTACAAAAGCGCAGCAGCTTGTGTTAATGGGATCAAATCTGTTGGTACTAACGCGGCTAAAGCGAAGGTGATTGCTGCTTAAGCAAAAAGTGTTGTTTAAGCCGGTTGCTAAGAGTAAAGGCTCTTAGCAACCTTACTCCGTTGTGCTACTGAATCGAGGTGCGATCGCGCACTTGTTCTGCCGCTGCAACCTGACGGCGCAGGGAGATAAAGTCCAACAGCACGTTACCGCTCTCACGCAACAACGCATCATCTTCGACCTCAGCTAGCTCGTCCTCTGCCTCTTCTTTTACTGTCTCGCCGTTTTTCTCAGCAAGCTTGGCTCTTTCGTTCTTAGCCAGGGTTTCTGCGGCGGCTTTGGCTTCTTCTGCTTCCGCTTCTTTTTCTAGGTCATCAAGCGAGGTGAGCAACGTTTCACCTTTGGCTTTGCGCAGGGTGTTTTCTAGCTCTAGGCGCCAGGCATCGTCCTGCTCTTTTTCAGCCAAACGTTTGGCTTCGTTTAGCGAGACAAATTTACGCTCGTTGTTCTCACGACTTTTCGCCGCCAAGGCGCGTAGGTAGTTGAAGTCTGGGTTGTTGGCCGCGCGGCTCTGGTGCTTGGCGCTGAGTTGGTCAACAAAAGGTGCGATGCGGTCCGAATGAGGGTACACGGCAGGCTGGATAACGTCCCAAGGTAGCGCGTCGTCGAGCGAGCTTTCGCCGATGCGATCGGTGTCGTACAGCTCAGGAAACTCAACATCGGGCAGGATGCCTTGGTGTTGGGTGCTTTGACCCGATACACGATAGAACTTAGCGGCGGTAATTTTGAGCTGGCCACGGTTAAGCGGGATCAAGGTTTGCACCGTGCCTTTACCAAAAGTCTGGCTGCCAATGATGATGCCGCGCTCGTAGTCTTGGATGGCGCCGGCAAAAATTTCTGACGCGGAGGCGGAGAGGCGATTGACCATAACGGCCATGGGGCCTTCCCAGGTAATGGCGTCGTCGGTGTCGGCGTAGATATTCGGTCGACGACGAGCAGCTTTTACCTGCACTGTGGGTCCAGATTTGATGAACAGGCCAGTCAAGGAGTCGGCTTCTTGCAAGCTGCCGCCACCATTGTTTCTGAGGTCGATAACCAGGCCATCAATGTTCTCAACTTTGAGCTCTTCGATCAGCCTGCGAACGTCGCGTGTGGTGCTCTTGTAGTTTGGATCACCTTGCTGGATGCCTTTGAAGTCGACATAGAACGTTGGCACTTCAACCACACCGATACGGTAGTCGCGTCCACCCCGGTTGAGCGTGATGAGTTTCTTTTGCGCTGCCTGCTCTTCGAGTTGCACCGTGTTACGGGTGATCTCAACCATCTTGGAGGCGCCGCTTTCGTCACCGTCGGGTAGAACTTCAAGCTTAACCACACTGCCCTTAGGGCCGCGGATGAGTTCCACAACGTCGTCTAAGCGCCAACCGACCACGTCGATCAGTGGGCCTTCGCCTTGGCCTACGCTAACAATACGGTCTGCCGCTTTGATCTGCCCAGTCTTGTCAGCAGGACCGGCGGGTACTAAACGAACAATAGAAGTGTAGTCATCTTCGCTACGCAAAACCGCGCCAATGCCTTCCAACTGCAACGACATGTTGATGTTGAAGTTTTGCGAAGTGCGCGGAGAGTAGTACTGCGTGTGTGGATCGTAGGTTGCGGCAAAGGCATTCACGTAAAGTTGAAAGGCATCTTCGCTTTTTGTTTGTTTGGTTTGCTTCAAGCGGTTTTTGTAGCGTTTGGTTAGCAGCTCGCTGATCTCGGTCAGCTCTTTGCCGTTTAACTTCATCGCCAAGGCTGCACCTTTGAGGCGTTTGCGCCATAGGTCATCAAGTGCCGCCACGTCTGCGGGCCAAGGTGCAGCTTCGCGATCAATTTCTAAAAATTCATCAGCCTTGAAATCATCTTCCGTCAGTGGTGTTTGCAACGACGTCAGCAAGAACTCCAAACGCTCCACTAGGCGTTCTTGGTAACGATTAAAGATTTGAAAAGCTGGCTTTAGGTTGCCGCGTTTTAGCGCGTCATCGAGCGAGTGGCGATAGGCTTCAAACTCAGCCACATCCGCTGCGGTGAAGTAGGACCGAGCGCCATCGAGCATGCCGAGGTATTTGTCGAAGACGGCGCTAGAGATGTCGTCGTCTAGATCTTTGGAGAGATAGTGGTTGTGTCGCAGCTGTTCAACAATGGTCAGGCTGGTTCGTGGGTGCACGTCGAGCGGTGACAGCTGGTCCAGCACAAAGGCGGGTTCACTGGCGGTGGCGTCCAAGGTGGTATTGGCCGTGGCAACTGCCGCTTCCAAGGTGGCCTTATCTGCGGCCGCAGTTTTTTGGTCTGCGGAGGCAAATTGCGTCAAGGCCGCGCCGCTGGCAGCAAAGGCGAGCAAGGTGGCTGAAATGGCGGTTATGGGCTTCTTGAGCCAAAGCGATTGTTGCATACAGTCGGTCATACCTATGTTTGTATCATCAGTATCGGGGTCCCAATGGTGCGGGCGAATCTCTCGATCTTTCCTAGGAGTCCCCGTCCCAATAGTAACTTGGTTGGAACCTAAGGTGCGTGCGCAGTGCACAGCTAGTAAGATGTCGAAAAGTCGTCTAGGTTCCCCGAAGTTGCTATGCAGATTAGCGAATGCGCGTGGGGCGTGGTAGCGACAGAATGTAACCTTTTGTGCACAGTTACAGCAAATAGTCGCTTCTCTAAGCTCCACCAGAGGCTTGATCTACGCGCTACAGCCTACCAAAACGTCGGTTTTACTGGCTCTGGATGGCCAACTGCTGCATTTATGCCTGGGCCAAATTGGCTTAAGCCGTGTTTCGATGGAACGCTAAACGCTGTGACAACAGCACCAACAATTAAGGAAATGACAATTAATATGCTCTTTAATAACTCACTTCGGGCCGTGGGCCGCTCGCGCCGCCTGACACTCTTGCCCGCTGTGGCACTCACTGCGTTGCTGGCCTCGGGCTGCCAACCCCAAACATCGGAGGCTCCTGCCTTGCCACCTGAATTACCTCTAGATACCGACCTGGCCAAAGCCAGCTATTCACTTGCCTATAACATGAGCCAGAGCATGCGTGAGCGTTTGCCCGCGGACATGGATGCGGATGCTTACGCTGAAGGGGCGAAAGACGGTCTTGTTGGTGCTGAGCGTAAAGTGAGTGAAGAAGAAGCCCAGCGAACGCTGACAGCCCTTGCTGAGCAAGCGCAAGAAGCGGCTCGATTGCAGGCAGAAGAAAACAGCAAAGCGAACTCTGAGTTCTTGGCCACCAACGGCGCCAAAGAAGGGGTTGTGTCGCTACCATCCGGTTTGCAGTACCAGATCCTCACTGCATCACCGCAGGGTGCCAAGCAACCCAGCGCAGAAGACACCGTTGAGGTTCACTACCACGGTACGCTGACGGACGGCACCGTGTTTGATAGCTCTGTAGAGCGTGGCGAAACCATTAAGTTTCCGCTAAACGGAGTGATTGCCGGCTGGACCGAAGGCTTGCAGCTGATGGGTGAAGGCGCAAAGTGGCGTTTATTCATTCCGCCTAGCTTGGGTTACGGTGAGCGTCCTGCCGGTCAAATCCCACCCAACTCAACATTGATTTTTGATGTTGAACTCATTGCGGTTCAGTAAGCGAACCTAGCATTGAGTGACGAACCGGTAAACAAACCTTTGGTTGCTGTACGCAGTCGCAGCAACCCCGGTTCTGCTGCCGGATCGTCTCCAGCCGCCAAAGTGCAAGCACGTCGAGTGTTACGCACAGTGGTGCTGGGAACCTTGGCGCTGGGTGCTGGTGTTTGGTACTTGGCAGATATGTTTGGTGTCGACCGAGCAGAGCTGCTGGGCTATCTGGGTGTCAGTGCGGTACTGTTATCTGGGCTGATCATACTAGCGGCGGTAACCGTTGGCCTGTTGCGGTTGTTACGTCGCTAGCAACCCTCAGGTTTGTCGTCTTTTGTTGCTTCAACTGTCACTTCAACTGTCGCTTCAACCGTTGTTTTAACTACTACTCCAACGTTTTGAAAAAGCGATCGCCACGCGGTCGCAACGCTTCCCAATCTAAAGAAAACGCAATGGCGTGAGCACGACCGACTATCTGGCGGCGGTGGACCATGCCGATGAAACGCGAGTCTGCACTGAAATCTCGGTTGTCGCCTAACATCCAGTAGAAATCCGCCGGAATCACAATGGGGTCAAACGAATGGCGCGCAGAGCTGGGTTGTTTATTGGCTAATGCAATTTGATGGGACTCAGCGCCTAAAGATTCGTACAACAGCGTGACATCAAAGCCGGTATCGGTTTGGCCGTCCGGGATGGGTGCGCTGGTTGGGGTTTCTAAGTAGCTTGCCGCTTGGCCGTTAACGATCAGCAAATTTTGCTGCATCTCTATCGTGTCACCCGGAATACCAATCACCCGTTTTACCAACAGCTGATCGTTGGCGGGTGATTGAAAGGTCACCACATCACCGCGCTTTGGTGGCGCGAACTCGGCCAGCGGTTGCAAGGTAAAGGGTATGCGTAGGCTGTACGCCATCTTGTTAACTAGGATGCGGTCGCCAACCAAAATGGAGGGAACCATGGACCCAGTAGGTACCTGGTTCCAATCCGCAACCGCTGAGCGGAACACAAACATCACCAACAAGAACAAGATGAGCCCGCGGTATTCTTGCAGTTGGTGCAACAGGCGTTCGCGAATACTTGTTGGTGGGTTGGTCATTGGCCTCTCCGATTGTTAGCGAAAAAGACTCGCTGAGAAACTTAGCTTAAGCTTTCTTTTGTTTGCTCTGCATGAGGGCGAGCTGCTCTGGTGTGGCTGGGGGCTGGTGATCGCTCTTCCATTGGCTGTAGGGCATGCCGTACACACGCTCGCGAGCCGCTTCTAGGTCAACCTCAACATCTTGCTCGGCAGCCGCAGCTACATACCACTTAGACAAACAGTTGCGACAGAAGTCGGCTAAGTTCATTAGATCGATATTTTGCACAGATTTGTTTTCGTCAAGATGGGCTAACAGCCGTCGAAATACCGCGGCCTCTATCTGGTTGGCTTGATTGGTATCGAGTTCGTCTGGCGTTTTTGTGTCGCTCATATTTTGGTTCCTTTTGTCTTGGTTTGGGCCTTCGTCTTCGCTTTGGCCAGGGCATTTATCTGGGCCTGGGTCGGCGGCGGCGTGTCGCGCAGAAATACCCAGTCATCGCCCTCGGAGCGCTCTGGGCAGAAGCGGTATCCTTCAACATCAAAACCTTTGAGCTTGGCCAGGCTGGTGATGCGGTTTTTGATCATGTAGCTGGCCATGGAGCCCCGGGCCTTCTTAGCGTAGAAGGACAGAAACTTGTACTCGCCGTTTTTAAGGTCGAGAAAGGTGGGCGTGATGATTCGAGCGTTTAGCTTCTCTGCTTGCAGCACCGAAAAATATTCTTGGGAAGCTAGATTTAGCAGTACCCGGCTATTGTTATCAGCAAAGGTCTCATTTAGCGCATCTGTCACTGCACCCCCCCAGTATTCGTAAAGGTTGGCGGTAGTTTGCCTTCCACTTTTTACCTCAAGCCGGGTTCCCATCTCTAAGCGATAGGGTTGCATCAGATCTAATGGCCGTAAAACACCATGCAAACCTGACAGTATGCGTAAGTGCTTTTGCGCCCAGGTGAAATCCCGTTCAGAATACTCCTGCGCTTTTAGCCCTAAGTACACGTCCCCCTTAAAGGCCAGCAACGCTTGCTTGGCGTTGTCCGGTGCAAAGGGTTGTTGCCATTGCGCGTAGCGTTGGTAATTCTGGTCTGCCAGCTTAGCGCTGATACCCATCAGCTCAGAGATGTCCTGGGGAGCAAGTTGGCGTAGGTGTTTGATGAGTTTGGCCGATTGGGGCGCAAATTCAGGCAGGGTGAATTTTTGGGTGATGGCCGGCGTCTCGAAATCGAGGGTTTTGGCTGGCGAGATGACCGCGAGCATAGGGCTTAGCGTTCCGTAACTAAATTGAGGTCGCCATCTTAGCGAAAATCTCGTGAAGTTTATTGGTCAAACAGATATCGGTCAGGTCAGAGAGGGCAACGAGGACGCCTTTGGCCATGATGCCCTGCGCCAGGTGGGTGTGCTGGCGGATGGTATGGGTGGGCTAAACGCTGGTGAGATTGCCTCTCAGCAAGCGGTTGAAGCCTTTTTGGCTGCGTTGGCGCGCGAAGACGATAGCACGGCCCAATACTGCAACACCCAGACTATGCGCCAGGCTATGGTGGCCGCGAATGCGAAGGTGCATGAGCTATCCCTGGTCAACCAACGCTGGCGCAATATGGGAACAACCTTGGTGGCCTGCGCCTTGGATGGTCAAGGGCGTTGGGTGCTGGGGCATATTGGCGATTCTCGTGCCTACCTGCTCCGCGAGCAACAACTTGCCCCGGTGACTAAAGATCACAGCGTGGTTCAAGAGATGATCGACCAGGGCCTGCTCAGTGAGGAAGAAGCCGCCACGGCCAGGAACCGCCATATCATCACGCGAGCGGTAGGCTTGGAGCCAAAGATAGATCCGGAGGTTCAGTTGCTTGCGGCACAGACGGATGATCTTATGTTGCTCTGCAGTGATGGATTGTCGGACATGATTCCTTTTGCCGCGATCGAACAGATATTGCTGCAGCGAGAGTCTCTCCAGGGGGCGGCAGCACAACTGGTTGCCGCAGCCAATCGAGCTGGCGGCAACGACAATATTAGCGTTCTGCTTATCCAGCGTTAAGACGCCCAAAGCGGCACCATAGGCCGCGCTGGAGGTTACCTAGTCTTTGAGCGGTCTTTCCTGTCCTACCCTTTGCTTAGCGTATAATGCGCAGCGCAAACACCGATTGAATCAGCAACTTTCAGGACCACGACCGTGTCAACAACACCAGAACACCCCACACCTAGCTCCGCCTCCGGCCCGCTAAAGGGCCCAGTGCAGAACATTGTAGAGACCAAGCTTGCAGAACATTTTGATTTGCAGCACCTGCAGGTAGAAAACGAAAGCAGCAATCACAACGTGCCCGCTGGCTCGGAGAGTCATTTCAAGTTGGTGTTGGTGGGTGAGTGCTTTGCCAGCATGAGCCGAGTAGCACGCCATCAATCGGTGCATGAACTGCTGGCGGCCGAGCTTGCCGGTCCCATCCATGCCTTGGCGATTCATATCTTTAGCCCCGAGCAGTGGCGTGAACGCTTTGGTGATGCACCGTTATCACCCCCTTGCTTAGGTGGTGATGGGAGCTTGGAAAGCGCATGAGCCAAGCACCCACCAGCGTTGCAACCTTTTATCGTTTTGTTGCGCTAACGCAGCTCGAACAATGGCAGAGCCGCTTGGAAGCCCAAGCCAGCAAGCTCGGCTTGCGCGGTACTGTGCTGCTAGCCGAAGAGGGTATCAATGGTACCTTGGTTGGCACCCAAGCCAACTTGCAAGCCTTTGTTGATGAGCTGTTGGCCCACCCGCAGTTGGTTGATATGCCCGTTAAGCTGTCAACAGCGGCCGGCCAACATCCTGTGTTTCATCGTCTCAAAATTCGAGTGAAGGCGGAGATTGTGGCCATGGGTTTGCCAGCGGTTCGCCCAGCTGCGCGGACCGGCACCCACGTTAACCCGCAGCGTTGGCATGAGTTGCTAGACGACCCAACCATTCCTGTGGTGGATGTGCGTAACACCTACGAAACGGAGATAGGGCGTTTTGGCCAAGCTACCGATCCGCAAACCGAGACGTTTCGAGAGTTTCCCGACTACGTGGCAAAACATTTAGATCCCAAAACCCAACCTCGAGTTGCTATGTACTGCACCGGTGGCATTCGTTGCGAGAAAGCGTCGGCTTATTTGTTAGATCAAGGTTTTGATGAGGTCTATCAACTAGACGGAGGCATCTTGAACTACCTGGCGGAGGTAGAGCCCGAGACCAATCGTTGGGAAGGCGAGTGTTTTGTGTTCGACCAGCGGGTGAGCGTTGATACGCAGCTACAAGAGGGCGTCTACCAGCAGTGTTTTGCTTGTCGTCGCGCGCTTACCCCAGAAGATCTAGAGTCACCCCAGTATGTTCGAGGTCAAAGTTGTCCGCGCTGCTTTGACGATTTAACCGACGCACAACGGCATGGTTTTGCAGAACGGCAACGTCAAATTGAGTTGGCAAAGGAGCGTGGCACTGTCCATATCGGAACGGATGCAACCAAGCAGGCTGAACACAACAGCGCCAAGAAATTGATGAAACGCAGTAGGGGGGGCAATGGATCCGCTTAAGCCAGGCTTGATGGACAGTGACCCGGAAGAAACCGACGAATGGTTGGAAGCCTTTGCGGCTGTGTTGGCCGCTAGCGGTGAAGAGAGGGCTCAATTTTTGTTGCAGCGGTTGGGTGAGTCGGCGCGCAACCTAGGTGTGGTCTCCTCCGGTGCACCTTTTTCAGCCTACCGCAATACAGTTGGCTTAGATAAACAGGGCCCTTATCCAGGCGATGAGGCGATGGAAGAACGCCTAACGGGCATTATTCGCTGGAACGCGATGGCGATGGTTTCTCGCGCCAACGATGCCTTTGGTGAGGTTGGTGGGCATATTGCCAGTTATGCATCGGCGGCTGAAATATTTGAGATAGGGTTTAACCATTTCTTTCGCGGGGCGGCATCACCTGGTGATGGAGACCTAGTCTTTTTGCAACCCCACTCGGCCCCAGGCATTTATGCTCGCGCCTTCTTAGAAGGCCGCCTACCAGAAGAACGTTTAGCACGTTATCGGCAGGAGACTGGTGAGCATGGGGGGCTGTGTTCCTATCCGCACCCTTGGCTGATGCCGAACTTCTGGCAGTTTCCTACCGGTTCCATGGGTATCGGCTGCATTAGTGCGATTTATCAGGCGCGCTTTATGCGCTACCTGCAGCAGCGCGGCTTGCGTGATAACAGCCATCGACATGTGTGGGGTGTGTTTGGTGATGGCGAGATGGACGAACCCGAATCCATGGCCGGGCTAACCTTTGCTGCCCGTGAAGGTTTGGATAACCTAACTTTTGTTATCAACTGCAACTTGCAACGGCTGGATGGGCCGGTGCGTGGTAATGGCCAGATCATTCAAGAGCTTGAAGGTTTGTTTTCAGGCGCTGGTTGGAACGTGATTAAGGTGTTGTGGGGATCCCAGTGGGACGAGCTGTTTGCCCGCGATACTCAAAATGCACTGTTGCGACGCTTTGCTGCAACCACTGACGGTGAGTACCAAACCTTGGGTGCTAAAGACGGCCAGTACAACTTGGCTAACTTTTTCAATCAAGACCCAGAATTGGCGGCCTTGGTGTCACACATGAGTGATGCGGAGATTGATGGCTTGAAACGCGGTGGCCATGATTTTCGCAAACTGTTTGCCGCTTTTGCGGCCGCCAGAGAGCATAAAGGCGCGCCGACGGTCATTCTGGCAAAAACCAAAAAAGGTTACGGCATGGGGCCTGCGGGCGAGTCGCGCATGACCTCGCACCAAACCAAAAAGCTGAAGGCTGAGGGTTTGCTGGCCTTTCGCGATCGCTTTGGCTTGCCCTTGTCTGATGCGGCCGCTGAGGCTTTGGAATTTTACCGGCCTGCCGAAGACAGCCCTGAGCTAAAGTACCTGATGGAGCGGCGCTCTGAGCTTGGTGGCTTTCTACCCTCGCGCCAACCCAGCACCACGCCGGTTCCGGTGCCAGATATCAACAGCTACGCTCAGTTTGCACTGGCAGCGGATGGCAAAGTCATGTCTACCACTATGGCGGTTGTGCGTATGTTGGGCGCCTTGTTGAAAGATGCCGACCTGGGTCCTCGTGTGGTACCCATAGTGGCGGATGAAGCCCGTACCTTTGGTATGGCCAGCCTTTTTCGCCAAGTTGGAATCTACTCTTCGGTGGGTCAGTTGTACGAACCTGAAGATGTGGACTCTTTGATGTTCTACAAAGAGGCCACCGACGGGCAAATATTGGAAGAAGGCATCACCGAAGCGGGCGCCATCAGCAGTTGGGTCGCCGCGGCAACCGCTTACAGTGCTCATGGCATGGCCATGCTGCCCTTTTACATCTACTACTCGATGTTTGGTTTTCAGCGGGTGGGTGATCTGATCTGGGCAGCGGCGGATCAACGCGCACGGGGTTTTTTGCTGGGTGCAACCTCAGGCCGGACCACGTTGAGCGGCGAAGGGTTGCAACACCAAGATGGCCAGAGCCATGTGATGGCGGCCACGGTTCCCAATTGTCGTGCCTATGATCCGGCTTATGCCTATGAGCTGGCTGTGATTATCGACCATGGCATGCACCGTATGTTGGAGCAGCAAGAAGATGAGTTTTACTACATCACCGTGATGAACGAAAACTATGCGCAGCCGTCAATGCCGGAACCAATGGAAGGGCAGGCGGCGGATGGTAAATCCTTTGATCCGGCGGCCATTGTTGCCGGCATGTATTGCCTGCAAGCGGTGACAAAACCACAAGTGCGGCTTCTGGGTTGTGGCAGCCTGTTACCTCAGGTGGTTGTCGCAGCCGAGTTGCTCCAACTGGATTGGCAAGTACCGGCGCAAGTCTGGAGCGTGACCAGTTTTTCCGAGTTAGCAAGAGATGCCCAAGAGCAAACACGTTGGAATCGTTTGCACCCAACTCAATCCCCACGCCTGAGTCATATCCAACACTGTTGGCTGGATGACGATCAAGCGATTAGTTCAGCAATACCCGTTGTTGCTGCCACCGATTATGTGCGCGCTTACCCTCAGCTTATTGCTCCGCATGTGGATGCACCCTTTGTGGTCTTAGGAACCGATGGGTTTGGCCGCAGTGATACCCGCGAAGCGTTGCGTCGCTTTTTTGAGATTGACGCGCAGCATATTGCGGTTGCAGCGCTGCAGGCACTAGCAGAGCAAGGCAGCATTGCACCTGCACTGGTGGCGCAAGCGGTTGCCAAGTACGGTTTGGATGTGGATGCGCTGCCGCCCTGGACGCTTTAAAGGGCGGCGAGTCTTACCGACCCAGGTTTTGTAGGAGCTTGTCCAGTTCTGGCTGCACTGTTTCCAGCAACATTGGCTGAGCGGCCTGTACTGGATGTATACCGTCCGCTTGAAGCATGCCTGGCGTAAGTGCGATGCGCTCCAAGAAAGAGGGCACCAATGGCACCTCTTCACTGCTAGCAATTTCGTCAAACAACTCGGCAAAACCGCTGCTGTAGCGAGCGCCGTAGTTCGGTGGGATCTGCATGCCCAGAAGCAATACTTGGCTGTCTGCGGCTTTGGCCATCTTTACCAGTTCGGTTAGGTTGCGTTTCACCTGCTGCAGTGGATAGCCGCGCAGGCCGTCATTGCCACCCAACTCAATGATGGTGACTAGGGGTTGATGCTCAGCCAAGCTTTGAGCGAATCGAGCAAGCCCGCCGCCTGTGGTTTCGCCGCTAATGCTGGCATTCACCACGGTGAAGGCTTCATCTATGCTGCGGACATATTGCTGCAGCAAGCTGACCCAACCCTTTTCACGTTGAATACCGTAGGCGGCGCTGATACTGTCTCCGAGCACCAGAACCGTGGCCGGTCCCTCGGCTGGTCCAAACTCATTAGCCCCATTTCGAATAGAGTTGCGAAGAGGGTCGCTAATAGAATCGCCAACGGAGCCGTCAGCCCCAAGAGTCGCAACGACTTGCGGTGGCTCGTCAGTTGGGCCTGCGTTTTGAGGTTCAGCCCCATCGCAACCGGCCAATATTAGGGTGCCCCCAAGTGCTAGAGCCAGGGGTGCCAGGATAGGCTTTGAGCTGCGTTTAACTATCTGTCCACAAGAAGTGCGAAACATGACCCAAGCAACACCGAACGATGCGACGCAGCCAACGGTTGTCCAAGCAAGCAATGTATCCAAAGTGGTATCTACATCTGAAGGTGAGTTAAGAATCTTGGCTGGCATTGACCTCGAAATCAATGCGGGCGAAAGCTTAGCTTTAGTTGGCGCCTCTGGCTCCGGTAAAACAACCCTGCTAGGCATCTTGGCAGGGCTTGATGAACCAACCTCTGGTGTTGTGCGGCTAGGTCCCTACGAGCTTACGGCTCTGGATGAAGAGCAGCGGGCAAAAGCGCGTGGTGAGCTGGTGGGTTTTGTGTTCCAAACCTTTCAATTGCTTGAAAGCTTAACGGCATTAGAAAATGTCATGTTGCCCTCAGAGCTTAGAGGTAGTCGTGATGCCCGAGAGCAAGCGGTTGAGCTGCTTGCTCGGGTTGGGTTGGAACACCGGCATGGTCATTACCCGCGGCAGCTGTCCGGTGGTGAGCAGCAGCGTGTTGCGGTTGCACGAGCGTTTGCGGCGCAGCCTAAGGTCCTATTTGCTGATGAACCTACGGGTAATTTAGATACCGCTACCGGTAGCAAGATCGTTGATCTCATTTTTAGTTTGAACCAAGAGTTTGCCACCACCTTGGTCTTGGTTACCCATGATGAGCGCTTGGCAGCGCGGTGCGATCGGTCAGTGACTATAGCCTTCGGAGAGATCAGCCAATGAATTGGCGCCTATCGCGAATGTTAGCTTGGCGGGACTGGCGTTCTGGCGAGCTTGGGTTGTTGATGCTTGCCTTGGTGGTTGCCGTCGCTTCGGTGACCGCAATCAGTTTGTTTGTCGACCGCTTACAGCAAGCCATGCTCAACGAGTCTGCGGATTTTTTGGCCGCCGATCGTTATGTTGGTAGCTCGCGGGAGCTCCCGCCGTCGTTTCGTGACTTAGCACAAGCACGTAACGTGCAAGCGGTGGATACCTTGTTGTTTCCGTCCATGGTGTTTGCCGGCGAAGAACTGAACCAGTTGGTTAGCGTCAAAGCGGTGAGTCCTGGATACCCCCTGCGCGGACGTCTGCGCGTTGCTACGCAACCTTTTGGGGTTGGCGTGGTAACCCAGGCGCTACCTGAGCTAGGTGAGGTTTGGTTGGACTCACGGCTGTTTCCCGCGCTGGGGGTAGCCTTAGGTGACACCATTGAGGTGGGCCTTGCCAAACTAACCATTAGCAATGTGATCACCAGCGAACCCGATCGTGGTGGTGGCATGTTTGATTGGGGCCCGCGGTTGCTGATGCGCATGGCGGATGTACCCGCAACCGAAGTGGTGCAACCGGGTAGTCGACTAACCTATCGGTTGTTGCTGCGTGGTGACGACGACGATCTAGAGGCGTTAAAAGAAGACTTCGATTTGCAACCTGGTCAATCTTGGGTAGGCATCAAAGAGAGCAGTCCATCCATAGGCTCGGCGCTAGCGAGAGCTGAGCGATTTTTGTTGCTGGGCGGTTTGCTGGCTGTTTTGCTTGCCGGCCTAGCGGTGGTGTTAGCCGCGGCTCGTTATGCACGACGTCACTATGATCACGTGGCGGTGCTAAAAACCTTAGGCACAGGGCCAAACGCTATTCTTGCCAGTTATGTTGGGGTTTTGTTGTTGGTTGCTGCGGTGGCCATAGCGGTTGGATTGATTGTTGGCTTTGGCTTGCACTGGTTGATCTTGTTGGCACTGCAAGAGTTGATGCCCATTGAGCTGCCACCGCCCGGTGTGCGGCCCCTGGTGCTTGGGTCAATCACCGGTTTGATTTGCACCATGGCGTTTGCCTTGCCAGCCTTTATCCACTTACGCAATGTCTCGCCGATGAACGTGATTCGTCGCGACTTAGGTGCAACCCCACCATCACGTTATCTAAGCTACAGCATGGCCGCCGCCGGCGTTATAGCCTTGCTGCTGTGGTATACCCAGGATGTGCTCCTAACCTTGTGGGCTTTGGGTGGTACGTCGCTTACTCTAGTGATTTTTGGTGCGCTGGGGTTGTTGCTACTACGCGGCACTCGGGTGTTAGGCACCCAGGCGGGAAGTTTGTGGCGTTTTGCGCTCGCTAGCCTGCAGCGACGCCATCGAGAAAATTTGGTGCAAATGTTGGTCATTGGTTTGGCGATCATGTTGATCCTGATCTTGGTATTGCTGCGCACGGCGTTACTATCGGAATGGCAGCAACAAATTCCGGAAGGTGCACCAAACCATTTTGTGATGAACCTGCAACCCGAGCAGGTGCCGGAGCTGCAGGCCCAACTCGATGCAGCGCAGCTCCCCTTTGACGAGGCCTTTGCAATGGTGCGCGGGAGGGTAGTTGAGGTGAACGGCCTCAGTGCCAAAGAGCATCGCGCAGCCCAAGGGGAGCAGGACCGTCCGGGCGCTAATATAGGGTCGGAGCGCAACCTCACCTGGACCGCAACATTGCCTCAGGGCAACAGCTTGGTATCAGGCCAGTGGTGGGCGGAAGCATCAGCAGCATCCGAGGTGTCCTTGGAAGAAGAATATGCACGCGAGGCAGGGGTAAGCCTTGGCGATGAGCTTAGGTTTGATATCGGTGGTCGGCAGCTCACGGCCAGGGTAACCAGCCTGCGGCGTCTAGATTGGGAAAGTATGCGTCCAAACTTCTTCATCATCTTTTCACCCGGAGCGCTGGAGAGTTTTCCAGTGACATATATGACCAGCTTTCACTTGCCCGTAGATCAAAAGCGTTTTCTAAACGGTTTGCTCACCAGCTTTCCAACGGTCACGGTCATTGAAGTCGATGCGTTGATCGCCAGGATCCAAAGCATCATCAGCCGGGTTACCCAGGCCGTTGAGTTGGTTTTGTACTTGGTCTTGGTTGCAGGCTGCTTGGTGTTGGTGGCGAGCATTCAGGCTAGCCGCGATGCACGTATGCATGAACACGCTTTGTTGCGTGCATTAGGTGGCACGCGAGCGTTGGTTGCCGGGACTTTAGCAATAGAGTTTGCAGCGCTAGGCATGTTGGCCGGTACCATTGGCGCCATTGGCGCGGAGGTTACCGTGGCGCTACTGCAGACCCAAGCCTTTGACCTACCCGCGCGGGCGCATCCTTGGGTTTGGCTACTTGGACCCCTGTTAGGTGCGGTACTGATTGCCGGGGTCGGCATGATTAGCACTCGCTCTCTGATTAGCACACCGCCTATGTTGGTGTTACGTGGTCTGAGCTGAGCTATGCAGCTAGATAGGTGCAAAAAAATGCTAGAAAAGCGCCAAATCATTGGCGCTTGAGTGCGGTCCCGTTGATTTAATCGATTTTTTTATTAACCACGCATAAAAATTGCCGATCATTTTGGCCGAGGTTGTGATCCTGAACTAGGGTTAAGGCATGAGCCACATAGCGCTAAGCCTGTATTCATGATTTTACCTTCCACACTGAAGAGCTTCTCGAGCTCGTTGCAGCGTGCGCTGTTGCTTGTCATCGGTAGCCTCGCCGTTGCCTGCATATTGCTGGGCGCTTTTTGGTTGCAAGCCGATCGCCGTCAAGTACATGCGGTAGCTTTGTTGAGCAACATCGACCGTCTTCAGCAGACGCCAGCAAGCCAAGCCTCTTGGCCTTTTGTTATCCGTGCAACGCAACTGTTACCGCATTTTGAATCGCTGGGGATTGATACTCGAACTTTGAAGAAGCCCTTGGCTCGATTAGTCAATGGTGCGCCAGATACGCTTGTTGATGTCGACCAACGTTTGGCTTTGGTTTACGGTCTGACTGAAATGCAATCGAGGCTTAGGTATCAGATCGAGCGGCAATCGGTCATTAACCAAACGCGCTTGAAGCAAGTTCTAACCTTGTTGGTTTCGGTTTTTTTGGTCTCCTTGTTTTTGGTAGGCCTGTCCGTGCGACCATCGCGAGAACGGCATTTGACTTCTGCCCTGTTGGATTCAAACCCAACTATGTTGGCTTTTGATCAGACGCTGTTCGAATCGGTGCCTGTACCCTTGGTGTTCTCGGATACCCAGCAAAAAATAATTGCGGTGAACAACGCCTATGAGCGATTAACCGGCTATCCGCAAGCGGACTGTGTTGGTCAACACGTCGATTTCAACCTATCGGGCCAACAAGACGATGCTTTTCTCGATTCAATGCGTGACCAATTGCTGCAAACGGATCAATGGCAGGGTGAGCTATGGTTGCGGCGAGAGAGTGGTGAGGCTTTTAGCGAGAAAGTAACCCGGGTTTCGGTTCGTGATGAGAATCGCATCTTACAAGGCCATCTAACCATTTCTAACGATGCATCGAATAGCGATGCCTCCAAACGTCTGATGCTGTGGCAGGCGCACCATGACCCGCTCACTAAGCTGGCGAACCGTAACCTTTTAGAAGATAGACTAAAACGCTCGTTGCTCAGCGCTGGACGACGCGGTGCCTTAATAGTGATCAACTTGGATCATTTTAAGGCGCTCAATGATTCTATTGGGCCAAGCAAGGGTGATCAGGTTCTTATAGAGACAGCTTATCGTCTAGCCATGTGTGCAGAAGAAACGGACACCGTATCGCGGCTGGGTGCTGACCAATTTGCGGTGGTTGTCGAGGATATCGAAGAAGACCGTCAAGTTGAACATATGGCACAAGCGATAGTGAACGCCTGCCGCGAGCCCTTTCAAAGTGGTGACCGACAGCTGTTTTGTTCTGCTAGCGTTGGGGTGGTGTTGTTTCCGAAAGACGGAGATAACAGTGGTGAGTTGATGCAAAAAGCCGATGCCGCTTGTGGGCTTGTGAAGCAGAAGGGTGGCAATAATGTTGGCTTCTTTGAGCCGGAGATCAATACGTTGGCGGAGCGTCGCCTAGAGATTGAAACCCAGTTGCGATTGGCCATACCAGCGGGCCAGTTGTCGTTGCACTTGCAACCCATACTTGACCTAGAAAAGAACCAAGTGATCGGCGCTGAGGCGTTGTTGCGCTGGATGCACCCAGAGCTTGGATTTGTCTCGCCAGCGGAGTTTATTCCCATAGCTGAAGACACACGCCTTATTGTTGCGGTTGGTGAGTGGGTGGTAGCTGAGACAAAGCGCGTCCAAGACCTTCTTGATGAGGCTGGCATACCGGGCCTTCGAATCAGCTTGAACGTCAGTGCTGCACAAATCCGGCAACCGGAAGATGTGGAACGACTGCTTGCGGCGGTTGACGGCTTAGACACCGATAACACCACCATCGAGCTTACCGAGTCAGCCATTATTGATGATGCACAAGGTGCGGGTGATTTCTTGAAAGCCTTGTCAGGCCTGGGTTGTCGCGTGGCATTGGACGATTTTGGCACCGGCTTTTCCTCGCTCGGCTACCTGCGTGATTTTGAGTTTGATCTGCTGAAAGTGGATAAGTCGTTTATCGATTCGCTGGATGTGGAGCGTGATCGCGGACTGGTTGCCTCGATTGTTTCTATGGGCAAGATCATGGGTATGAAGATAGTTGCAGAAGGCGTCGAAACCCTAGAGCAGCTGGAGCAACTGCAGCAGATGAACTGCGATTACATCCAGGGCTACCATTACTCGCGTCCTCTGCCGGTGCCAGATTTTGTGGACTTTGTACGCGAGCAGCGGCCAGATTTGAGTGGAGCGAGGATAGAGCTTGCACCAGAGCCTCGGCATGGGTAAAAGGGTCTTTCTTAAGCAGTAGACCTTGTCATGACAACCTTATCTAGAGCTGGCGATCAACGTCGCCCCCAGCTCGAACGCAACAAAACCCACAAACGCCTACGCCGTTTGGTGGGTCAAGCAGTGACCGACTACAACATGATTGATCCGGGTGATCACATCATGGTGTGTTTATCTGGGGGCAAAGACTCCTATACCATGCTTGATATGCTGCTTAGCCTAAAAATCAATGCCCCTGTTGATTTCACCTTGGTTGCGGTGAATTTGGACCAAAAGCAGCCTGGTTTTCCTGAGCATGTACTCCCCAACTACTTGCAAGAGTTAGGGGTTGAGTACCAAATCATAGAGCAAGACACCTACAGCATTGTAAAAGAGCTAACCCCGGAAGGTAAAACCACCTGTCCTGTGTGCTCGCGCTTGCGTCGCGGCATTTTGTACAACCATGCGCAAAAAATTGGCGCGACCAAGATTGCCTTGGGGCATCACGCGGATGATGTGGTTGAAACACTGTTTTTGAATATGTTTCAGGGTGGTCGCATGAAAGCAATGCCACCTAAGCTTCGGAGCGACGATGGTCGCAATATGCTAATTCGGCCATTGTATTACGTTCGCGAAGCATTAGTTGAGCGCTGGACGGAGTTTGCAGCCTATCCCATCATTCCTTGCAACCTGTGCGGGTCACAAGACAACTTGATGCGGCAGAATATCAAAGGCATGTTGCAAGGCTGGGACAAAGAGGCCCCTGGTAGGGTTGAGAACATCGCGCGTAGC
>CALHVX010000111.1 GCA_938036875.1 uncultured Pseudomonadales bacterium
GGGCATTTGCAGGTTGGACTGCAATAGCCAACATGCCGATGGCTAAGGTGATGAAAAGGTGCTGACGCATGCTGATCTCCCAAATTCGCAGGCTCTCATTGTGTTCTCGCACAGCATTTGGATCAAGTTGGCTCTGCCTGCGTGTTAAGCTGCGCTATAGGAATATCGCTGACCGCCGGCCCATTGAAACAGACGCCCGCCATCCCCAAATCTGAACCAGAATCGAGCTCGGAACCGCATGTTCCAGGAACGGCTATGCCTGGGTTAACCGTTCAGTCCAGCATGGCTTGTCCGATTTGCGATTGCTTGGTGGAGATGCCGGCGCTCAACGCCGACTGCGCCATTTACTGTCCTTGCTGCGGTGACCATCTCAGTTCGATTAAGGCGGAGAGCTTTGACCATGCGCTAGCCTTAGCGCTGGCCGGCTTGGCATTGTTGCTTTGCGCGACTTGGTACCCGTTCCTTGGATTTTCGGCCTCCGGCAAAGAAGCCAACATGACATTGCTGGATAGCGCCACCTCGCTGTTCGGCTACGACCAACCCATTTTAGGCACCATTGTCTTTATCCTCATGTTTGCTGGGCCGTTGGGGTTGTTGCTAACGCTGATCACGTTGCTGGTCTTGTTGCGCCGGCCGGTAGCGGGCAGTGCAAGCCATTTGTTGCCCTTGCTTGCCCGGGCGGTGGCCTTGTTACAGCATTGGAACATGGTTGAAGTGTTCTTGATCGGCGCGGTGGTTAGCATTGCCAAGATTTCATCCATGGCCACCATCCAGATAGGCTTAGCGTTCTGGTGTTTTATTGGATTCACCATATGCACTATTGTCAGCTTGGCTTGTGTGGATACTGTCCAACTTTGGCGCTTGATTCGAATGCGCCACCTGGCTGGCTCATGAGCTCGAATAACACACCAATCTATTCACCACAGTCGGCTGCCGCCCAAGGTTTGCAAGGTTGTAGGCGCTGCTTTCGATTGGTGCCTTTACCACTCAAGCAGTGCGATTTTTGCGGGGCTGAGGTCTCTCTGCGTAAGCAGCATGCCGTGCAAAACACCTTGGCCTACTTGTTCACGGCTATTGTGTTGTTTGTGCCTGCCAATGTCTTGCCGATCATGGTGACTTCAGAGTTCGGGAGTTCTAAACCAAGCACGATTTTGGAAGGCGTTGTTTTGCTTTGGCATCATGGCTCCTACCCAACAGCATTGGTTATCTTTATTGCTTCGGTTTTGGTGCCAATGGCCAAGGTGATGGCATTGTTGTTGTTATGCTGGTCCGTTGTGCGCCGCTCGCCGCATCGGGTGCAGGAACGCAAACGTTTGTTGGCCCTCACCGAGCTGGTTGGGCGTTGGTCCATGGTGGATGTGTTTGTGGTGGCATTGTTGGTGGCGTTGGTTCAGTTAGCCGGTGTGCTAACGGTGGCCCCTGGACCGGCGGCATTGGCTTTTTGTGGTGTGGTGCTGTTTACCATGTTGGCCGCGCATGCCTTTGATGGGCGCTTATTGTGGGACCATGCGGTTAACCTTAAGGGAGAGAAAGTAGACCATGGCTGAGGCAGATGTTCGACAGTCGCGACGCTTTTCGGCGGTATGGATAGTCCCCATTGCCGCGTTGCTTATTGGTGCCTGGACCCTGGTGCAAAACTACTTATCCCAAGGCCCCCAGATCTATATCACCTTTGCTACCGCCGAAGGTTTGGTAGCGGGGGAGACCCAGGTTAAAACTTTGGATGTGCAAATTGGGGTGGTGGAGAACGTAGAGCTTGCGGATGACTTCTCTTCGGTTACCGCTATGGTTCGGCTCCGACCTAAAGCGGCATCGTTGTTAACCGATGATGCCCAATTTTGGGTGGTGCGACCCCGGGTGGGTAGTCAGGGTATCTCTGGGCTCTCGACCATCTTGTCTGGCGCCTACATACAGCTAGCGCCTGGTGCCGGTGTGGCCGGTAAGCGACGGTATCGTGGCCTAGATGAAATGCCGCTTACGCCACCATCTACGCCGGGCTTACAGGTGCAGCTTTTGGCGGACAATGCCTCTTCACTAAGTGCCGGCAGCCCGGTGCTCTACAACGGGTATCGGGTTGGGCGTATTGAGGAGTCCAGCTTAGACCCGGATACCGGCCAAAGTCGCTATACCGCTTTCATTGACGAACCTTACGATGGCTTCGTGACCACCGCGACGCGTTTTTGGAATGCCAGTGGAATTGCTATGTCGGTTGCCGCTGACGGGTTCAGCGTGCGCACGCAATCACTGGAAACCTTGCTAACCGGTGGTGTCACGTTTGGGACGCCGGAAGGTGCGCGCAGTGGTCAGGTTGTGCAAGACGGGGCGCTATTCTTTTTGTTTAACGACGAGGCCTCGCTCAGCTCAAATCCCTATCTGCATGCCAACTCCTTTTTGCTGCAGTTTGATTCTTCTATTCGCGGCCTTGAGGTTGGGGCGCCGGTGGAATATCGGGGTATGCGCATCGGCACCGTGATGGATGTCGGTTTGCAAGATGTACAGTGGGATGTGCTTTGGAAAGAGAGCAGCAGCAACCAAATTCCTGTGTTGGTGGATATTGAGCCCGGCTGGCTTGGCGAGGACTCAGCAGCGGCGGCGGATGCCTTCACCAACTCATTGGGGGATGCCGTGGACCAAGGTCTCCGCGCGTCTTTAGCCATGGGTAACCTGCTGACGGGCGGTTTATATGTGTCCTTGGATTTCTATGCCGATGCGGCGCCCGCAAAGCTTGTCGACCTAGACGGCACCTGGGAGCTACCCACCATCGCTTCCGGTCTTGACCAAATTGAGCACAAGGTAGCCAAGTTTTTGAGCAAGCTGCAAAGCCTGCCGTTGGACGAAACCTTAGACATCACCAACTCGGCGCTGCGCGAAACCCAAGCCACGGTGGTTGAGGCGAAAGCCGCGATGGGGGCTCTAACGGCCCTGTTGGCCTCTCCGGATGTTGCTGACCTATCACCTGAGTTGGTTGCTACGCTCGGTCAAGCGCAGACGGTTCTTGCAAGCTTTGGACCCCAGGCTGCACTGCAGGAGCAGATGGTGGATTCCTTGCGCCGACTTAATCAGGTGATTACCAATGCTAATGAGGTTTTGGATACTTACGATGAAAAGCCCAATGCGTTTATTTTTCCAAGCAAAAAACGGCCGGATGTGGTGCCACGCGCCGCACCGGGCGGGGAGTAGAGAGATGTTTGGTTTGGTTACCCATCGGATAGGCTCCTTAGTGCTGCTGCTAATGCTGAGCAGCTGTGCAGCGACGGTGGCTAAGCCACACCTGTATTTACTAACCAGCGAGCCCGTTTCGCAAAACGTGCAGAGCACATACACACAGCCGTGCGCACCCATAGCTGTAGCCGTGCAGCTACCAGCGTACTTAGAGCGTGATGGCTTGGTGTTGCAGCTCAACGACAATGAGTTGGTGGCAGCGGACAATCACCTTTGGGCTGAGCCATTGGTTTACGGCGTGGAGCGTTTGTTGAATGTCT
The DNA here is from genome assembly GCA_938036875.1 of uncultured Pseudomonadales bacterium. Lineage (GTDB taxonomy): Bacteria > Pseudomonadota > Gammaproteobacteria > Pseudomonadales > Azotimanducaceae > CALHVX01. Next base: position 3,483 of record CALHVX010000111.1, read on the forward strand.
GTTTGAATCCTGCCTCTGAGGTGGTTGCCGCGGATACGGATGCGTCAAACACTGCACAGCAGGTGAAGGTGGTGGTAGAACAACTGCACGGCAATGCCCAAGGGGACAGTCGATTGCAGGCGAGGTGGTCAAAGGTGGTTACCAGCAGTGCAGGCCCTGCGCGCGCCCATCGATTCTCGGCCCAGGCTCAGCAGGAACGCCCAGGTTACGATGCATTGGTGTCGGTGCAACGAGGCTTGTTGCTGGACTTATGCCAGCAAATGAAGCAGCAGTTGGCGCATTGCAGCCGTTAGCATCGCTAGTTATTCAGGCGCTGGGCTAGTGAAGACCTTGGTAAAGAAATCTAGCCTGTTGGCGGACCCTCTTATTCACTTTGTGATGCTTGGCGCAGTGGTGTTTGCCGTTTATCGCTTCTTAAATCCCGCATCCCAGGCGGAATCGGAGCAAGTGATAGTGGTTGATGAGGCGACCCTGGTTGAGTTTGTGCAGTACCGCAGCAAGCAGTTTGATGCGGAGCAAACCGTCGCTCGATTGCGCGGTATGAGTGCAACGGCGTTGGGCGAACTGATCGATGAGTACGTGGCAGAAGAGGCCCTGTATCGTTCTGCCCAACGCTTTGGTCTCGGTGCAGATGACTACGTGATTCGCCGCCGCTTGGTGCAAAAAATGGACTTTATGGCTGAAGGTGTTGCCGCATCAGAGGCAAAGGTTGATGCCACTGAGTTGCGGCGGTTTTACGAGAATAACCTCGAGCGTTACTTCAAAGCGGCGACAGTTACTTTCACCCATGTATTTTTTAGCGCGCAAGCACGTGGCGCAGCGGCTGCCGAAGCATTGGCGATCAAAACGTTGGCCCAATTGCAACAAGCGGGTGTGACCTTCACCCAAGCGCCGCAATATGGAGAGCGCTTTCCTTACCAACTGAACTATGTTGAGCGTCCCCAAGAAGAGGTGGCCGATCATTTCGGTGAAGCGATGGCAAAGGCAGTGATGGCGCTGCCCGTTGCGTCCCAAAACTGGGCTGGACCTATGGCTTCAAGCCACGGTAGCCATTTGGTGTTGGTGACCGCCCAGCAACCTGGGTACCAACCTGAATTGTCTGATGTTGCTGGCGCGGTTAGGCAAGACTACTTGGCCAAGCGACAGCAGGAGCGTCGAAGAGCCTTTGCGCAAGAGATCATTGACAGCTACGAATTGCAGATCGATCCGCGTCTTAGCGGCAAGACTTCCTCTTGAAAGCGTTGTGGCTTATGGCGACCTTGTTTATTGGGTTGCTGTTGCCCCTGCTGGGCCTAGGCCATGACAGTCGACCCTTGTATGTTGAGCTCGACGCCTTGGATGATGGCACCTATCTGCTGGCTTGGAAGGTTCCGCCGTCAATAGCGCTCGCTGACATGCCTAATCTGCACTTAGGGCCACAGTGCAGTTTAAGCGGGTTAGCCCAACCCATAGCCAAGCGCCGGGCCAACCAACGTTTGTTTCAGTGTGCAACCGAAACGGGTCCTACTCGCTTGATACTGGAATACCCTAGGGCTAACCCATCCTTGTCAACCATGGTTCGGTATCAACGTTGGCAAGGGCAACCCCTGGTGATTCATGCAGCACCGCAGGTGAGCTCGGTTACTTTAGGCAATGCCGGTGGTATGCAAGGTACGCTTTGGCAGTATTTGCAGCTAGGAGTAAGGCACATTGCCGGTGGCTATGATCACCTGTTGTTTGTGGCCTGCCTGTTGTTGCTGTCGTTAAACCTAAGGCGCTTGCTGTTAGCCATTACTGGTTTTACGTTGGCGCACTCGATCACTTTAGCTTTGGCGGCCTTAGAGGTATGGCGTGTGCCTGTGGTACCCACTGAAGCGGTGATAGCGCTTAGCATCCTATTCTTGGCGGCTGAGCTTGCTCGACAACAACAGACGCTGGCTTGGCGCTATCCAGGGCTGGTTGCCACGTTGTTTGGTTTATTGCACGGCTTTGGTTTTGCTTCGGTGCTTGCGGAAATTGGTTTGCCCCAAGGTGAAATCGTGACGGCGTTGCTGGGCTTCAATCTTGGGGTAGAAGTAGGGCAACTGGCCTTTGTTGGTTTGTTGCTAGCATTGGGTGTCGGTTGGCGCTCTTGGGTGCAACGACCCTTGGGCTTGACCAGTGCAGCAGCTAAGGTGATAGCTGCTTATCCCATTGGCGTGCTGGCTTGCTTTTGGTTCTGGCAGCGCTTGTCAGAGTTTGTCTAAGCTCTAAAACTCGAAGCTTGGGTTCAAACTTCGTCTGCCCAGAGCGGTGATGCCGCTTTCATCAATCGATCCATCTTTATCATACGCGCTGCAGGTTCTCCGTTTGCTTGATCACTGAGCACCGCTTCATACCAGGAAATTTCTGTTTTTGGGCTTTCGCTCAAGCCAATGGCTTTGCCATTTAAGTTGTAGGTGTTGTTGCTGGTTATGGGGCCGTTGTAGTACTGAACTTCAATGGCACCGTATAAACCCACATAGGCATCCTTAAGTGGGACCACGTGTGGTTCCACCGCTCGGAACAGTTCCACCAGTGGGGCGATGGGCAACACTCGATTAGGACCCTCTTGGTAGCAGGCCAATGGTTCCGTGATTACCGGCATACGCTCGTCCACGGAGGCATCCGTTGCGGTGACTTCGAGCACCGGGCTCATCTCGCCGATGCGGACATCAGCCAAGGTGCGCAGATCCTGAGCCGGGCGCAAGTTGGCTAGGCGAGTGGCGATCTCTGAGTTGCTGGTGCTACCAATACCGGCAGTCCCCGCCATCACGGTGTCGCCGTTTTCGTTTTCCATCCAAACGCGCACGTCGCTAGTGTGGTCATCGGCAGTCGTCTCTAAAAAGCAACGTACCGGATCTCCGCCCTCGGTAGCGGTCATGAAGTACAAGCTGAGATTACCCGTTTGCCACCAAGCCTCACCGAAGTGTTCTAGCAACAGGGGTGGAAACTGCTCCATATGCAGGTTGCCCGCAACGGTACCACCGGCAAAGCCGAGATTTTGGGCGGTACTGTCGTCATGAATGCCGCCTTTCTGATCTGCTGCCGTGTTGGTTGGTTTGCGCCACGGACCGGTTATGATGGGCATAATTTTGTTGCCTTGAACATTGTTCGATGTCTGATGATATGCCTATCTCCAGTTCGTTGGAAAGCCCGCTGGAAGGCCTGTTTACCGATGACCACCGGGAGATGCTGGCCATTGTTAACCAGGAGATGCCTTTTGGGCGCTTTCAAGGTCGGCGCTTGATTGAGCTGCCGGAGGCCTACTTGGTGTGGTTCAAAGGAGAGGGTTGGCCTCGGGGCAAGTTGGGTGAGCGTATGGCGGTCATGTATGAGATAAAAGCCAACGGCATCGAGCGCCTGTTGCAACCGCTGGTTGGTGCAACCTTGGATGAGCAGGGCAATTTGATCAATCCAGATGGCATCTCAATGCCAGATTTAATTTCAGACACGAACTCAGACACACAAGATGATAGATAGGAGCAATCTGTATGCCTCGACCCAAAATTGCCATCAACGGTTTTGGCCGTATTGGACGCACCGTGATGCGTATTGCCAAGCTGCGCAAACATTACGATGTGGTGGCGATCAACGACTTAAGCTCACCCGAAGATCTGGCTTACGCGTTTAAGTACGACAGCATTCATGGCATCTATCCTGGTGAGGTCTCGGTGCAAGCCGGTGGCATGACCATTGATGACGACCCCTTTGAGGTGTTGAGCGAGGCTGATCCTGCCAAGCTGCCTTGGGCAGAGCTGGGTGTCGACTACGTGGTTGAGAGTACCGGCCGGTTTCGCAAGTTAGATCAGCTGCAATGGCATTTGGATGCGGGTGCAAAGCGTGTGCTGGTGACGGTGCCGACCCGCGATCCGCTGCCCGCCACCTTGGTGACCGGGGTTAACGATCAGGTGGTGACCGCTGACAGCAAAATTATTAGCAACGCCAGCTGTACGACTAACTGTGCCGCGCCGCTAGCGAAAATATTGCATGAAGCTTTTGGTATCAAGCGCGGTTTGCTCACTACCATACACGCCTACACCTCTGATCAACGTTTGATCGATGCGCCACACAAAGACCTGCGTCGCTCGCGTAATGCAGCAACCAATATTGTACCCACCTCAACGGGTGCGGCTCGCGCGATTGGATTGGTGCTACCTGAGCTAGAAGGGCGGTTGGATGGCATGGCCATGCGGGTACCGGTGCCGGATGGCTCCTTAGTGGACTTTACGCTAGAGCTTGAAAAAGACGTGACCGTTGAAGACATTAACGAAGTGATGGCTGCTGCTGCTGCGGGGCCATTCAAAGGGATTGTTGAGTATCAAACGGATCCCATTGTTTCTACCGACATCATTGGCAATAGCCATTCCAGCATCTTTGATTCGTTGCTAACCCAAGTCCAAGGCGGCAACTTGGTGAAGGTGATCAGTTGGTACGACAACGAGTGGGGCTACAGCTCACGCATGGAGGAGCTTATCGGCCGGGTAGCTAAGCTTGATGGCCTAGACGACCTGACTTACCCGGCTTAGCGTTTGGATTGCTGGTGCTGCAGCTTGCCGCGTAGATCCTCAACGTAGCCGGTGAGGTCTTCTGCCAGGGCAGACTCGCTCAGCAAGCGCGCGAGATAGGCACAGGCATGTGGATAGTGGTTCTCGGTGGGTTGCTTAAGCTGCCCAGGAAGCTCACCTAGGTTGTCTGTTTGCGCAATGGAGATGGGTTGCTGATCAATAGATTGTAGCTGCTCGGCAAAGTACAGTTCCCGTTGAAATTGGGTGAAGTCGCAGGCGAAGCTGATATCGGCAATGCTGAGCTGGTTGTCGACCAGGTATTGAGCGTTGCTGGTTGCGGCGTTGATGCCACCCAGATAAAACGCATAGGCGCCCTGCATGCGTAGGTAGCCTTCAGTGGTTAGCTTTTTGCTTTGCAGATCTAGCAGATACACTTGTGCTTCACGCGCAAATACCAAGTTTGCATCCAAAAAACTATCGATGCGTGAGGCGCTAAGGGCGGAATCACCGTAGAGGCCGTTACCGGCACGGGCTACCGCGCGCAAAATGCTATTGGATTCGAAGATGCCAATCGGCTTGCCGTCAGCAGACCCAAATGCGGCGGGTACGGTGCCAAAGGGTTGGGTTTCTAAGAAGGCATCCGTTTTGTATAAGGTGCTGGTGAACCCCCGTTTACCCTGGCGTGCGTAGGGGCTATCGTCTGTTCGCTCTTCTTGCGCCAGCGGTCTCGGCTGCGGGTCCCACAGCCAATTGGCGAGATCTGCCGGTGCGGCGCCAACGACATCTAGCTCAACACCGGTCAGCCGTGCGGCGATGGTCGCTTTGTACACGCGAGGATTGGGTAGATACGAAAACAGGGTAAGTTCACTCATGAGCTTACCCTAACCAAAAACCTCAAAGATGACTAGTTGGGCTAGTTAGCGCTGCTGCCCAGCTTTAGCCCATTGGCTTCCACCGCTTTTTGCAAGCCGGCTTTGAGTGCGGCATCTAAACCGTCACTGTCGGCTGCGGGTGCTTGGGTGCGGATGTAGTCCTGGCGAGCGGCGCCTAAACGCGTGATCTCTTTTTTAAGCTCTGCGCGCTCTTGGCTTTTGCCCGCTAGATACTCGCGTTGCTCGGTTAAGCTCAAGGCTTGCATAGGCTTTGGTAAATCCTCAATCGCCATGTCTTCTAGCTCGGCACCCGATTCGAGGGCATCCACCAAATCCCAGCTTTGGTTTCGGTAAAGCTTGCTGGCTTTGGTGACCGTACGGCTGACCAGTGCGGATTCGCTCATGCCCAGCGTATTTTGATCTTGCGCTTGCTGGTTAGCCGAGGCTGTTTTGCCTCTTGCGCCATAAGCCACGTAAGTGCCGTTGAGCTTTTGGTTTAGCAGTGCAATCTCCTTATCCATCGGTGTGCTGACCACGGCAACCGCACCCGCTTGCTGATTGATGGCCGCGTACATGCCGCCACCTAGTTGTGCGATGCTCGCCCAGGAGGAGGCATCACCCGCTTGCGCATTGCCGCAGTAGATGGCATTCACAACCAACCCTTGTTCTTGAGCTTGTGCAGCCACCGTATCAAGAGAGAATTGCGGATCTTGAGCGGCGCTTTCGTTACCTGCCACAAACAACACCTTGCTGGTGTTTGGTGCGTGGCTCCAGTCCAGATCGGTAAGCGCGGTATGAATAGCGCGTGCTACGTACTCGTCGCCGCCACCAGTTTGAAAGCTAAACAACGTTTTGTTGATGGCATCTAGGTCAGAGGTGAGCGCCTGATTGATCCTAACGTAGCCGGTTTGTGCGCCGTATGCTGGGTAGCCGAAGGTGATGATAGCAACGCGCAGCTTGGGGGTTGGTTGGGCCTGCCCCAGCTCGTTGACTACATCCCACAAACGCTGCTTGGCTGAGTTGATCAAACCGGACATGGAGCCACTGATGTCTAAAGCTAATACTAAATCCACGCTTGGCGCGTACTCAGGTTCGATCTGCACTCGTTCGTCCGGTGCCATCATTGTGGTGGCTTGGATGGTCGGCGCAAAGAATAGGGGGACACAGAGCAACAGAGCGCCAAGTGTTTTATGTATCAGGGTAGAGTGGTTCGATTTGGTTGATTCGTGTTGATGCTGCATGCGGATCTCCTAGTTGTGGACAGTTGCGGTCAGTTGCGGTCGCGAATGTCTGGAGATCTAAGTGTTACCTGTTGCGAATTAAGTCTTTAGGCCAAATTTGGTAAACACGGCGACCGCAGAGGCTGTTGTTTTACCTCTGCGGTACCTTGGGTTTACCTAAAGTTTACTTGCAAAAAAGGGGCGTGCTCGATCACTCGCCCAGGGTGTTGCTCAAACGCTCGGTAGCGTTAGCGTAGTCTTGCATAAAGTCGTAGACCACGGTCTTGGCGGAGACGCTATTGTTAATTAAGCCAACCCCTTGGCCTACCCAATAAGTGGCTAGGTTTTTCGCTGCGGCATCACCACCTTCAGCGAGTTTGCCAATTCGAGTGAGCGCTGGCTCGCTGACCAAGCTCTGTAGCGGCATGGGTAGAGGCTCGGGTGCTTCGGGTGCCATCCAAGCATCGGTCCAAGCGGAGCGCAGTTGGCGGGTGTATTTACCCGTGCGGCTCTTAGAGCGTACGGTTTGCCTTGAGTTAGCGGCCAACATCTTTTCTTTAACCGCTGGTGCGGTTTCTGCCTCCGCCGTGGTGAGCCAAACCGAGCCTGTCCAAGCACCAGCAGCACCCATGGCCATGCAGGCCGCCATCTGTTTGCCAGTGACAATGCCGCCCGCTGCAAGTACCGGGATATCACCGTAGGGCTCTAAGGCTTCAATCACCTCAGGCACTAGGACTAGGGTGGATACCTCGCCACAGTGACCGCCAGCTTCTGTGCCTGAGACAATCAACACATCTACGCCAGCTTCCACATGCTTGACCGCGTGCTCTTTAGCGCCGGTCAGCGCGCCCACCATCACGTTGTGCTCACGGGCCCGTTGCATCATAAAGTCCGGCGGCACACCGAGGGCGTTGACGATGAGCTTGATGGGATGGGCAAAGGCTACGTCGAGCATGGCTTGAGCACCCCGTTCGCGCATGTTGTCACCGAACCCGGTGTTGGGCTTTTTGTCCCACAAGCCGCTGGCGTCTATCCCGTTCTGGGCGAGAATGCCATCAACGTAGGCCCTATGTTCAGGGGGGATACGGGCTTCAATCTCTTCTGGCGTGGCGTTGCCCGCTTTGTCATCCATGCTGGTTGGAACAATGAGATCAACTCCGTAGGGTTTGCCGTCGACGTGCTCGTCGAGCCAGGCCAGTTCGATCTCTAGGCTTGCGGCGGTATGGCCAGCGGCGCCGAGTACACCAAAGCCCCCAGCGTTGGTCACCGCAGCGACGACATCGCGACAGTGGGTAAAGGCAAAAAGTGGAAATTCGATCCCTAAATCTTGGCAGATTTTGCTGTTCATAATTACCTGTGCTCCGGTGTTATGGTGGTGGCTGAGGAGGAGATTAGCATGCCAAAGTCGACCAGTGCGGCCCCAAATTTATCCCCAAATACGGCGGGCGATGCACCCCGTTCACCGGACATTATTGTGGTGGGCGCCGGTAGCGCCGGTGCGGTCATTGCCGCGCGGGCTAGCGAGGACCCGAATCGGCAGGTGTTGTTGCTGGAGGCGGGACCCGATTATCCCGATCTAGCGCAAACGCCTTTTGATCTGGTCAATAGCCACAATAATTCCTATCGTGATCACGACTGGGGCTTCACATTTCAGCCTACTGCAAATCAAGAGCAGTTTTTTCCACGTGGGCGTGTCACCGGCGGTTCCAGCGCCGTTAACACCACCATTGCCTTGCGCGGCGTACCCGAGGACTACGATGAGTGGGCGGATGCCGGCAACCCATTGTGGGCTTGGGACAAAGTGCTGCCAGCCTTTTGTCGGTTGGAGCGAGATTTGGATTATGGCGCGGCGGTATATCACGGTGATGCCGGCCCAATCTCCATCCGCCGTTACCCCCACGAAGAGCTGCTACCTGCCCACCAAGCCTTTCTGCAAAGTTCAGCAGACCTGGGTTATGCACAGTGTGATGACGCTAACGCACCGGATAGCAGCGGTGCGGGTGCACATCCAATGAATAAGCTTGGCCGCTTACGGGTGTCAACAGCGGTCGGCTACTTGGCCCCCGCGCGCATAAGACCCAATTTGCAAATTCAAGCGGACACGACCGTGCAACGGCTGCTATTCAAGCAAGGTCGCTGTGTTGGCGTAGAGGTGCTGGCGCCAAACGGCAAGGTGGAGCAGTACTTTGCCAAGCTGGTGGTGGTGAGTGCTGGTGCCTTGCTATCGCCGACGTTGCTGATGCGGTCGGGCATAGGTCCTAAAGCGCAGTTGGAGCAACACGGCATTGATTTGGTAGCCGATGCGCCAGGTGTTGGGCAAAACCTCAGTGATCACCCAGCGCTGTCGGTGGTTTGCTCGGTACGCGATAGCAACTTGATTGATTTTGATTCGCCGATTATTCAAACCATCCTGCGCTATACCGGTGAAGGCTCAAGCAAACGCAACGATCTACAGATTGAGCAGCTGAGTTTTGTTGGGCGACGATCGGATACCCCAAGTTTTGGTTTAGCCGCGGTGCTTGAGTATCAGTATGGGCGTGGCGAGTTAACCCTGCGCTCAGCAGACCCGCTAGCGCCACCCATTGTGGAAAACCATTTTTGCGAAGACGAACGTGACTTGGCGGCTTTGGTTGGATGCTACAAAGACACACTAGCCTTTGCTCAGCAATCGCCGTTAGCAGATATGATTGCTGAGGTCCGTTATCCCAAGCGTGCGTTTGAACTAACCGATGAAGATATCGCGGACCTATGCCGGAAATACTCAGGCAGCGGTTACCACCCTTGCGGCACAGCCAAGATGGGTCCCGCTGGGGATGCGATGGCGGTGGTCAACGAGCAAGGCTGCTGTCACTTTGCGGATGGGTTGGTTGTGGCCGATGCCAGCATTATGCCCAGCGTGCCTAGAGCAAACACCAATTTAACCTGCATTATGATTGGTGAGCAGGTGGGTGAATGGTTACGCTGCAACCCCTCTTACTACGGTCTGTAATTTAAACATCGCATAGGAACCCTTTATGGATATCGCAATTCGAAACGTACAGATCTTAGATGGCAACGGTGGTGAGCCGTACCCAGCGGATGTTGGCATTGTTGAAGGTCGCATTGCGGCTATTGGAACCGTTGGCGCAGCCACCACAGAGGTTGATGGTGCAGGGGCTTACCTAGCGCCGGGTTTTATCGATACCCACGCGCATGACGATGGTGCTTTTTTCCGTCATCCAGGCATGCAGTTCAAACTGGCTCAAGGCGTAACCACCGTGGTCAGTGGTAACTGCGGCTTTAGTGCCATACCGGCAGACCCGGACCAAGATGCCGCGAAAAACAGCGGCGGTATCTTGGCGGGTTTAGAAGGTGAGTTCACGGATCTTGCGGGTTACTTTGATGCAGCGCTCAAGCGCAAGCCGGCCATCAACAACATGATGTTGGTTGGGCACAACACGGTGCGTGCACAAGTGATGGGGATGGAGAAGCGCAAGCCGACCAGTGCAGAATTGGTTGCCATGCGTGGGCATGTAAGCCGCGCGTTAGAGCAGGGTGCTTGTGGCTTTTCTACTGGCTTGATCTATCGGCCGGGCCGCTACAGCGACACCGAAGAAGTGATCGAGATTGCCGCGGCAGCCAAAGATTTTGATGCTTTGTACACCACGCATATGCGCAACGAAGGGGATCGGCTGCTGGAGGCGGTAGATGAAACGCTAGCCATAGGTTTAGCCAACGATCTACACGTGCACATCTCGCATCACAAGTCGGCGGGTAAACCCAACTGGGGCAAGGTTGGGGCGTCGCTAGAGAAAGTAGATGCGGCGTTAGCTGCTGGGCAACGCGTTACCTTAGATGTCTATCCCTACACCGCAGGCAGTGGTCGGATGATTGAGTACTTCAATTTAGATAGTCCAAGCGTGGAGTTTGCAGAGGTTATTCGAATTGCCAGTTGCCCAGCCTTTCGGGAGTTTGAAGGGCGCATGTTGGTGGACATCGCCAAAGATCGCGGCATTGATCTAGCGGATGCGGTACGCCTAATTCTCACCGCGCCGGGTGGTGATAAGACCATCTGTATTCATTTCATTATTGATGAAGCCGACATCGAAACCAATCTTGCCCACGCGGACATGATGGTGGGCAGTGATGGCATACCGGATCTACGGGGGCGGCCTCATCCGCGCTTGTTTGGGACCTTCCCCCGCATTTTGGGGCGCTATGTTCGAGAACGTGGGGTGTTGTCGCTGCCGGAAGCGGTGCGGCGTATGACCAGCTTGTCCGCCAAGACCTTTGGTATGGTGGAGCGAGGGCAAATCAAAGAAGGCTTCTGGGCTGACCTAGTGTTGTTTGATGCTCAAGCGATAGCCGATTTGGCTACCTACGATGAGCCGAAGCAGGAGCCTGCGGGTATTGCGCTGGTGGTTGTGAACGGTGAGATAGCCTTGCAGCAAGGTGAGCACAAGAATGTAGGGCGCGGTAAAATGTTGCGTTACCGTCAATCTGCCCACGCTGAAGGCTAAACCGCATGCCCGACCCAGATAGCGCAATCACCACACCCAGTAGTACCAGAATTTGGGCCACCACCTTAGCGGATCTATTGCTGCATCAAGCCGATGTGGCACCGGATAGCCCGCTGTTGGTCTTTCCGGATTCCAGGCATAGCTATGCCGAGATGGCCAGTGCGGCCTACGAGCGTGCGCTTAGCCTTTACGCTTGTGGTGTCCGTGCTGGCGATCACGTGGGTATCTTGATGCCCAACACTCCCGAGTACCTAGAGCTATTGTTTGGTGCAGCGTTGCTGGGCGCCATTACGGTCCCGATGAACGCACGTTATAAATCCCAAGAACTTGCTTACGTTGTTGAGAACGCGGACCTAGTGGCGCTGGTTAGTCACGATATGGCATCGGAGTACGTAGACTTTGCACAACTGCTACAGGGCGCTTTTCCTGATCTAACGGGTGATGGGTTGCAAGTCTCAGTTGCCGCAGCCCCGAAGCTCAAAACTCTGGTGATGCTGGGTGGTAGCAAGCCCGAGGGCTTTATGGATGCCGATGCCTTTGCGGCTCTGGGTCATCCCATTGCCCAAGAAACCATTGATGAGATGCGATTACGTGTCTCGCTGCGCGATCCCTGCATCATGATGTATACCTCGGGAACAACGGCTAACCCTAAAGGCTGCCCGCTGTCTCACGAGGCGTTGGTGCGTAACGGCATGAACATGAATCGCTCCCGTTACTTCCTAACCGAGCAAGACCGTTTTTGGGCTCCGCTACCCATGTTCCATATGTCTTCCATATTGCCGTTGATTGCCTGCATGGATGCTGGCGCTGCGCTGCTGTCCATGACGCGTATTGAAGCGGGTGAAGCCTTGGCGATGATGGGGCGCGAAAAAGTCACCGTAGCGTTTCCGGCGTTTCCCACGGTCACCAATGAGCTAATTAACCATCCAACCTTCGCCAGCACCGACTTGTCGCAACTGCGGCGCATCAACAACGTAGCCCCCATCGAAGTATTGCGCCGCTTCCAAGAGGCTTTCCCTCAGGCGGTGCAAACGGGTGCTTATGGTTTAACCGAGGTGTCTGGTGTGATTGCCTACAACTTACCGGATGAGTCGTTGGAAGATCGTCTGCACACTTGTGGGCCCGTGATGCCTGGCATTGAAGCTAAGGTGGTGCAGCCAGAAACCTTGGAGGAGCTACCTAGGGGTGAGCGCGGCGAGATACTGATTCGAGGCTACTGCCTGTTTAATGGCTACTACAAATCTCCAGAGAAAAATGCCGAGGCCTTTGTAGACGGATGGTTTCGTACCGGCGATCTGTGCTCGCTGGATGAAGCCGGGCGCATCGGCTTTCACGGCCGCATCAAAGATATGCTCAAAGTGGGTGGTGAGAACGTGGCATCCATCGAGATAGAATCCTTTCTGTCATCACACCCGGCGGTGAAGATGGCTCAAGTAATCGGCATGCCAGATGATCGCTTGCTGGAAGTGCCTGCCGCCTTTATTGAGATTGCACCCAATGCACAGCTTACTGAAGCTGAGCTGATTGAATTTTGCCAAGGGCAAATTGCAAGTTTTAAGATACCGCGCAAAGTGGTGTTTATGAGCGAATGGCCTATGTCATCAACCAAAATACAGAAGTACCGCTTGTTGGAGCTGCTATGAAGTTTTTGAAGTACCTGTTAATTGCTATGGTTGTGTTGCCGCTGTTTGCGCTGGCGGTTCTGTGGGGTGGTGCAGCCCTGTCATTGGACCGTTCTGGCAGTTATAGCGGGGCGGTTAGTGCGTTACCAACGTTGGCCGAGCAACCATCGGGTTTGGTTCGCATTGCGGCTAACGATATGGAGTTTCGAGCGCGCGTTGCTGGCTTTGGTCCGGGGCAAGGAGCAAAAGGCAATGTGATGTTGCTCCACGGTTTTCCCGAAACCTCCATCATGTGGGAACCTTTAGTTGCCGCATTAGGCGAGGCCGGCTATCGGGTTGTGGCGTTTGACCAACGGGGCTACAGTCCGGGTGCGCGCCCTCAAGGGGTGAGCGAGTACGTTATGCCGCAACTCATTGGCGATCTTATGGCGGTTGCGGGTGCGGCAGGCTTTGATCAGTTCCATCTTGTGGGTCACGACTGGGGTTCAGCTGTCGGTTGGGCGACCACCATGGCGCTACCAGCTAAAGTGCAAACCTACAACGCGCTATCTATTCCCCATGTGGCGGCCTTTGGTGAAGCCATGGCAGATGAAAACTCCGAGCAACGCCAAAAGAGCTCATACATGGCGTTCTTTGCAACGCCTTGGCTACCCGAGCGGGTGTTTGCCTTTGATGATTTTGACATGCTCAAGAATAATCTTTACGCGGACCACTCTGAGGCAACGATTGCAGAGTACGTAGCGATGTTTGCTGAGCCGGGTGCGCTCACCGGCGCTCTGAATTGGTATCGTGCCAGTGCTCTGGCGGTGGCTGGAGGAGATTCAGCCGATGACGGCGCTCCTGATTTGGATCCAAACATCTCGTTGCCCGTGCAATTCATCTGGGGAAATCAGGATCAAGCGGTCAGCGCACAATCCGTCGAGATGCATCGTAAATACCTAAAAGGCGTGTATCGCGAGGTGGAGCTTGAAGCCGGGCATTGGCTGATGGAAGAAGAGCCAGCGGTTGTAGTTGACCGCATTGTGGACTTTATTAGCGCTAACTCTTAGTTACAGGCACTTTGATATGAAATTTCAAGATCTAGAGCATGTTGCAAATCCCTATCCTTTATATGCCAAGTGGCGTTCTGAAGAACCCATCTGGTGGGCAGAGGACGTACAGGGCTGGGTATTGTCGCGCTATGAAGATGTACGCACCGTCTTAAAAGATCCGGCAAACTTCTCTTCTGATGTCAGTGCGGGTCGAGCGGAAACCACCATGCGTTTACCGCTGTTACACGATGATCCACCCCGACATACGTCGCTGCGCGTCATTGTTAACCGTTCGTTCACCTCTAGGGTGATGAAAGACATTGAAGGGAATTTGGAGGCGGTCGTTGAACAGTTGCTCGATGCTATCGATACCGATACGCCGGTGGATATTGCCGAGGCACTAACCATTCCCTTGCCCGTTGCCTTGATCTCTCACTTCATGGGTATACCCTTTGAGCGCAAGGATGATTTCAAGCGTTGGTCAGACAGCTTAACGGCCACCGGTACCGCCAAAACTATGGAAGAGCGGATGCCCGATATCATGGAGATGATGGCATTTTTTCGCGATGAGATTCCAAAGCGCCGAGCTAACCCGGGTGATGATCTGATCAGCAAGTTGGTGCTTGCTGAGGTCTCAGGGGAAGAGCTGTCAGAGGACGATATCGTCGGTTACTGCCAACTGCTGTTGATTGCGGGCAACGAAACTACAACCAACCTGTTGAGCAATTTGTTGCACCATGCGGCGGATAACCCGGCTATCTGGGACAGCTTGCGAGCGAACCCCGATAAAATTGATGCTGCCATTGAAGAGTGCTTGCGGTTTGATCCGCCCGTGCACTGGATTAGCCGCAACGTGTTAAGCGACACCGAGTTTTATGGCCAAAAAGTAGCCAAGGGCGACAGTGTTTACAACTTGCTAGCATCAGCTAACCGCGATGCCGATCACTATGAGGAGCCGGATGTGTTTCGACTGGATCGGCCGCGTAGTGACCATCTCACCTTTGGTCATGGTATCCATTTCTGCATTGGCGCTCCGCTAGCGCGCATGGAGGCTAAGCACGCAATGGTTGGCATGTTAAAGCGTTACGCATCGGTAAGGCATGTCACCGATGCGCAGAACGAACGTACCCATTCTTCCATGTTGCGTGGCTATCACCACTTGTGGCTGACGCTAGGGGCTGAATAAGTTCGGCCAAGCACAAAGCCGCTACTTACATACCCTCACAAAACAGGGCCCTAACTACGGTAAACGCCCCATATAGCGGAGCCTAGCCGACACCTATAGTGATCCCTCAATTAGTCTTTGGGGAATCGTATGTGCATGGTGAAGTTTGCTCTTTGTGTGGCGTTGTTGTTGGGTTCCACCCTGTCTTATGGCGGCCTAATTCTTGATCCGACGGGTACGCGCGTGGTTGGCGCACAGATAGAGTTTCAAGGTGAAGACCTGAGGTTTGACTTTAGCGGAGACAGCTTTGCTGAGTTGATGGGCAACGATCAATATCAGTTTGTTGATCTGTCGTACCCACTCACCGTGGCCATTGGCGAAGCTTTTCTCAATACCGCTTTTGAACGCAGTCCAACCGCTGTTGAGGGATGTACCGACAATTTCTGTCGTATTCGGCTCTTTGTGGAGCCCACGGATCGTCAAGGGGTTGCCTTTCTGTCGACCAACCAGATAAACATCTCTACTTACGATGTTCCTACTTACAGCGGTATCGGTGCGGCAGTGGACTCGACGAATTTTCGCTTCGGTGGGCATACTTTTGCGGCGTTGCGGCGTGCCCAGCCCGTTTCAGAACCCGGAATCTTTGGTATGTTGATGCTAGGCCTAGTTGCGCTGGTGCGACGCCGGTCTATGTTTCACGGCAGAGGCTAGCGCCAATGTTTGCTTGCGAAGGTGGCAACGCGTTGTAGCGCGTCAGCCGACTCTGGAGCAGCTGGTACCAGCACCGGCCAAACGTGGATTAGGCCTTCGCCCTCAAAGTAGTCAACCTTGCTGCCGCTTTGTTCTATCTTGTCTCGCGCCCGGCGTGCATCGTCGAGCAAAACTTCGCGGGTACCGACCAGGATTTGTATGGGCGGCAGTCCGTTGAGTTCAGCGTGTAGCGGGGAAGCCAATGGATTGGTTAGATCAGTACCCGCGTACAGGGTCCCCATGCCTACCAAACCTTCTTTGACCAGCATAGGGTCGTCGGCACCACCGGGTTGAGCGGAAGCTCCGGTTCCTTCGAGATCGATCCAGGGGGAGAAGCACACGCCGCTAGCGGGTAACTCGATACCCTCATCACGTAAGCGAACCAATGTTGCTAGGGTTAAGCCACCACCGGCCGAATCACCGGCTACCGCAATTTGACCCGCGTTGAACCCGTTGCCAAGCAGGTATTGATAAGCCGCTGCTGCATCATCGACAGCGGCTGGAAATGGGTTTTCGGGCGCTAGACGATAGTTGATCACGCAAATGCGAGCTTTGGTTGCACGCGCGAGTCGGCCCGCAAACTCTCGGTAGCCGACGTTGGAGCCGATGACATAGCCACCACCGTGAAAGTACAAAATGACTTGGTTAGACTGGCTGTTTGGTGCGCTTACCCAATCAGCGTCCATATCACCAATGCGAAAGGGTTCGACAACAATGTCGTCTGCGATGGGGGTGGCGGCTAACGTTGCCTCGTATCCGGCGCGTTGGTCTTCTAGGCCGGGTGCATCCGTGACAAACCCTTCAAGGACTTGTTGCACTACTGCTTCGTGTTGTTGGCTTGGCATGTGGTGATTCCTCGATGATTAAAACGCTACTATACGACCAATACAGGTCAATCAGCTAACGGCTGGGTAAGGTGTGTCAAAGCTGGGCATGGTCATTCGGTTTGGCCACAAAAATTGTAGCGTGCAGCGTTTAATTAGCCAGTGTTGGTCCACCTTTTGGTACTCCTCATCGTAGACGCCAAACCAGACGATGGGCTGAGCCTCGGCAGGGGTTGTGGTGACAACGTCTAGTAGATAGGAGCGTCCGGTTGCGCTTGTTGGTCCGATGAGGTCAACCCAGTGGTTGGTGCAATGATGCATGGCGTGGAACTTGTTTTGGCCTTTGAATACGTCATGGTAATTCGAGCGTATGGTTTCTCGACCTATCCAATTGCCATACTCGGGTCCGAATTCACAGATCGCATCTTCGGTGAAAATGTTCGCCAAAGCGTCGATTTGACCGCTATCCATTAGGTGTGAGTAGAGCTGCTTGAGCCGGCGTATTTTTTCGACTTCCAGAAGTTCACGCAATTCTTGCAGCTCTGTGCTGGTTAGATCGTTCATCGGATATCTCCCTAGCCGTGGAATGAACATAAATATATCAATGTTGAGTAGATAGACACCATCGAAAAACAGGGCAGGCGAATGCTATGCTTGTGTTCAAGACGATCTACCGGTACGAATGAATGAAGCGGCTTTATGTTTGTATACCCTTTGTGTTGCATACAAAGGTGACAATGCAATGACAACTCGTGTTGCGATAAACGGCTTTGGTCGTATGGGGAGGCTCGCTCTACGTGCGGCTTTGGGGTGGCCGGACTTCGATATTGTGCATATCAACGAAATTGGCGGGGATGCCAAAACCGCAGCTCACCTTTTACAGTTTGATTCTATCCACGGTACTTGGGATGTCACCGTGGATTCAGATGAACACAATCTCATGGTGGACGGAACAACCATAAGTTACTCATCCAATGCTCCCCTTGAAGGAACCGATTGGGCTGGGCTAGGCATTGATCTAGTGGTTGAGTGCACGGGCCAATTCAAATCCAGCGAGCAACTGGCGCCTTATTTCACTTCAGGCGTGAAGAAAGTGGTGGTCTCTGCACCCGTGAAGGATGGCACGCTCAATATTGTGGTTGGAGTGAACGACCATCTCTATGATCCAGATACCCACCATCTTGTTACCGCAGCTTCGTGCACGACCAACTGCATTGCACCGGTCATTAGCGTGATCCAAGAGAGCTTTGGTATTCGGCACGGGTCGATCACAACAATTCACGACATCACCAATACGCAAAGTGTGCTGGATCAATATCACAAAGACCTACGCCGTACTCGTGCCAGTGGTCTGTCCCTTATCCCCACATCCACCGGCTCAGCAACCGCCATTGCCGAGATCTTTCCTGAGCTTCGCGGCAAAATCTCCGGCATTGCGGTTCGGGTGCCACTGGCTAACGCCTCGATAACCGATTGCGTGTTTGAGGTGGAGACTAGCACTACCTCAGAAGCGGTGAACGCGGCGCTGGAAAAGGCCTCAAAAGGGCGGCTAGCGAACATCCTAGGCTTTGAAGAACGACCGCTGGTATCCGCCGACTATGAGGGGGATACACGCTCCAGCATCATCGATGCGCTTTCAACCATGGTGATTGATGAAACTCACGTGAAGCTGCTGGCTTGGTACGACAACGAAATTGGCTACGTGCATCGCATGATGGAGTTGGTACGGAAGGTCGTCCAATCGATGTAGCTATGCGTCAGTACGCCATCATCACCGGGAGTTACTGGGCGTTTACGCTGACAGACGGCGCGTTACGCATGCTCGTTGTGCTGTATTTTCACCAGCTGGGTTTCAGCCCGCTGGATATTGCGCTCTTGTTTCTCTTCTACGAAATATTTGGTGTGGTGACCAACCTGTTTGGAGGTTGGCTGGCGGCGCGCCTGGGGTTAGCAACCACCATGATCGCGGGTTTGTTTCTGCAGGTGGCTGCGCTGTCTATGTTGCTTGTGAATGAAGCGGTGCTGACGGTTGCCTATGTGATGGTTGCTCAAGCGCTGTCGGGTATCGCGAAAGACCTCAACAAGATGAGCGCCAAAAGCAGTGTAAAGCTTATCGCGGGGAGTGGTGAGGGCCGTCTGTACCGGTGGGTAGCGGTGCTAACCGGCTCGAAGAACGCGTTAAAAGGTGTGGGGTTCTTTCTTGGTGGATTGCTACTCGCCACTATCGGCTTCCACAACGCCATCCTTGTTATGGCAGTCACACTACTCATCACTGCTGTTGCCTCGGTGTTCCTGCTCGACAGGCACTTGGGCAAAACCACCTTTAAGCCTAAGTTTAAAGATCTGTGGTCGAAGAGCTCGAAGGTCAATTGGCTCTCGGCTGCTCGTCTGTTTCTGTTTGGCTCACGGGATGTCTGGTTTGTGGTGGCGTTGCCGGTGTATCTCCAGCTTGAGCTTGGCTGGTCCAGCATTGCTGTAGGAACATTGCTCGCCAGTTGGATTGTGGGTTACGGGGTTATCCAAGCATTGTCGCCGATGATTACCGGCACTCAGGCTGGGCGACATCCGGATGGACGGACGGCGGTAGCATGGGGGCTGGTCTTAGCATGCGTAGCAGCGGTGATTGTTGTTGGTTTGACCTTAGATTTACCGGCGGAGGCTACGTTGGTTGGCGGATTGCTGCTCTTTGGTGCGGTATTTGCGATTAACTCGGCGGTGCATTCCTATCTGATCCTGTCTTATGCGCAGGCAGACGGTGTTTCGCTTGATGTAGGCTTTTACTACATGTCCAATGCAGCCGGACGTTTGTTAGGAACGGTGTTATCGGGTTGGCTTTATCAAGTCTATGGGTTGGAGATATGTTTGGTTGTTGCCACCGGCTTTGTGGTGCTAGCAACCGCTTTTTCGGCCGCTCTGCCTAGGCGAGTCGAGTTGCTGCAATAGATAACGCTGCAGTTAAGACGCTGCTTGAATTTGATGTTCGCGAAGTATGAGATACAAAAGCGGTCCAATCGATGCGGCAAAGACAGTGATGCACGCAAAAATCATCCATTGGAGTTTTGATTTACCTCTTTTTCGGATGTCGTGAAACATCCACGCCAATATCAGTCCGCAAGCGATATACAGATCAAGCACCACTTGTGCGGTTGCAGGAACGGACATTAATTCACGTGCCCATTCGAAGAAGGGTTGCTCCGAAACGGACAAAGAGTAGACAGTGAACGCTAGGAAGCTTAGAAGAATCGCATATAGCACTAAAAGCGTTTTGTTCATAAGATATGTCCATTGGTGCTGGCGTGTTTATTCGATTCTAGCCGATACGAGAGACCGAATCACAGCATGGGCAGCGGTCGGCTGAAGGCGGCCGTTCCACGCTGGCCGAAACGACTGCGTCACTAGTAGTATCGAAGATCCAGTCGACAAGGCGGTTAACTCTCATGTATTGGAACGATGACCGATCGGGGCGGATGATCTTTACCCTGGTATCCCAGGCTTACGAAGTCGGGCGGCCGCTTTATCCGGCTGCAGTCTATGAATCTGCTTTCAGCCTGTTTGACGAGAGCCCCAGAACCTTAGAGATAGGCAGTGGTTCCGGACAGGCCACCGGGGCGTTGGCGGCTCGCTCACGCCAGCTAGATTGTGTAGAGCCGGGCCAAGCGTTTGCATCACAACTTAAGCGCAAGTTTGGTGATCTGAGTCAGGTTGAGATTCATAACGAAGATTTCGAGAGCTTCGTTGCCACCGGCGGTTACGACCTAGTTTTTTCTGGCAGCGCCTTACATTGGGTGCCTAAGGAAATTGCGTTGTCCAAAATCCAGCAATTGCTCAAGCCAGGCGGTTGGCTGGTTACTGTTTGGAATCAGCTAACCCTAACACCACAGGTTGATGAAATTTTGGAAGGGCAGGTTCGCGCTAAGTTCCCGGACTTCCAATTGCCGGTGTATGACCCGGGTGTTCATGAGGCGCGATTTTCCCAAGGCCTGCAAGAGCTGGTTGAGACGTGGGATTTTGATTCATGCGATAAGCGATTACTCAAGTTACCTCGCATGGTGGATATCCAAACCTTTGTTGCGTTGCTAGAAAGCTATACCGATGTGAGAGACCGGAACGGCGCAGAGGTTAACGAGGTGTTTGTCAATGTGGCCAATGCGTTGAGAAAAGCTAAGCTTGAGGCGATTGAAATCCTAGACTACTTTCCTATGGCCATGGCGCGGCGGTCATGACCGACTCAAGTGATCATCAACCAACCGCTTCTCAAGCCGCGAAGAAACTATTTCTACCTGGTGCCGGTGGGTCCTCAACGTTTTGGGATCCGGTAGCCTCTTACCTACCTGAGGCTTGGCCCAAAGTTCGGTTCAGCTGGCCGGGCCTAGGTGCGCAGCCTAGTGACCCGCGTATCAACAGCATGCAGGATCTGCATGCCTTGGTTGCCAGGGAGATTGCAGCCCCGGTTGATCTAGTTGCGCAATCGATGGGTGGTGTCATTGCAGCAAGGCTTGCGATCGAAACCCCGAAGCTGGTACATCGTCTTGTGTTAACGGCAACCTCTGCCGGAGTGGATATGGTCAGCCTAGGTGCTTCAGATTGGCGAAGTAACTACCAACAGAACTTCCCCAATGCCGCTCGATGGATAATCGAACAAGAAGCAGCGTCACCGCTAGCTTTAGAACAGATATTGGCCCCAACACTGTTGATCTGGGGAGACTCCGACCCGATCAGCCCGGTTGCTGTTGGTGAGGAGCTTTTACGGCGCATACCCAATGCCCAGTTAGAAGTGGTTGCTGGTGGCGATCACGATCTAGCGGTTCTGCATGCTGAGTTGGTTGCTGGTTGGATTCACAACCACCTTAAGTAGGGGTGTTTGATCTGATAGTCTGAAGTCACATCCTTAAGAGCGCAGAGTCCTATTGTGAGTGACAATCAAATTCGTCGTCGGGCCAAGGCAAATTTCCCTACAGTATTGCTAACGTTGCTGAGCATTGTGCAGGCCTTTGCTCTTGAGCTACTTTGGTCTTACGTGACCGAGCAGACCCATCTCTACGATTTGTCGTTCTTTGCTATTTTAGGCTGGGTACAAATAGTAGCTACGCTGTTAGGCATTCTCTTAATCTGGCTTATCTACAGTGATCTCGTGTTGCGGTTTAGTTGGGTGCCAACGACCACCGATGCCATATTCCCGTTTCTTGTTGGTATTCTCGAGTTTGGTCAAATAACAGCTTTGGGAACACAAACCATTGGTTTTTGGTTCATGATACTCGGATTGTTGTTTGCTGCTATGGCTTGGATTAGCCAGGCAACGATGAAACGGGCAAGGCTGGATACGGATAACGATGACTTCTTCAAAAACGTTGATCCCGCGGGCTGGTCCGATCACCTATCAAGCATTGTCCCGGTGGTGCTGTTAATGATTATTGGTGTTGGTCTCTGGCTGACCGGCAACCAGGGTTGGTTTGCGCTGGGGACCTTAGGGTTTGCGACTGTGTTGTTGGCCTATCAAATTCGCATGAATCACATATATACGCAGCGCGCTTACCAGCGCGTATGAGCGGACCTTATCCTGGGGTTAGCTGTGTTCACCCATTGTCTTGGATGCTGTTAGACTCAAGCAAAATCACCCCAACCCACGGAGAAACTTGCCATGACCAAAGTGGAAAATGTGCTTTCATCTGAATCCCTAGGTTTTGATCCTCAGCAGCTGTCGGCACGGTACCGACAAGAGCGGGAAAAGCGAGTGCGGGCAGATGCCGAGTCCCAGTTTGTCGCGGTGGGCAACGATTCTCCTTTTGCCAATAAGTATCTTGAAAATGATCCCTATAGCGCTCCAGTAGAGCGAGATCCGATACGCGACGTTCGAG
>CALHVX010000112.1 GCA_938036875.1 uncultured Pseudomonadales bacterium
AGCGATGGAATCGTCACCCAACGCCAAAGCGCTGATCAAACATCTGAAGCTAGAGCCCCACCCAGAAGGTGGGTTTTTCGCCAGAACCTACGATGGTGGCGGCCGCCCGAAGGTGCCCACCGAAGCCGGCCCACGACCGCCGATGACCAGCATTTACTACCTGCTAACCCAGGATTCGCCCATTGGGCACTTTCATTGCAACAAATCCGACATCCTGCATTTTTGGCAGGCTGGTGACCCGATTCAGTACTACCTAATTGACCCCGAGACACGCAAGCTGACGGAAGTTACCCTAGGCCCAGACCTAGCGGCCGGCCAACAATTGCAGCTGGCGGTCAGCGGCGGCATCTGGAAGGCCTCATCACTCCTAGATAGCAGCATCAAGAACAACAAAGGCTACGGGCTCATCAGCGAGGCGGTCAGCCCAGGTTTTGAGTATGCCGATATGACCCTGGGCGTGGCACTAGACCTGCTCAGCCAGTTCCCCGAATATAAGAACCTAATCCCTAAGCTAAGTGGAGCCTAAAGCAATGGCCAGAAAGCCCCAAGCCTACTACGACGAGATCAAAGCCAAATTCGCTGAAGAACGCGATTTGCGCCTGAACTATCGACCCGAAGGGGTTGATCAATTCACCTCAGATTTTAGCGGCGACCTAGAACGCTACGGTGAAGACACCTACGCTAAAGAGTGGACCGAACGTGAGCCCATCAACGATACGGTGGAGTGCTTATTTATCGGCGGCGGCTTTTCTGCGTTGTTAACATCTGCACGCTTACGCGAGCGTGGTGTTGAGAGCATCCGCATTGTTGAGCGCGGTGCAGACGTGGGTGGCACTTGGTACTGGAACCGCTACCCCGGTGCCGCTTGTGATGTCGTTGCCTATGACTACCTGCCATTGCTGGATGAAATGGACTACGTGCCTCGAGATCACTACGCCAAAGCGCCCGAGATTTTCGAGCACTGCCAATCTATCGCCAAAAAATACGATCTTTACGATCTTGCTGTGTTTCAAACCACCGTCACCTCAACGCGCTGGGATGAAACTGAGCAAATGTGGCACCTCGAGACCGACCGTGGTGACAAAATGAAAGCTCGCTTTGTCATCTGTGCCAACGGAACCTTATCCAAGCCTAAGCTAGCCAAGATTGCCGGCCTTGAAACCTTCGCCGGTCATTCCTTCCACACGTCTCGCTGGGACTACGAGTACACGGGCAAAGACCTGGAAAACTTGAGCGACAAGCGCGTGGGTATCATCGGCACCGGCGCAACCGCTGTGCAAGCGGTGCCTGGATTAGCTGAACACTCTAAAGAACTTTACGTATTTCAACGCACCCCTTCATCCATCGATATTCGCAACGATTGGCCTACAGACCCCAACTGGGCTCGAAAGCTAGAACCAGGTTGGCAAGCAAAGCGCCGCAAAAAAGCGCTAACCGAGCCGGTCCTAACGCCAGAACAGCAAGCCAAGCTTGATGCACGCACCCGGGAAGAGAAAATTCGCCATCAAGAGAATGGCAACATCGACTACATGATGGGCATACACAAACGCATCGACAAAATTGTGAAAGACCCAAAGGTGGCAGATGCCCTCAAGCCTTGGTACATGTTCATGTGTAAGCGCCCTTGCTTCCACAACGACTACCTTCCTTCATTTAACCGGCCCAACGTGCACCTAGTTGATACCCACGGCAAAGGGATCAACGAGATCACGGCCAAAGGTCCAGTGTTCGAAGACAAGGAGTACGAGCTAGATCTACTGATCTACGCCACGGGTTTCGAAATCCAAAAAACCGGGATCTACAATCAAATCCTTGGCAAAAATGGATTAGACCTCGAAGACAAGTACCGTGAAGGCATGCGTACCATGCTGGGTATTCACACCGCGGAATTTCCAAACCTGTTCATCATGGGCGGTTACCAAGCATCGTTTCAGTTCAACCTGACCGACATGCTGCAAACCCAAGGTGACCACATTGCTGAATGTATCGCCTACGCTCGGGCCAACAATCATAAAACTATGGATGTCACTGAAGAGGCGGAAGAGTGGTGGGTGCAAGAGGTGATTAACAATCGCGGCAAAACCTCGCGCAGCGAAGAGTGCACACCCGGCTACTACAACTTTGAAGGCCAACATCAGCGCCGCCAGGACGGCAACTACAACGGCGGCTTCATACAGTATTACCGGCATATGGGTGATGTTCGCGCCAAAATGGAAGAGCACTTCACATTCGACTAGACGCCGGCAGCTAACGCCAGGCCAGCCCGCAACGGGCTGGCTTTTCGCGCTGCTTCCACCCATTGACGCCATCGAACGTCTACAAAAATCCTCACCAAAGTTTGCGCTAGTCCACAGGTTGAACCCCTAACCCAGGCATAGCGTGACAAACTACCAGCACCAAAAGCGCCAACCAGCGACAATTTCCCGCCTAGCTTCACAGACGCCTGCAACGCAGAACTGTAAAGCAAGTTAGACAACACTTTGAGGTAGGGATGCCATGTCGTTCGAAGGGCTGTATCAAGTGATTATCTCGCTCGCTGTTATCGCGTTGTTGCTGGCAAACCGTCAGCGCCAAGGCCTATACGGTGGAGGCAAAGTCTTCTTTGGCCTTTGCTTCTGTGCAGTGGCCTACGTATCCGCGGCTTTTTATCCCCAAGGTGGCCCTGTCGCCGCGAGCATCCAAGCACTCAGCTTCGCTATGCTCCCGCCTTTGTACTTTTGCAACACCAAACAATTTACCAACCTTGCATTGCCCAATTGGCAATCGCTGCGCGCTTTTGCACTTGGTGTGCCATTGTTGCTCGCCATCAACAGCACTGTAGTGCTGATGGAAGCGAAGAACCCAACCAACATCCAAGCAACGCTCTACGGCCCAACGGTTTGGGTTGGCTACGGCTTCGGTGTCCTTAGTATCGGCATCGGCCTATGGCGTTTCATTGGCACCCCAAGACAACGCGACACCTTGTTGATGATGATGTTACTGCCAGCGGTTTTGATTGCTGCCGACATTTTGCAACGCCAAAGCGTTCTACCCACTAACACCATCGCCGGTTTGTTTGCCCTGAGCTTAGCCTACATCCTGCTCTTCAATCGACGCGCTAACGGCGGCAACGTTCGACCCGTCCCTCGCAGCGCCCTAGTGGATCAAGTGCAAGATCTGCTCGTTGTCCTTGATCCGATGCAGCGCATCATCGACTACAATCATGCCGCCACCGAATGGTTAGCGCGCGATGAGAAAAGCTTGATTGGTGAACCTGCTCGACAAAACCTACCCCAGCCCTTGGTTGATGCTTTGGTTAACAACGACAACGGTCCTATTGTTATGCCCTGGTCACATCCAAGTTCGACAAAAGCAGGCGAGCGTTGGTTTGAAGCTCATATCTCAACCTTAATCGTGGACAAAGAGCCAAACGGACAATTGTTGTTGCTAAGAGACATTACTCGTCGACGTCGAGCAGAAATGGCGCTAGCAGAAAAACAAGAGGAGCTGGAAACCGCAAACGAGCATCTCGAACAGCTGGCGAACACCGATGGTCTGACCGGCATTGCAAATCGTCGCCACACTATGGCGCAACTAGACATCGAGCTAGAACGACATCGACGCTCCGGGCTTACATTGGGCTTGCTGTTGCTAGATCTCGATCATTTCAAGCGGGTTAACGACGACCACGGCCACGCAACCGGAGATCTAGTGTTGGTGGAAGCCACAAAATCCATGGTCAACACTGCCAGAGAAAACGATTGTATTGGTCGAATCGGCGGCGAAGAGTTTGCGATCTTAGTGGTGGATGCAACACCGGAAGGTCCAGCAATACTGGCCGAACGGATAAGACAAAACATAGCGGCTCTTAACATTACCTCAGATGCTGGCGTTGCCGTACCGATAAGCACTAGCATCGGCTGCGTGCAGTACCGCGGCGGTCGAGTTGATGGTCCAACGTTAATGGCAATCGCAGACCAAGCGTTATACGAAGCGAAAGACGGTGGTCGCAACCAAGTCCAATGCGCCGTCTACCAACCGCTACCCAACGCAAACTACAGCGCACGAGAGGTCACTGCGAGCAAAGAGCCGTGCAACGACAGCCTCGCCGGCTAACCCAACTACGCATACCCGCCAAACTCCGTTACCATCGCTCTTTGAATAACCACCTGAGCGCAAATGCAGACACAACTCATAGCACTGGACATTGATGGCACCCTAATTCGCCCAGGTGCACACCACGCCGATCTACCAGATGCCGACATGACAGACGTCATCGCTCGGCTCATCAAGAAAGGCGTTCAGGTTATATTGGCATCGGGCCGAATGTACCCGGGCACCCACCACGTGGCGAAACATCTGGGTGTGACCCACCCGTTGATTTGCCAGCAAGGTGCTTCTATGCACAACTTAGACGGCAGCTTGTCACGACGCTTCACCATCGACCCGATCATCGCTGAAGAGCTAGTGGCTTTTGCCATCGAAGAAAACCGACCTTACGCCTGGTTTGACGCACAGCGGTATCTAGTCTCTGAGCCAAACGATGCCTCAGATTTTTTTGCTGCGGTGTCCGGCGTCAGCGTCGAGCATCATACCGACCCGAAAAACTCAGGCGTAATCGCAACAGGTATCGACATCATCAGCAACACCGAAGAAGCCAACGGCATCCATCAGCGGCTAATGGAAAGGTATGGAGATCGGGTTGAATTGCTCAATTTTAAAACCGTAACCGGAATACACTCCCCGCAAGCAAGCAAGGGTAATGCGCTTGCCTTTGCCGCCGCCAAGCTCGGTATCCAGGCCGAGAACGTGCTGGCGATAGGTGACAGCGTCAACGATGTGTCCATGCTGCAGTGGGCGGGACAAGGGGTTGCCCCGGAGCATTGTGATGACTATGCCCGCGCTGCGGCCGATGTCATTGTGCCTGGCTCAAACGTTGATGGCGTCTGCGAGCGACTAGTGCAAGCTCTTAATCAACTTCCAAGTTAGCGTTGATGAAATCGATGACTATTTTTGACAACTCTACAGGGACATCGTCTTGAATAAAGTGCGCTCCACCTTTTACCAAAGTGTGAGGTTGCCCTTTGGCGCCCGGCACAACCTTCTGCCAAACCTCATCACGCCCAGCCATTAGTTTATCGTCTGTTCCGTATGCGGTCAGAAACGGTTTATCCCATGTAGCGTAAAACTCATCTATCACACGCTGGTTTTGTCGAAGATGACTCGCTACCAAGGTTGGAAACGCGCGGACGCCAGCGGCGTATTCCTCGGTTGGGAATGGAGCGGCATAGCCGTTCAGATCTTCATCGCTCAATACTCGCGTGGTACCTCTTTGAAACGCTGCAGCGTAGTCAATGCTTTCGGCATGAATGGTGTAGGCAACGTACTCTTGAAAGCTATATCCACTGGGGTCTAACGCTTGCACGTCCCCTTCGCTCCAAACCAACAACTGAAGAGCCGGATAACCCAACCAACCTAGTATGCCCGGTGCAGCCGGAAGCGTGCCATTGGACAGCACAATCCGCTCAAACCTTGACGGCCGCTCAGCAACAACGCGCAACCCAATGTTACTCCCCCAGTCCTGGCCGAAAAAAGTAGCGTTTTTAAGCGCTAACTCATCGACAAAATTTGTCATCACATCGATGTGCATTTGGTAGTTGTGATCGCTTGTCTTCAACGGCTTATCAGATTTACCAAAACCCACGTTGTCCGGGGCGATCACCCTGAATCCTGCGCTCGCCAGAATCGGAATCATATGTCTGTATAGATAGCTCCAAGACGGCTGTCCATGCATCAACAAAACTACCTGACCATCACGGGGTCCCTCATCAACATAGTGAATTCGATAACCCAGACTATTCACATAGTTCGCTGAAAATGGGTAGTCAGGGAGATTTTCAAACGCCTCATCAGGCGTCCGAATGACCTCGCCCACGGACCATTCTTCTGATGCCTGCGAGAGCACAACAAAGATGGTTAACGCCAGCAAGACTAACGCGGTGAAAAAGCTAATTTTTTTCAGCATAAACAAATCACTTTAATAGACTGTTCAGTCACATTATTAGCCCTAGGAGAATCTGCGGTCAATTACTATTTGGTGGTTTAGCCCCGTTTTCAGAATCCGGAGAAGGACAAGGAGTAAAACGCAAAGCGCAATCGGTATGGGTGTACCGCCAGTCCGTTCATACAAAATATGGCGCAAAAAGCTCTACTCGTTGGCGAGCCCTCCAACCATCAGCAGTGGATCAGCAACAAAATGCTGATCAATCGGTGAGCTGATGGCTTGATAGGATGGTCTGTTCAGACCCTCCCTAAGGCATTAGTATTGTATTTATGAAACGAGGAAGACCAAAACAGTTCGACGATAACGAGGTGCTTGCACTCGCCATGCAAGTGTTTTGGCGCCAAGGTTATGAGGCGACGTCACTGGACGACTTGGTTGAGGCCATGGGGATACCCCGGCAAAGCCTATACCGAACCTTTACAGACAAGCGCACCCTGTTCCTAAAATCGCTGCACTACTACGACAAGAATGTCATGGATCCCGTGCTCGAAACATTGAAGGCAGAGGGTCCTGCGATCAACAACCTGCGAAACTTGTTCGAAATTTGGCGCAGGTCTGTCAGCGCGCCTGAACGCATGGGCTGTTTACTCGTAAACACCGCCTCACAGGTGGCGTCTGACGACAAAGAAGTCATCAAATTGTTGCAAGCCAGTCAACGACGAGGCGTCAAGGCGTTCGAAAGCGCAGTGCGGCGTGCTCAATCCGAGGGCGATGTGGCTACGTCCATAAACCCTACCGCTGTTTCTCGCACTATAGGCACGATTGTTCATGGTTTGCTTGGCATGTCGCGTAGCGGCATGTCCGCACCGTTTCGAGATGACGTGCTCGCTACAATACCGGCTCTGCTAGGGATCGACTAGCGAGTCGTTGACTCTACGCCGACACAAATTTCAACCATGCGTTGCGATGCCAAGCCCTGGGTTACAAGCCCTGGGTTACAAGCCATCGCTTCCGCGCCGTTCTCCCCTGATGTTTTAGCCAATCAACGCTGCCTTGTGATCTCTAGCTGCAAGATTTATTATGTGACCATACAGTCATATAATAGCGATCTCGGAGATAGATCTACAAACCTAAACGCATAGATTAAGAAGATCAGGGACACAACCTAGCGAGCGCTTTATATAGCCTGCTCTTTCAAGAGGTTAGAGCTTGCATCAGCGTCAGGGTTTCAGCGGGGTCCATTCTACCTAGTGGCGAATTGCTATAGGTAGAAGCCATTACCCGCCCTTCTTTGGTGAGAATGAACTCAGACGGTTGTATGTGATCTCGCCGTTCATCCCACCAAGCACCAATAGCATTGCCATCGGCTCGCGTCATGCTGTGCGCTACCGGAAAGCTTAGCGGAGCAGCTACTTTTGCGGTTTCCTCTTCAGTATCGACCGTACCGGCGTAGATACTAAAGCCAAGTGACACCAGTGCCTCATGACGTTCTTCATAGCCATCTAACAGACGGCGGCAATAAGGTCACCAGTGCCCACGGTAAAACAATACGATGGCGTAATCGGTGGCTATATCATCTGGCAAATCCAGCACACCGCCACCAACCGTTTGCAGGCTGAGCTTTGGAAAGATATCACCAGGTCCCAACTTCGCAATCGTACTCATACGCAGACCCAATTTGACAAGGTTCGTTTCACCCAGAGTTTTGCTGCACAGATCATGTGGTTAGCAGTACGTAGGCCAGGTATCCACCCAGGCCAAACCCACCCCAAGCGGTTGCCGTCGCGCCGAGCACACGCGATATAAGGAAAAGCCGGTTGCCTTGCAGGTTCGCGTGGGAACCATCTAAATGCATAAACCCGATGGCATGTAGGGTGCGGGCTATCGCAAAGGCCCAGGCGAACCCGACAACAACATTGCTGGATGCACCGCTCATTTCAGTCAGAGCGAGCACTACGACTAGTAAGCCTGCATTTTCGGCCAAGTTCCCGTGTCGACGAACTTTGCGTTCTAGGTCTGGGTCCCCATCTAAGCCTATGCCCACTTTTGCTTTGGTTCGATGAAGCCCCACTGACAACATTAAGAGTTGCTGCAACATGATTAGAAAAGCGCCAAGTGCAGCAGAGATATGCGGGAACTCCATAGATAATGCGCCCTATTTAAATAATGACTATTTGGTCACATATTAACGCTTGGCAAATCTTTAGGTCAACCCTTTGTGTGGTCCATAAGCTGGCTAACATCTTGGCCAATGGACGAAGGTTGAAAACAAAGGGATGAATGTTTAGTCCTTCAAACTTTAACGACCCGCTTAGCATCGGTTTGCACCTTTGAAGGAACGCCCAGTATTAAGCAAGTCACCAACGCCGCGCTAGCTTCGAATGCCATCCAGCACCACTTTGATCAATCGCATTTGCTTGACCCGACTGTATCGGCTTTTGTGGATTGGGCTTAGAACTCCGATGCCTTCAACAAGCGCCAGCAATAGATCTGCGGTCTCTTCTAGGTCAATGTCCGTTCTTACACTCTTGTCATTCACGCCGGCTTCTAGGATTCCAATCACGAGGTTACGGGTCCGCAAGGAGCGGCTTCGCACCTTGTGTCGAAAGTTCTCATCCCTGGTTGCCCTAGCAAGAATATTGGTCCACACGGACCACTCCGCATTGCGCCTGGGTGTATTTGGTAACACATAATTGCAGATGTCCAAGATCGCCTCTAACGGCGGTTTTGCAGCCACGGCTTCGCTAATGTCCTTCTCTAGGCCAGAGAAAATATGGTCTATCGAGAAGGTTAGAAGCTCTTCGCGATTCTGGAAGTAGTGCAGCAAGACGCCGGTAGAAAAGCCGCCTTCAGCCGCAATAGCGCGCATTGACGCCCCCTCGAATCCCACACGGGCGATAACTTGTATAACCAATTGGGCCACTTCAGCTTGTCGCGCTTCGCGGTCACCAACAGGGCGGCCGCGAGGTACACCCTTTTTCGTTTTTTTCGTGTTCATGCAAATTCCGCTGTTATTTACACTTGGCGCCATTTACCATGACAACCGTTATGTTATATAGTCGAGATCCTAGTTTAGAGGCTTGATGTATGAAATGGACCTATAGTTTTCTCGCAATCACCGGTTTTATTCTGCCTATGAGCCAGTTTACTCCTTGGGCATTGGAGCACGGATTGGATATCGGTAGATTTTTCGCTGACTTGTTCTCAAATAGAATTGGCGGGTTTTTCGGTATGGACGTTTTCGTAGCCGCCGTTGTTACGATCTTACTCATTCAACAAGAGGGAAAGCGACTCCAGGTACCAAATCTCTTGCTCCCGATCCTTGGAACCTTGCTCGTTGGGGTGTCCTTTGGACTACCGCTTTTCTTAGCACTCCGAGAACGCGCGTTGCAGATGGGGATGGAGATAGAGAAACATCATGGCGTGGCGTGAACTTTCGCAAGATGAACAACGCGCACACCGCCTGTACGGATTCGGTGGATGGCTCATCCCGGTCTTTGTTGTCATGCTCGGCCTGTCCATTTTATTTCTAGTGCTAACGGTCCAGCCCACCGCCATCGAATGGGCAATTGCCGAATACGGTGAACAACTAGGTAGGGAATTTATCGAGCGCTTTCACATCTGGTCAATAGCGGCGACGGCCGTTTGGGGACTTTTGCTGTGGATGGCGATGCGGCCAATACGCACATTTCCTTACGCGGCACTGCTGCTTATGTGGCCCCTACTGTTGTGGAGCAATGCACTTAACATCCCCCTGATTGGCGTAGCACAAACGCTACTCAACTTCTGTTTTTGGGCCATCGTCCCTATTGCGATCAGCATCTACTTGATTGTCAGTGAGCGGGTGAACGTTACCTATCGACAGCGAACCCTTCAAACCAAACAGCAGCCCGGTTAAAAACGAAAACACTCTGTGTGATAAAAAAGTAGACTTAGTAGCAAGCTGAACCTTTTACCCCTACAACCCCAAGAGTAATCATCGATCGCCAACCTTTTCACTTCGGGA
Source organism: uncultured Pseudomonadales bacterium (assembly GCA_938036875.1). Lineage (GTDB taxonomy): Bacteria > Pseudomonadota > Gammaproteobacteria > Pseudomonadales > Azotimanducaceae > CALHVX01. The sequence continues at coordinate 9,990 of CALHVX010000112.1, forward strand.
ATCCCGATCTATCCCTTCTGATAGTCCAGCTTTTTGTGATCTAACGAATCAACTAAGTTAGGTCCATGTCAACGGAGTTATACCAAGTGCTAATTGCCCCGCTGACCTAACACGGCGCCGTCAGAGAGCGACTTCATCTTACATTGTTTGAACTGTTGCCTGGCGGTGTTGTGACCCTTAAGCATTGCGATCTACAGATTGAGATCGCACAAAAAGGATGGAAATAGCAGATGAAAAATCTAGGTGTACGCTTCGCCCTGTTGCTGGCTTGCTTTGTACCGGTGAACTTTGCTGCGGCGAATCCCGCCTCAGAATCAAACAACCTCTCTTTTACCGAAGCCGATATTTCACTGATTATCTTTAGAACGGCAAACGATCCCTTTGGCGTCCATGAATTTATTCGGCGCTCCAAACCCCTCATTACCTATCGACTTATAACCACTAACGATGAGATGGAGGAGATCGTTGTTAAAGCGCCGAGACTCGAGCCGCGTTGGCAGATTCGTAAACGTCTTTCGAACCTGATCATGGACAAGCCGGGAGGCCTGGACTGGGAAATTTTGCCCACCAGCATACACACCCATTTGCAGGCGGTGAATGAGCCGAAAGCCAGCGCGCCCTTGCTCGGAAACCAATTTGAACCCACTGGAGGTGCGCTACTGTTTCGCCTTACCTTTGGTCGATAGTAAGTCCTTTGAGAAGCGGCGGAAGGACGCCCTGCATCGCGATTAGGTAGCGCATAACTACGCGCCGGGTATCAGGGCCGATAACCCGTCTGGCACTAAGCGCACATTGCTAGCCAGCTCTTCTTTGCTACGCCAGCACGCGGTCAAATCTAAATCGCCTTCTACCACTTTGAGTAGGCCTCTATCGTAGATGGAGCGATCCTTGAATTTAGCATCGTATACAAATACATTTTCGTGTCCCCGCTTGCCTTCAAATTCAAAGAAGCTCTCTAGAACACCGAGCAGCTTAATATCCTCGATCTCTTGGCTAAGCTCTTCTCGGATTTCTCTTATTATTGTTTGCTCAGAAGACTCTCCAAATTCGATTCCACCACCTAGAGGTCGAGCCGCATGGTCCCCCTTCACTGAATCAGGAAACTCGCAAACGAGTATTTTACCTAGGTGGCTGAATAGGCATATCGCAATTGATCTAATCTGATTAGCCAAGATTTTGGACTCCAAGCACTCTCTAGTGGTTTCTGCTTCGCTGAGCATCAAATAGTATCAGCTTTCACCCATATATTCCTTTACAGGTATATACTGATGTGTGAATATACAAACAAATCAAGCCAAGAAACCAAGCCGTTAAGGACAAGCCACCGATGACCCTATTTGCCAGCCTTGCCGAACCCTCACGACGAGAAATCTTAAACATTCTCATCGAGGGAGAGACCACCGTAAACACGCTGGTGGATCGAATGCCCCTAAGCCAACCATCGGTATCCAAACATCTCAAGGTCCTACGCGAAGCCAACCTGGTTACCCAGCGTATCGATGGGCAGCGTCGCTGGTACGCCCTCAACAACCAGCCACTACAAGAGTTAGACCAGTGGCTGGCACCCTTTCGGCAACAGTGGTCACGGCGCTTAGATGCCCTGGGTCAACATTTAGATCAAACCTCAATGACGAAACCAAGCCAAGGACAAAAAGGAGAGACACCATGAGCAGCCCGTCACAGCAACCGCCAGCCTCTACTCCTGAAGCAGAAGGGGTGATCGGTAAAAACGCAGAAGGTCTTGTCACGGTTACCTTCACTCGCACCTACCCCCACAGTGTTGAACATGTGTGGCAGGCCATCACTGACCCCACGAAGAGCCGCCACTGGCTCGGCAGGCTGGACTTCGATCCAAAACCCGGCGGTAAGTTTGAGATGATTTTGGATGGTAGCGACCCAATTCACGGCACCGTCACCCGCGGCGAGATCATCGCCTGCGAACCACCAAACCTTTTAGAGTACTGGTTCCACGCCCAAGACTTTGACCTGGTCCGCACCGACCGCCATATCAATCGTTGGGAGCTTAGCGCGACAGAAAAGGGTTGCCTACTGCGCTTCATCAATACCTTTGCGCCTGATGAGCGTCCGCGCAACTCTATCCTGTGCGGTTGGCACGCCATGATCGAGATGCTGGATGAAACCATCGCAGGTCATGAGCGCGACTGGTCCACTTATACTCGGGACCGCATGACCGAGCTTTACTGGCACTATCGCAACAAACCGCGGTAGGCCCGCGGGGGCAGATTGGCGATGCTCGGTGGATAGCTGTTAGTCTTTGAAGTAAACGCACAGCCAAATCTACCCACAGGAATCGTCATGAGTGATATCAATCAACATCTACCCGGCAAACTCGGCAATCCTTCGAGCACCTTTGGAACCGACAAACGTGCGCACCCTAAAATTGTTGCCATGCTGGCTGCGGTTGGCGGTGATGGCGAAGCCGATCAGGGCCTAGCGCCCGGCGCAAGTTACGAAGACGCCCTAGCCTACTGCCAAATGTTCGAAGAGGTGTCTGGCGCCGGCAACGAGATGCTGCTCGCTAACCTACCGGTGTTAAATTCTGTTGAACACTCAACCGAAGTCATCAAAGGTGTTGATGGCAACGACATAAGCCTCTACATCCACAAACCGAAAAACGCTAAAGGTGCGCTACCTTGCATCGTTCATACCCACGGTGGTGGCATGGTACTCATGGGCGCCACGGATCCCGGGTTTCGGCGCTTGCGTGATAGCCTGGCCGATCAAGGCATGGTGGTGGTGGGTGTTGAGTTTCGCAACGGCGGCGGTCGCCTGGGTAACTATCCGTTCCCTGCTGGCCTTAACGACTGCGCCAGCGCAACCCAATGGGTCCACGCAAACAAAGCAGCCCTTGGCATCTCGTCCATTGTGCTGTCCGGGGAATCCGGCGGCGGCAACCTAGCCATCGCAACAACATTAAAAGCCAAACAAGACGGCTGGCTAGATAACATAGATGGGGTCTATGCCATGTGCCCTTATGTATCTGGTGCTTACGCAAACCCGCCGACCGAGCTGTTATCCTTGCGGGAGAACGATGGCTACACTCTCAGCTGTCAGCAAATGGCAACCTTAGTTAAGGTTTACGACCCCACCGGTGACAACGCTAGCAACCCACTGGCTTGGCCGTGGCAGGCATCCACCGAGGATCTAAAGGGCTTACCACCGCACACGATTTCGGTGAACGAGCTTGATCCGTTGCGCGATGAAGGCTTGTCGTTCTTCCGCAAGCTAATGGCCGCGGATGTCCGCTCAGTCGCAAGAGTGATACCTGGTACACCACATGCGGGTGACGTGATGTTTGGGGATGTAACCCCAGAGATCTACGACGAAACCGTTCGTTCTATCTATGGTTTCGCTAGCTCGTTAACTTAAAAAAGAAACTGAAAAAGCTGGGTAGCACAATCGGAACTACCCAGCGCGTTGCGCCTAATCGATAGCCGCAACCACACCAATTTCTACCGTGAAATCCGGTGACGCCAGCTTAGACTCGACACAGGCACGTGCTGGCGTTTCACCAGGCACCACCCACTCATCCCATATTGAGTTCATTTCTGCGAAGTCGCCCATATTGGCTAGCCAAATCGTTGCGCTGATCAACTTTGATTTATCGCTCCCCGCTTCCGCAAGCAGCGCATCAATGGCCTGCAAAATATCTCGAGTTTGGTCTGCAGCGCTAGCACCCGGCGCATTTTGCGCAACTTGCCCGGCTGTGGTGACCGTGTTGCCATGAACCACAGCTTGGCTCATACGATGGTTGGTCTTTATCCGGCGAATAGTCATGACAGTTCCTAATAATTGATGACGCTAGTGTATGGGCACAGATCACCGAGCACAATTGAACAGGCACATCTTAACCTTCAAAACCTTCGCTATGCTGCCGGCCCGCATCACCAATTTCTTCCCAGCCGGCTTTAGAGTCCACCCAAATATGATGAGCCACCTTAAGCTGTGCATCACCGTCGTTGAGCAAGCCTACCGGGATGAAGGTGCGCTGGGGATCGTTGACCCCAGGTAGGGGTGATCCGCACTCTCGACAAAACCACGTCTGCCAGTCTGCGCCCGTTTTTTTCCAAGTTGAAATCTGCGCTTCACCTTGAGTCCACCGAAAAGCTTGGTTGTCGACTACAACAACGGCAATGCCGTTACTACCGGTAGCGCGGCGGCAGATGGAGCAGTGGCAAACATAGACATCGGTGAGCTCCAAATTCACTTCAAAGCCAACCGCCCCACAATTGCAATTTCCTTTTGCCATTAGTCAACCTCTCGAACAATAGGGTAACGACGAGTCTCACCTATTGCGTAAGTACCAAATTCTTGGGCAGCAAGGTTACTTTCTGCCACCGCCGCCGCGAGCAATGCCACCGCTTCATCAACCGGCTCAGCGGATAGCATAAACGCACCCCAATGAATCCCAAATGAGTGCAGCGCGCCAATATCCTGGTGAATCTGCACGGCCTGAGCAGGATCAACATGCACGGTTCCCATAAACCATCTAGGTGCATAAGCTCCGATGGGGATAATGCCGAGGTCAATGCCTGGGAAGCGTTGGCCAATTTGTTTGAACTGCACCTTGTTGTAGCCGGTATCGCCACCAAACCAAACACTGTAGTTGTCCCAACGAAGCAGCCATGACGACCACAACCTTTGGTTGCGATCAAACAACCCCCGACCAGAAAAGTGTTGTGCGGGGGTTGCCGTTACTTTGAGCCTTTGACCTCGAACCTCAATCACCACTTCCTGCCACCAGTTGAGCTCCGTGATTCGCTCAGGGTTAATGCCTTGCCCCACCAGCCACTTCTTAATACCTAAAGGAACAAAATACTTCGGCTGATTCCCCAACTTAGCAATACTCGGCTTGTCGAGATGATCGTAGTGATCGTGAGAGATAACAACAACATCAATGGGTGGAAGCTGCTCTAGAGTAAGCGCCGGTTGAGTAATCCGTTTCGGTCCAGCAAAATCAACCGGCGAGGCAAAATCGCCAAACATCGGATCGGTCAGCACGTTGATACCTTGGTGCTGCAACAAGACTGTGGCATGACCAATCCAAGTTACCCTGGCCTCGTCCTGGGTGTCCGTCGGTTTTACCAACTCGGGCTCCGCTGTAGGCACCTGATATTGATCCGGGTCATAACTCGCCCACTCGCCGCTACGAAATCTCGCCTTTAAGAAAGCAAACAAGCTGCCGTGTTGCATCGCAATCTCGGGGTTAACGTATCGATTGTCGACTTTTGGAGCCTCACCACTCGGACCTAGCGACCTTTGGTCAACGCCCACAGGCTGGCCAGTACAGGTTGACGAAGCAAGCAACAAGTACCCGATGAGCAGGAACCTAGGCATCTAATGAGGCCTGGCCATCACCAACAAAGACTGTAGTAGAGGTGACTACATCCACGAACATAACATTAACAATATTATTCATTTGTCCAATAAACCTAGTTCATAATCTGTCGCAGAGAGATAACCTATTAGTACGAGTATCAGTTCCATGTTTCAAACGCACTACAACGAAGTTATCAGCACGGTTATCCATAAATCTGACGGCTATTTTAGCTGGGAACACATGCATCAAGCCTCCGCTAGCGTGGAGGACATTGTTGCCGGCGGTTGCGCTACCGTCTGGGACTTTCGACTTTCCGGTTCAATCTCGCCGGATCTAGATTGTTTCTACGCTGCCAAGGCTGCCTTTCGAAACAAAACCATAACCACCTCTAAGCATCGTCGAGCCTTTGTTGTTGCCGATACAACAGAGGTGGCTCGACTCACGGACATGCTAAGCAAGATATCCACACCTTGGTCTTGGGTGGTTAAAATCGATATGGCGGATGCTCTAGCCTGGCTTGGGGAAGCCTGAATCTAGCAGCGCCAGCTAGCGTTCAGCGGTGCCATTTGGATCTAGGGTTTTGATGAACTCATCTAAGGATTCGATCTGACGTTCTCGCCAGGTACGCTCAAAGCTGTCTGCATCGGACCCTAACGCCTTCAGCTCTTCGCTCAAGCGCAAGCGCTGGCTGCGAAAGGTTTCTACGCGCGCGGCTAAATCTGCCTTATCGAACATAATCTTCTCTACTTCCACCCGGTCTTCTACCGTTTCCGGGTGATAGTAGCGCTGAGGCATAAACTGCAAATCAGCGGGTAGCTGACGCTGGTTCATAAAGTTTGGCGAAACGATTTCGATGCCATCTTCGTGTAGACGATCCAATATCTTCGCTCGTAACTCAGAGCGTTTGCTGACCATGGAACCGACATCTTGGAGAAAGCCAGAAACCCGATAGCTAATGGAAAAATCGCCCAAAGCCATTACCTGAACAAAGCTATCCGCCAGCTCCGCATCGCCAGCTGCCGCCAGCAGCGCCTCACGAATACGCTGGCGGTGAATGTCATAACCTAAGGATACGTCAGCCGAAACCAAGGTACCTGAAGCCCGCACAACTCTTACTGGCTGGGTAATCAAGAACAAGTTAGGCAGCGTGATCAGGTCGCGATCTTCGCTTTGTATCTCGGTATGTAAAAGCGCCGTTTCGGTCACCCGCCCAAAATGTTCACCTACCCGGACAAAGTCGCCCGTGCGGAAACTTGCAACGGACCGCAACATAAACCCGGCCATGGCGTTAGACACGAAGGTGGTCGAAGCCAAACCCACAACACCGGTCAGCAGCAAGCCAAACAAGCTGAGCAGCTGACCACGGGTTTCTGTTTCTAGCGGCACAAGCAACGCTAAGACTATAAACGCGAACAGTACAACCATAAGCTGCAGCAGTTGCCGCCGGACCCTAGCTTCGGGATCTTCGGACACCCAACGACGCACTACCCACAAAGCAGCCGCTGTCACACAAACAACAACGGCCACCGGAATAGCCCAAGCTAATAATGCTTCAAGATAGTTCATGGCCAGATTGTACCTCGACCGGGCTTACAAGACAGGGTTCTGACTAGCCCGCAGCGACACGCATGCCAGCACCTCGGCGGGAGCGTCCGCAAGTCGGTTTGCACCCGCCTGCTGCAACTCCTCCAGGGATCCGTAGCCCCAGGTAACGCCAACAGAGTGGAGCCCGTTATTATTGGCCCCCTGAATATCAAAGCGTCGATCACCCACCATTGTGGCTGTGGTCACATCCGCCCCGGTGTTGGCGATGGCATAACCCAACAGCTCAGTCTTATCACCCCTAGTGCCATCAAGCTCCGCACCAAAAACCGCATCAAAATAGGTGTGGAGCTGAAAGTGCTCAACGATGCGCATAACAAAAATCTTGGGCTTACTGGAAGCAACGTGCAATTGGTAGCCGTGCGCAACGAGTTGCGCTAAAAGCTCAGGTATACCCTCATAAAGCGAGTTCTCATAAAGGCCTTGATCACTAAAGCGCTCTCGATATAAGGCCAACGCTTGCGGCGCAAGAGGCTCACCGACCAACCTACGCAAACTGTCGAGCAACGGCGGCCCAATACACCAGGTCAGCTCTTGGGCCGGTGGCACCTCAAGATCTAGACTCCTCAGGGCAAACTGGATCGAACGGGTGATACCCAACATTGGGTCGGTTAGCGTGCCATCCAGGTCAAAAAATACAGTTTTCACGCGCACCAGCTTAATCTATTGTCTACCCACCCCCAAACAACAAGAAAAAGGAAGCCACATGAAAGTAGGACTAGCCTTCGCCAGCAGCATCGGTGTCGACGGCAACACGGCACTCGATATTTGCCGACGAGCCGAGAACGCCGGATTTGAATCTTTGTGGGGGGGTGAGCACGTGATCATGCCCGACTCCATTGCCTCCAAATACCCCTACACCCCAGATGGCAAAATTCCAGCAGAACCGGACACCCCAGTGCCTGACCCGTTGATTTGGTTAGCCTTTGCCGCTGCTGCAGCGCCCACCATGAAGCTAGGCACCTGCATTCTGATTGTGCCTCAGCGCAACCCACTGATTCTGGCCAAAGAACTTGCCACGCTCGACCAGCTCTCAGGAGGCCGCGTTGAGCTGGGCTTAGGCGTCGGTTGGATGAAAGAAGAGTTTGATGCACTTGGCGTGCCTTGGGCCCGGCGCGGCGCTCGCAACGATGAGTACATTGCCGCCATGCGAGAGCTGTGGAAAGCCCCACACGCGGAGTTTCATGGTGACTTTGTCGACTTTGAGCCGGTTACCTGCAGCCCACGCCCGGTGAATGGCAACATTCCCATTCTTGTGGGTGGTGACACCGATGCTGCAATCAACCGCGCCGTGCGATTAGCAGATGGTTACTTCCCCGGCGAAGGTGATGCAGAACGTTTGGGCGCACTGCTTGGGCGCTTACGCGTTGCCGCGGAGAAAGCCGGTAGAGACCCCAAGAGCATCGAGATAAACGCGATGTTTGGCTTTCAAATGGCCGACCCAGCAGCCGGTATAGAGCAAATGGTGGAGCTCGGTGTTGACCGGATCATGGTACCCGCTTTCTTTTTCGCTGGACCCGGCGGGCTCGATCGGCTGAGCGAATTTGGTGAGCTGGTGGCTTCCCTGACATGAGCGGCGACAAACTCACCGCCACACTAGCGGACGTTCAGTGGATGAGCGGGGGCTGGAGTGGAGCGCTTGGCCCACAGAGGGTAGAAGAACGTTGGAGCGAGCCTAAAGGTGGCACCATGAGCACTATGGTTCGGCTCACCACCGAGACCGAAACCATCATGATTGAGCTGATCAGCATTCGCGAGGCGGATAACTCGTTGATACTTCATCTACGCCAGTTCAGCCCAGCGCTAGAGCCTGTGTTAACCCAAGACATGCCGCTAGCGTCTATAGGCGCTGGCAATGCAATGTTCGACGGGCCAGCCGGTGGCGGTATACAAGGGCTGGCGTACAGGAGCATGGATTCATCCAACATGGAGGTAGACGTTACCTTGGCCGATGGCACCGTGCTCACGGCAAGTTTAACCAGAAGCTAGTTTTACCGAGTTAGGTTGATGCAGGTTGACTGGTGCTTATCGAGCTCTGCTCAGCCTTGCACCAACGTATAGGTCGAACCTGGCGTGCCAATCAACGTCAAGTGACAGCTCCCTAAACCACTCTTAATTTTGTACTCCATTTCTGGCTTCGGTATAAAACCGACATAGCCACGGTCACAATGAATACGCAGCTCCGCAATATCACCTTGCACATCACGCAAATGAAACCGCTTGTGAAGTAGAGCATGAAATCCAAGATTACCTTCCGGAACAACACCGTCGGTACCAAACGAGGTCTCGGCGACGCGCACCTGCTCGATCTGCGTTAGCGCAGCATCAACTCGTGCACGAGCTTTCTCTGTCAGCTGCCTTTCTTTAAGGAGAGTTGCAGTCCGTTTGGCATATCCTAGTTCATGGAGGAGTAACTCCAACGTTAACTTGTTTTGCAACACCGAGGTCAATAGGTCATCAGGTAGATAACCTCGATCTCCATCCATGGCGGCCGCTTTTTTTACCGAGCCATACATTTGTGAGGGGCTAGCACCGGTTTTTCGTTTGTAGTTAAACTCCGCTAGATGCAGATAAGCCTCTTCATAGAGATTGCGATCCCTGTTGCGAAGATTCGTTAGCGCTTTTTCAGCCTTGTCTAATCTTTCTTGTTCGAGATGCTTAAAGAAACTTTTGTAGAGATTGACAAAATTTCGAGTAGCACAGTCCCCGCCACCGACCAACTGAAAGATTATAAACGCAGAGAGTCCAGCATCAATAGCGCGACCATTCAAATTAGCAGGCTCATATACTGTCTGCCTTACCGCGCGACTGGCTGCTTTCGCGAAAGCAGACTCAGAAGATGAACTAACAACGGTTACGTCGTAAGGTATACCTTGCGGATTTACCATATAGTTCAGCCGCACCCACCCCTCTTGGCCTAAAGCCTGCTGCGTCTTGGGATACTTCGGAACTCTTGGCTTGCTGACCACAGGCGGGGTAAAGGTTTCTATCAGCTCCGCTGGAGCAGCCTGCGCAACTTGTGCATTGTTTTGTTCGCCCCCTTCTGTGGCGCCAATAGCTGAACAACTCACCACCAGCAGCAACATCCCAATCAAACCAATCTTCACTGTTAGTCCCCCGGCTTTAGCCTTCCTTGTTCATCCCTCAGCTCTGGCCCATCTACTCGAGCACGACTATCCCCAAAAGGTGCATCACGATCACGCAACGCAGGTCCTAAACCTTCATTGGCAATCTGTTTAAACACCGATCGCGCTGCTTTGGTGGTATGAGCACGCGCATCGTTCTCGGCGGCTAGACGCTGCAAGGTTTGCGCGCCCATCAACTCCATACCCACATTTATAATGCGTTTATTTGCCGACAACATCTCCGGGTCGATCCAACTTAGCCGATCGGCTAATCCTTCAACCTCTTGCTCCAACAACTCTTCAGGCACGGACTTCAATACCAAGCCGATCTTCGCGGCGTCCTCTCCGCTTAACGTGTCCCCCGTTAACAATAGGCGCTTAGTCCATTGCGGACCGCAGTGATACAGCCACATCTGATTTGGCGCAGCACCCATATTACGTAAAGCGGAGTAGCCAATATTGGCGTTATCAGCGCAAATCAAAATGTCGCAGTACAAAGCCAAATCCGTTCCACCCGCCAAGCAGTGTCCGTGAATCTGCGCAATGGAGGGCTTATGCATTTCTGACAGTGTTCGCAGGCTGCGCTGAAACCGTTCGATATTCCAGGCATCATCGTCGATGCCCGCACCTCGGCGCCGTTCTACCGGATCATCGCTACGTTTGCGCGGTGCGGTTAGGTCGTAGCCTGCACAAAATGCAGAACCTTGGCCTTTGATGATCACGCAATGCACCGCTTTGTTGTCGTCTGCTTCCCACAGCGCATCGCGCAGCTCTTCAACCAGCTCGATGGACAAGGCGTTGCGTTTGTCAGGACGATTTAGCGTAATGCGCGCACGCCCTTGATCGACTTCGTACAAAATGTGTTCAAAGGTTGGATTTGTCATGGGCAGCTACCAAATTGAAATTAGATGGTTTAGTTTTAGCCCATGCTAGCACCACACGGCCTCTAGCTGCCAAGTGGGCGTTTCAGAGCAACAAGGCAAGGTTGAGGAAGTTTGCAATGAACGAATCTCACAAGACAGCAAGGCCCAAAACCAAGGCTCGACCCTCTCGTCAAGTGACGCCAGATGAAATATCGGCTTTTTCTAGAGACGGCGCCATCTTGCTCAAAAACATGCTGAGCCAAGAATGGGTTGAACTGCTAACCCAGGGCCTGGAGTTCGCTCACAACCATCCGGATGGTATGTCTGCTGGCGTTTCTGCCCCACTTCGCATTGACCAGTTTCCAGCATCACACTCACCGCAACTTAAACGGCTTATGGATGAATCCCCCATCGCTGAAATTGCGGGCTCTATAATGAACACACCCGTGTGCTTCTACATGGATCAAATGTTTTATAAACCCGCCGGCAAGATCGCCGCATCTGCCTGGCATCAAGACACCTGCTACTACAACGTTGATGGCCAGCAATTGGTGCGTGCTTGGGTTTGTGCGGATCCGGTTCCACGCGCAGCAAGTTTGGAGATGCTACGAGGCTCCCACCGCTGGAACGTTACCTATCGCCCACCGGTAGGCATGGACCCGAAAAGCGACCCTGAAGCCGCAAAAAAACTGGATCAAGATTTTGCAGCAGGCAAGGTATTGATCGGTCGCGAAGCCCATAGCCAATGGACTTACTTCGATTCGTTCTTGGATCCAAGCTTGCCAGAGCTACCCGCCGTGGAAAGCAGCCGCAGCTCCTTTGACATCATGGGATGGGACTACGAACCAGGCGACGTTATCTTGTTCCACGGCAACATCGTTCATTCCGCCAAAGGTGGTTTAACGTTGCCGCATCCAAGGCGCTCACACGCCTCGCTCTGGGCTGGTCCAGATGTTCACTACCTGAGACGTCGCAGCCAATCCATTCCGGATCCATTGGCACTCTACGATTACCAACCACAAGACGGTCAGGCGCTGATGGCTTTTCCAGAAGTATTTCCTATCGCCTGGTCACCCAGCTAACCAGCAAGCACTGGGCGCATTGCTACAACCCCATCGCTGCTAGATGCTCAGGCTCGTACTGCATCATCAGCAGCAAGTTACCCTCGGTATCTAAGGCTTCTACCAATCGGCCAACACTGGGGATGACAAACACATCGGAAACAATGCTACCGCCATTACGCACCACCAGCTCACCTATGGTCTCTAGGCTTTCAACTGCAAATGTTAGGTCCATACCCTTACGACCTTCCGGCATAGGCTCACGCCGCTGCTGCAGCGCGCCATGCAGTCCCGCACCCTGTATCTGATAAAAATTGGGAGGCCCCCAAGCGTTAAATGTCCAACCAAAAACCGATTCGTAAAAGGTTTTCGCTCGGTCGACGTCATCGGCTTCAATCGCAAAGTGCGCCAGTTTGTTTGGCATGGAGACGACTCCTGCTTATCGGTGGGCGTTAGAGAATAGTCCAGGCAAACACGCTGCTTGGGATCAGTTTGAGCTCAACCAGCTTGCTCTTTACGCTACCGGCCGCTCAGCAGAAAAGGCCGTACGGCCTAAACCTAGAACCAACAGCAAGCCAGAAACCAGGCCAAACACTGAGCCCAGCGCTATCACCACTTCAAACACCGTTTCTTGGAAGGCATTGGCTTGGAAACCAGCACCCGCGATCGGTGTCGCACCACCGGCACCAACTAGTGATGCGTAAGTGAGCGCAATCCATATGAGATACATGCTGGCAATTCCAGTGAGCAATGCCACCTTAAGCTGGCCGGCGCTCAGGCGAACATAACGCCACAGCAAGCCGAAGATCATCAGCGCCATACCGGTTTGCACCGCCGTGAGATGCGCAGCAAGCGCCATCCTAGGATTAGCTACTGACTGAATGAGTCCGCCCTGGATAAGGCCGAAGAAAAAAAGCAACATACCCCAGAACAGGAGCTGTTTGGTTTGTTGATCGGAGTGGCTCGGAAGTTGGTTGTTCACGTTCACCTCGCTCCTGCGCAGTGGAGCACGCCCAATACCATTGAGCGTGCTCTTGCTTTTGCTTTGCTACCCTAAGTTTTGAACTCCGCCACAACAGCAGACAATGACGCTTTCGCATCGCCAAACAGCATGCGGGTGTTGTCACCGAAGAACAGCGGATTGTCCACACCAGAGAAACCGCTGGCCATGGAACGCTTCAATACAAACACCGTACGTGCATGATCCACGTTGATGATCGGCATACCGTAGATGGGGCTGTTTTCGTCGTTACGCGCCGCAGGGTTCACTACGTCGTTAGCGCCGATCACTACCGCCACGTCCATGTTATCCATTCGTGGGTTGATGTCGTCCATCTCTATGAGCTGGTCGTAAGGCACGTTTGCTTCCGCCAACAACACGTTCATGTGGCCAGGCATGCGTCCTGCAACCGGGTGGATAGCGTAAGTGACCTCACAACCGTTCTCTTCAAGCAACTCACCCAATTCACGTACTACGTGCTGGGCTTGAGCTACCGCCATACCGTAACCTGGTACAAAGGTCACGTTGCTAGCCGCTTCTAATATCAAGAATGCATCTTCCGTGTTGATTGGGCTGACTTCACCTTCAACCTTGGTTGCTTCTTTAACCGCACCAAAGCCTGAGAACAACACGTTAGACAACGAACGGTTCATGGCTCGACACATAATGTTGGTCAGAATAATACCTGCTGCACCAACCAAAGCACCGGCAACGATCAAGATGTTGTTGCCAATAGCAAAACCCGCCGCACAAGCCGCTAGACCTGAGTAGCTGTTCAACAACGAGATAACAACCGGCATATCTGCACCACCGATGGGGATCACCACCATCACACCAAGGATCAGCGCTAGCACAATGGCTAGGTAGAACAAGAACGAGCCAGGCACTGGGTCAAGACAGAAGACCACACCACAAAGGATGATCAAGCCCAACAACGCCGCGTTCACAATACGTTGTGCACCAAACACAATAGGCGCGCCATCCATTCTCTCTGAGAGCTTGGCGTAAGCAATGATGCTACCGGTAAAGGTTACACCACCAATCAATACAGACAAGAAGATGGTGAAGCCTTCAAAGGCACCAATGCCCGTTCCGTAGAGTGCAGCCCAACCAACAAACAAGCTGGCAATACCACCCGTACCGTTGAACAGAGCAACCATTTCTGGCATCTCGGTCATAGCAATGGTTCGTGCGAAGTAAGCACCAATACCACCACCAACCACCATACCTAGAATGATCCACTCGTAGGACACGATGTCTTTTGCAAACAAGGTCACCACGATAGCCAACAGCATAGCAACCGCCGATAGCTGGTTACCGCGTACTGCGGTTGCAGGGGATCCCAGTTGCTTTAAGCCGAAGATAAACAGAGCGGCACTGGCAATGTACCAAACGTTGATCCACTCCCAACTCATGACTGACCTCCCGTGTCTTTCTTCTTGAACATGGATAGCATGCGGTCAGTCACCATATAGCCACCAATCACGTTGATCGTTGCCATAGCGACAGCCAAGAATCCAAGAAAGTTCGCAAGGCCGGGCAAATCAGCGCCAGCAGAAGTTAAGGCACCAACAATGGTGATACCCGAGATAGCATTAGCACCCGACATGAGTGGGGTGTGCAAAGTAGCAGGCACTTTAGAGATGAGCTCAAAACCCAAAAAGATGGAGAGCATCAAAATAAAGGCTAGAAATACGGCGTCCATAGTGTCGTCCTCTACAAGTTCTTAATAGTTTCGTTGACGATCGCGCCGTCTTTGGTAATCACACAAGCCGCTAGAATTTCGTCTTCTAGGTCAAGGCTGAGCACCTTCTCTTCTTTATCCCAAAATTCATCCAACAAGTTGAAAAGGTTATTGGAATACATATCGCTAGCGTTGCGCGCCACTTCTGAAGGCAAGTTGCCTTGGCCAATGATCTTGACGCCGTTGACATCAACAATCTCGTTGAGCTTAGAACCCTCAACGTTACCGCCGGTCTCAACCGCCATATCAACAATAACGCTACCGGGCGCCATGGCTTCAATCGCATCACGCGAGATAATGCGTGGCGCCGGCCGACCAAACAGCTGAGCGGTGGTAACGACCACATCAGACTGAGCAATAATTTTTGCTTGGCCTTCGCGTTGCATCTCTTGTTGCTCTTCGGTCAGCGCTTTTGCATAACCTTGATCGGTTTGACCGGTATCACCCAAATCGATCTCAACAAACTTGCCACCTAGCGACTGAACTTGCTCTGCAACCACAGGGCGCGTATCAAAGGCTTCAACGCGAGCGCCTAGGCGCTTTGCCGTTGCAATGGCTTGCAAACCTGCCACACCGGCACCGATGATAAAGACACGCGCCGGGGCAATGGTGCCTGCCGGGGTCATCATCATTGGGAAGATCTTGGGCGAGTGGTAGGCCGCTTGGATAATGGTCACATAACCAGCCAAGTTGGCTTGTGAAGACAATGCATCCATCTTTTGCGCACGTGTGCTCCGAGGGATCATCTCCATGCTCACCGCGGTGACACCTTGGGCCGCCATAGAGTCCACCAACGATTTTTCGTTGAACGGGTCTAAGAAGCTGACATGCAAGGAACCCTTCTTTAGTAGGCTGACCTCACTGGCGTCTGGCTTGCGCACCCGCAATACAACATCAGCGCTGCCCAATAGGGCCTCGCGATCTTGGCTGATGGTGGCACCAACGTCTGTATAGTTTGCATCGCTAAAGCCAGCGGTAATTCCACATCCGGCCTCAACACTGATTTCAAATCCCGCAGCAACGAGCTTCTTTACGCTGATCGGCGTTAGAGCCGCGCGTAATTCGCCCGGCCAAGATTCCTTAGGCACCCCAATGAGCATGCATGTCCCCCTTCATATTTTGGGAAGTTTTAGAGTTGGTAGGCTGTCCAAGACCTAACCGATGTAACCAAACCGCCAGCAAACCTACCCTGCCAACTCGCAGAGCACCTTTACTAACGCTGTAACGCGCCATTATCACTTTTTAAGAGGCGTTGGTTGTGCGTATTTGTTCGAGTTTTATATTTCTTGTGTCCCCAAGAATTTTTATTTCTCGTTGAGCGCTAAGCCCGACCCTGTTCAATCCTACTCGATCCGAGGTCCTCTCCAGACCAATCGGGTCAATATCAACGGTTTGTAAGGGCAAACGAAACTAGCCCAAGGCTGGACCAATTACAGTTCACATAGTACCCGTTGTTCTCGGCATATCCAATTTTGCCTTAAAGGGAGCGTACGCCATGACCAGCCTATCTATCTAGCGCTGATCTGTGGTTAACCAGCCACCAAACGCGCCAATTTAGACAACTAAATTACAAACACCACTCTATAAACTCGGTAATAGCGTTGCTATGCCAACCAAACGCTGGCTCCAGTTACCAAAGGGCGGATATTGCTTGGCTCCACCTTGGGTTAAGTGGACGGGCCAATCCCAGAAATGGGATTTGGTAACCATCCCAGGATGGCGCGCATTGCGGCCATGGTACATCTCAAAACCCAGTACTTGACCCGTCTTTGGGTCGAGCTGCACTTTGGTCACTGTCGCCATATGCACAATGGCAGTGGCCCGGCCGGGCGTAAACAGCGGCTTTTTACCCTGCTCGGCTAGCGGTCGCCCTTTAGAAAAAAATAGTACCGTGCCCGGTCGTACTTGATCACGGATTCGACGCAGATCTGCGGGTGCGGCACCTAAACTAGGGGCATCGTCATAGTAGATGGGGGTAAAACGATCCTGCTTGTCATACCAACGGGCAATCTGGCGGGTGGTACGGGCTGCGGCTTTTGCTCTTACCCGATTGCTCCCTTGGGGTCGATAATCGCGTACACCTTGAGTGGCCACCAAGTTTTTCTCTTGATCTGGGCAGCGCTGGGCTACATAGCTTGAAAGGCGCAAAAAGTTGCCAGAGCAATCTCGCCACTCATTGGCTGGGTCTTGGCTATAGGGAATCTTCTGAGCCACCATCTTGGTCACTATCGGTTGCAACAAACGACCTAAAGTGACGCGAGCGCCAGCACATTCCACCACCCAATCCGAGCGGTTAGAGGCTACAGGCCCAGCGTTAGGCGCATTCACCGGCGACTCGGGCACGGTTTTCGGAGCCGACTGGCAGCCCACCAAGAACACAACACACAGGAGAATGTAACCTCCTGCCGAATCCAACCTAGCCATTTAGATCCCCCCAAATATCGTCGACCCTAGCACAGGTTTTGTGCCGCAGGTCACACCCCCAGGCCGCGTCTCCACGCTAACCACACATTTCTAGCGAATAATCATCTTCCGTCCATAGGAGAGCGCCATGCCGAGACTACCTACGCTTGATTACCGCTGGTTCGTATACTCAACCCTTTGCTTGGTTGGCACAGCCTGCGGCGGTGGCGGCGGCTCAAGCGCGGCATCCGATGCTGTACCACCCGTAACCACAACCCCCACACCCACAACACCAAGCCCTGCCACCGATCCTTTAGATATCGAGCTGATGGCACTGATCAATGCGGAGAACCTCACCGGCGACGCCAGCCGAAATCGTTCGCTACCAAACATCACCGATCCGTTAGCCCAGCTTGGCAAAAAATTGTTCTTCACCAAAGGTTTGGGCGGCGATTTAGATTCTGCCTGTGTCAGCTGCCATCACCCCATGTTAGGCGGCGCCGACGCCTTGTCGCTGCCGGTTGGGGTCGGGGCAACCAATCCGGACTTACTTGGGCCTGGGCGAACTCACAATGGAGACGGGCTACCCAACGTGCCAAGAAACTCACCAACCGTATTTAATACCGGGTTGTGGGACAGCGGTCTATTTTTCGATTCTCGCGTCGAAAGTTTTGGTAAAGAGGAGTTTGCCAACGGCGCCGGTTCAAACATTCGCACCCCAGACGTCGCCTTGGGTAACGTCGATGCAAATGCCGGAGCAAACCTAGCCGCCGCTCAGGCAAGATTCCCCATCACCTCACACGAAGAGATGCGCGGCAACACTTTTGAAGCCGCAGGTACTAACGCCGACGTTAGAGATCACTTGGCTGCAAGGCTAGGTAACTACGGCATCGGTTCAGGTGAATTGCCAAACAACCAATGGCTCCCAGAATTTCAAGCCGTGTTCGGCGCAGGCAATGCCAACGAGCTCATTACCTTTGACAACATTGCCGCTGCGCTTGGCGAATACGAGCGCTCCATGGTATTCACCAGCAATCCCTTTGGCGATTACGTGGCCGGTGACCTTACCGCACTCAACGATGCTCAAAAGCGCGGCGCGATCTTGT
This sequence comes from uncultured Pseudomonadales bacterium, assembly GCA_938036875.1. Taxonomy (GTDB): domain Bacteria; phylum Pseudomonadota; class Gammaproteobacteria; order Pseudomonadales; family Azotimanducaceae; genus CALHVX01. Next base: position 28,235 of record CALHVX010000112.1, read on the forward strand.
TCTTTACCGATGCGGAAGACGATGGCGGCGGTTGCGCGAATTGCCATAGCGGTGAGCAATTCACCGATGGCGAACACCACACGGTAGCTTTCCCACAGTTTGGGCATGGCAAAGGGGATGGCAACGCCGATGATTTTGGCCGGGAGCGCGAAACTGGTGTCGCCGATGATAGGTACAGCTACCGCACACCCAGCCTGTTAAACATAGAGGTGACTGCGCCGTACGGGCATGCGGGTGTCTATGCCACATTGGGCGACGTGCTCAGACACTACAACAACCCTAACGGTTCACAAGAAGACTTTTTTGATGAAGGTGCCTGTGGGCTCGAGCAGTTTGAAGATCGTCCAGACTGTGCATCGTTGTATCCCGATGCACAAGCAAACAGCCAACTGGCTTTAGACAAATTGCGACGTGAACGAAACGCCAATACAACGGAGTTTGTTGATACCGACATCGACAACAATGAACGCGCTGACATCGTTGCGTTTTTAGGTGCACTCACCGATCCGTGCGTTCGGGATCGCACCTGTTTGGCACCATGGATTGCACAACCTTCTGAAGCAGCCGATGCCCAACAGCTCAACGGGGTTGATCGCGATGGCAATCCACTCTAACGGCCAGCAACCGAGTGCTGGCTATGGATCCAACCAAGCCAACGCTGCGTCCATATCCGCAAACACAACCCAGGGCCAAGGAACCTGCGCCTTGGCTAAAATGCTTTCGAGCCAGTCAACACCAGCTCGATCCGCCAGCACAAAGGCCCGCTTCTCCGTCGACATGTGATTTTTCGCCAACTCGATCATGTCGGGCAACACTTCACCGAGTTGTCCACCTTGAGTATCCAAATCAAGCTCGCGCAAGTCCCACAAAACACAAACGTCTGCCTGCGGAATAACCGATGTCGCGGCGATGGCTTGCTTGATATCAGTCACGCTGACTTCGCCAGTCACTACATGGGTTACATAGGTGGTTGTCCCTTTGCTGTTTATCATTGCGTTGCTCGGTCGTTTTTGTGGCTTGCCAACCCGGCCTCTTTTATAAGCCTAGTTGTAAAAATAGACTCTGCCCTCGGGAATACGCGCCGTTTTGCCTTTCACTAACCACCGGCAAGGGATACTAGGGCATGATAGTTGCTCTAATCGGGGGTTTTGACTAGACAATTCAAGGTCCTCTAAAACCGAGCCCATTGTCGCCAATTGCAGCCCCTTGCTAACATCGCGCAACCTGACCAGAGAAAGAATCGCTGTATGAAGCAACCCCGCTTACCTATGGCTAGACGTCGGCTGCTACAGGCGGCCACGGCCAGCACTGCTTGGCGTTCTCTAGGCACGTTAATCCATGCCGGCCTGTTACCCACGGCTAGTGTGGCCGCTCAGGCAGCGCCAACCGACGACCTGCTCGCCAAGCTTGGCAAGCCCCAGTTACATCTACTCAACGATCGACCGTTGAATGCTGAAACCCCCGCGCACCTCCTAGACGACGCCATCACTCCGGCCAACCGATTCTTCGTGCGTAATAACGGCATTATGCCTACAGCAGCCGTGGACCCTGATGCCTGGACACTGCGCGTCAGCGGTGAGGCATGCGCCAAGCCAACAACATTCTCGCTTGCCGAGCTGAAAGATCGGTTTCCTAGCGTGACACTGCAACTGCAGCTGGAGTGCGGTGGCAACGGTCGCGCAGAATTTCGCCCACGTGCCAGCGGCAATCAATGGTCAACGGGGGCCATCGCTTGCCCTCAATGGACCGGCATTAGGCTAGCGGATGTATTGAAGCACTGTGGCGCGACTAACCAGGCGGTTTACGTTGCCTACAAAGGTGCAGATACTCACTTATCGGGTGACGCCTCTAAAGACCCTATCTCTCGAGGCGTGCCGATCGCCAAAGCGCGCGAAGCAGAAGCCCTACTGGCTTACCAGATGAACGGCGAACCCATTCCTTTACTGCACGGCGCGCCTTTGCGCCTAGTCATCGGCGGCTGGCCGGGCTCTGTCAGCGGTAAATGGTTAACCGATATCTTGATTCGCGATCGGGTGCACGATGGCGCCAAGATGACGGGTAACGCGTACCGAGTCCCCTGTGATCCCGTTGCACCCGGCGCCAAGGTAGCCGCAGAGGACATGTGCATTATTGAGTCCATGCCCGTAAAGTCGCTAATAACTTTCCCTCAATCTGGGGTACAGGTTGCCAAGGGCACCGAGCTGGAGCTGCGTGGACATGCTTGGGCCGGAGACCGCAGCGTAAAGCGGGTTGATATCAGCACAGATTTTGGTGCGACCTGGCAAAAAGCAAAGCTCGATCGCCCGGTGAATCGCTTAGCCTGGCAGCGCTTCCATGCCCAAGTAGCGCTCCCAGATGCTGGCTACTATGAGATTTGGGCCAAAGCCACAGATTCCGCCGGAGTCGCGCAACCGATGCTGGTGCCCGGTTGGAACCCCAAAGGCTATCTCAACAACGCTTGCCACCGCATTGCAGTGCAAGCGGTCTAGCGCCATGTTCGCAAGCCTGTGTCAGCCTTGGATGCTAGTTTCTGCCCTGATGCTATCGGCTGCGTCGCTTGGAGCCTCTAAAGACACGCCGATCGACCCCGAATCCGGTCTAGTGCAGGCGACTAATTGGCGATTGGTGCTCGGTCACTGCGGCGCTTGCCACAGCTACAAGCTGATTACGGCCCAGCGAGGCAACCGCGACTATTGGCTAAAAACTATCCGCTGGATGCAAAGCACGCAAAATTTGTGGCCAATACCCGAAGCGCAAGAGTCAGCGATCTTGGATTATCTGGCCGAGCACTACGATGAAACCCAATGGGGTCGGCGGCCACCATTAAAAGCAACCCTGCTCCCTAAGTAGAGCCCTTGCATCCAACCGCCAAGCTTCCCACAATCCAGCACTGGGGTTAGACGTTAACGACAAGTCACTGGGGAGAACTGGAGATGCTGAGCCATAGAGCGGCCGCTGTAGCCGTATTGGTCGCATTTATCGTTGGTATCATCGGCAGCCTGGCACTACGCCCTGCTGGCGGCATCACCCAGGCACAAGGTGTGGAGGATGGCACCGTCCCACTGCGCATCAGCTGGCGCCTACCCGTTGCTTTCCCTTCCACCATGCCCGTGCTTGGCGACAACCCAATCTATCTTACCGATGCTTTGCGAGACGCAAGCGGCGGTGCGGTGCAAATCAAAATATTTGAGCCCGGCGAATTGGTGCCCTCGTTCAGCATTGTGGATGCGGTGCGCGACGGCAAAGTTCAGGCCGGCTATACCTGGCTTGGTTACGATCAGGGCAAGATCCCTGCTTCAGCGCTCATTGGCGCGGTTCCCTTTGGCATGGAACCTTGGGAGTTTGCCGCTTGGTGGTACGAGGCCGGCGGTCAGGCTCTTGGCGAAGCCTTATACAAGAAGCACAACGTACATCCCATCTTATGTGGCATGACGGGCCCAGAAACCGCAGGCTGGTTTCGCAATCGCATCGAAACGCTAGACGACCTTAAAGGCTTAAAAATTCGTTTTGCCGGGCTCGGTGGTAAGGTGATCGAACGGCTCGGCGCATCGGTCACCATGTTACCCGGTGGCGAGATTTTTCAAGCGCTCGAGAAAGGGGCAATCGACGCCAGCGAGTTTGCCTTGCCCGTCGTGGATCAGTCGCTGGGGTTCAACCGAGTAGCCAAGTTCAACTACTACCCAGGGTGGCATCAACCGGCAACAACCAGCCATCTCGCGATCAACATGCAGATTTGGGAAGGTCTGAGCAAAGCGGACCAAAGCCTGCTAGAGATGGCTTGCACCGCCGGTGTCATTCGCAACTTGGCCAACTCCGAAGCCAGCCAAGGTGAGATCATTGCCAACTTCCCTAGCATCGGCGTTTCTGCTGAGAGCTTGCCGCTACCCATCTTGCGTGAGCTCAATACGGTGAGCAACGAAGTGCTCGCAGAAGAAGCCGCCAAAGATGCAGACTTTGCTGAGGTCTTAGAGTCCCAGCGCAACTTCCGCAGCAACTACAAGCACTGGAAACAGCGCGCTTACCTACCACGCGATTTCTAATGCTGCCGCACACCCCCTTATCTAGGCGCATTGATGCCATGCTCGACCTAGTCGGCAGAACCACCTCGTGGATATGGTTGTTGCTGCTAGCCGTTATTGTGGTGAACGTGACCGCTCGACACCTGTTTAGCAGTGGCCGGGTTGAGTTCGAAGAGCTGCAATGGCACTTGTACTCCATCGGCTTTTTGCTGGGCATGAGCTACGCCTACCAAGCCGACAGCCATATTCGGGTTGATGTGCTGCACGAACGCATGTCACCGCGCACCCAAGCCTGGGTGGAGCTCTACGGCATCTTGCTGTTTGTCCTGCCTTTTGTGGTGCTCATCATTTACTACTCCATACCCTTTGTTGTGAGCAGTTGGCAGCTATCAGAGGTCTCTCAAGCCCCTGGCGGTTTGCCTTATCGCTGGTTTATCAAAGCGGCCTTGCCGTTAGGCTTTACGTTATTGCTGTTAGCTGTGGTCAGCCGCTTCAGCCGCGTTTGGTCTGCGCTCTTTGATGACCCGGCAGCCCAACAGCACACCACAACTCAAGGAAACAACAATGGCCGTTAACGAGCTGTTAGCCATTGGTATGTTCATCAGCTTTATGACACTGGTGTTCACCGGGTTTCCCGTAGCCTGGATACTGGGTGGGCTGTCGGTGATCTTTACCGCGCTTGCCATTGTGCTTGAAGTGGACTTCAACGTGGCCATCGGCGTGGATTGGGATTACACGTCTTTAAGCGTCGACCGCATTTGGAACGTGATGGAAAACTGGGTCATGGTGGCCCTACCCATGTTTATCTTTATGGGTTTAATGTTGGACCGCTCTGGCATTGCTAAAGCGTTGATGACCAACTTCTCCCAACTCTTTGGTGGCATTCGCGGCGGGCTCGCCATTACGGTCACCATCATTGGGCTATTGCTGGCGGCTACAACCGGCATCATTGGCGCCTCTGTTGTGTTGCTCGCGTTGCTGGGGTTACCGGCCATGCTGGGGCAAGGTTACGACAAGTCGTTAGCATCCGGTACGGTCTGCGCCGTGGGTACACTGGGTATTCTCATCCCGCCATCCATCATGCTGGTGCTCATGGCCGATCGCATGTCCATGAGCGTTGGCGATCTATTTTTAGGCGCTGTTTTTCCCGGCTTGCTGCTCGGTTCGCTCTACATACTGTATATCTTGGTCTACGGCTGGCTAAAACCGGAATCGGCACCCGCCAGCAGTAGCGGTGCGGCAAGCTGGAGTTTGGTTATTGGCTTGTTTCGCGCCATTGTCCCCCCAGCTTTTTTGATCTTGGCCGTGCTCGGCAGCATCTTCTTTGGCGTTGCTACACCAACCGAGGCTGCAGGCGTTGGCGCAGCGGGCGCCATGTTGTTGGCTTGGATGAACAACACCTTAAACTTTGAGGTGCTCAAAGAGGTGCTCTATGAGACCACCAAAACCACCGCTTTCATCTTTGCAGTGCTGCTTGGTGCTACGGCCTTTTCGTTGGTTCTGCGCGGTTTAGGTGGCGATGAGATCATTGAGCGCACCTTGTTTGGTTTACCCTTCGGCGCCAACGGCATCCTGATCTGCATCTTGTTAGCCACTTTTGTCTTGGGCTTCTTTTTGGATTGGATCGAGCTGACCCTGATCATCTTGCCGCTGGTGTCGCCGGTGGTCATGAACCTAGGTTTTGACCCGGTTTGGTTCACCATCTTGTTTGCCGTTTGCCTACAAACCAGCTTCCTCACACCCCCTGTGGGTTTTGCCATCTTCTACTTAAAAGGCGTGGCACCCGAGGGCATCGATGTGCAAACCATCTATCATGGCGTGTTGCCTTTTATTGCACTGCAGCTACTCGGCTTGCTGATCATCTTCAACTGGCAGCAAGTGGTCACTTGGTTGCCCGCACAGGCATACGGACAGAACTGATCACCTAAGCTGAAATCTTAGGTGGCATCCGAACGCGGATCTTCGGCTGGAGACGGCACGGATTCAATTTCGTACAAACGGTCTTCTTCAATGTTGCTACCGTGTTCGGCAATCTCGGATGCAACCGCGCGCGCTTCTTCAAAGTAAGCAATATGGAACAGTGCCTCTCCTTCATTCACCAAGGGGAGGTTGCTCAGGCAAATGACAATGCCATCTCTTTTGGCCAGAAGCAGCGACTCATCCGAAGAAAAAGGCGCTGAAATAACCCCCAGCGTATCACCCGCTTTAACCCGTGCACCGAGCTTTGCAATGGGGCGAAAAATGCCGTCTGCAGGTGCACGAAACCAACCGGAAGATTTGGCGATGTAAGGCTCAGCTCTCACGGTTTGAATCTTCTTCGCGGGTAGCATCTCCAACGCTCGCATGACGCTCACGATCCCGCGAACACCGGTTACAATGGACCGCTCATAAAGCCGTAACGCTTCACCGGCTTCGTAGGTAATCACGGGAATGCCTAGCTGACCTGCTTCTGCGCGCAAGCTGTTGTCGATTAAGCCTGAATTGATGATCACCGGTATGGAGAAACCTTCGGCCATCGCTCGCACGCCGGGCTCATCAAGAGCTGCGCGTACTTGTGGCAGGTTGTCCCGATTCACGGCTGCGGTATGTAAATCAATAATGTGTGTGCACCGCTTCACCACCTCATTAAAGAAGATATGGGCCATTCGAGAAGCAATCGAACCTCTCTCGTTACCAGGGAAGCAGCGATTGAGGTCTCGACGGTCTGGCAAGTAGCGAGACTGATGGATAAAACCAAACAAATTCACTACGGGCACCAAGACCAAGGTACCGCGCAATCTGTTCAACGCACCAAAACTACGCGTTCGCCGAATTATTTCTACACCGTTTAACTCATCGCCGTGGATCGCGGCGCAAATCAAGAGCACCGGCCCAGGCAAACGACCGTGGATGACTTCAACCGGCATGTTCAACGGCGTATGGGTGAACAAGTTGGCTGTAGGTAAATCAAATTGAACGCGCTCACCTGGCTGGATCGTGCGACCGGCAATTTCAAACGGCTTGGCCGCCTTTGTCGTTTTCGCTTTCTTCCCGGCTTTAGTTGTCGAATCGGCGTTTACAGTCTTACTCAATCGTCATCTCCGGCATCGGTAGGGGTTTCACCCAACTCATCTGAGACCAAATCTTTGATCAACGGGCGACGACGGCGCCGGGTTTTGGTGGGTATCATGCCGCGCATGGACTCAAGCTTGCCAAAACACAACAGCTTGTCGTCTGGCTCAAGCACACGATCAGCGCGAGGATTAGGAATGACTTTGTTGCCTCGATAGAGCGTGAGCACGTTAATGTCTTTCTCTGACAGCATGCTGTCTTTGATGGTCACCCCAACAAAATTTGAACCTTCCGGTATATACAGCTCGGTCACGCCATAACCTTTACTAACGGTAAGCCTCTGGCGAATATCCAGCTCCGGAAAATCCACCTGAGCGGATATGTAGTCAATCACCGCACCCGCGACATCCAGCTCCGTACAGCTTTCGATGCCCTCCAAGCCTGGTGAGGAGTTAACCTCCATAATCTGTGGACCCTTAGCACCTTCAAGCATATCCACACCAGCCACTTGCAGACCTAGTATTTGGGCAGAGCGCACCGCGGTTTCTTTGTAGACCTCATCCAACTCCACCGCTTCAGCGATACCACCGCGATGCACATTGCTGCGGAACTCCTGCCCTTGGGCCGTTCGGCGCATGGCCGCCACAACACGATCGCCAACCACAAAGGCACGGATGTCTTTGCCTTTGCTCTCGGCAACAAACTTTTGGATCAGCACGTTCTGCTTTTGGCTCTGCAGCAATTCAATAATGGATTCCGCCGCTTTGGTGGACTCAGCCAAGAGCACACCAATGCCCTGTGTTCCCTCGATCAACTTGATCACTACCGGTGCTCCACCCACCCGGGCAATAGCAGGGAGCACGTCTTTTTTGTCCCGAACAAAGGTGGTTCTGGGGATGCCGATGTGGTGCCGGCTCAAAATTTGCAAACTACGCAGTTTGTCCCGCGAGTTCATGATGCCGTGTGCGGTATTCGCACAAAACACATCCATCTCTTGAAATTGACGTACCACGGCTGTGCCGTAGTAAGTAATAGAGGCACCGATACGGGGCAAAACCGCGTCGTAGTTACTCAACGGCTTCTGGCGAAAATATAAGTCAGGGATACCCTGCTGCAAATCGATGGCAAATTTGAGCGTATCAAGCACCTTAACACTGTGCCCACGCTGAAGCGCGGCCTCTTTTAGACGCCTTGTACTATAGGATTTAAGTCCGCGAGATAAGATGGCGAGTTTCATGCGGTTTTTGGCTCCCTGTTGGCATATGCCAGGAGAAACAATAGTACTATGGGTATCAACGTTGATGTACAAGAGTTGCTGCATGACCGACCTTTTAACCTTCGGCTGGCGCGAGTGGGTAGCCCTGCCCGAGCTTGGCATCAAACGTATCAAGGCCAAAGTTGATACCGGCGCTCGCACCTCAGCACTTCATGCCTTCGACATAGAAACCTTTACCGAAGACGGTGTGGAACGCATCAAATTTCGGGTACACCCACGCCAACGCAACACAGAGGTAGAAAAGCTTTGCACCGCAGACTTGGTCGATCAACGTACAGTCACCGACTCCGGCGGACACGCCGAAGACCGCTGGGTAATTTCGACCAAACTGGTGGTTGGTAACCACAATTGGCCTATCGAGATAACCCTAACCCAACGCACCGATATGCGTTTTCGCATGCTGCTGGGTCGCAAAGCTCTAGAGCAAGGTGTACTGGTCGATTCTTCCGCCTCTTACCTTGTTGGTAAAAAGCGTCTCAAAAAGAATCCCGTCTCCAGCAGCTAAAGCAAACCCAAACCTTCCATTGCGGTTCTTATAGCTAACTTAGCTCCATTGCTAAGCGCAACCATTGGCAGGCGACACTCAGGCCCACATAGACCAAGCAACGAGCAAGCGTACTTGGCCCCGGTCGGGCTGGGTTCTAAAAACAATGCTTGGTGCAACGGCAGCAAACGCCTCTGTAACGCCAACGCCAACCCAAAGTCTTGATCAGCGCAGGCCTGCTGCATTTGCTGCGACAACGCGGGTGCCACATTGGCGGTCACCGTAATGCACCCCACCCCGCCGTTTGCGTTGTAGGCAACCGCTGTGGGGTCCTCACCCGATAGAAAACAGAAGGGCTTATCAATCAACGCCCGCTCGCGAAGCGGGCGCGATAAGTCACAAGTGGCGTCTTTGACCCCAACGACCGTGGCTAAGGTTGCAAGCCGTGCCATAGTTTCCGGCTGAATATCAACCACCGCGCGCGCTGGTACG
>CALHVX010000113.1 GCA_938036875.1 uncultured Pseudomonadales bacterium
CTTGAGATGCGAGGCTGACAGGTCGAGACAGATCGATCATATGTTTCCTATAAAGATCTAAAACCTAGGCTTTTCAAGCTTACTCCTAAGATTGGGTTAGGTTCAAAGTGCAAAGCTGGTCCCTAGAGCGACAAGAGGTATATATGCAGTTGTACGGAAAAGGTGGACGGGTATTTCGGTGCCTTTGGATGCTGGAAGAAACCGGCGTTTAGTATTCGCGAGTGCCTGTGGATTGGGCCGCTGGAGAATCGCACCTGCCTGAGTTTCTTGCGCTTAACCCCAATGGCAAGGTTCCTTTGCTGATTGATGGCGAGGTGCGGCTTTTCGAATCTCTGGCGATTAACTATCACCTAGCTCGACATCACGCGCCATCACTATGGGTGGCCAATGCTCAACAAGAATCATTGGCGACCCAGTGGTTGGCTTGGGGCATGGGTGAGCTTGAAGGACCCCACGATGCTGCTAATCGCAGCAAAGCACAGATTGATGAAGTGCGCTTGCAACGCTCGTTAGACGCATTGAGGGCTGTCCTTGGGGAGCAAGCCTATCTACTTGGCGAGACCTTCAGCGTGGTAGACCTCAATACCGCTTGTTTGCTGCTGCGTCCGCAATACCAAAAAATCGCCAGGCAGGATGCGGTGTTAGGTACATGGTTTAACGCCTGCATTAAGCGCCAGGCGTTAACGGCGGCTATGGCTTTGGGTTAGCGAGATACAACCTAGATGCTACGCCCAGAATTTTCCCAGTAGGCATCGCGCAGCAGTCGCTTGTAGAGCTTGCCGGTTTCGTGGCGCGGCATCTGGGTTACCACGTCATAGCTACGGGGGGCTTTGTAACCCGCAAGCTGGGCGCGACAGTGTTCATCCAATTGGGCATCCAGTTCTGGCCCGGCGCTGTGCCCAGGCACCAACTCAACCGCCGCTTTAACCTCTTCGCCAAATTCATCGTTGGGAATGCCAAACACAGCCACATCTTGCACTGCCGGGTGGGTGGCTAGCACGCCTTCAATCTCGGCTGGGTAGATGTTTACCCCGCCGGAGATAATCATGTCGATCTTACGGTCGCTTAGATACAAGTAGCCGTCTTGGTCGAAGTAACCAATATCCCCAAAGGTGAACATGCCTGGCTCTTTGTGCACTTCAGCCGTTTTCTCTGGCTCGTTGTGATACTCGAAGTCGCTGCCGGTTAAGTTGCGCACGTAAATCTCACCGCTTTCACCGGTAGGTAGGGTCTTGCCATCTTCGCCAATGATGCTGATCTCAACCATCGCGCTGGCCGTGCCTACGGTGCCCGGGCGATCCATCCAATCCTGGGCGGTAGCGGTGGTCACAATGGAGCCTTCGGTTGAGCCGTAGTACTCGTTAACTACTGGCCCCCACCAATCGATCATGCCTTGTTTGATTGCCGGCGGGCAGGGCGCGGCGCCGTGCCAGACAATTTGCAGGTCGTCGCCTTTGAACGCTTGACGCTTTGGTTCTTCAACCCGAAGCAGACGAGTGAACTGGGTTGGGACCAAATGTACGTTGGTGACTTTGTGCTGATCCATGATTTCCAAGGTTTCTGCGGCATCAAACTTATGACGCATCACCACCGTGCTGCCAGCCAGTAGCGGAAACACAGAAAATGCCCATTGGGCAGAGTGATACACGGGGCCACAAAGCAAGGTGGTGCCGTCGTTGGGAATGCCCAGCATGCCGCTCATGCCGCCCGCCATCATCTCTAAGACTGCCAGTGGGGTTGTGCCTGCCGCCGTTGTGCTACGCACACCCTTTGGGCGCCCGGTGGTGCCGGAGGTGTAAAACATAGGGCCGCCCATCACCTCATCAGCCGGTTCGTCCGCGGCAAAACCCATCGCCCAATCCGTGTAGCTTGTGTGGTTGGTTACGGCGGCGTTACGACTGATAACAATCGCAGGAACCCCGGCTAACTCATCGGTGAGTTCATCGAGCCGGTTTGCAAATTGGTCTTCAATAAACAGCATTTTGCAGCCTGCATCCTTGACCACATAAGCCAGTTCATCGGCGGTGAAGTGCCAGTTAACGGGCACGTAAACCACACCGATGTGGTTGGCGGCCAGGATCAGCTCAAAATACTCGCGGCAGTTGCCGGCAAAAATGGCAATGCTGTCACCGGCTTGTAGACCTTGAGCACGGATGCCGGCAATCACTTGGTTGACCCGGGTATTGAGCTCTGTCCAAGTGCTGCTACCGCGCTCATCAATCAGTGCTGGGGTATCGGGTTTGGTCTGCGCGTGTTGTAAGGTGAATTTTGCCATGGGTTGCCTCTCGGGTACTGCCTGAAAATCAATCACTGTTGTAACCCGAGTGGCGGCTGCACGCAAATTTTGAGGCTTGTTATAGACCATGCGTTGTTGGTTTGCGTCTGTTGCTTTGAGCTGAGGCCTTTGCCACTGTGTACCTGACCAACATTCACTACCCATCTCCAAGAAGGATCAGACGATGAATCGACTAGAAGGTAAGGTTTGCTTGATTACGGGCGGCTCGCGAGGTCAGGGTGCCGCAGAGGCGAGGCTGTTTAAAAGCCAGGGCGCCACAGTTTGGATTGCGGATGT
>CALHVX010000114.1 GCA_938036875.1 uncultured Pseudomonadales bacterium
CAAAACTGAAGCTAGCCATCGAAAATTTTGTCGTGATTGTGGTGGCCACGTAATGAGCGAACATCCGGGTATGGGTATGACCGATGTGTATCTCAACGTGGTACCGAGCAAGGAACACGTTGGCACCATGCACGTGTTCTATGGTGAAAGAACCCTGTCCGTCAAAGACGGCTTGCCTAAGTACAAAGACACGCCGAGCGAGTTTGGTGGGTCAGGCGAAACTTTGCCGCAATAACAGGGGTTTAGCAGTCCAGCCGCCCAACCTACAGGGCCTGGATATGGGGCAAGGCTTCGCTGACAAACAGCTCGTCTCGCAAATCTAAGTGCAGCATGTCCACGCCAGCGGCATGAAGAGAGCGCGCTTGCTCAACCACGGTCTGTGGGCTACCAATTAGCCGCGTGCAGTAGCCTTCGTTGGTGTCTAAGTGCTGCAGCGGGTCCTGTGCGTTGGGATCCCACATACCTTGGGCACCACTGAGTCGCTCTCGTCTTTCAGCGAGCAGCCTAGGGTCCTGGGCCGCCACCATGGCATCAATCACTTCCCAGGCCTCGTCATCTTGCGGGCGGCACAAGGGGGCTGCGTAAACGGCAAACTTCAATTGCCGTCCCTGTTGTGCAGCTGCTTCACGCGCTTTATCCATAAGCGCGCTGAGCTTGTCAGGGTGCCCGCCGTTTAAAAACATCCAATCCACCTGTTCTGCCGCCATGGTAAGTGCGGCGGGAGATTGACCGCCTTGGAAGACTTCTAGCTTGCTTGCGGGGCGTGGCTCTAGGGTCAGCTTGTTGGTTTGATAGTATTTGCCGCTAAAGTCGAACGCCGGTTGTTCCCAGGCACCACGCAGCACTTGGATAAACTCCTTAGATCGCTCGTATCGAGCATCGTGGTCAAGAGGATCGATGCCATACATCTCAAACTCTGCCATGTTCCAACCGCTGGTAACGTTGATTGACCAACGCCCGCCGCTCATTTGATCCATGGTGGCCGCCCACTTAGCAATGGCGCTTGGCTCGAAAAATCCTGGGTGGATGGCCGTAACCAAGTGAATGTTCTGGGTGACGGCTGCAAAGTAGGCGGTCATAGCCAAACAGTCCAGCGATGAGCCTTCTATCTCGCTGGCGCTACCCCACCAGCGTTGTGCGACCAGCAAGTGGCTAATGCCTAAGGCTTCAATGCGTTTGACGTTGTCTAAGGTGGCGCGTTGTAGGGCTTTGCCGCTAGGCATAGTGTTGGCTTTAGCCTTGGTATTGCCTGTGACCACTTGTGGGCCTGCAAATACGGTGGGAGCCCATGTGCAAGTTTTCATCGGTTTGATCCTCGAAGCATGTTGGTAGCCAACCTACTGGGCTCTCGATCCGTATGGATTGGCAACCCTAGGCTCGATGCTGCCATACTTACCCTTGTTGTTCATCTCCACCGCGTTTCTAGAAATAGTAAGTGCCGTTGCCATCAACGAGGATTCTTTAGTCATGCTCTCAAAATTGAAGTTGCGATTGCCTAACCTGCCATCAACCCTGTTTGTGGTGCCTATGTTGTGCGGAGTGTTTGGGTTGAACGGCTGCGCTGCTGGAGGTGCTGGAGGTGCTGGTAACGGTGCCGGTATCGATGCGACGGATATGCAAACACTGGCCCAACAAGCCAAAAATGCGAAGGCAGCGTTGTTATCCGAGGACAACCCTTCACAGATATTGTTTTGGTCTCCTGAGCAGCAGCTCTTCGGGTACAAGAATATCGATAAGATTTATCCTACTCGCCAGATAACCGCCTCTACTAGCCCATATCCCTTAACCGATGCGCCTCAAGATTTGTTATCGCTGACTTACGAGCTGAACGGTGCAACCTACTCCGTTGCCCAGTACATAGAAAAGTACCGAACAGCGGGGCTCATTGTGGTTCGCGATGACAAAGTGCTGTTAGAGAATTACAGTCTAGGCAACAAGCCCTCCACACGCTGGATGTCGTTTTCTATTGCTAAATCGGTCACCTCGTTGCTGATCGGCGCGGCCATACAAGACGGCTATATCCTTAGCGTAGATGAGCCGGTGACCAAATACCTACCACGCTTAACCGATACGGCTTACGCAGAGACCACCATAAAAGATCTGCTGAACATGGCATCTGGTGTGGCTTGGAACGAAGACTACACAGACCCGAATTCGGATGTGAGTCACGCTGGCGGGCTAAACGGTATTGAACTGTTTGAGTATTTGGGCAAGCTGCCTAATGCCTCAGCACCGGGTAGCAATTTTAACTACAGCACCGGAGAGACCAATCTGGTTGGTGCGCTGTTGCGTGCCGCGATCGGTAACAATGCTGCTTCTTATCTAGAACACAAAATTTGGCAGCCCTTTGGCATGGAGTTTGATGCCAATTGGATGTTAAACGCGCCTGGTGGCGGTGAGCAGGGTGGCTGTTGCTTGAGTGCAACCCTACGTGATTATGCTCGGATTGGGCTCTACGCCATGCGCAATGGTAAAAATAAAGCGGGGGAATCCGTTCTACCCCAAGGCTGGATGCAGGCGTCAACACAGCCCTCAGCCGCTTACCCCGGCTATGGATATTTGTGGTGGTTGGCAGATGATGCCAGCTATGCGGCTCGGGGTATTTTTGGTCAGATGATTGTGGTGGTGCCCGAAGAGAGGCTGGTGATTGCCATGCACAACGCTTGGCCAGAAGCGGTTGGTGATTCGTTAAGCGCTCATCGCGCAGCGATGGTGCAAGCCATTCGCACCGAACTTCTGAACTAAGTACACGGGCAGTTATGACACGCATTGTTTTGCTCAACAAACCCTTTGGTGTGTTATCGCAGTTTACGGATGATCGCCAGGAGCTGCGTGGGGGTGAAGATAAGCGCAGGACTTTGGCGGACTACGTTGATGTCCCCGGGGTGTTTCCCGCAGGTCGTTTAGACAGAGACAGCGAAGGGCTCTTGGTGCTCACCGATGACGGCAAGTTACAACATAAGATTAGCCATCCAGACCAAAAGCTGAGCAAGTGCTATTGGGTGCAAGTTGAGGGTGAACCCCAGGATTCGGCGTTACAGCCGTTGCGTGATGGGGTGGCCCTAAAAGATGGGACCACGGCCCCCGCTAAAGTGCGTCGTATTGGTGCACCTATTGGTTTGTGGCCACGCCAACCGCCGGTACGCTTTCGCCAGCAAGTGCCGGATAGCTGGTTAGAGATCACTATAACCGAGGGCCGCAATCGTCAGGTTCGTCGTATGACTGCTGCTATCGGCTATCCCACATTGCGGTTGGTTCGCTATCGCGTGGGTAGCTGGACCATTGACGGTTTGGCAACGGGTGAAATGCGGGAGCTATAGCGGGGCTGGGTTGCAATCGGGTTAGCTGGTTTTGTGAATGCGGTGCCAGTGTCTTGTAGCGGACAGTAAAAATGCGCTTGAGGGGTAACCTAGCTGGATTGAGGAGTACCCAGCTTGGATACGATGATCCCGGAAGTTCTATTTTTTGCAGCTAACCTATTTTACTGCTTAGGCTATTTGGTCCGGGACATGCTGTGGCTTCGAGTGCTCAGCATGGCTGGTGCGGTCTTAACCTTTCCCTATTTTTTCTTGCAGGCTGAAGTCTTGGTTTCTGCCATAGCTTGGCAAGGCTGCTTTCTGCTGATCAATATGGTGAACATGGTAATGCTGTTGGTTGAACGGCAACCGGCTGCCCTGAGTACAGAGCAACAGCATCTCAAAAACTTGGTCTT
>CALHVX010000115.1 GCA_938036875.1 uncultured Pseudomonadales bacterium
CTAGGGCTGCGGTAAGATGGGTTAGACCGGAATCCACCCCGATCACCAAATCCGCACCGGCCAGCTTGGGTAGCAAGGTCTCTATCGGCATGCGGTCCCAGACTTCGGCGCTGCCCCGATCTGGGGATGCGTTCGCGCTGGCTATGACATGGGTTGCCGCAACTGCTTTAGCGGCAGCCGCCGGTCCCGCCGCGGCCAACCGCTGCGCGCGCGCCTTCTCGGTGGCATCCCCCCAAAGCAACTTTACCGCCGCCCCTTGGCTGCAAGCCAGCTCGACCAGCTCAGCCCAATAGTCTTCGGGCCAATGTTTGCTGGCCCAAGTGGTGCCGTGCAAAAAGATGCAGTTGAGCGAGTCTGGCGCGCTGGGTGGCAAGGCGGGCAATCCAAAGTCCGGCTCGCCGGTTAGCTCGTAACCTAAAGCACGAGCAGCCAACAACCGGGTGCGATTGACCGCATGGTCCGCTTTGGCAACCCTATGGGGTTCGTTGTAAAAACGTGCGGCGCCTGCTTCGCGTGCGGAGTCTGCTGCGAGTCCAGCGCGACGAGCCGACCGCGCCATGCGCGTCACCACCGCACTTTTGTACAAGCCTTGTGCATCCAACACCAAGTCAAAGCGCTGCTCGCGCAGCTTGGCCCAAAACGCGGACAGCTCTTGGCGGTCGCGGAGCAAATGTTTACGCCAGCGACGCCAGGCAATAGGAATCACCTGACTGACCCCTGGATGACTTTGCGCAATGGGGGCAAAGGCCTCTTCCACCACCCAGGTCACTTGATGACCGGCGGCCACCAGATCGGTCACCGTGGGTAAGGTGTGGACCACATCCCCCAACGACGACATCTTCACCAGCAAAATATGCACGGCTAAAACCCCAACGCGGCAACAACCCGCACCGGTTCAAGCTGCTGCAAACAGTTCATGTGCTCCAGCGGACAAACTCGTTGGAAGCAAGGGCTACAGCTGATGGGTTCTTGCAACACTTGGGTATTGTCACCCAAGGGCGGGGTGAAGTCGGGTGAGGTGGAACCAAAGACCGCCACCACCTTGCGTTGCAGCGCGCAGGCAATGTGCATCAAGCCGGAGTCGTTGCACACCACCGCATCTGCTAGCGAGATCAAATCAATGGCGTCCAACAAACTGGTACGCCCAGCTAGGTTGTGTAGCCGATGCGAAAGATCCTTCACCACTTCCTGCTCAATCTCAATGCAAGCGGGTTCGTCCTTGGGTGAACCCAACAACCAAACCTGTTGCCCGGCCACCAAGGCAGCATTAGCAACGCTTGCATAGTGATGGGCGGGCCAACGTTTGGCCGGACCAAACTCAGCACCCGGGCATAACACCAACACACCGCGTGCGGTGTTTAAGTTGTGTTCCGCTACCAAGTCCGCCGCACGCTGGGTGTCTGGGGTTAGTTGAGGCAATGGGTACGGTTTTTCTATCATCTCGTCTGAGGGCAACGCCAACGCCATAAAACGCTCGATCATCAGCGGGTGCGCTTTGGGGTCCAACTGACGACGCTCGTTGAGCAACAAGTAACGCGCTTCGCCATGCCAACCCACCCGAGTTGGAATACCCGCCAACCAAGGGGCCAACGCCGATTTAAACGAGTTAGGGAGCACATAGGCGCGGTCGTAGTTGTGCTTTCGAATTTTCTTGGCAAAGGCGTAGCGTTTACGCAGCGCCAGCTCACCATGATTCACCGGAAAATGATGCGCCTCGCTCACACCCTGCATACGCGCCGCCAAGGGATAAGTGGCTGAAGGCGCTGCCATGTGAATCTGCGCATCGGCATCTTGGGCCATCAGCACCTGCACTAAGCAGTGCGCCATAACCATATCGCCAACCCAGGCTGGCGCCACGATGAGATGTTTCATCTAAGGGTCGACTTAACAGTCAATGCCGACCTTAGCCTACCGGGCTCAACCATTCCGGGAACTCGCTACGCTGACCGCGCACTTGAGCAAAGTACTTGGCCTGCAGCATTTGTGTGATGGGCCCACGTTTGCCGCTACCTATCTTGCGGCCGTCCAACTCACGAATGGGCAACACTTCCGCCGCGGTGCCGGTGAAGAAAGCTTCATCGCAAATGTAGACTTCATCGCGCGTGATGCGACGCTCGCGAATGTTCAAACCGGATTCCGCCGCCAACGCAAACACCGTGTCGCGCGTGATGCCGTCTAAGCAAGAGGTCAGCTCGGGTGTGTGCAGCTCACCGTCTTTCACCAAGAAGATGTTCTCGCCGCTGCCTTCGGCCACGTAGCCTTCGGTGTCGAGCAACAAGGCTTCATCGCAACCGGACTGCAGCGCTTCGTGCAACGCCAAGATGGAGTTGGTGTAGTTGCCGTTGGACTTGGCTTTGCACATGGTCACGTTCACATGATGGCGTGAGTAAGAGGAGGTGCGCACCTTAATGCCCTTCTCCACGCTGTCTTCGTCCATGTAGTTGGGCCAAGGCCAAGCGGCGATGGTGAGGTTTACGGACAACCCTTCGGCGCGCAGACCCATGGCCTCAGAACCTAAATAGGCCATAGGACGCAAGTAACCTTCGTCCAAACCATTCGCACGCACCACTTCAAGCTGTGCCGCGCTCACTTCGGCCGGGGTATGCGGAATCTCCATCCCCAAGATGTGGGCGGAGTTGAACAACCGTTTGGTGTGCTCTTCCAACCGAAAGATCGCCGGACCTTTGGGGGTGTTGTAGGCGCGCACCCCTTCGAACACACCTAAGCCGTAATGTAGGGTATGGGTGAGCACATGCACCTTGGCATCACGCCAGGGCACCATCTCACCGTTCATCCAAATCCAACCGTCGCGGTCAGCCATCGTGGGTGTCTTCATTACTGCATCCTAATGTCTTTAATCTAAAGGTGGTTCAACTCGCCTCGCCCAACAACGCTTGCCAGCATTCACGCACCAACTTGCGGTGCTCGCCTAAGATGGCGCTGCTGCGGTTGACGTCAGGCAGATCCAGCGCGCTACGGTGGCTCTCGGTACGCAAGGCCAGGTAGGCGTTGCGTAAACCCTCAACCGTTGCGCGCGGCAGCAGGTCAGCGCCCTGAACCGCGTCTAGGATACGTACATTATCGGTAAATTGCGCTAGCTCGGGGGTGTTGTGGGCATGGGCAAGCACCAAATATTGCACCATAAACTCAATATCCACGATGCCGCCCGGGGCTAGCTTAACGTCGGTGGCTGAACCCTCAGCCGCTTTTTGCCCTTGGGCCAGCATCCGGTTGCGCATGGTGACGACATCACGCTGCAACCCATGGCGCGGGCGCTCTTGGCGCAATACGTCCAGACGCAGCTGGTTGAACTGCTCACCCAAGACCGGGTCACCCGCCACCGGCCGGGCACGGACCAAAGCCTGATGCTCCCAAGTCCAAGCGGTGCCCTGGTAGTACTCACCCATGGCCTTGAGGGACGTGATCATGGTGCCCGAGCGGCCAGAAGGTCGCAGCCGAGTATCAATTTCAAACAAGGGGCCGGTAGGTGTTGGCATGCCCAAAAAGCTCAGCAACCGCCGGACCACCCGGGTTAAGAACTGCTGCTGCTCGACGCCCAAGCCGTGCAGGAACACCAGATCGAGATCCGATTT
>CALHVX010000116.1 GCA_938036875.1 uncultured Pseudomonadales bacterium
CGATCAGGCCCAAACAGAGACTGTGGTGGGTATGAAGGAGACGTGTTCCAGTCAGGCATATCCATCTTGGAGTACAAAGCTTCGAAGTGGAACTCCACGCTCTCGCTGACATCGTAGTTCACTTCAGCAAAGATCTTATAGGTGTCTTGCTCTTCGATCAGGTTATCGAATTGGGTGAACTGGAAAAAGCAGGTTGAACCGGCTTCAGTACCACCAACGGCCTCACAGCCTGGGTCAGCCGCAGGGACAAAACCTGATGGATTAAGCGGTGAAATCGCAGAAGGTGAGACAGGGAAAAGTCGGCCTGGGTTACCAATAGTTGAATAACCACCTTGAGGGTTTTCAGGCTGAGGGCGAACGGCCCAGTCACGATCACGGATACGCAGTTTAGAGCGACTGCTCCACTCTGCAGAAACCGTAGTACGTAGACGATCGCCGCTGTAGCCCCAGATAGCGCCAACATCAAACTCGCCGTCGCTGTCATCTAAGAACTGACCAGAACCGCGCACTTCAAAGCCGCTGAAATCATCTCGGGTAATAAAGTTCACAACACCAGCAATAGCGTCAGAACCGTAGAGTGCCGCAGCACCGTCTTTCAGTACTTCTAGCCGCTGAATGGCAATAGACGGGATAGCGCTAATGTCTACACCGGTGGTTGCTACAGCGACGTGACGTCGACCGTTCAGCAGTACCAGCGAGCGGGCTGAACCCAGACCACGCAAGTTAACCGTTGCAACACCTTCGTTACCTTGGCCACCAGAACCGTTGAACTGGTTGGTTTCACCGAGGTTACCGTTAGCAACACCGAGGTTGCGGATCATTTCGGTAACGGAAGGAAAACCTGCGTCTTCGAAATCTTCGCGACTCAGGACATCAACAGGTAGCGCTGCATCTTGCGGCGTACCACGGATGAAAGAACCCGTTACCACGATCTCTTCGATCGCTTCTTCTTCTGCAACTGCTGCTTGAGAGGCACCGAAGCCTAGCGTGGCAAACAATAGCCATACCAAGTGGTGCCTACTAAAGGCTTTTTTCATACTTTAAATCCCCTAGACCTTGTTTATGTGTGACGACATGCAGGGGTCGCTCTCCAGCTTCCTGCAATACCGAACAACTGAGTTGCTGTTACCTAGGCATCTAGCCTTGCAAACAGCGCATCTCAACTACTAGGCGCCCGAACCCTTTATGTTTCAATTCGGCGAGCTTCGTTCGCTATCTTTAATAGCGGACATTGAGACTATGGAAGAAAAGTGGAATTTTCAACTAGATATTCTTCATTTTTTCTGAAGGTCGGACAGGTTTGGTGACGGTAACCCCCTTATCCATAAGGCTTAACTTGGTCTCACCTAGGCATTGGTGCTATCTAAGTGTCTATATATAGAAGCAGAGAGACCAATGACCGCTAGATATAGAGTTACACCCCTCAAGCTCCTGCTATGCAGCCTGCTCGCAACCGCCGGTTGTGCAACCACCAATAGTGAAACTAATCAGGAAAAAGATTTCCATTCGGCCTCCATTATTCAAATTGACCCAGGTATCAACCAACTGCAGTTCGTTGGCAGCCACAACAGTTACAAGCAAGCGATGTCACCCGAGAACAGCCAAGCGCTGCAAGCCCGCAACCCAAAAGCTTGGGCCGGTCTGGATTACGAGCACCTGCCGCTAGCGCAGCAGCTCGATCTCGGGATGCGCAAGCTTGAGCTGGATGTGTTTTACCAGCCAGCGACCACGGATTTTGCTGTGGGCCATGTGCAGGTGATCGATATGCGCAGCCACTGCACAACTCTGCAAGCTTGCTTGTCGCAACTAGCACGATGGTCTAACAAAAATCCCACGCATGCGCCTATTTGGGTCAGCTTCAACGCCAAAGACCAAGCGATACCCGGATTGCCCACGCCACCACCCTTTACGGCTGAAGTGCTAGAGCAGCTGGACAAAGCCTTGGAGGCCGGACTAGGTGACCGCCTCATTCGGCCTGGAGACATAACGGATCTGGCTTGGCCAAAGTTATCCCAGGCGCGAGGCAAATTTTTGCTGATACTGGATGAGCAAGGTACCAAGCGGGACGCCTACCTGACCAACTGGCGCGCGCGCCCTATGTTTACCAACTCACCGGTCGGCCATCCGGCCGCTGCCGTAATGATTGTGAATGACCCTGTAGCGGATGGCGCAAAGATTCGCTCACTGGTCCAGCAGGGTTACATGGTCCGTACCCGGGCAGACGCCGATACCCTGGAAGCACGCAACAACGATACCCACAGGCGTGATGCCGCCTTTGCTAGCGGAGCCCAAGCCGTGAGCACCGACTACTATCTGCCGAGCACCCGTTTTGCGAGCCCTTACCAAGTCAGGCTTCCCAACACCAACCAACCGATTCGCTGCAATCCCATCAACGCACCGGAAAATTGTCAGACCAAAATCCTAGACTAGAAACATTCCCTTCATATAGACGCAAACAACACCACAAAGTGATCGGCGCGTGATACTTCCGTGATATCCAACTCCTAGAATTCAACTTTCTTGCCAATTGGCCGGAAAGGTTTGGACATCTTCAAACCGGTTTCCCTTAACCAAATTCTAGGAGCAACACATGTTCACCACCCAATCGCGTAGATCGCGTTTTCGTCATGGCGCCATCGGCGTTGCATTGCTTGCAATGCTGGCCAGCGCCAATGCCAGCGCCGTGCAGATCACGGTCACCATCGACAACCTAAGCGGGGCTAACGGCCTTTACCTGACCCCACTGTGGGTCGGCTTCCACGACGGCAGCTTTGACCTGTTTGATAACGGCGGCCTAGCCAGTCCAGGCTTGGAGCTTATCGCCGAAACTGGCGATGCCAGCGGCTTGGTTTCCGGTGGCGTTGACGGCGTGGTCTTGGGCCCCGCAGGTTTTGCGGGTGCCCCGATCATTGACCCAGGCGAAACCGCTACGCTGACCCTGGACTTAGATCCCACTGCTAATCGCTTCTTTACCTTTGCTTCTATGGTCATTCCTTCTAACGATGCCTTTATCGGCAACGCCAACAGCATCGAAATTTTTGATGCGGCAGGCAACTTCTTAGGCTTTGATCAAATCCTTCTGGGTTCTCAGGTTTACGATGCTGGCACCGAAGCAAACAATGGCATGGGCGCTGCGTTTTCGACCAACGGCGGCATGGCAACCGATACGAACGAGCAGATTGCTATCCACAGCGGTCTCGCCTCGTTGCTAGGCACCACCAATGCTGCGGGCAATTTTGTCGGCACCGCTGCCAACAACTTCGCTGAAGCAGACTTTACCCAAATGGGTTTTGAAGTCGCTCGCATCAGCGTTGCCTCAGTGCCAGAGCCCGGCACCTTGGGTTTGCTTAGCTTTGGGTTACTTGCACTGCTACGCAGAAAGGTAAGGGCACAGGCCTAACCACCTCTCCAGCAACACCCACGCCGCCGTGTGGGTGTTGCACCTCCAACGTCAATTTGCGGTATAACTAAGCCTTAGCAACCACCGGGGTACCGCATGAGCACAGCCAACGTCACCAAAACTCTTAATGCCAATGCACAAGCGGTATGGGAGCAACTGAGCCCTTTCGATCGCCTCCAAGCCGGCGGTAACATCACGGCGGTAGAATACGAAGGTGAAGGCGTGGGCATGATTCGTACGATAAAGATGGGGGCTGGTGAAGTCGTAGAGCGCTTGGAAGTACACGACGCTGCCACCACCACCTTCAGCTACCGCATATTAAATGACGACAGCCCGCTACCTTTTACCGACTACAGCGCCACGGTAATCATTCGTGATAACAACGACGGTACCAGCACCGTTGATTGGACAGGCACCTTTGAACCACGCGGTGTCCCTGAAGCCGATGCCATTAAGGTGGCCACCGGTATCTATGCTGGTGCAATCAAAGGCACCAAAATAGCGCTGGGGCTGGACTAGCCAAGAGCCAGTTGCACCAAACTAGAATGCGCCGCTTTTGCTCAACGCAACAAGTGATTTTGACGGTCGCCTTGCTGCTCGGCGCAAAGTTTTCATCGGCGGATGAAAAGCCAAGCAGCAACAAAGTAAAAGTTACTTTTGAGCAGCAATGGCAGGCCAAGCTTTGCGTGTCGGAATCAACACAGCCACAGATCGAGTTTAGTTTTCACGGACCAATAACCGAAAGCTATGGCCCGCTGTGTTACCACTTTGCTGGCTACAACGAAACTTGCCTACCAGCGCAACAGCGTTGGTTAACCCCCGCCACCACTATTGAACTGATCGCACCAGGCCAAGTACCCGTTGAGCTGTTACAAGGCTATATCTTGCTGGTGCGGTTTCCGTGGCGTTCCGATGAGGTTTATCGCTATCCTCTAGCCGACACGGCCTGCCGTGCTACCCACCGTACTAACTACCCTACTAGGAGAAGCAACAATTCAAGCTAACCTGCCCATGATCGATACGCTACGCGAGCAACTGGCAGCCATACACCCGGCCCTAGTCCCCGCTGCCGCCTTGCTAGCGCTGGCACTAGTCGCCTGGATTAGCAATGAGGTGCTAAAACGTTGGTTGGTGCGCGCCGGGCACTCTATCGCAACAGGCTCCGGTGCAACCTGGGGTGAGATATTGTTGAAGCATCGAGCAATACGGCGCATTGCTCAACTGCTACCCGCAGCGGTGGTCTACCTTGGCGCCAACATGCTGCCCGATCTAGGCGAGACCACTATTAAGGTCATCCAAAACGTGACCCTGGCCTACATGGCAGTGGTTGCGGTGATGGCCATTAGCTCACTGCTGGACGTGCTCAACGATTTGTACGAGCTACGTGAAGATGCGCGGCAGCGGCCTATCAAAGGCTATATCCAGGTCACCAAAATTTTGCTCTTCAGCTTGGGCATTATCTTGGCGATTGCAGCCCTTATCGACCGCTCCCCACTGCTGTTGCTCTCCAGCTTAGGTGCACTGACAGCGGTCCTATTGTTGGTGTTCAAAGATACCCTGCTCTCTTTTGTGGCCAGCATTCAATTGTCATCGCTAGACATGGTGCGCGTTGGGGATTGGATCGAGATGCCGCAGTTCAACGCAGACGGTGATGTGATTGATGTTGCCCTACACACGGTAAGGGTTCAGAACTGGGATAAAACCATCACCACCAT
>CALHVX010000117.1 GCA_938036875.1 uncultured Pseudomonadales bacterium
TCGCCGCCATAGGCTTCCGCACACACTCGTGTCAGCGCCGCTGTTAGCGTCGTCTTACCATGGTCAACGTGACCAATGGTCCCTACGTTTACGTGCGGCTTATTACGCTCGAATTTCTCTTTGCCCATGGCTGCTTTCCTAAATCCTCGAATCAGTATTTTACTGTCCCGCTAGCGCTAGCTAGCGATCATCTATAGCTAGCGACTTATCGCTAACCCCTTAACTAGAGCTTGCCAGGCAAACCCTTTTTGGTCAGCAACGCTGACCGCCTAACCTCTGACCTAACTCTTCAAACCGCATCCACAATCTGCATCTTCGAGCCGTACCTTCGCGCCCTAGCTACAAATATGGTGCTCACAATCGGATTTGAACCGATGACCTCTTCCTTACCAAGGAAGTGCTCTACCGACTGAGCTATGTGAGCATGTCGGTGCCGGCTCGCTCTGCGAACCTTGCTGCGCAAACGCCAGCCTTGTCCAATCTCGTCCCAAAACTAGGGCGCCTTCTTCCTACTTCTAACAACTGGAGCGGGTAGCGGGAATCGAACCCGCGTCATCAGCTTGGAAGGCTGAGGTTCTACCGCTGAACTATACCCGCGTATGCTGTCAATTTTCTCGTTTCAGCTACACGACCATTAAGGCCGCTAGTATCTATCCAATACATGGTGGTGGGGGAAGGATTCGAACCTTCGAAGGCTAAGCCGTCAGATTTACAGTCTGATCCCTTTGACCACTCGGGAACCCCACCAATTTTTAACCGTAAATATTCCTAAATTCTTACCCTTCGTGGTGCCTATAAGCGTTAACGCGGCACTTTCACCAACCGACCCCAAATTGGGGGTTCACAACCGGTCCAGACCTTAGCCTAGACCCCATATCAAAAACCTGGAGCGACTGGTGCCGCCACGAGGAGTCGAACCCCGGACCTTCTCATTACAAGTGAGCTGCTCTACCAGCTGAGCTATGGCGGCCGAAATGGGAGCCGGATTCTATAGAATGTAGATGGGGGGTGCAACGAATCCCGCTAGTGTTTATTGCTTACGAAGCGATACCTCACCAGAAGAGAAGATTTGCTCGCCTTCAGCGGTTTGCAATCTCAGCTCGCCGCCATCAGAAACGCCAAGCACAGTGCCATCAATCGCGCTCTGTGGCCCAATGACACGGCACGAAAGCCCTTGGTATGCATGTATATTGTCATAATGTGGCCGCATCACCCCAAATCCCCGTTTAGCGAACGCCTGAACAAACTCAACCAGGCGTGAAATGAGCAAACCTGCCCCGGCATTTCGCCCCAAGCCAGGGGCAAACTCAGAAACCTGAGCCACCGGCTGGTCAATAAGCTGCCTAACCTCGGCTGGAATCTGCCAATTGACCCCAATACCGACACAAACCTCGCTCACGCCCTTGCGATGCGCAACCTCAACCAGGATACCGGCCAGCTTGCGCCCTTCCAGCAACACATCGTTCGGCCACTTCAATTGCAAGCCAAGCCGTCCATCTGGGTCTAAGGCATCAACGGCCGCCATACCAACTACCAAACTTAAGCCGCCCAGCTCTGCAACCGGCAGCGACAAGCTAAAGCCCATCGACAGCGCAAGATTGGAGCCTAAGGGGCTACGCCAGGCCCGCCCTCGGCGCCCACGCCCAGCCAGCTGACACTCGGCCAACGCAACCAACCCTGCCAAGCCCGGCTGCGGCAAGCTCTGCTGCGCAAGGGCTTCCATCATCCAGGTATTGGTTGAACCGATGGCCGGGAACAGGTGCAGTTGTTGCAACCAAGCCTTAGCTGGCTCGGTAAGCGCCTGCTGGATTGCCGCTGCATCTAGCAACTCAACGGCACCGGGCAAACTCACCTGTCGGTCACTGACCACCAAACCCAGCCCAAGCAAGTCTTGCTCGCTGAGCGCCTGCTCGCTCAGCGCTAGCGGCCCTTGGGATAACTGCTGAAGCAAATAAGCCACCTGCTCTACAGGATCACCTGTCGTTCCTTGCATCTTTACCCTCACAACCTCAGCAGAACCATCCAATCTAGCCAAAACAACCACAACTTAGGCGCCGCTCAAGCCATGCTTCGCCACTAGCGCCAAGCCTGGGCTAAACTGCGCCAGCACCCGCAACGGACTCTAGTATGAGCGATCAGCTCCATAACATTCAGCAACTCAATCGACGTCGCTTTTTGCAGCTTACGGGCATCGCCAGTGGCGGTTTGATTCTCGGTGTCACTGCAGGTTGCAGCGAGCGCGGCACGCTTACAGCAAAGGGTAGCTTCGCTCCCAACGCGTTTCTAACAGTTGCTCCCGACAATCAAATAACCCTATACGTGCCTAACCCGGAAATGGGGCAAGGCGTAAATACCTCATTGGCCATGATTATCGCAGAGGAGATGGACGCGAGCTGGGCAGATGTGCGGGTTGAAGCGGCGCCCATCGATCCCGCGCGCTTTGGCTTTCAAGGGGCTCAGGGCTCACTAAGCATATTGGCCGCATGGAAAACCTTACGCCGCGCTGGAGCAACCGCTCGGGCCATGTTGCTGGCTGCAGGAGCACAGCAGCTTGAGGTTAGCGAGTCGGATCTCAGGATAAGCGCCGGTATCGTGAGCCATCCAGCCAGCTCACGCCAGCTGAGCTTCGGGGAGCTGGTGGCAACCGCCGCTAATCAACGAAAACCCATCAAATATTTCTTAACGTTCAAAGAGCCGACAGAATATAAATTGCTTGGCACCTCGGTACCCAGCATCGATGCAGATACCATCGTACGCGGCGAGCAACGCTTTAGCATCGACCACCAGCTACCCAATATGCGTTATGCGGTTTATGCCAAAGCGCCCAACCGCGGCGCCAGCCTCCAGCAAGAAAACTTAGAAACACAGTTGGCCGAAATCAGAGCCCTACCAGACATTGAAGAGGTCTTTGCCATCGCGGGCGACAACAATCGCGAAGGCTTATGCCCCGGCATCGCTATCGTCGCCAACAATACCTGGAGCGCACTAAACGCACGAGCCGCACTCAAGGCAAGCTGGGCAAATGATGGTCCAACCGACAGCTGGAGTAATTCGCGGACACAAGCACTAGCCGCCGCTGACTCCGACGGCCCTATCAAGGTTGCACAATTAGGTGACGTTAGCAGCGCGCTAGCTGCCGCAAAAACGCAAGTCAAAGCAACTTACTCCTATCACTTTATTGCACACGCCCAACTTGAACCTTTGTGCTGCACTGCCTGGCTCCATGACCAACAGTTAGAGTTGTGGTGTGCTTCACAAGCACCAGATAGCGCGCGTGACCAGGCAGCTAATTTAGTTGGCATACCAAACACTCAGGTCCACCTGCACCAACTACGTGGGGGTGGCGCTTTTGGTCGACGCCTGTATCACGACCTAATCCTCGAAGCGACAGCTATCGCAAAACAGCTCAAGCACCCGGTCAAGTTAATTCGCTCGCGCGAAGATGATATGCACTCTGAGTTTCATCGAGGCGGAGGCTTTCACCACATGCAAGCCGGGTTGGATTCAGACAACCAACTGCTAGCTTGGCGCGATCACTTCGTTTCGTTTAGCAGCAATGGAACACGCGGCGTGCGTGGCGGCAATATATCGGCCAATGAGTTTCCGATACCTTTGGTTACCAACACCAATGTGACCCAGTCACTGCTGGACTGGCAAACACCAGTTGGCAATTGCCGCTCGCCTGGCGCCAACGTCTTTGCCTTCATTAGCCAAAGTTTTTTAGGTGAACTATCGGCAACCGCCGGCGTAGATCATCTAGATTTTTTGCTAACACTGTTAGGTGAACCACGCTGGCTCGACAGCGGCAACTTCGACTCATTAAACACCGAGCGAGCTGCCGCTGTGCTAGTCGCTGCCGCCAAGCTGGGCGGCTGGGGAACGCCTATGCCAGCAAACCAGGGGCTGGGCTTGGCCTTTCACTTTTCTCACGGCGGCTACTTTGCCGAAGTTGCAAAAGTTTTTGTGAGCGATGACAAGCAGCTAAAGGTGCAAGAAGTGAGTGTGGTCGGCGATGTTGGACCGATCATTAACTTAAGCGGTGCACGAGCCCAATGCGAAGGCTCTATCATGGATGGACTAAGCATTCTAATGGGTCAAAAAATCACTTTGGAGAACGGTGTCAGCGAACAGACAAATTTTGATAACTACCCAGTGTTACGTATCCCTCAAGCACCGACAATCAACATTGAATTTTTGCAGACCTGGGACAAACCGTCAGGGCTTGGAGAACCAGCACTACCCCCGCTGGCACCAGCGGTAAGCAACGCGATCTTCGCAGCAACCGGTGATCGTGTGCGAACGCTGCCGTTTAGCGAAGCGGGATATCACGCTTAAGGCGCTGCAAGGTTAGGATGTCCCGCTGAATGCGCGCAGCATCAACGTCTGCGCCAACGTAGGTCATCAACACTCGCCCCTGCACATCTTGCAGATAAACGACCAGAGAATGGTCAATGTTACTCCCCTTGACCAAAGCATCCGGTTTTATTTTCTGCACTACCGACCCGTAGTCCTGACGAATTTTTTTCAACGCTTCAGGCTCACCCGTGATTAAACGCCACGAATGACCGTCAATTTTCATCTTTGTCGCGTACTCCGCTAGTACCGGCTGCGAATCGCGTTCAGGATCCACACTAAATGAAACAAAGTTCACTGGCTTGTCATACACCGCTGGAAGGTTCCTGTAGAGTGCGCTCAACTTACGCATTTGCGTCGGGCAGGCCTCAGGACAGCTCGTAAAAAAGAAGTTAACAACACTCAACTTACCCAACAGTTGTTCTTCGGCAAACACCTCACCTTGCTGGT
Organism: uncultured Pseudomonadales bacterium; assembly: GCA_938036875.1. Lineage (GTDB taxonomy): Bacteria > Pseudomonadota > Gammaproteobacteria > Pseudomonadales > Azotimanducaceae > CALHVX01. Next base: position 4,804 of record CALHVX010000117.1, read on the forward strand.
CATACAAAGGGACCTCAGGCAGCACTCTTAACGATTTCGTTATGTCCGCTGCCCAACTTAACGGTGAGCAAAATACAGAGCCAGCAATGAGAACCAGCACAACGACAAACTGCCAACCAAACCGGTATTTTGCCCGACACGAGTTTCTCACTGGACTGCGCAGCGACAGTTCTTTGCAATCATCAAGTTCAACTTTGCTATTTGATACACACGGAATACCTAAGAACCAAGGATGAACCTTAGCGGCATTATCTAATGACAAAGTTCTTTCAACTACTCGCCACACTTGCACTGTTTGGGGCCATAGGCGCATTTTCATTCCTGCATCTTACCTCAGAGTCAAAGCATGGCAGCTGGTCATCGGTTATCGAATGGCCAATTATTCCTATCCATGCGGTGTTAACACCTAAAGGTACAGTGCTGAGCTTCGGATCCATGGGAACAGGTCTCGAAGCTGGTATTGACCTGCAATCGGGTGTCTTGGCTTATGACGTGTGGCACCCCGAGCTCGGGCACGACCCTATTGCACACGATACCCTCACAAACACAACGGGTACTGACCTATTCTGCGCCGGTCAGATCATCGTATCAGACACAGGCGACATCATTACTGTTGGTGGCGACCTACCAGGGCGAGGCAACGATTCGAATCCGGACATCAATTTGTTTGATCCCAACAGCGAAAAGCTGCGCATGTCGGGTATATCCATGAAGTCTGAACGCTGGTACCCAACAGTGACCACGCTACCTAACGGTGAAATTTTGATTCAGGCGGGCCGACGTTTGAATCGCAAAGGGATGGTAACGCCAGAGGTGTATTCCCCAACAAGCGGCCTTCGATCACTCCTAGGCGCAACTAGCAACGAGATTTACAACGACCAAGACCGCTGGTGGTACCCACGATCCTGGGTTGCACCCAATGGCAAAGTATTTGGCCAGGTTGACGATGTGACTTACTGGTTGGACCCAACCGGTGACGGCAGCATTGAGCTTTCGACGCCTTGGCCAGATGCGAACAAAGGCAACTCCTCTACCGCTGTTATGTTCGCACCAGGAAAAATTTTGCAAATTGGCGGCTCCGCAAAGAACTGGATGGGGGATTGTTGCGTTGCTGCCAACGAGGCATCTGCCATTGCTTCCATTATTGATATCAATGGCTCCGAACCTGTTATCCGGCGAACCGGCCCAATGATGTATGCGCGGCATTGGGCAGACGCAACCGTACTACCAAATGGCAAAGTCTTGGTGGTTGGTGGGTCGCTGCATAAAAATCATGGCAACGGTATTGTCTACGCCCCCGAGATATGGGATCCGGCCACCGAACGATGGACGATCCTTGCCTCTCATGCCATGCCACGGTTGTATCATTCAACGACCTTATTGTTACAAGACGGTCGTTTGCTAGTGGGTGGCGGCGGGGCCAAAGGTCCGGTAGACAACTTCAATGTTGAGCTGTTTAGTCCACCCTACTTATTTGACGAAAACAACCAACTGGCCACGCGCCCTGATCTGACGGTCTCTGACACCGATGTATCCTATGGCACCACACTGCAAGCCACGTCTGAAGCTGCAGCTAAGGTTAAACGCGTGACCCTAATCAAGACTGGAGCTGTGACCCACTCTTTTGATATGGAGCAGCGTTTTATGGAGCTGCCTTTCAAGGTGAATGGGCAATCACTTGATATCCAGTTGCCAAGCTCGAGCCATTTAGCAACCCCTGGTTACTATCTACTATTCGCGTTGGATGCAGCTGGGGTTCCGTCAATAGCACAATCGTTGCATCTGCAGCATGAAAGGAAGATGGTTGCTAGTCGAATACCAAACCAGTAACTCGCTAGCCTGCTGCACTGGATTTAACCGGTGAGGTCGTCTCAGCGTGCTCGGATCACGGCTCATCTGCAAGGGATGAATCCCAGTACCCATGAATCTAGTTGGGGAAGCCTAGCTGGGACCAACCTACGCAAAAAGCAGTTTGGCACAAGCGCCAACGCCACAAAGCACCAACACTTTGCCGCTCTAGACGGTTGGCGAGGCATTTGTGCCTGTCTGGTTGCGCTCTACCACTTTCCCGTCTATAGCAACTTGTACGATCTAGCATTTATCCGCAACGCCTATCTGTTTGTCGATTTCTTTTTTGTACTGAGCGGATTTGTGATCACCGCAAGCTACAGCCAGCGTTTAACGGATGGCAAAGCCTTCAGCGTCTTTATGCTGAGACGACTTGGTCGACTCTACCCATTACACCTGTTTGTCCTTGTTCTTTGGGTAGCCTTGGAAGCAGCGAAATGGGTTGCCCTCACACAAGGTCTCGGTCAGTTTACAAACCCACCTTTCACCAACACCACTAGCACAGAGTCACTTGGGCTGAATCTCTTGATGCTGCACTCGTTCGGATTGACCGACTATTTATCGTGGAACTACCCCAGTTGGAGTATCAGCTCGGAGCTGGCAGCTTACCTCTGCTTCGGCCTATGCACTTGGTGGCTACGCCAAACATGGCTCGTCTACGCATGCGTGATTTTGGTTGCTCCATGGCTGATCTACCAACAGGAAGGCAACATGTATGTCACCTATGACTACGGCTACCTACGCTGCCTGATGGGATTCTTCAGTGGGGTCTTCATCTACAAATGCTATCAACACCTGAAGCAAATCAGCACCAAAGCTTGGTCGTTGATCACAGCCACATTGCTTGAGCTGATTGTTATCAGCATTGCCTGGGGTTTCGTGAGCTGGGTAGACAAAACGGCACTTTCTATACTGGCGCCCTTCGTTTTCGCCCCTATGGTTTTTGTCTTTGCCTTTCAAGCAGGCCTGATTTCTAAAATCCTAAGCACAGGCCCACTCATACTTATAGGCGCCTTGTCGTACTCTATTTATATGATTCATGCATTGGTGCAAGAGTTGTTTAAGCTGGTTTTTCTTGGTGTGTTGCCGCAGCTAACCGGACGGTCTTGGGCAACACCAAGCGAGGAAGGACCGCTCATTGGGTTAACCATACCCCAAGGCGATGTGCTGCACATTGCTATGCTGGCCCTCGTGATAGCTATCAGCTACATAACTTGGCGCGTCATCGAGCTACCAGCGCAAAGCTGGGCCAACCGCCGGATTCACCAACGGTTGGGCAAAGCCAGCAGCAACTAGCTCGACTATTGAACTGTCGGTCGGGTCTAGCTGCCACACTCAACGATTCTGCCCGGCGTGGCACACAACCTTTAGTTGTCAGAGCAGGCCTGGCCTGTGCGTAAGTTGTAACCGCTACTCACCGTAGTAGCGTTTGCGCCAACCTTCACCGGACCATCGGCTCTGTAAACGATGAGACAAACGCGCCCCGAAGCCGGCGCTACAAAGCTAAACTCATCCTTACCCCCCCAGAGTCTTAGATTGAAATCTACCAATCTACTCCCGGAAGCTAGGTTCACAGAATCGTGAGCCTCAACGCTATTGCGTTGTAAGCTAGAAGCGGCGGAATCCATACGAATTCGACCCACAAAGCGCCGCTCATTGCCATTGGAAGACGTACCGCGCACGAAGAACCGATTGCTACCTGCTGCCTGCTGCCACGCATACAGACCTGGATTCGCCGTTGTCGCCGTGCTTGGAGCACCCGGCGCCGGGGCACTACCGCCACCACCCGGATTATCACCAGGGTTGGTACAGGTACTACCCTGTCGGAAGTTCACGCCACCACTATAGGATTGCTCGTTCGGACCAAACAGAATGCTTTGCCCACTCGATAGGCTGATGCAAACATCTCCGAACTGGCTGGTGGTGAAACGGAAACCGTCTAAGCCGCCAGAAACGCTCATATTAAAATTGATGGTTCTCGAAACGGATTGAACCGTATCGTTTGCTTCCAAACCGTTGGGGATGAGGCTATCCATGTTCGAGGTACTGATAATGCGTCCAACGTAGTTGTTGAGCGGCCCGTTGGACGTCCCAACAACATGGAACAGACCCGGCGTACAGGTGTCTTTCCACGCGTGGAACTTAGGCGTACCAGCCGTATTCAGGGTCGGCGCACCACAAGCACCCGGAGTCGGTAGTGGAGGCGGCGGCGGTGGGGGCGGTGAAACCCCATCTCGCCGCACCAAGATAGCGGCATCGTAAGGTGGTAGGTAAACACTGTTGACCGTACCGCCGTTGTTAATGCTGTCCTGCCCGGTACCTCGGATACGTTGAAGGCTCTCACCTAAGCTAACCGTTCTGCCCTTCGGTGTGGCGTTAACAACCACAACACCGTTGTCGAAATCGCGACGAAACAGGTTAGGGTCGCCGTCGAATACATGCACATCATCAATCCACACCGTGCTCGATTCGCGCCCTAGGTTAATGATGGGGCGGAACGAACCGCTGGAGGTTGCCGTCATGGTCCACACAACCCGAGTCCAGCGCTCAGTGGCAAGCGCCAAGCCCTGGTTATTTGAGTAATCTAGACGCAAGTAGACGTCTCTTGGGCGAGACGACCGCATTGCAAAGCTAAGGGTGTATTCACGCCCTTGCACCATGCTGATCAATGGGCCACGGATAGAGGCACCGCCAACAGAACCGGTAAAGCTGCTATGCCCGGTTGTTCGTAACGATGCCGCACCATGAAACTTGGTGGAGGTATCGCGATAGCCTTGCAGGTTGCGCAATTGCCAACCATCAATACTGCTGTCGAAGCTGCCGTTCCCAACCAAATTGTTCTGCGACGCAAACACCAAGTCGGAGTAGATACGTTCCCTTGGCCCTAGTGGACGCCCTAGCCAACCTTTGTTCGCCCGTATCGCTGCTTCGTTATTGGGGTTGGACGCGATAGCGTGGCCATAGGTGCTCGAACCTGGCGTTACGTTAACCGCATACTCATCGTACCAAGGTGCTGGATGTAACTCCGAGTTTTGGCGAGCGTAGTGCCCGTCTGCTAGCAGCGTCATGCCAAACCCAAACCTGAACGATGCGTTGGTGCTTGGCACCGGCGGGTTTGGTCCAGAGTTTTTGGTGCCGGGGAAAGTACGCGAGGGATGCTTAGTTAACGTCTCTGTATAACCGTCTGAGCGGCGGTGAAACTGATTGTGTATTTGGTAGTTGTGAAACTGTGATAACGCACCACCGTTACCTCGGTAGTTTGGGTTGAAGGGAAAGTCATCCCCGGTCACTAGCCAGTTTTCCATCTGCACGCCGTTTAGGCTGGGTAGCCCGCGACTTTCGCGCCAGCCACCAACAACACGCTTGTTGGAACCAACTCGGTTGCGCACACTTTGATAGAAGTTATCTAGGCCGTCGCCCCACCAATGGGTTCCGCTAGGGGACACACCGTTGTCTACCTGCAGATCGTTGTTCACATCTGCTTGCTGAGTGAACAAGATGTATCCGTCTTCATCAAAGTACACACCATCTGGTCGTACGCTAGTATTCTGACCGCGGCTGTTTTTGGTCCAATTTGCAACGATCCAGTCGGCCATAACGTTAGCAGCCGTGCGGTTAGACCCATCACGGGGGGCGTTGGTCGCTAAGTTGTAAGCCCAGTTGCGATTGTCCCCAGCACGACCCACTTCGTGAGCGGCGATAATGGAGTTTGACGAGTGAGCAATACGGTTAGATTTGTAGCCGCGGTTGCTAAGGATCACTCGGTCGGGGTTGTAACTCGTATCTACCGACTGCACTCGCGCATGCTCAGCGTTCACAAAAGAACCAGCAGGAGAGTTGTAGATCACCACGTAGTCACCTGGTGACAAGCGCGATGCGTCTGCTACGCGAATATCCGTTTGGTTAGCGCCGATGCCACTAGTTAGCGTCGTGCCTGCACGGTACAGCCAATGACCAGCAAACATGCTGCAACCTTGGCTGGCGGAACCGGTTTGGTTGAAGGGCATACCCAGCGCTATCTCACAGGGGTCATTGTGCAGGTAGCCAAGATAAGATCTTGGATGAAACGAAAAATGAAACTTCAGTTCAGGGTTCACCGCTTGAGCTGCAGCAATCTTAGAAGCCATGCCTGCTTTGCCGCCGATAACATCGTAGCGACTCCATTCTTGAACGGTGCCATTAACCGATTGAGTTTCGGTCAACGCAACTTTGGGAAAGTTGCCACTAACGGTGGGCGCATCTGGTTGAATGTTGGCATCATCAAGGTATCGCAGGGGAGCGGCAACACCAGGGGCGGACAATGCGGCCAGGAGCGCGCATACAACTAATCCTCGGGGACTCATAAATTCTTTCTCTTGTTAGCACAGCGCCGCAAAACGCGGGCACTCCGCTGCAGATGCTACCAACGACACACTGAAAAACCACCCTTTTGTAAGCATTCCGTAAGTAATTCAAACCCTCACAGCGTTAATATAATAGCTATATGCTCTATTTATTATACATTTAGACTTTAATAAGCGCGTATCTTTACAATAATTCGATAAATCTCAAGGCTTGTTCTCACACAGTGCTCGTTCATCCGTGAAGCGTCATTTAATAGACAAATAGAGCCAATAATAAGCGGTATACCTACTCCTGCTTAGCGCCAGTTTTAGGACAAAGCGCTAAGAACCAACAATAAACCAATCCAAAGGAGTACCAAGATGACATTTCTCAAACCAATCTGGGCTGGATGGCTACTAGCCATGCTATCTATGGGGGCCGTCGCAGCCCCTATCGACCTGAACACCTGGAGCCAACAAGGCGACTTAGAGAACGGGCGCTGGAACGTCAGTGCTGATGGTTCATCGGTTTTGCAAACCATTAACGGTGATCCCACCTTCTTCGTCAGTGACACCAACTATCTGAATACGGAGTTTGATGGCTCGTTTCGAGTAAACACCAATAGCGACAACGACTTCATCGGTTTTGTGTTCGGCTATCAAGCGCCACTAGGCGCAGGGGCTGACACACAGACCTTTGATATGTTTTTGTTTGATTGGAAGCAAGGCAATCAGAACACCGCAAGTGAAGGCTTTACGCTATCTTACATAAACGGCGCGGTGACAGCAGACGACAACACATCCGGCGCGTTCTGGGGAAAAGATGCAGCCACCACCGGCGATTCCGACATCAACGTCATTGGCACCGATTTTGGTAGTGATCGAGGTTGGGCAAGCAATACCTCTTATGACTTTAACTTGTTGTACCAAACCGATCGTATTCGAATCCGGATTGACGGTGGTGACTTTCTAGATGAGACAATTTTTGACGTGACGCCCGGTGATGTTGCTGGGCTATCGAGCTTTGCTGACGGACGTTTTGGTTTCTACAACCTGTCTCAAGCAAACGTTTCCTATCAAGGTTTCACCCAAGTGCTCGCCCCACCCAGTGATCCTTGCGCTGGTGCCTTTACCGACGATGGGTGCTCAGCACCTCCCGTTCCCCCACCGGTAGCCGGTGTTCCAGAACCTGGCTCCTTAGGCTTAGTGTTATTGGGCGGAGCCTTAGCTCTAGTTAGATTGCGCCAAAAACAACGGCCCCACTAGTATCTAGCGCACTGTACTTACCCCGGCTGCGCCGGGGTAAGCGTATTCACCTCAAAGCTCAAGCGTTAAGGTATGCGATCATGCGGCCACAATTTATTAACCACTGAGTTGAGGATGGTTGCGTGACCCAAAAAATCGTTGACGTGGTGCTGGTTGGTGCCGGCATCATGTCTGCCACCCTTGGCACCCTGCTACGTAAGCTGGACCCCAGCCTATCCATCCAAATTTACGAGCGTCTAGACCACGCCGCGGCGGAGTCGTCTGATGCTTGGAACAATGCCGGAACAGGCCATTCCGCATTTTGCGAGTTGAACTACACACCACAAGACGTACAGGGGCAGGTAGACATTGCCAAAGCGCTGCGCATTGCCGAGCAATTTGAGCTCAGCAAACAGTTTTGGGGCAGCTTGGTCATAAGCGGCGATCTACCAGACCCCACCCAGTTTATTCGCCAAGTGCCGCACTTAAGCTTCGTATCCGGTTTAGACAACGTGAACTTTCTGCGCGCTCGATTCGATCAGATGCAAAGCAGCCCGCTGTTTGACGGCATGCAATACACCACCGACCCAGCCACCATCACCGCCTGGGCGCCGTTGATGATGCAGGGCCGTAACGCCAAAGAACCCGTGGCAGCAACCAAGATGGACATTGGCAACGATGTTAACTTCGGCAGGCTAACTCGCTCTCTAATCAAAGGATTAGAAGGTCAAAGCGCGGTAGAGTGTTTCTACGGCCAAGAGGTTCGAGACTTTCGCTACAAACAAGACAACGTGTGGCGACTCAAAGTGCACGACCTAGAGGCTGACACCGATCAAATCGTCAGAGCGCGCTTCGTCTTCATCGGTGCCGGTGGCGGCGCATTGGAACTGCTAGACGCTAGCGGCATTCCGGAAGGTGATGGTTATGGCGGCTTCCCGGTTAGCGGTCAGTGGCTGCGTTGCACCAACCCCAAGGTTATTGCCCAGCACGAAGCAAAGGTTTACGGCAAAGCCGCCGTTAATGCTCCGCCTATGTCTGTGCCACACCTGGATACGCGCTGGATCGACGGTGAGCGACAACTCTTGTTTGGGCCTTATGCCGGCTTCAGCACAAAGTTTCTAAAGCAAGGCTCCTACCTGGACTTATTCAAGTCCTTGGATATCGACAACATACTGCCAATAGTCTCAGCCGGCTTAGACAACTTGGACCTAACCCGATATTTAATCGGCCAGGTGCTGCTCGACAAAGACGAACGTATGGCACTGTTGCGCGCGAGCTTTCCACAGGCCAAAGATGAAGATTGGGAATTACAGATTGCGGGTCAGCGGGTGCAGATCATCAAACGTGATGCGAACCGTGGGGGAGCGCTGCAGTTTGGGACAGAGATTGTCACCGGTGCGCAGGGCAGCATTGCAGCCCTACTTGGCGCATCACCAGGCGCCTCAACCGCTGTTGCCATCATGCTGGACCTGCTACAACGTTGCTTTCCCCAACAGATGGCCGGCAGCGCATGGCAAGCCGCGCTGGCTGAACTCTTGCCAAGCTTTGGTCACAACATGGCAAGCAATGCTGAGCTTTGCGCAAGGGTACGCGCGCAAAGCTTAGAGCGACTCAAGCTCGGCTAATGTGCCGCCGCGGGTTGCCAAAACGCGTGCGTACCACTGGAGATACGCTCGGGTAGGCTCACCGCTGCCAAAGGGTCCGCCGTGGGGTTTTGTGCATCTAAGATCAAACACTGGGACCGGTTGTTATTCAGGTCCATGGTAAAGGTGATTAAGTATCCATCATCTTCGGCCGTGCTCCCGATGCGTGGTGCCATAACGGTTTCACTGGCAAAGACACCTGCCGGTAGTTGAACAACTTCTTCGGCGCCGCTAATCAAATCTTGCTTAACAAGCCCTTCAAAACCAAACCAACCTTTGCAAGGCAGAGCGTTGTAGCTGTATCGATTGCGACGGCCACCGAAGCGCCCGTTGATCATGCCAAACTCTTGAATACGATCGCTTAACCGTTCTTCTTTGGTCTCGCCCGTCACCATGTTAAAACGCCAGCGGTGTGGGTACGACTTTATCGCGTGCAAATCCAGGGTATTACCCAGCGCCTTTTGGTCGATTGTCCAGTTCGGATCGCCTTTAGGCATTGGGTCTTCCTGGAAAAAACCATCTAGCACAATCTCGTCATCTTCCTCAAAGGCGTTGATCCAATGCAACACAAAGGTGGGTTGTGCATCAAACCACTTTACCGCGCCATTGCTGCGACGGGGGATGATGCCAAAGCGTGTGGGCACATCGCGGAAAAAACGTGGAAGCTGCATACCAGCGGCAAGCAGCTTCGGGTCAAAGAACAGCGACGGCGCGTTAACGATGGCAAAGTTCTCAGTAAACGCCATGTCGTGGGGCATACGTGGCCCGTCCAGCAAGACATCACGGTAATGGCCCAGATTACCCTGAGCATCAATTTCACCGTAATGCATGTACGGCGCATCAAGCCCATAGTTGAAGAACAACATCTCGTTGGTGTTTTCATCAATCTTGGTATGCGCAGAAACTCCGTCTTTGGGAAACTGCCCACCAAAGTCCGCCCGACCTTGCGCCTCTAAGGTGACCGGGTCAAAAGCATAGAGGTCACCACACAGCCAAAAGCTGGTAAGCGCCTGGCCGCGGTGCACCACCACATCGGTGCTCGACGCATCTTTCATGTTAGGCCAGAGGTTAATGTTGCTTGGCTGGTTGAGCGTTTGCAGACGGTCAAACTCAGTGAACCCAGCGTACAACGGCGCGTTCGCTTGCCGCTCCGCATTGAACCCATCGGTGCGTACAAACCGGTTGTGATATTGCGCCTCGCCGCCGGCAAAGGAGATGGAGTGCAACATGCCGTCGCCATCAAAGGGGTGATAACGCTCGGGAGAAACCAACAACGGGTTTTCCGTATTGCGTAGGTAAGTGCCGGCTAGATCTTGCGGTATCTCACCTTCAACATCCAAATCCCAGGCGTCGTACTCCGTCGTCTGGGGTTGCCAAGCGCCGGTACGGTACGGGTGGGTATCGTCTTTTGGTAGACCAGACTCAAAGGTTTGATGGGTTTGTACTTTCACTAGGTTTCTTCCTTGATCAGGTTTGATTGCGGCGCTAACAGTTGCACCATTAGTTGGGTCATCTCTTGATACAGCGCGTCACCCGGTTGCACCTGACGGAGAAACGGATGGTTCCAACATTGATTGGTGATCAACAGCATTTTCGCTATCGCGCTAGCATCACCGGGACGAATGACCTGCGCTAACTGTCCAAGCTCAACAAAGGTTTCGTAGCGGCCCAAAGACTCGTGCTGGCGCGACGCAAATATCCGACGTAACTCAGCGGAGGCTTTGGCTTCCGCCTGAGCAACCGCCAGCAATACAGCGTTCGCGCTAAAGAACTCGGCGCAAACTTCTGCCCAATCCGAGCAAAACCCCTCTAGCCCCCGATGCAGAAGATGCTCTATGCGAAGCCCTTGAGTCACCATCTCCAGCAGATCATCCATTGCGGCGGTAAAGGCCGAAGCCAATGCGGCATCCTTCGAGCTGAAGTGGTTATAAAAGGTAGCTTGGGAAGTCTGAGCTCGCTTGGCTACAGTATCTGCGCTGAAGACACCGGTCGCCGCCACCTCGGACCGTATAGCAGCCACAAACCGATGACGGGTGCGGTCTGACTTGGAGGCGTCCCCAGGGGCAGCAGATTTAACTGATACTTTAATTTTTACACCAATAGTTAGAGTTCGACTCTAATAATAGCAAGAAATCTTTGCCTCGTTCGACATACCCAACCCAGCTCCAAAAGACGAACCAGGCTAGGTCATTGGGAGCATCTGTAGGGTTGCCGACACAACAATGGCTGGCGCTGCGTTGTAATGACCACTTCTGCGGTATATACAACACCCAGGACGAAGCTGGCGGATAGGAGATTTGAGTGAGCGAAGCGACGCTGGCCGGGACAACCCCTGCACCCAAGCGAAGGCCGGGCCGGAATATCGTGCTTTGCACCGACGGCACCGGCAACAGTGCAAGCGCGGCGAGCAAAAGTAATGTGTGGCGGCTCTACCAGGCCTTACAGCTGAACAGCCCGGACCAAATCGCCTTTTACGTACGTGGTGTTGGCA
>CALHVX010000118.1 GCA_938036875.1 uncultured Pseudomonadales bacterium
AGATACGTTGACCGTTGCAACTGTCTTCGACAACGTGGCTGACGCAACCTATCAAGGGTTTGAGCTTGAGACACAGTTTGTTGTAAATCAGAACCTGCGCCTGTTCTTTAACTATGGCTTCTTGGATGCTGAATACAGCGATTTCGAAACCGATATCAACGCAGCGGATGGCATTGCTTTGGTTGAAGATGCGAGCTTCTTAACACCTCGTAACTCGCCAGAAAACACCTTCGGTGTTGGTGGTACTTACAGTGTTGAAATTGGTGACGGTAGTCTCGAGATTTACGCTAAGTACGCCTGGGTTGATGAGCGCGAAACCAACTTGCTCAACGTGCCCAACGCGCGCTTAGATTCTATTGAAGACGTAACCGCCTCGATTGGCTACTACACCGACCAATGGTCCTTGCAAGCATATGGTCGAAACTTGACCGATCAGCGCAATGAGGCTTTTGTTCCTATCGCAACCTTGTTTGCGGCTGGTAGCGTGAATCGACCCCGTACGCTGGGTGTTGAATTCACTTATCGCTTTGGCGGTGAGTACCAATAAGCCTGTCACTTAGTCCGGCTTAGCCGGATGAAGTAACCCAACAAACCCCGGCCTTGGCTGGGGTTTGTTCGTTCTAGCCTTAGATAAGCGGGTTCACGCCCGCAAGTTGCCCCTGGGTAGCAGCGTCCCCCCCAAAAAAAAGAGAAAAGAAAAGAGCCAACGGCTGCTATAGCCGTTTAGTGGAAATTACCCATAGCATGCTGCATCCTTAGGCAGGAAACTGTCATCAAGTTTAGTTCTAAGGGGAATTTCAGCATGGGCGTCAAGACCAGCGCAGGGGCCAAAGCCACCCAAACTCAGGCCCAACATCAAGACGTCATTATTGTAGGGGCAGGCATCTCTGGGCTCGGGTCCGCCTGCCATTTGCAGCGCGAAAGCCCGGATCGCAGCTACGTGATACTAGAAGGCCGCGGGGAAATTGGTGGCACCTGGGATCTGTTCCGCTACCCGGGCATTCGTTCCGATAGCGATTTGTACACCTTTGGTTACGACTTCAAACCTTGGCATGGCCAGCCCATTGCCGAAGCCAAAGAAATCATGCGCTATCTGCATGAGGTGGTGGATGAGAATGCCTTAGCGCCGAACATTCGTTTCAACCATTGGGTTGATAGCGCTTCATGGTCTAGCGAGAGTGCTTTGTGGACGGTACAAGCAAAAGATGGTGATGGGCAGCTGCAGACCTTCACCGCCAACTTTTTGTTTATGTGCCAAGGCTACTACGATTACTCAGCGGGGTATCGACCGGACTTTCCTGGTGAAGAAAATTTCAAAGGCCCAATCATCCATCCCCAGCAATGGCCGGAAGACCTGGACTACACCAACAAGCAGATGGTGGTTATTGGGTCTGGTGCCACGGCTGCCACCATACTGCCGGCGGTGGCTGACAAGGTCGCCAAGGTTACCCAGCTCCAACGTTCACCCAGCTACTATTATTCGCTAGACAATAGTAGTGAAGACGAGATGATCGAAGAGCTGCGTGGGTTGGAGGTGCCCGAAGATTGGATCCATGGCATCAAGCGCCGCAAGATGCTGGAGTTTGGTCGAGAAACGGCCGCTCGCTCTAAGTCTGAGCCGGATGTGTTGGCCCGTGAACTGATTGATGCTGCAGCCGAAATTTTGCCTGAAGGTTATCCGGTGGATACTCACTTCACCCCTAAGTACAGCCCTTGGGATGAGCGTTTGTGCATGTTGCCGGATGGCGACATGTTGCATGCAATCGCCTCGGGCAAAGCCGCGGTGGTGACCGATCACATCGAAGCTTTTGTGGAAGATGGGATCAAGCTTAAGTCCGGTGATGTGCTGCCCGCGGACATCATTGTTGCAGCCACAGGGATTGAGCTATGCGGCCTGGGCAATATTCGCTTCAGTGTAGACGGGCGTGACATCGATCTGCACGACCACTGGACCTACAAGGGGATCATGATTTCGGGCGTACCCAACTTAGCTTGGATCTTTGGTTACATACGTACCTCATGGACCATGCGTTCAGACATGATTGGCCACTACGTGTGCCGCCTGCTCAACCACATGAGCGAAACAGGCATGCGCCAGTGCACGCCCACGTTGCGCTCTCAAGATCAGGGTATGAATGGTCGAGGTTACATTGACGAAGAAGACTTCTCGCCGGGTTACATGCGACGCGGTATGTCCAGGCTCCCCCGGCAAAGTGACCAAACGCCTTGGACCAACTCCCAGGATTACTATAAAGAAAAAGATGAATTGCCTAATGCAACCTTTGATGACGAAGTGTTGGTGTTTGATAACCCGGGGCCCAGCTCTGGTGCAAGCGGTAAAAATCAGGCGGCTTAACGCAGAGTAAAAGATGGCAAAGATTCAGTTTTACCACGCGGTTCCATCGCGCGGTTTTGTGGTGCATTGGTTGTTGGAAGAGCTAGGGCTTGATTACGAGCTCAATTGCTTAGATCTTGAAGCGCAAGAACACAAAACGCCGGAGTATCTGGCGGTCAACCCGTTAGGCAAGGTGCCGGCGCTAGTGCACGACACCTCGGTGCTGACGGAAACTGCGGCGATCTGTTTGTATCTTGCCGAAACCTTTGATTCTGGTCGTCTTGCTTTTCCCGTTGGCCATGCAGACCGCGGCGCCTTTCTGCGTTGGTTGTTCTTTGCGCCGGTTACCGCTGAACCAAGCATCATTATGTCGGCGTTAGGGCAGCAGGGGGCGGGTGATTCTGGTTACCAGCCATTTGCGGACCTAAGCGAAGTAACCCAGGTGATGATTGCATCGCTAAGCGGGCGTGACTTTATCCTTGGCGACCGATTCACCGCAGCAGACGTCATGTTAGGTAGCACCATCAATTGGGGTTTAAACCTAATGCCGGTGTTGCCTCAGCACCCTGTGCTTGTGGACTACTGGGCGCGTCTAGCGCAGCGACCCGCGTGGCAGGTTGTTCAAGCTACGATGTAGCCGGTTTGAGCAAAAAGTGCCCATGGCAAGCGGCCACGGGTTTGTCTCGTTGCTCTTGCCACAACTCGCTTCGCACGTTGGCGATACGCCTACCGCGTCGGGTCACAATGGCACGGCCGTAGGTTGTGGTACCCCGGGCGGATCGTAAGTAGTCGATAGACACATCGATGGTTTTTGGCAAGCCCTGACACTGGGTGTCGTAGAGCAGCTGTAGCAACGCCGTCATTTCTAACATAGCACCCACGGCACCCCCATGGATGGCAGGAAGGGTAGTGTTGCCCACGAGGTGGTCTTGGAAGGGTAGGACGGTGATGACCTCGTTGCCTTGCTGCTCAACTTGCAGGCCCAAAAATTTTGCGTAGGGGATGTGGTTGATTATGGCCTCTAGGTCTTGCCCGCGGCCTTCATTGCGTAACTGCTCGAGAAATTTCATGGGTTACCTTTGTTCGAATGATGGCTGCTAGGAGGTTGTGGCAAAGGCCTTGTTTCGAGTTCCTAACATAAAGGTAGCGGTGCAAGTTGCCACTGGGTCATCCATGTTCTGTTGGTAGGCAACCGCGCGGACAAAGGCCACGTTTTTAGTGCGCTTGAAGCAATGCGCGTGGGCAATGATGTCCTGGTTTGGTGCCGCGGCGCACATGTAGTCGATACGCATATCAAGGGTGGCAATAGATGCGGTATCTCGCGGCATATCCACCGGGCGCGCTACCATGCCAGCGGCATTGTCCAGCAGCGCTGTGATGGCGCCGCCATGCACAACACCGGTTTCCGGGTCTCCCACCAAATGCGGCGCGTAGGGGATGCTCAGTTCACACTTGTCGTCGCTGAAGCTAAGCATTTTTAGCCCTAAGGCGTTCGAGTGTGGGATTTGCGCGAGGTGCTCGGCGTAGTCGTATTGGTCGTTGCTGTTCATATGGGTTTGGTGGGCTGTATAACGGACCTGATTAGCATAACGCTGGAATGACCAAAAGGGGCT
Source organism: uncultured Pseudomonadales bacterium (assembly GCA_938036875.1). Classification (GTDB taxonomy): domain Bacteria; phylum Pseudomonadota; class Gammaproteobacteria; order Pseudomonadales; family Azotimanducaceae; genus CALHVX01. Next base: position 3,949 of record CALHVX010000118.1, read on the forward strand.
GAATTTTAACCTTCAATTTTATGGAAAGTTAAGCTTTTGCTCGGTATGGTTCCGCGAATGAAACACTGCTTCCAAATCCGCGCTAGTGGCATTCATGGCAAAGGTCTGTTTGCAACACGCCGGGTGAATGCCGGTGCCTTGCTGGGGCGCTGTGTTGTGGCACCAACCACCAAGCAAGGCCCCTATACACTGCATACAGATGACGGTGATGTGTTGGTAACCTGCCGCTTCAAATACATCAATCATTCTGCACAGCCCAATGTGGCTTACTACGATGACTTTAGCGTGGTGGCCCTGGTAGCTCTCCTACCGGGTGATGAGTTGACCCACGACTACGGCGAGTGGTGGCATGAATCCGGGCGCAACAGCGAGTAGACTCTTTCTATCGCGCATCTAACCCTCCTGTGGGCAATGGCTCGAGGAGGGCAGCATGGCACTTGTTTCACCCAATTGGTTAAAAGGCTTCGGCGCTTTCTACGGCCACCGGCTTGCCGTCTACTCCTTTGGCATGGGCTTTTTGGCCTCGAGCTTTTTTCTGCACTCTCGCGGTATTTTCTTTCCGGTTTGGATGGCCGAATTTGAGGCAGATAAAACTCAGATCTCGCTAGTGATTAGCGTGGTGCTTTTTACAGGCTCTATTTCTGCGCCGATTTTTGGCTACTGCCTTGACCGGTTTCCCTGGCGTAACGTGGTCTGTCTGGGCGCCGTCTGGATGGCGCTGGGATACTGTTTGCTGCAATGGGCGGATACCTACGTTGCCTTCTTTGCAATCTTGCTGTTGTTTCAATCCTTTGGCTGGGAGTGCATTGGCCCGTTGGCGCAAACCAAGCTCATGGTCAATTGGTTTAGTCGTAACCGGGGTATGGCCTTGGGTGTTGCCATCATGGGGATATCGGTTGCAGGTGTGGTGATGCCAACCCTAGTTACCGGTTTGCTTGAACGCGTGGGCTGGCAAGACACTTACTTGATCTACGCGGCGTTGTTGCTTTTTCTCGTGGTACCCGTGACTTGGTTTTTAGTTAAGCAGCAGCCGTCGGACCTTGGTCAATACCCAGATGGGGATGTGGCGCCTGGGGTAGTAATGGAGGCTGGCAATATAGTCGCGCCGCAAAGCTCAAGCGCCGCTGTAACCAAACCAGGCTCGTTTAAACTGTCGGTCTATCGCGAATTCTTGGGCTCCAAAGCTTTTTGGAGTGTTGTGCTGACCTTCGGCCTCATGAATGGGGTGTATAGCGCGATGATCACGCACTTGCCCACCTATCTTACCCAAGAGCTCGATTTTACGTTGTTCGATGCGTCTTACGTATTGGGTACCGCTGGCGCGTTTTCCATAGGCGGAAAGTTGGTCTTTGGTTACTTGATGGATCACATGAATGCGAAGCGGGCGGTGCTAGGTGCGATTGTGTCTTACTTTATGTCCACCCTTGTCTTTATGCAGGCGGATAGCTTAGCGGTGCTCATGATAGCGGCGGCGTTGTTTGGCTTGGGCTTTGGTGGGATGGTGCCGGTTCGGTCGGTGTTGTTGTCTAGGCTGTTTGGCGTCACTAAGTTTTCACGTGCAAATGGCTTGATGACCTTTTTCCTAGCACCAGCGACCTTTTGGGTGTTGATTACTGGTGTGGTTGCCGATTCCACCGGTACTTACATCAGTGCGTTTCAAATCTGGGCCGGTGCCTTTCTTCTTGCTGGCTTGGTGACCTCGTTGATCGATCTGCCCAATTCGGATCAAAGCCGCTGACGGAACAGCGGCTTTGTTGAACTGACGCTGCTAAACGAAGGTTGCCCAGGTGCTGAGCGGCTCGCGTTCTGAAACCAAGGTGTTAACCGCTGGTTCTGGGTCTGCATGGCCAATGGCCATACCGCAAAACAGCATCAAGTTATCGGGCGCCTTAACAAATTCTGCTACGGCGGCAGGCCGGGTTGCCCAGGCTTCTTGAGCACAGGTATTGAGGCCGGCTTCTTGTGCCAACAACATGAAGGTTTGAAGAAACATACCAAGGTCAGACCATTGTGGTGGGCCCATCTGTTTATCTACGTAGCAGAAGAAGGCCGTTGGCGCACCAAAGAACTCGTAGTTTCGCGCTAAGTGCGCAAAGCGGGCGGGTTTGTCCTCTCGTGGAATGCCGAGCAAACGGTACATGTCCTCACCGACTTTAAACCGGGACGAGCGGTAGGGTTCGCTCAAGCCTTCGGGGTAGATCGCGTACTCAGCCTGCTCGCGCTCGCGAGGTTGGGCGAGATGCTCTTGAAACTCAGCCATTCGTGAGCCGTTAAGAACATACACGCGCCAAGGTTGTACGTTGCCACCCGAAGGTGATCGGGCCGCTTTGGTCAGCAGCTCTTTTAGTTGATCATCGCTGACGGGCGTATCAAGGAATCGGCGTATGGATTTGCGGCTAGCAACCGCTTCGGTCACGTTCATGGGCTGTCCTAGTTGATGGTGGCGATTAAGCGTTTGAGGTTAGCGGATGCGGCTGGTGCCGTAGCGCCAATACGTTGCATGTATTGTTGTTCCTCTTGGGTTGGTGGCACAGCGGCGAAGTCTCTGCTGAAGCCATCTAGGCGCGCTTTTTGCAGCCAATTGGTGAGGGCGGGGTCTGCAGCCCAGTTTGCTCCGTTTATATCGTTAACCAGTGCGCAGTGCAAAAAATCCAACGCGCTGTCGGGGTGTGGTACCACCTGGGTCAGCGCGTTCTTTTCTTCGTCGCTGCCGTACGCTGCCTCAATGTGGGCAATAAAGGCGGCACTAAAGACTTGTTGGCAAGTACGAACGGATTGTAGCTTCAGGCCTTCATCGCTAAAGATTGGGGTAGCTGGGCGACGCGCCAAGCCATCAGCGGTGCAATCGATGTGTAGCGTTTCGGTCGAAGTGGGTGCAACCCCTTGCTCTAACTCTATTTGGGTTGGGCTTAAGCTGAGGACTTTGCCCTGGCGTATGATCTGCGTGATACGTTGCAGTTGCTGTAGTTCGGTGGTGGTGACCGTTGCACAGCGATACATGCTGGGTTCAACCTTGTCATCGAAGCGTAGCAGCCAGCCGATAGCGTGCATTTTGGCGAGCAAATCTTCGGGGCTGGTGGCTTGTGCAACGGCTTCGCTTTGTCTTGCGACGCCGCCTAAGAAGCTGTCGGCGAACTCCGGACCGGGCTGAATATTTTTGCGATCCAGCATCCATGAATCTCGCGGCATGACCCAGCGAATGGATGCCGGTGCCACACCGTTGCCTAGCAGCCATAAACAAGCGTCCATGCCGGTTTTGCCTGCACCGATGACCACATAGTCTTTGGCCGGCGCTGCCAGCTTGGTGAGTTCGTTAGGTGGTATGCAACGTACGCCTTGCGCAACCTGGTATTTTGGTTTGCGCATAGATGGCACCACTACGTTCATGTAAGTGGCATCAACTAGCTTGGTGCTCTCGTCGACTTCGTACTCTTCGCCGCTAACTTGAGAGCGAAAACGTTGGGGCCCGTTTTGTGTGCTTGCCTGTTTGGGAAGGTATTCACACATGGGAAAATATTGAACACGCCCGGTGGGTAAAAACTGCTGCTGCATAAGCTGATCGAAGTAGGCGCAAACCTCACCGCTGCTTGCCAGCTCGTAGAGCCCTTGGTTCCAACCTTGGGTATCGATACGGTCGTTGCCCAGCTTGGTTGAGTTCACCCCGTAGAAGGCTGAAGGCTGGTGGAGGCGCACATAGGGGTAGGCGTCGTTCCAATGACCGCCGGGTCGATGCCGTTTATCGATCATCAAGATGTTGGCATTGGTTTCGTTCAACATGACATCGGTAAATGCCATGCCCATGGCTCCGGTCCCGACTACCATGTAGTCAGCGTGTAGTTTGGTCATGTTGAGATCCTGTTCGTTTTGCAATCGAAAATCGAAAGCGGGGTGAAGCTTGAGCCCAAAACTTGGGTGGAGAGGGGGGTAGTCTGCGCGCCCCCTAACCAACCATCAATGGCTGTGGCGTAGACCTGCCGAAAATCGACGCTATGGTGCAAGTTGTCGTCTGCGCGCAGCTTGGTGAGGTCGGGTGCGGTGCCGTAGTGTCCACCGCAAACGGGTTTGCCAGCCAAGAACATGAGGTTGGCACTACCGTGGTCGGTGCCACCATTGGCGTTTTCACCCACCCGTCGGCCAAACTCCGAGTGGACTAAGACAACAACCCGATCAGCTTCACCCATGGCTTCAAGCTCGCGGATGAAGCCGTGCAAGCCGTCACAAGCGTAACTAAGCAACCGTTGGTGCAATGCCGGTTGCTGCACATGGGTATCAAACGCATTGTTGCGAAACGCCACGTGATAAATCTGAGTGGGTAAACCCGCCGCGATACAGGCGGCCACTTTGGGTAGGTCCATGGGTGCAACGCCATAGTCCACCTTGGGCTGATACTGGCGCCAAGCTTGGCGTACCAATTGTGATGCCTGTTGAGCGCTGGCGGCGACATCGTTCATGTAACTATGCGCATTGCTGCGGGCTGCGCTGGGTGCCAGTTGCGCTAGCAATCGACGTTGCTCCGCTAGCATGTTGCGCTGAAAGCGTAAGGGATCATCAAACACCACCGGGCTATGTACCTGGCTTTTGATGGCTAAGGTTTGCGCGCTACCTATGCCCACAAGCATATTTGGGTTTGGGTTGGGTTGCAGCGCATCGGCCAAGCGTCCAAGCCAGCCAAACTCATGGCCACTGTTTGGCGTTGCGGTATGCCAGTAAGCGGCGGAGCTAAAGTGGGAGTAAGACGGGTTGTCATAGCCACAGCCATGAACCACGGCAAGATCCCCGGTATCCCATAAACGCTTTAATCCTAAGGCGCCTGGGTTAAAACCATACTGCTCATCTAAGCTGTGCAACGCTTTACGCGCTATACCAATAGTTGGACGGTGTTGGTAGTAAGCAGCGTCGCCGTGGGGCACTACAGTGTTGAGCCCGTCGTTGCCACCGCTTAGCTCAACCACCACCAAAATTGGGTCTGTTGAAGTGTGTTTCTTGATTGCCGGAGTAACAGCGGTGTTGGCGAAAGTTCGCGCCGTGGCGCTTAAGCCAATAGGGGCCAGTGCCAGCGGGGTAGACATTGCTGCCCCGGCTTTGAGTATTGAACGTCGAGACTTCATCCCAGTTGGTACTCCGGCAGGCTAAGTAGTAGGTGCAGTAGGTTGCGCAGCGGTTCTTCTAGGTAGCTTGCTGCGGCCTGAAGGTCTGTGGTGCCCAACGTTTCTGCGAGTGCTTGGGCCAGTTGTGCTTGGGTCTGTGCGCTTGGGGCCACCAAAAAGTAGCGCTCTACCCAATTGCTAACCACTTGCTCAGGAGAGGTGAGCTTTGCGGCGAGCACTTGTTCGGTAAGCTGCAGTCGTGCGGTATGTCGTGGGATAGGCAGCACGCGTTCAATGGCCATTTGCCAGCCGCGATAGCTACCGTACCGGGTGTTAAAGGCTTCATCGGCATCAGCCAACATATTGGAGGCAGCCATCTCGCCGCTAGTGCCCGAGGGCTTGGTGGCATTTGATATATCGAGTCCGCTGCGTAGCCGTTTGTGCACGTTAACGATCTCAGAGCCGTAGCTTGGATAGCGGTCTGGTGGAATGAAGCTTATGTCTGGGAATACTAGGTCGAGAACAAAATTACCACGTTCAAACAACAAGCTGGGGGTGATCCAACTGCGTCCATGGCTCCAACCGGCCACCGTTGGCGGGTGCAGTAAACGTTGCCCCAAGCCGCCGGTGACCAGGTTGAAGTCCGGTGTTCCAGGTACCTGGGTGAGCCCCATTTTTTTGTAGGTAGAAATAACTAGCTCAACTGGGCCTTTGATGCGCGACCCCTGTGATATCGAGGCATAAAAGTCTTTGCTGGTAAACAACATCTCTAGAAAGTCGCCGACCTGGTAGTCGAGAGCCTGTAACTTTTGCCCAAGCTCTGCTTGGAACCTTGGGCTAAGCTCTTCACGAACAAAATAGCGGTAGAGTTTGCCGGCAATAAACTCTGCCGCGGCCGGTTGCGCAAGAATTAGATCCAGGACTTCAACACCGTTAAAGTTGCCAGTTTTTCCTAGCAGCGTCTTGCTGCCGGTATCCTGATCCGCTGGATTGATTTGAAACTTAAGGTCGGTGTAGTTCCAACCGGTAAAGGCGCGCGCCGCTTCTCGTACATCACTTTCACCGTACGAGCCGACACCTAAAGTAAAAAGCTCCATCACCTCGCGCGCAAAATTTTCGTTGGGCGAGTCTTTGACGTTCACGCCAGCGTCTAGAAACGCCAGCATAGCTGGGTCCTGCGCGACCTTAACCAACAGCTCGCGAAAGCTACTTAAGCCATGCTGTTGTAGAAGGTTGAGTTGTTGGAGCATTTTTCGGTAGTCGCGGACCTTGTCCTCGTTGGTTGCGAAGTGTCCGTGCCAGAACAACGCCATTTTCTCTTGTAGGGGTGCAGACGTTTGCAGCATCCGGTTTGCCCACCAATAAGCGATGCGATCGGTTTCTAAGCGGCTGGCGCGCAACCAGTAGAAGAACTCGTTCACCACCGGTTGCATCGGTCGGTTACCTTCCGGTTTGACCAGAATACCTAAAGCTTGCCCGTCGGTTTTTGCCAGATTGGTGGTGGCGGGGCGGCTGCTTGGAAAGGGATCTAGCCCTGGGTTGAAGACCCCGGAGTGAGTGAAGTCTTCTAGCGCCCGTGCACCGCGTCGACCGCGGCTCAGTTGGCGCACAGCGCGCTTGGGGCTCAATTTGGCAAGGTTGGATGCCTGTTCAGGCGTACCCCCAAAACCGGCCCGAGACAACAGATGCGCGGCGTGCTCTACGTTCCAATCCTGACGGGATATAGGTGTTAAGTTCTCGGGCCAGTTTGTGTCGGTCTTGACCTGAGCCAGACTCTGAACCGGCAGTGGGGTTTGGGCTGTCACGAAACCTGGGTGTAGGCTCGCTGCGAGCATAAAAAAGACCACAGCGAGGCTTTGGAGGTGCACTAAAGACATGGATGTGATGGGTCGGATAAGCATAGAAAGTCTCATGTCATGACCTTGCGTTAAGCAGGATTGTTGTGTCAACCAAAGCTGCTATGGTAGCCCGCATCACTACTGGTATGGGCTTGTTATGGTTAAGAAAATTCTGCTGGTTTTTGTTCTGTTGCTGGTTGCGGCTGGCGCCTACATATACAGCCAAACTCGTGCCTTAGCGGTCGAGCAGCTTAGTGATGACTTGTGGGTGCTGCGCGGATTTGGTGGCAACGTGGCCGTTCTGCGCACGGATGCGGGCAACGTTATTGTGGATACCATGACCCTGCCTTTGCAGGGCGAACGTATCCGAGACGTTGCGTATGAGTTAACCGGGGCGGATACAGTGTTGCTCATTAACACGCATTATCATTTGGATCATACCCACGGCAACCCAGCCTTTGCCCCGGGCACTCGAGTTGTAGCAACAGAACGCACCTTGTCACACTTGCAGGCGCTGGATGCCGATTTTTGGGCGGGCGATGCCGCTCAATTGATGCCGAATGAGACCTTTGTTGATCGTCATAGCTTAACGTTAGGCAACAAAACCCTGGAGTTGGTGCACCCGGGTCGAGGCCACACCGACGGCGATTTAGTTGTGGTGTTTGTCGAGGAAGGGGTTATCCATATGGGTGACCTGATGTTCAATCAACATTACCCCAATATCGATTTAGAGGCGGGTGGCAGCATCCAACAATGGCCGGCCACCTTAGACAGGGTTTCGAAGCTTAACTTTTCTCGGGTCATCCCTGGCCATGGCGCGACCACAGATCGCGAAGGCATTGCGGCTTTTCGAACTTTTATGGCACAGCTCGGTGCTATTGGCAGCGCCGCTGCGGCCGACAACACCAGCCTAGAAGATGTACTGGCAACCGATGCCTTCACCGCAGATGCGGGTTATGAGCCCATTCGTTTTATTGTCAGCCTAGGGCTTGACCGCAACTTTGTGTTGCAACGTGCTTGGGAAGAAGCAACGGGTAACTTTGTGTTAGCCAACGAGGCCCAACCCTAAGTTTGCCCTAGCCTCTATTGGTTTTTTTGTGTTGCTTTACCTGCTTTGCAAACTGTCGGCTCTTAGCATGGCGCTCGGCAATGCTCATGTTGTTGTGCGCCTCTTCGCGCAGCAACTTGTAGTAATTGCTTAAGCGCCGCGGATCCAGCTTGTCTGCTGCAATTGCCGCTTGCACCGCGCACCCGGGTTCGCTGGCATGCTCACAATCACCAAAGCGGCACTGCTGACCTAGTAGCTCGATGTCTTCGAATAAGGCGCTCAAGCCACTGTGCACATCCGTCAGTTGCAGTTCGCGCATACCCGGGCTGTCCAAGATCAAGCCTCCGCTTGGCAACTGGTGCAGAGACCGGTTGGTCGTGGTGTGTCGGCCTTTGGCGTCGGCTTCGCGAATGCCGCCTGTTGCGGCCACTTCGGTTTGCATCAGAGTGTTTACCAAGGTTGATTTGCCCACGCCGGATGAGCCTAGCAAGGCGATGGTTTGCCCCACCGCGCACCAAGGCGCCAGCGCGTTTTGACTGGTTGTGGCCAACGCGTTCAGGCTCAACACCACACAACTGCTGTGCAACGCTTGGGCTTGCTCTTCGTACACTGCCGGGTCTTCGCAAGCGTCTGCTTTAGTGAGCACGATAACGGGCGTGACTTGGGCTTCAAAAGCGAGGGCTAGATAACGTTCGATACGTGAGGCATTAAAGTCAGCGTTGCATGAGCTGACGATGAACAGGGTATCTACGTTGGCTGCAATCAGCTGTTCGTTTGATCGTTCTCCCGCTGCCCGCCGTTTGAACAGGCTTTGTCTGTCCAGCAGTCGAGTTGGGCTGTGCCCAGTTTCGTCTACTAGCAACCAGTCGCCAACGGTCGGACGCGCGGCTGTGGGTGCCTGCTGCCAATGTGTTTCTATAGGCTGGCGTTGTATTCCTTGCTCGCCGGCAACCGTAAGCTCGCTGCGTTCTACGCCCATGACGCGCATTGGGGATGAGGATTCCAGCTCATCTAAGCTGAGTTGCTGTTGAAAAAAATTACGCCAGCCGAGGCTGATCAGTGTGTCTTGAGACATGAATAGTTTCCTAATGGCATGACAATTCGACACGCAAACGCGTGCCGACCAAAGTGGCCATCAGGATGGAATTCAGAAACGCGCTTGGTCGCTCAGCTTGAAAGCTGAGGTTTAACTAGGCGGAGATCACCCCGAAAGCCCTGGGTAGTTGAACTGCAATCATGTTGTGGTCCTCCCGAGGTGGGGTAATGAAGGTTAGGCTTGGAGTATGAGAGCATCTGTCCGCGTGGTCAATCAGACCTCACGAGTAGCAAATGGCGTTCAAGGATGCTTCCATAGTCCAGCGGTTTTAAGATGGGTGGGTGCGAATGAAGATATGGGTTGATGCGGATGCTTGTCCAACGGTCATCAAAGAGATTTTGTTTCGCGCAGGTGAGCGTCGCCAGATCGAGGTGACGCTTGTGGCCAATCACGCCATGCGCGTGCCTGCCTCCAAGTGGGTAGACCTGCTGATCGTGCCGGGTGGCTTTGATGTCGCGGATGATGAGATTGTGAAGCGCTCGCAGCCTGGGGATCTGGTGATCACCAGTGATATCCCGCTGGCTTCCGAGGTGATTGATGCTGGGGTGGATGCCATGAGCTCTCGGGGGGAGCGCTACTCTACGGAAAACATCAAAGCGCGACTGAACATACGAGATTTTATGGACACCATGCGAGCCAGTGGCGTCAACACGGGTGGTCCGCCAGCGCTGTCTCAGGGTGATCGAAAGGCGTTTGCTGATGAACTGGATCGTTGGCTGGCGAAAAATACCAAGTAATATCGTATTTACGGTATATATTTCCAAAAAATACGCATAAATTCCGAATATTTGGCCATATTTTTGTGTAGGTCTGGGTAGTCTTAAAGTTTCACTGGAACAGAGTGCCTAATATGATCACACGCTTACTCACCGAGCATCCTAAGTCCGTTGGCGAGACCTATGGCGAGCACTTTTTTAGCGCGCTTGGGTTTGCTGGTTGGATGGCCTACGCCGCGCTGCTCTGCCTCTGCCATGCCGTGCTGCCCTGGATGTTCTGTCGGTCTGGGAGCGCCATTATCGAACGTTTGCACGATCGTATGGTTCTCAATCGGGCCAAGCAATGTGAGTGAAGGTCGGGGTCAGAGCCGTGTGCCAGAGTGACTACTCTGGCACACG
>CALHVX010000119.1 GCA_938036875.1 uncultured Pseudomonadales bacterium
AAGGCAAAAAGCTGTTGCGAGATCTGATTCGCGAGTGCGACGTCTACGTAACTAACCAACCTCTGGCGATGCGTCGCCGATTTGGGCTCACCTACGACGATCTAGCGCCCGAAAACCCTCGGATGATCTTCGCCTCACTAACGGCTTACGGTGAGGACGGTCCTGACAAAGATCGCGAGGGCTTTGATCTAGTGGCCTATTGGTCAAGAACCGGCCTAATGGACGTGGTTCGTGCACAAGGCGCTGAGCCTGCTCAGTCTGTGCCCGGCATGGGTGACCATCCCACCGCCATAGCCTTGTATGCCTCAATAGTGACCGCCTTGCTGCGAAGAGAACAAACGGGCGAGGGCGGGTTGGTTCATACCTCGTTGGTGGCGAACGGACTATGGTCAGCCTCTTGCATTGCGCAGGCTAAGTTCACCGATTCCAATTTTGATAGCTATCAACACCCACAAAAAATGCCCATTACCCGAGCATTGTATGAGACGTCGGATAACCGCTGGCTAAATTTCACCATGGTGCGCACGCCGGAAGAGATACACCGATTGCTAGAGATGAGCGGCACTTTGGCGCTGTTAGATCGACCCGAGTTTGCAACGCCCGAACTACGTTACGAGAACGGGGGTACCATGGTGGTTGAGCTTCGTAAAGCCTTTGCCAAGCACTCTAGCGAGTACTGGTTAACGGCGTTTGAGCAGTATGATGTGCCTGGCGCTTTGGCTGGTGTTTTAGATGATTTGCCAAAGGATCCCCAGCTAAAAGTGAACAACATGATCGTGCAACCCAAAGAGTCCGTTGGCGCTGATTGGGTGATTAACCACCCGGTCAACGTTGAAACAACCCAGCGGCGGGGCGTGTATCGCGCACCGGAGGTTGGTGAGCATACCCATGAGGTATTGGCAGGTTTAGGTTTGACCGCGGAGCAGATTAGTGGTCTGTCTGATGCCGGTATTATTTAGTGAAGCTGAGCAAACGTTGCCGCAAGCGTAGGCCCTTTGCGGTGATCTTGATGCGCTTCATACGACCGTTGTCTGGATCGTTCACCGTGGTCACCAGTTTAGGCTGCGCGATAATGTCGCGCTGGCCAGCGCGACCGCTGCCTAAGTCCAGCACCGCTTGCATCAGCTGGTTGTAACGGTTGGTGCCGGTTTTTCCGGCCACCTCGCTCATGGAGCGACCTTCGTTTAGCATCAGCTCGATCAAGTCGCTGAGCTTAGTCAGCGAATGCACACCCTGGCGTTCCCAATGCTGTATCTCTTTGCGCAAGGCTTCGAGCTTACGCTGCTGAGCTGGCGTGATCTGTTTTGTTGGCATCGTCTCAATTCAAGGCTTATCAAAGGTTATCCTTAGTTTAGTGACGCCAATACAAACGGCTGGGCTAGAAGTTCATACTGAGACTTAAGCCATAATTCCTGGGTTCGCCAAGCTGGTTAAAGCCTCGGGCGGTGTACCCATCGCGTGGATCGTTGCCGAAGAAAAAGCCTCGAGTGACAACCGCTTCGTCTGTTAGGTTACGTGCCCATAATTTTGCCTGCCAACGATCGGTTGCATAGCCAAGGGCTATATTTAGCAGCTCGTAAGCGGGTGCTTGCTCTGTGTGGCTGTCCGATAGGAAGTACTCGTCTTTGCCTTCTAGCTCGATACGCATGAAGATCCGGTTGGTCGGGTTGTACTCAGCCGCTAGCAAAAATTGATAGCCTGGCGCTTGAGCCTGATCACGTCCGTCAAGACTGTCACCGGAGCCATTGATGTAGTCGTCTAGTTCGGTTTCCAAAAGCCCTAGAGAAGCAAAGAGATTCCATTGCTCATGGATGGTAAAGCTGGCTTCTAGCTCTAGGCCATAGTTGCTGCCCTGTGCGGCATTGGCAATAAAGTCGATGAATTCCGCACTGTTGTCTGGGCGAACGCGGACAACGGACGTGGCAACCTGCATGTCGCGTCGCTCCATCCAAAACAGGGCGGCACTGATCTTCAACCGACCATCCAGCGCAGAGGTTTTGAGGCCAGCTTCAATGTTCCATAGGGACTCAGGATCGTACTCACGAAGATCCGCATCCAGCGAACCGTCCGTATTGAACAAGCCGGCTTTGTAACCCCGTGTAACCCCGCCATAGAGCATAGCGCCATAACTTAGATCCCACTCCGCCAGGAGACGCCCGCCAATTAGGGTGTCTTGGGGGCGTATGCGTACACCAGCATTGTCTTTGTAGCTCGCGCTGTGGCGCTCTACGCGTAAGCCACCAATCAACCGAAGGTTGTCGGCTAGACGGTGCTGTAACTCGCCGTAGACGGCAGCACGGTCGAACTCAAAGCGGCTATCAAACGGACCGGCAAAGGTGTAGGTGCGATCAAAATCTACATCCTGGGTCAGAGCGTAGGTGCCTAGAGTCCAGCTAGTGCTGTTGTTGAACAGTGCGCTGTCTGGCGTGGAGGTTACTCTAACCTCTAGGTTGGTTGCCTGGCGGTCTCGTTGATAGCGATCGGTTGAGGTGTAGCCAATGGGATCAAAGCCGGTGAAGGTCCAATCTTCGTCGTAGCCATAGTCAGACTGCGAGTCCACGTGGCCAATGGCGATCAACAAGTCAAACGCATCATCAGCTTCCCAATCCCAGCGCAGGCTGGCGTAGCGGGTTTGGAGTTTGTCTTGGCCGGGCTCGTCGGATCGCGTGCGTCGATTGTTGTCTAAAGAAAAGGCATCGTAGCCGCTGTCCACATTGATGTAACCCAGGCTCAGATCAAGATCATGCGCATCGTTAGGTTGCCACTGGAGCTTGCCACGCAGGGTTAACTCGTCGCGCTCGTTGGTATCGTCGGCACCTAGAAAATCGTTGCGAATAAATCCATCGTCTTGATATTGCCGTGCAGCCAGGCGGAATTGCATGTGGTCGTTGATGGGGCCAGTAATCACGGCACCTAGTCCCCGGGCATCGTAGTCCCCTAGATCTAGGTTTACCCGGCCACCAAATTCAGACTCGGCGTTGTTCGAGACTAGGTTGATGAATCCAGCCAGTGCGTTGGCGCCGTACAATGTTCCTTGTGGTCCCCGAAAGATCTCAACCTGTGCAATGTCGTACAGGGTTCCGGCTGTTCCAATACCGGATAAATCGACGCCATCTAGGGTTAAACCTACGGATGGATTCAGCGGTTCGACAAATTGTCCGCGTTCGCCTATGCCGCGAATTTGCAAGAATCGCCCGCGCGAGGCGCCACTGCTGTAGTTAACATTGGCCGCCCAGCCGAGAAGCTCCTCTAGGTGATTGATCTGGGTGCGTCTTAGAGCTGCGGGGTCAAACACGGTAACGCTGGCGGCTAAGTCGCTTAAGTTAGGCTGACGAAACTCGCCGCGCACTACAATTTCTTCGATAGCATCGGGGTTGGCGGCGGCGTTTACCGCGCTGCTGAACAGGCCTACGACCAAGCTAAAACCCAGGCCACAGGTAGTGAGTAAAGCAGATGGGTTGAGGTGGGCTAAGCGCATGTGTGGCTCCAAGTGTTGCGTTGTCTGGCATCTGTTGATGACGAACGCCTGGAGCGATGGCGCAGCGCAAACGGAGGTTTTGCTGCTACCTATCCCTACGCCGGTGTTAACCGGATCAGGTTCAAAGGGTCCATGTCAGCCTTGGCTGCCATGTCTCAGGATGTACCACCCCTCAGGCGGGAGTATTGTGTACATACCGGCGGAACAACACAAGAGCTAGCGAATAACCTTCATCGATAGCGGTGTTTGGCGTGCAGTTGTGGTGCCAAGGAAACCTAAACTGAGCACTTCCTAGGCAAATAGAAAGGGACGTTCATGCTGTTACGAACTAGTGCTATTGGTGGTTTGGTTTTCGGCCTGTTAGCCATAGTGGCAAGCGAAAGTGCACACTCCAGGCAGTTTCAAGTGTCGACCTCTAGGTGCAGTTGCGAGTGCGTTGACGGTTTACCACAAACACTTTGCGCATCGGTGCAAGCAGCTCAGCAACAAACTTGGGTGTGCCCGCCGAGCTACAGTTGCCCCTTGCCCAGCCGTTCTGGCATGGGAGAAGCGAGCTTGGCCGGAGACCGCTTAGGTGAGCTTACGCAGCCACAACCCTCTGGGTTGACGCCGCCTCATCCCCAAGCAGAAAACTGTCGAGCTGTTAGAGTATGGCACCGCCAAATGCAGGCTTACACCACGGTAAACATTTGCGATGTGCAAACGCCCAGAACCTGACTTGCATCCGACAGCACCCGGTGGACAACCGAACCACCCCTCAAACGTTACGGTGGTCATCCCCACGCTCAACGATGCGTGTCATTTGCATCGACTGTTGCCCCAACTGGCAGATTTAGGTCTACCCGTGGTGGTGAGTGATGGGGGTAGTACCGACAACAGCCTCGAGCTGCTGTTGAGATCGGATGTGCGTCTGGTTGTTGGTAACCCCAATCGCGGGGAGCAACTTGCCCGTGGTGTTGCTGCATCATCAACGCCCTGGGTATTGTTGTTGCACAGCGATTGTTGGCTAAGCACCAATACCTTGAAGCAGCTAACTCGTGTCACGGAGCGTGCCATGCCGGTATGGGGGCGATTTGATCTGGTGCTCGAGCCACGTTCACCTGCCTTAGGTTGTATTGCCTGGTTCATGAACCAGCGTTCGCGCCTAACCAAGATTTGTACTGGTGATCAGGGCATCTTTGCGCATCGAAGCTTGCTGCTACAGGCAGGAGGCGTGCCCTGTCAGCCCTTGATGGAAGATATCGAGTTGAGCAAGCGCCTAAAAGCAACAGCAGCGCCATTCCTTTGTTTACCAGGCCCCTTGTTAAGCTCTGCGCGCCGTTGGCAGACCCAAGGTCTGGTTGCTACGGTTTTGTCTATGTGGCGGTTCAGGTTGCGCTACTGGCTGGGCGCAACCCCTGAGGTATTGGTCAAGGATTACTACCCTCCAGTGCAAAGTGAAGAATCGACCTTGGTATGAGTAAAATGCCGATTACCTTGTGTTTGTTTGTGCGTGCACCCAATTTGGGTGGCGTGAAGTCCCGCCTGGCAGCCAGTATCGGTGAAGCCGCCGCGCTGGCTGCCTACATAGAGTTGGTTGAACACTTGCTTGACCAGCTAGATACCCAGCTACCTCGGTTACACCAAAACATCGAGATGCAGCTGTGGCTTGCAGACGCCCCGGCGACGGCGCAGGCGAAGGATCAATTGGAACGCTGGACCCAACGAACCGGTCACGGGCTGCAACAGCAGTTTGGCTCTGGCTTGGGTGAGCGGATGGCGCATGCCTTGGCAACGGTGACGGCAAGGCACGGCAGTACGCGTGGTGGCTATGGTCTGCTGGTTGGGTCGGATTGCCCAAGCATCGATTGGTCCTACCTCGATCAAGCAGTCGCCGCATTGGACGCAGGTGCTGATGTTGTTTTCGGCCCGGCAGAAGACGGTGGCTATGGATTGGTTGGCTTGTCCCAGCCCCATCCTGAACTCTTTGACGACATTGATTGGGGCACAGACCGGGTCTTAGCCCAAACCTTGTTTAAGGCGCAGCAGGGGCAACTCAAGGTTCATCTGTTAGACAGCCTGTGGGACGTGGATTATCTCGCCGATTGGGAGCGGTTCTGTCGAACCTACCGCTAAATGGGCTCGTGTTGGTTGGACTAGTTAAACTCAGCCCTGTTGCTTAGCATTGGCCTGGACAAATTGCTCCAACCGCCTTCGGTCGGTCACCGACATACGAATAAACTCCAACCCACACTGTTGGCTGTTTTGCGAGTTATCAATGGAGCTATGCCGGATCTGCACGCTACTGGTGAGTTGCAGGTGGTCGTGTATAAATAGCTTGCAGCCTTCGATCAGACTTTGGTCTTGCAAATGTTTGGTGTCCTCAAGCGTACAAAGTATGCGACAGCCACCACTGGAAATGTCCACCAGCTCTCCGCGAATGCTTGATCCGTTAGTGGTGCTGGCAGGGATGGTGATGGATGCGCCGCTACCCTGGACATCAAAGCTAAGAGAAATCCGTTGCTCACGACGTCGTTGCTGATACAGCAATGAGGTAGGCAAGGTGACGTGAAAGTAGGGGACCCCGCGCTCGGCGCTAGCCTTGTGCACAACATTGTTATCGGCCATCACATATTGACCTTGGGCACGGCCGGACAGCGAGAACTCAGTTGCGGTACGTAATAGGCTCAAGCCGGAGCGTGGCTGCAAGTCTTCCAGCAGCAAATCTTCGTCGGTCACATCTAAAAGTCGAGCGGTGAACATGGAAGAGTCATTGGCAAAACGAATGATCAACTTGCTGCGTTGATCACGGTAGATTAAAAACGCTTGGCGAATCTCGCTTAAGTCGGTTAAGTAGCGTGACGCTTCCTTGGTCGTGCTATCCAGTGAGGTGTCGATTACGCTGTCGGCGAGCACCATGTATCCATTCCTTTGCTTGTCGCGATTCTATTGCGCGTCTGACAATCAATGGACCGGGTAGCTGCTTAACTACGCTTGCGCACGCGGGGTGCTGGGTCCTCCAGCAGATGCCACCTGGCCACGATCACTATAGGTTGTCTCGGCAGTTACACCTGCCATGAGTTGAACAAGTTCCAGTAGTGATTGTTGAGAACGCGCGAGTATCTTACCGTTAACTGCGTTGGACTCTTTAGCATTGTGCGCTGCAGTCATAATCGCGCTGTGACGTGCGTCTAGTATTTGTCGACTTGGTGCGGGTAAAGCGGCAATCGCTTGCTTGGTGCTCGGGGAGGCGAGGAACTCGGCTTGAGGCTCAATGTTGTCCAATGCTTTGCGTTTGCGTTGGGTAGCCAGCTCAAGGGGCTCGGGTTTCGCTTGGGTGAGTGCGATGCGCTCTGCATCGAGGGATGCTTGCAGCTCGCTAATGAGTTTGGCCGCTAGCTCTAGGCGTTGCTCTATGGTTTGAGCCGTCTTTGGCTCCAAAGCTTGGGTCATTGGCTTGTCTCTAGCCGAACAGCTTTTGTTCTAGATCAACGAAGTTTGCCGCCAAGCGTTGAGGGTCAACATGGTAGGTGCCTTTCTCGATAGCAGTGCGAATTTCTTGCACACGCTCAAGGTCAACATCCGCTACTTTGCTTAGGGTGTCGGTAGCTTCCGCCAGAATTTGAGCGGCAGAGCTAAGTTGGACATTGGTCTGAGCGGTTAGCTTATCAGCCGAATCGACCCCGGGAGATTGTGATTTACCTTGACCAACTTCCGCCGATTGCTTGGCGCTGGAATTTCCATCCGCTTCCCGAAGGGTCGAAGTCCTGTCGTTTGTTGAAGTTAGCTTGTTGATTTCCATAATAAAATACCAAGATAGCCCTGGAGCGATTGAAACCTAGTAAGAGGTATCGGCCGCCTGTAGAGGAACTTTAGTTCAAGATTCAGGATTAGGCCAATGTCTAGCAACGCGTCCGGGGCCAACAACCCAGGCATATACCTCTCGACCCGATTGCACATTGCGTACCTTGATTTGGTCACCTTGCATTCCAGCTTCTAAGGCTTCTCCTTGGGCAGCTATGCGGATAATGCCCTGGCCGCCGGCGATGGCAACCCGTTGTCCCTTGGGTACGGTGACCGGTTGCTTTAAGGCATTGCTGTAGACAACGCTTTCAGCGCTTAACGCACGAGTGCTCAAGTACCCTAAGGCATGAGTCTTGTCGGTGATGAATTGAGGCCGCAAATCACGCAGCTTGCGCGAGGCGTAAGTCAGATCGCTCGCTTTCAGCTTGTGGCCGCGCGCGAGATTGGTTGTCACCGTCAACACAGGTAGTTCAACCTCTACCTGAGCTTGCACAAAGAGTTGCCATGGCTTTGGTTGGCTGCAACGTATAGATACCGGGATGCGTCCGTACAGCCGGTTACCCCGGGGCGTAATTTTGAGCTTGTCGCAATGGCTAAGATGCAATCGTTCCGGCATCAGAGCAAGCTCAACCGTCACGCTAGCCTGAGGCCATCGATTAGTGGCTGCTTGGATTAGTTGCTCGCGAATATGTTGTTCAGCCGTTGCCGTTGCTTGCTGAGTTTGTGTTGTTGCTGGAGTTGAGTTTGCTGTGTTTGCTATGGCGAGGTTGAACCAAGCGAGCGCACACAACCCTGCAAAACACGTGGATGCAAGGCGGAATGCTCGAGGCATTCGGTTTATCCCATTCATCATTTCTCTCTAGCTGATCTCTACCAAGGTATAGCACAGCTGTAAATCCAGGCCAGTTTGCTTGGCGTTTGAGCTTGGATCTAAGTTTGGCAGCTCGAGTTGCCGCTTGGTTGCCGTTCGGCAATAAGTTGCCGCCACTTTGCCGCGCAAATTCGAACGTTCGAGCGCTACGCCAAATTATTGCCTGGATACATCTTTTTGGTTAACGAGTTGTTGACGGGCATCAGTGGTTTCGACCGCAAAGCCGCTATTCGTCTAGTTGGCACGATGGTTGCTTGGAAGTATTGCACTAGAGAAAGGTAAGAGAGAAACGATTTGAATATCAGCATTGATAACGCTTTGGGAATTCACCCTGCTGCATTGCAGCTGCGCACGTTACGGACAAGCGTGCTTGGCAACAACATCGCTCAAGCAGATACGCCTGGATATCAGGCACGTGATTTTGATTTTGCAACGGAGCTTGCGAAACGAACGGGCGGCTCTACAACTGGAGCGGCACAAATGCAGCAAACGGATCCTCGGCATGCATCAGCGCGCAACCTGATGGCGCTTGGGCAACCTGGCATAAGCAGCGCACAGCCGCAGCTGCAGTTTCGCACGCCGCTGATGCCATCGGTAGATGGAAATACGGTGAACGTTCATCACGAGCAATCGGCCTTTGCTCGTAACAACGTTGAATTGCAAGCATCCCTGCAGTTTTTAAGCAGCAAGATCCGTGGAACGCTGACCGCTATCAAAGGCGAGTAACAGCTAACTAAGAACAACGGTTAAGGAATGTATTTTGTCTATAGCTCAAGTATTTGATGTATCCGGTAGCGCCATGGCTGCACAAATGGTGCGCATGAACACAACCGCCAGCAACCTAGCAAACGCTAACAGCGTTGCGCCGACAGCGGAAGAAACCTATCGCGCTAAATCGCCAATTTTTTCCGCTCAAGTGGAGCAGCGCAGCCTAGGACTGATGCAACACACCGGGTTGTCAGAAAATTCAGCCAGCTCAACAGTGGATGTGTTGGGTATAAGTGAAAGCCAGGAAGAACTTGCTTATAGGTACGAACCCGAGCACCCCTTTGCGGATGAGTCTGGCATGGTGGCTTATCCGAACGTCAGTGTGGTGACCGAAATGGCCAACATGATCTCTGCGAGCCGTTCTTTTCAGCTCAATGTTGAAGTTATGAATACGGCGAAAACCCTAGCTGAGCGAGTGTTGTCACTTGGGCAGTAGCAAGCATAGAAATCCAGTTGGTGTTAACGGTATAGGAGCAATCGAGTTATGGAGATAAGTGGTGTACGTAGCTTTAGCGAGCTGACTTCGCAGATTTCAGGCGACGAAGAAGAAACCTTGGGCAAGTCAGCATTTTTGGAGCTGATGATTGCGCAACTCGACAACCAAGACCCGTTGGAGCCCGCAAAGAATGAAGATTTCATTGCTCAGCTGGCTCAGTTCTCTAGCGTAGAAGGGATTCAAAACCTTAACGACTCGGTGAATGGCATGGTCAACGCCATGCAGTCGAGCCTTAGCTTGCAAGCAGCATCGTTGGTTGGGCGAAGTGTTCTAGCGCCAACCGAAATGGCATTGTATGAGGAGGCAACCATGGGCGGCAGCATTGAGTTAACCGAATCGGTCAGCTCCCTGAATGTAGATATCCAATCCGCTGACGGCGCTTTGCTTAGGCAAATAGATTTAGGTCCACAGGCTGCTGGTCTTTTGCGTTTTGCCTGGGATGGTCAGAACCAAGCCGGAACTGCAATGCCCGCTGGCATGTACCGGATATCGGCGTCTGCTGATATAGCCGGTGAGCGTCAGGCACTGGTCACCAACTTACCCAATCGCGTTGCCGGAGTGACCATGGGTGATCGCGGTGTGGTCGCAAATCTAGTGGGCGGGACTGAAGTATCAACTTTAGATATCAAAGAAATTCGCTAGATCCGTTTATCCCCATTCATAGATCAATGAATAGTTTTTTTAGAACCAAAAATTACATAGTAGGAAGTAGACATGGTATTTAACACCGCTCTCAGTGGCCTAAGCGCCGCTTCAAGTGACCTAAGCATTACCGGCAACAACATCGCCAACGCGTCGACCGTAGGGTTCAAGGCGTCACGGGCGGAATTTGCCGACGTGTATTCCTCTAGCTTGCTCGGCTCAGGTGCAAACCAAATCGGTAGCGGGGTTAAGCTGGCAAACATAGCCCAACAGTTCGACCAAGGCACCATATCCTTTACTAACAACAGCCTGGACTTGGCGATCGACGGTAATGGCTTCTTCATGTTGAGCGATCAAGGCACAGAAACCTTCACTCGAGCGGGTGCTTTTGGCATAGATGATGGTGGTTTCGTTGTTGCAACCTCAGGTGCGCGGGTGCAAGGTTTTACCGCGAACGAGGCGGGTACCCTAAGCGGGATATTGGGTGACTTGCAAGTTGATTCCAGCAACCAAGCCCCCAAGCGTACGGCGCTGGTAGAGGCGCTGGTTAACCTGGATGCGCGATCAGAGATATTGTCCCAACTCGGCACAACCTTGCAGGCAGATGGTAGCTCGGTAGGTGTGGCTCGTCTTGGGCAGCCAACCTCTACGGAATCGGTGTTAGAAACCCTAGGGCCACCGGGGTCTTTCGATTTTGGGGTGAATAGTTCATCTACCATCACCGCTGGCTCTGTAATTACGCCCTTCGATTTTAGCGTCAACTCGGGCTCTGCTGTCCGTGCGGCGAACACGGTCTCCGGGTTTAACTTTGGGGTGGATAGCTCTTCGAGCATTTCAGGCGCAGGCGGCCCTGTGTCCTTTAACTTTTCTGATAAGCCATCAGCCGTGAGCGGTTCGGCGGACGTTGTCGGGTTTGACTACAGTGGCGCCAACTCGGCAACCTTTGACGTGGCCATTGCGGGCTCCACGACCGATGGTGTTAGAACCGTTACGCTGAACTCCAACCTGACTTCAGCAGCGGATGTAGCGGCGGCCATCAATCCCCAGTTATCGGGTATTGGTGTGCAAGCTAGGGTGGATCCGACCAACGCAAACCAAGTTCAGTTTTATGCGACAGGCGCCAGCGTTCCTTCGGTTATAACCGTTGACAGCTATACCGCTAACGGTGCTGCCAGCACGGCAAATTTACAGGCGACCTTGTCTGGGATTGCCGATGGTAGCGCTAGCATACCGTCCTCCTTTGACGTCACAGTAGCGGGATCGTCCGCAGATGGAACAGCAACCGTCTTCTTAAATGCCAACATCAATAGCCTGCCAGCCCTTATTGCTGATGTTCGCGATCAGCTCAGCGCTTCCGGCTTTGCGGTTGATGTTCGTGAAGACCCGAACAACTCGGGTCGGTTGCAGTTTTTCAGCACTGACACAGGTGTGGCGAGTAGCGTATCGGTAAACAACTTTCAAACCACGGATGCTGGCGTGAGCACTGCCAATATTGCGAATACGCTCCGTCTTACCGATGGCGCGACCAACACTGCACCTGGTGCGGGGGCCTTGGGGGTCACCGGTTCGCTAACCCGCGCCAGTTTTGATGTTGGTATAGCGGGTGGCTCTGGTCCGGGTGGTAACAACACCGCCACCATTGTGTTGGACCGCAACTACGCAGACAACGACCTAAACACCCTGATCAGCGAGATAAACAATCAGCTAAATGCTGTTGGGGCACCAGGTGTAGATGTTCGAGCGTCGGAAGACCCAGATAACCCGGGCCGACTTCGATTTGCATCAACGGTAGCAGGCGAATCCTCCACGGTAACCGTGGACAACTTCCAGGTGTCAGGCGTCGCGGGTGATGAGCAAACCTCGAGCGCCGATATCAGTAGCCTGTTAGGCGGTATCGCCCAAGGCGCGTCTGCAAATGACGGCGTTAACAACAACGTATCCTTTCAGCTAGCGGTTAGTGGGTCCAGCGTGCCTTCTGAGAACCAGACCGTAACCATCACCTTGAACAAGCGAATCAACACCTTGCAGGACCTGATCAGTGATATTCGGGATGATTTGGTTGGTCTTGGTGCAGGGGTGGATGTTCGCGAAGATCCTAATGGGATCGGTAATCTGCAATTCTTCGCCAGCAACCCAGGTGAAGCTTCTACCATTACTATTGACCCGAATGGTAACGCGGTGTTGGGTAACGGCGTTAGCCTGGCATCAGTACAAGCGGCCATGGGTGGTATCACATTAGGCCAAGCGGGTGCTTCGGGGGCTAGCAACGCTAACGTCAACCCCTTTGGCAATAGCAATGCGACCGGCGTTTTGGGCAACATTACTGCTGCTAGCTTTGATGTAACGGTAGCCGGTTCTTCGGGTAACAACGGTACTGTTACCGTTGATCTTGATAGCAACATACAGTCGCTGCAGGACCTGATTACCGATATACGCGATGATTTGGTGGCCACCGGCTTGGCGGTTGATGTGCGCGAGGATCCTGCGAACGCGGGTCGATTGCAATTTTATGCAACGGTACCCGGTGAAGCCTCAACCATTACCATATCAAATCTGAACACTTCCAACATTGGGGTCACCCAAAATGATCTTGCCTCGACGCTAAACTTGGGCACCGGGGTTACCGTCCCTGGTGTTGCTTCGGTTACCAATGGCTATACCCAACAAGTGGTTGACGTGACCGCCGCAGATGGAACCGTGCAGACGGTCACCACTCCTGCAGGTGCTAGCGCCGCTGAGATTGCCAGCCGCTTTAGCAGCACCAATGTACCTGGGGTTACTGCAACCGCCCAAACCGTGGGTCGTATTCCCGCTGCTAGCTACAACAACTCCAGCGGCACCATGACAATGTCGGTCAATGGTGTTCCGTTGAGTGGCAGCAACTTATCCCAAATAGCGGCTTCTTTGAATGAAGGCGCGCCAGGCTTGGCAACGGTCAGCGCTGTGCTTGATACCAATGGCGACTTGGTGATCAACGATGCGGTGGGTAATGATCTTGTGGTGACCCTTGGCGGCGGATCTGCCGCTGATGGGCTGCAATTGGTCGGCACCCAGGGTACTGGTGTAAACCTGAATGCGGCGAACAACAACGCAGGTTCGGTTGGCGGTGATATTCAGTTCACGCTTGATGAAGGCGTGACAATGGCCAACGCCGTACCGGCTGTGACCAATGTGTTTGGTTTGCTTGATGAAAGTGCCTTTGAAGAGTTTCAGCTAAACACTTTTGATCCCACTAACCAAGATACCTACAACGCGGCTACTTCTACCCGGATATTTGACAGCTTGGGTAACCCGCACGTGATGTCGTTGTTCTTTGTTAAAGAACGCTTTACGCCTGGCGTAGCTGGTGAAGGAGAAAACCGCTGGACGGCCCACGTGCAGATCGATGGAAAAGACGTGGGGGATCCAGATCCAAACCTGCCGCCTCCGCAGAACGTTGAGCCCACGCCATCAAGCTTTGCCGTGCAATTCAATCAAGACGGTACCATTAACCCATCTGGCACCGAGCCTATCTTGATTTCAAACTGGGAGCCATTGGATAGCAATGGTCAGCCCAATGGCGCGGAAGGGCCGCAGAACGTGTTAGCCGGTGGCGCGCTGCCGATTGCATCGCCAGCCGCTAGCTCAAATTTTGAGATTCGCCTCGGAAAATCGACGCAATACGGGTCGGAGTTTGCGGTAAGCAGCCTTGATCAGGACGGCTACACTACAGGTGAACTATCGGGTTTGAACATCGATGATTCGGGTGTGGTCTCCGCACGTTTTACTAACGGCGAGAATCAGACTCTGGGTCAGGTGGCCATTGCAGATTTTACTAATGTTCAAGGACTGGCTGAGATTGGTGATACCTCTTGGGTTGCAACCAATGATTCCGGGGAGCCGGTGGTTGCCGCACCGGGTTCTGGCTCTTTAGGCTCGGTTACCTCGGGAGCGTTAGAAGATTCGAACGTTGACCTGTCAGAACAACTGGTGCAACTCATCATTGCCCAGAGAAACTTTCAGGCTAACGCTAGGACCATCTCAACTTCGGATGAGATAACCCAGACGATCATTAACTTGTAAACGCTAGCGGCCGGACAGGGCCAATAGCTTGGGGTTTGTTTAGATGGATCGAATGCTATACATAGCGGCGGCTGATGCGCATCGCGTGGAAGAGGCGCAAGCCGTTCACGCGCACAACTTGGCCAACGTATCCACTGATGGCTATCGCTCGGAGTTCAGCCAAGCGTTAACCAAAGCGGTTGAAGGGCCGGGTTACCAAGCTCGTGACTACGGGCTGATGCACTCGCCGGGGTTTGATCATTCCCCGGGCACCTTTCGGGAAACCGGCCGCAATATGGATATAGCCATTGTTGGTGAAGGTTTTTTGGCGGTGCAGATGCCGGATGGCAGCGAAGGCTTTACCCGAGATGGTGCCCTACGGATCGATAACTTCGGGCGGCTAGTTACGATCGAAGGTTACGAAGTGCAAGGTGGTAGTGGGCCGATTGCCTTGCCGGAGTTTGAAAAGATTGTGCTAGGTAATGATGGCAGTGTCACGATCAGACCCTTAGGTCAGGGTGCAGATACCTTGGTGCAGCTAGACAACCTAAAGCTGGTGAATCCAAACACCGCAGATCTAGTCAAAACGCCTGCTGGTGTTTTCGCTCGTAAAGATGGCGTTGTTGAGAACTTTGATCCTGAAGTGTCCATCGCCTCTGGTGTGCTGGAGTCCAGCAATGTGAATCCGGTGGGTGAAATGATCGAAATTTTGAGCCTAGCGCGACAGTTTGAGCTTGAGGTCAAGCTTATGCAAACCGCGCAAGAAAATGATGAGGCAGCCACTTCTTTAGTTCGAATGGGCTAAGACTAAACGGCTAAGCACAGACAACTAATTCCTGGGAGATAAGAACAATGAATTCAGCATTATGGGTGAGTAAAACGGGTCTCAGCGCACAGGATATGGCGCTGCGAACCATATCCAATAACTTAGCAAACGTAAGCACGGTTGGCTTTAAGCGAGACCGCGCGGTTTTTGAAGACATGATGTATCAAATTGCCCAGCAACCGGGCGGTTTGTCCTCGCAAAACACGCAGCTTCCAGCTGGTACCCAGCTGGGTGTTGGTGTTCGTATCGCGGGAACGCAAAAAGAGTTCACTGAAGGTAGTTTACAAACAACCGAGAACCCGCTGGACCTTGCTATTGAGGGGCGCGGCTTCTTTCAAATTACGTTGCCAGACGGTGGGGTCGGCTATACCCGAGCGGGCACTTTTCACTTGAGTGATGAGGGTCAAATTGTGACAGCCGGTGGTAACCCGTTGGAACCGGCGATCACGGTCCCGGCTGGATCCACCACCGTAACTATTGGAGTGGACGGCACGGTTACCGCCAATCAACAAGGTGACGCTGCACCCACCCAGATTGGTGCTGTGCAGTTGGTAGACTTTGTTAACCCTGCCGGCCTAGAAGCCATGGGCAGCAACTTGTTTGCCCAGACCGCTGCAAGCGGAGCCGCCCAGCAAGGCACTGCTGGCGAAAATGGTTTAGGTCGCTTGGTGCAGGGTGCGCTCGAGACATCCAACGTTAGCGTGGTGGAAGAGCTAGTAAATATGGTTGCTACCCAGCGTGCGTATGAAGTGAACTCGAGGGTGGTGTCAACCGCTGACCAAATGCTGCAATACGTGACCCAGAACCTCTAATGGCTAGGGTACGTTTTCTTACGATGATGGTGACAGCCCATCTGTTGGCTGGTTGTGTTGCACCAGTGCCAACGCGTCCGGAGCCCGATTACCAACCGGTGATGCCAGCGAGCGAGCCACAACCGGCAAAAACTCTCGGCTCAATCTATGGCGATAGCCAGTTCGACAACTTGTTTGTGGATCGTCGGGCTTTTCGCGTGGGTGATGTAGTCACCGTGCGTCTTGAGGAGCGGACCAGCTCTAGTAAGTCAGCGGAAACATCGGTCAAAAAAGAGGCTAGCAATGAACTCTTAAACCCACAGGTTTTGGGTGAGTCCTTCGGTGCCACCCTTGGACAGTCGATGAGTGCACTAGACAGTAAAAACGATTTCAAGGGAACCGCTGGCAGCGACCAAAGCAACAGCCTTGATGGGACCTTGACCGTAATTGTTGCGGAGGTATATCCCAATGGTCTCATGCGGGTTCGTGGCGAAAAATGGCTGCATCTGAATCAGGGTGAAGAGTATTTGCGTCTCAGTGGCCTGTTGCGTAGTGAAGATATTGGAGACGACAACTCGGTGTCTTCTGCGCGCTTAGCTGACGCACGGTTTTCTTATAGTGGCACCGGTGATTTGGCGAATTCTAATGCACCTGGATGGTTGAGCCGGTTTTTCCTTAGTCCAAAGTTTCCGTTTTAACCGACCCAAGCCTAGGGTGACTCGCTTTGTGAATCGCAATATCACTTTCTCAGGGAGAAGTGCTTGAACAATACAAAATTGGGATGTCGTGCGTATAGCTGGGTTGCCATCATTGGTTTGGTGTCTTTGATCGCTACCGATGTTGCCTCTGCCCAGCGCTTAAAAGATTTGTCTAGCGTTGCTGGTGTACGAGAAAACCAGCTGATTGGTTATGGTTTGGTGGTCGGTTTAGATGGTAGCGGTGACCAAACCAGCCAGACGCCTTTTACCTTGCAAACCTTTCGCAATATGTTGCGGGAGTTTGGTGTTCAGATACCGGCAAACGTCAATCCACAGCTGAAGAATGTAGCCGCAGTAGCCATTAGCGCGAGCTTACCGCCATTTGCCAAACCGGGCCAAGTGATAGATATCACCGTGTCTTCTTTGGGTAATGCGAAGAGTTTACGCGGTGGAACCTTGTTGATATCGCCGCTCAAAGGGCTCGACGGGCAAATCTATGCGGTTGCTCAGGGTAATTTAGTGGTTGGTGGTTTTGGTGCGGAAGGCGCTGACGGCTCTTCTATCACCGTTAATGTTCCCAGCGTTGGTCGAATCCCTGGTGGTGCTAGCGTTGAACGCGCTGCCCCTGATGGATTTACCCGCAGCGGCCAGGTTGTGTTAAATCTGAATCGCAACGATTTCACGACTGCTCGACGGGTAAGCGAACGGATCAATGAGGTCTTTGGTCCGGCTGTGGCCGAAGCCCTAGATGGTACCTCCATCTCGGTTCGTGCCCCCCAGGTTGCGGGGCAACGTACGGCATTTTTATCGGTACTAGAGAATATCCAGGTAGAACCCGATGATGCTGCCGCTAGAGTGGTAATCAATTCGCGCACCGGCACCATTGTGGTGGGCCAACATGTGCAGGTGTCGCCGGCAGCAGTGACCCATGGTTCGTTAAGTGTTGCAATATCCGAAAATATTAACGTTGACCAGCCCAATGCGCTTGGGGATGGCGACACGGCGATCACGCCGGAAACGGACATAGAGATCATTGAAGAAAACAACCGAATGTTTCACTTTGCTCCAGGTGTTTCTTTGCAAGAGATTGTGACCGCCGTGAATGAAGTAGGTGCCGCGCCCGGAGATTTGATGGCCATCTTAGAAGCGCTGCGACAGGCGGGAGCCTTACATGCTGAGTTGGTGGTGATTTGATATGGATCGAGTGAACTCAGCACACAGCTTTAGCTTTGCAGACCTACAGGTCATAGGCAAAAATCAGCCTAGCAAGAGCGACAACCTGCAGGATGCTGTCGTTCAGTTTGAATCGTTGTTTGTTAACATGATGCTCAAGAGCATGCGTGATGCAAATAAGTTGCTGGCAGAAGGCAGCTACTTGAATAGCTCTGAAATTCAGATGCATCAACAGATGTTGGATCAGCAAATGGCCGTTCACTTAAGTGAACAGGGAGGTATTGGCCTGGCTGAGCCATTGCTCCGACAACTCGGCGGAGGCTTGGAGGCAGACCGTCCAACGTCGCCTCAACCCTTTAGCGTACAAGATCAATCAAGGTTAGATTCGACGGGGCATGCCAAAGCCGGCGAAAAGCTTGTGTTGCCTTTAGATGTTGAACCAACCATACAGACATCCGATACAGTTGAGCCAGACCCGTCCGGCCTAACGGCGGAAGCGTCAACCGATGCGTTGAGCTTCGCTACGCCTATGGCGTTTGTTGACCAGTTGCTACCCACATTTCGCGCGGCATTAGCGAACAGCCCCATTAACCCAGTGACTGCGCTGGCCCAAGCGGCGTTAGAAACCGGTTGGGGTGCTCATCAAATGGTGCAAGATGATGGGCAGCCTGCGCACAACCTCTTTGGTATCAAAGCCACCCATTGGACAGGACCTACTGCGCAGTCGCAAACAGTAGAGTTCTTGGAAGGTCAGCCGATACAACAACAACAGAGCTTTCGTGCTTATGCGGATTGGGGCCAAAGCGTGCGGGATTATGCCAAGCTAGTAGAGAATAACGAGCGGTACGCCGATGCGGTGGACCAGGCGCATGACCCTGCGGCCTATTTGCAAGGGCTGAAGGATGCAGGCTACGCGACGGATCCAAAATACGCCGAAAAAATTCTAGATGTTCTAGATAACATCAAGCAGATGTTGTCTCGCTAATGGCGTCGCTGCTAAACATCGGTGCTAGTGGGCTGCGGACGCAGCAGGCGGCCCTGACGGTGACCGGGCAGAACATAACCAATGCTAATACAGAGGGTTATACCCGGCAGCGGGTGAACAGTGAGCCCCAGCTACAAGGCTTAAACGGTAGTCGGTTTGCTGGGGCAGGGGTCCGGGTAACCGACATCCAGCGCATAACGGATGGGTTTGCTGAAGCCCAGGTGCTGAAAGATACCTCCTTGTTTGCTCAAAACGACACCTTGGCAACTCAAATTGCACAGATTGATGGTGTTCTGTTTGATGCCGCAGGAGGCCTCAACGGTGCATTAGAACAGTTTTTTGCCTCCGTTAACGCGGCGGTTGTAAATCCAGATTCCTTGCCCGAGCGCCAGCTGGTTTTAGCTCAAGCCCAGGGTTTAGCAGGGCGTTTTGCCAGTTTAGGCGATACCTTAGGCGCTGCGGGTGACAACTTTCGCGCATCCCTTGAGTCTACGGTTAGTGGTATCAATGGTCTTTCTGCATCGATCGCACAATTAAACGACCGCATTGCCAACCTAAATTCTGGCGAGCAAAACGGAGCTCTAAATGGTTTGTTAGACCAGCGACAGGCATTGCTGGCCGACTTAGCCACGCTAGCGGATGTCCAAATCACCGAGCAAGCGGGCAACCAAGTGAGCGTTTTGGTTGGTAAAGGGCAGCCCTTAGTGCTGGGGGCAAATGCCCAGCAATTGGCAGTTCGTGGAGATGAGGTGGTGGCTCTCAACGGTACAGACCAACGGGTGATCACTAAGAGCCTAACGGGTGGAACCTTAGGAGGCTTGCTGGAGTTCAATGGTCAGGTGCTGAAGCCAACCCAGCAAGCCTTAGGGCAGCTAGCATTCACCTTGGTGGACCAGGTCAATGCGGTGCAAAGTGTGGGTATCGATCTCGATGGGCAGTCCGGTCGGCCAGTTTTTGCTGACCCCAACACAGAGCCTTTGCCGGGTCTACGTTCCGCTAGGCTTGACCAACTACCCGCCGCGTCTGGTTCCATTAAGGTACATGTGGTTGATGCAGCGAAATCGCCGTTGACCAGCTATCACTTGGAGTTTTCTGAAGTAGATGCGAACGCTTTTTCGGTGATCCGGCAAAGCGATGGTCAGGTTGTGGCCAAAGGCAGCCGTGACGGCACCGCAGGTCAAACGGTGGAATTTGATCAAGTGGTGCTAACCCTTGGTGGTGACTTTTCTGCAGGACAGAGGTATGAGCTCAATCCTTTAGCGGATGCGTTCAATAATGTGCGGGTAGTCTTAGCCGATGCTAAAGGTTTGGCTTTTGCTCAACCGCTTCGTGCGGAAGCGTTATTGAGTAACTCTGGGTCCGGTGAGCTGGTCTTGGGAGAGCTTTTTGATACGAACCATCCTCAATTGGCTCAAGGTAAAGACAGCGCACCGTTGTTGATCCGATTTAGCGATGACAACAATTTTGATGTGTTTGACTACAGCGATCCGGCGAATCCGACACCGCTAGATCCACCGATTCGTCGTCGTTTCACGCCGGGGCAGAACACTTCGGCCATTGCGGATGTTGCGCAAACACAACAGTTTCAAAGTAAAGGCGCTCTGACCCAGCAGTTTAGTGAGCCACAGGTGCTGGCTGCGCCATCGACTAGTCTAGCTAGTGGATATCCAGCTCAAACCTTCACCTTATCCAGCGATACGGGAGCGTTTCCATTGCAAACGCTCCGTTCGGGTGATGTGGTTAGCGCAAAAGCCTTAGCTGCCCAGCTAACAGGTCTGAGCGGGGTGACCGCGCGAGCCGATACGGATATCACCTTAGAAGGGTTGTCGACCAACGCAGCAGGTCTGCCGCTAACCGTCTATATCAATGGAGAAGCACTTGAAGAGGTTCGTTCGCTTGATGATCTCGCCAACAAGATAGCCGATAGTGAGGGGCTCAAAGAGCAAAACATTCAGATACGTCGGCTCGATGACGGTTCCGGTGGCTACCTGTTACGCGATAGCGACGGTGATGAGCTGGTTTTGCAGGTCCAAGGTGATGCCGCCGATAGCTTGCTGATCTCGAGAGATGGTTTGGCTCAGCAGCAACTGGCTGGCGTGGGTAACGGTGAACCCGCTTTGCTTGAAGGTACTAGCGATATCCGTGCAGGCGTAGATTTTGGGTTTGGCGGCCCTTACAGCTTGCAGCTTGCTACCTCAAGCGGCGCGCCGCTTCAAGACATTAGCTTATCGGGCCGTTTTGACGATGCAAACGCTTTGCGTAATGGGTTACAAGAAGCGGTTGATGCTGCGCTTGGCGCGGATGTGGTGCAAGTGGGTATCGGTAGCGGTGGAAATTTGCGTTTCAGCTCTAGATTGTTCGGGAGTGGGGCGCAACTAGAGGTTCAAACTAATGCTGCCGCAGCCGGGGTTTTGGGTCTGGAAACCCAGAGCGTTGCTGGTGTCGATCGTTTGGCTTCTATTAGTGCCTCGGGTCGTGTTTCCATTGAAGTTGAGCCGGGGGTGACGCTAGAGCCATCCACCTCTGAAGTCTTTGCTTTTGATCCAAATTTTGCCCGTGCGGATTTAGGTTTTGCTTTTGAGCTAAACGGTGTGCCTAAAGCTGGCGATGGCTTTGTGGTGGAGTTTAACGCTGATGGTAGCTCCGACAACCGCAATGGTCTGAATATGGCAGCATTGCAAACGGCTTCGCTCATTGGCGACCCCGGGTCAACCTTAGCGGAAGGATATGCTCAGCTTGTCGCTCAGGTTGGAGTAGAAGCGGGGCAAGCTGCTAACAACCGAGATGCCGCGCAAGGGTTGCTCGAGCAGTCTATTGCTAGGCGCGAATCGGTTTCTGGCGTCAACTTAGATGAAGAGGCGGCGAACCTGATTCGTTTTGAGCAGGCCTACAATGCCTCTGCACAAGTCATCTCGGTTGCTAGAGACATCTTTAACAGCTTACTTAACGCGGTGGCCTAAACATGCGTGTATCAACCTCTCAAATCCATCAGCAAGCCACGGCACAGCTCAGTCGACTAGGCCAAGAAACCTCGTTAAGTCAGCAACGCATTGCTTCAGGCCAAAAGCTGCTAAAAGCTAGCGATGATCCGGTTGCTGCAGCAAAAATCTTGGAGTTGAACCAAGACTTAGCGGTGCGTGAACAGTATTTGAAAAATGCAGATCAAGCGCAAACTCAGCTGCAAGCTCAAGATTCGGTGATTACCCAAGTGGTAGAGTCGCTGCAACGCGTTCGCGAGCTAACGCTACAAGCGGGTGACGGTACGTTAACATCGCAAGATCGGAGCTTCATGGCAGAAGAGCTAGATGCGCGATTAGGTGAGATGCGCTCGTTGCTCAATTCTCGGGGTGCGGATGGCAACTACCTGTTTAGTGGCTTTCAAGGTGATCGCGAACCCTTTGCAGATATCGGTGGCCAGCTCAGCTTCGTTGGCGATCAAGGGCAACGGCGCGTACAAATTGATCATAGTTCCACCGTCGCTCTTGGTGTTTCGGGATTTCGTCTTTTTGAAGATGTGGGCTCTGCTGATATTGTGCCTTGGGTCCAAACCTCGCAAACAAATCGAAGTGAAGTGGATTTGACCGCTAAGGTCATCGATCAAGAAAAGCTAACAGACTTTAGCCCAGACAATCTCGCGGTAGAGTTTTTCAATGATGATGCATCAGGTGATTTGCTGTTCTCAGTGACCAGAGCCGGTGATGGAAGGGTGGTCGACGGGCTCGAAAGGCAGCCTTTTGCCGCTAACCTAAACTTAGAAAGCGTGGGTTTGGATCTACGCTTCAGCGGGCAGCCCAGTCCGGGTGATTCATTTCTAGTGGATAGCAGCCCCAGCCAAGGGCTCTTAGGAACCGCACAAGAAATTGCTAACAAGCTGGCTGACCCCAATTCTGCAACCAACAATAGCAATGATCTGCTGCGTGGTTTGATAGACAGCACGCTGATTGAGCTAGATAACAGTTTGAATACCATGCTGGGAGTCCAGGCAGAGCTGGGTGCTGAGCAAAATCGTATCGAAAGCACCGCCGAGCTGCACAGAACTGTAGAGCTACAGGGTAAGCAGGCTTTATCCTCCCTGCGTGATGTGGATTTTGCGCAGGCGGTGAGTGACCTTAGCTACCAAGCTTTTCTTCTCGAAGCCGCACAGCAGAGCTTTGTTCGCGTCAACAATTTGTCGCTTTTTAACGCCCTCTAGTCTTTTCTTTGGCTGCTTCGCTCTGAGCAGTAGATGTTTGTTTGAGCTTTACCGAACTAGTTTATTTTGTGAAGGAGTTCCCTAAAGCTTCCTCCAAGTTCGCCGTTACCTCAGTTATGCAACCCTCATGTTGGGTCGCTTCGACCCTAACTGACTAACGCACGACATGGAGTACATGAACAATGCCTCAGGTAATTAATACTAACGTTGGTTCGTTGATCGCTCAACGGAACCTGAATACGACTCAAGCCGAGAGCTTAACCGCACTGTCCCGACTATCTTCGGGCCTGCGAATCAACAGCGCACGAGACGATGCTGCTGGCTTGGCTATCTCTACTCGTTTCACCGCACAGGTGCGGGGACTTGGGGTTGCGATTCGTAACGCAAACGACGGTATCTCTCTGGCCCAAACGGCTGAAGGTGCTCTCGGCGCCATGACCGAAAGCTTGCAGCGAATTCGTGAGCTAGCCCTGCAGTCTGCTAACGCAACCAACAGCGACTCGGATCGTCAGGCGCTGAACGCAGAATCTCAACAGTTGATCAGTGAGATTTCTCGAGTAAGTGAACAAACAAACTTTAACGGCCAGGCTTTGCTGGACGGTAGCTTTGCATCAAGTGTACAAATTGGTACACAGGCTGGCGAAACGGTTGCCTTCGGAATCAACGAAGTGACCGCTGAGAAGCTTGGTGGTGGACTAGGTTCTGGTGTTAGTGCTAGAGGTACCTCTGCTGCACTCAGCAATGGTGACTTAAGCATCAATGGCGTAGCCATTGGACCTTCGTCTGCCACTGCAGATACGGCATCGGTTGCGTTAGCTTCGCAATCTGCCATCTCGAAGGCCGCTGCAATCAACGCGAAATCTGATGAGACGGGCGTTACGGCACAAGTGTCGACGAACCGTGTTGGTGGGGCCGCGCAAACGCTCGGTGCTGCTGAAAGTGGTACTTTGGCTATTAACGGTGTCGATATTAACATTGATGTTGGTACGGCATCTAACGCTGCCAACCGAGCATCGGTGGTTGAGGCTATTAACGCTAAATCTGAACAGACAGGCGTTGTTGCCATTGACACTGGCCTTGATTCGCAAGGTGTGGTTCTAGAAGCCGCTGATGGTCGTAACATCACGATCACGGAACCTGCGACGGCCAGTGGTCTCACGGAAGCTGGTACCGGTTTGCAATTTACAGAAGGTGCTGCGGCAACTGAAACCTTTACCGGCGGCTTCACCTTATCTTCCGCCGATGGTTCCGACATTGTCATTGATGGCGGTGATGGTTCTTCCGCCGTCGGTGGAGACCTAACCAATTCGGGTCTAAGTGCTGGAACTTACAGTGGAACGAGCTCTTCTGTTACTACGCTGGGAAGCGTGGCTGAAGGTATCGCTTCTACCGCAGCATTGGCCGCAGGCGACCTGGTGATCAACGGTGTATCGATCAGCGCTAGTTCAGCAGCAGATGATACTGCATCTGACACAACCGCAACCAGTGCTGACGCAGCAGCCAGTGGTATCGCCATCGCTGCAGCGATTAACCGATCGTCTGAGCAAACGGGCGTCACTGCAGAAGCTAATGCAACGGTTGTGGTTGGCGGTACGGACACCACGAGTGTTGGTACCACTACGGGAGAAATTCTCACTATCAATGGTGTTGCCACCGCTGCCTTAAGCTCTACAACCGATGCGGAAGCGAACCGTGGCTTGGCCATTGACGCGATCAACTCGTTAACGGGGCAAACTGGTGTTGTCGCATCAGACAACGGCAGTTCGTTAACCCTTACTGCCGCTGATGGACGAAACATAACGGTAGGTGCAACCAGCGTTGGGGCATCTGAGTTCGGCTTAGATACGACCACTGCAGGTGTAGGTGTTGGTGCTGCGGCTGCAACAACCTCATCGTCGGTAACCTTGAGCTCTGCCGGTTCCATTGAAGTTGATTCTGGAACCAACGGCGATGCTCGAGTAGCGGCAACTGGCTTTGAGCAAGGCGAGTTTGGTGGCACTGAGACGGGTCAATTCCTAACGGAGATAGACTTGAGCACTGTTGCTGGCGCTGAAGAGGCACTAACGGCAGTGGATAACGCTTTGGATTCGGTTAACCGAGAAAGAGCAAACTTAGGTGCCATCCAGAACCGCTTGGATTCCACCATCTCGGCTCTTGCGATCAACTCTGAGAACCTAAGTGCTGCACGATCACGAGTACTAGATGCTGACTTCGCGGTTGAAACCGCTGAGTTGTCACGTACTCAGGTACTGCAGCAGGCCGGTGTATCGATCCTATCCCAGGCCAATGCACAGCCGCAGCTAGTGTTGTCACTACTGCAGTAGGGTTAACGCCCTGAAGGGGTTTACATTTTCACGTTTTTGGATGTCCAACCCCAACCCGCCAGCGGAAAATCGCTGGTGGGTTTTTCCGTTAGCGGCTTAAGGCGAAAGGTCTTAGGTCGGAGGAGGACAGTATGGATAAATTACAAGCGACCAACCCTGGCGCTCCCAGACCACAGGCGACGGTAGAGGCGGCCAAATCACCGGTTCGAGAGGAAGTGACCAGGCCAAAAGATGAAGCCCTGCTAACGCCGACAACCGAGGCCAACAGCGGCAAGCCGTTGCCGGTCAACGCAACGCAACGACCTGAAGCTGCCGCTACCGCGGATCGTCAGCAGTTAGAAGATGCTGCCGACAAGGTAAACGAGTACGCCAAGCAGCAGAAACGCGAGGTTAGATTCTCTGTGGACCAGGAACTAGGCTTGCCAGTTGTCAAAGTGGTCGATAGTTCCAGAGATGTGGTGGTTCGGCAGATACCTTCTGAAGTGGTCATCAGGTTGGCACGAAATTTGGAAGAGTATATGGAGTACTCCGAATATTCTGGTGCCTCGCCGCCAGCAGACTCGGATGCAACGGTGAATGCGAATAGCAACGCAGACAAGTCAGGGCTGGCGCAAGGCATTGAGCCCGGCCACTTAATCAACACCAACGTTTGATCTTATATTGTGGTTTTGACAGCTAATAGAGGGGAGATGACATGGCGTCTATTCAATCGCTGGGCGTAGGTTCCGGTTTGCTGACCTCTGAATTGGTCGAAAAGATTGTGGCAGCGGAGCGTGAATCCACAGATCTTCGTTTGGATGCGAAGCGTGGTGAGCTTGATGCCAAAATTTCCGCCTTCGGTGGCATCCGTACAACGCTAGATGCTTTGCAATCGGCGGCAGAAGC
>CALHVX010000120.1 GCA_938036875.1 uncultured Pseudomonadales bacterium
CTGGTCTTGTCGGTGTACTACCGCCATGATGATGGACGGTTAAGCGGCGGGATGAGCTAACTGCGCCTGTCCAATTTGCAGGGTGGTGTTCGTTGGATGCCATCAACCGGGTGCGAAGGTTAGCCCAAACCAAAACCTCACCCTGTTCTGGGCGGCGGAGAGAAGGCTAACCAATAACGGCATGTCCCTAAATTAATTTAAGTATCGGCGCTGCCTGCTAAACACCTAGTTAACAGCAGTTGTTCAAATAACGGAATAACCCAACGGGTGTTCAAATAATCATCCATAGCCTACACCTGCTCCCGAAAATCCCTACAGACCAGCTTCTCAGCCAGTGAAAAACTAGCACTTGCTGTATATCACCGTCATCCTATGTCTAAACCGCAACTACTTTCCACCATGCGCGACGTGTTGCGCTTAAACCACTATGCCTACGCAACAGAAAAAGCTTATATCCAATGGGTGCGCCGTTATATCCGTTTTCACAATAAAGCCCATCCAGCCGATCTCGGCAAACCAGAGCTAGAGGCTTTCCTTACGCACCTAGCCGTAAATCGCGAGGTAACCGCGGCAACTCAAAACCAAGCATTGGCTGCGCTGCTGTTTCTCTATTCTAAAGTCCTTAAAAAAGACCTACCTTGGCTCGCTGAGATGGTTCGCGCCAACCGGCCGAAGCGGTTGCCCGTAGTGCTGACTAAGCATGAGGTGCGCCAAGTGTTTGCCAATATACCCCCAGAGCATCAACTTTTAGTTCACCTAATGTATGGCGCGGGCATGCGATTGATGGAGGTGGTGAGGCTAAGAGTTTTAGACGTTATGTTTACCAACGGCTATATATTCATCCGCGATGGTAAAGGCGGTAAAGATCGTCGGGCCATTTTACCCAATAGTTTGGTGGACCAGCTGCGGGCTCAGTGTCGACTGGTCGGTGCGCAACATCAACAAGATTTGGGGCAGGGTTATGGTGCGGTAGCCTTGCCAAAGGCGTTGAGCAAAAAATTGAAAGGCGCTGCTAAGGATCCGAATTGGCAGTACCTGTTTCCAGCTCAGCGGTTAAGTGAAGACCCGCGCACGCCAGGCACAATGCGTCGCCATCACGTTTGGCCGCAGACCATTCAACGAGTGGTGAGTCGTGCAGCCAAAAAGGCCAACATTCCTAAGCGCGTCACAACCCACACGCTGCGGCATAGTTTTGCCACTCACCTTATTGAGGGTGGGCAAGATATTCGTACCGTGCAGGAGCTGTTGGGGCATAGCGATGTGAGGACCACCCAGATTTACACCCACGTGCTCAACAAGCCGGGGTTGGGTGTATTGAGTCCTTTGGATGTTGACGTGCAGGCTTGGAGAACAAAAAGCTAGCCGTTCAGTCCGGGCCTGAGGGTAGTGATGCCCGGACTCTAGGGTAGACTGCCGGAGTTGCACCGGCACAGCTAGCTTAAAAGGTTAGTAAGTATTTACTTACCTGCAACTTCAATGGTGACTCGTGCATTGCTGTTGGTGTAGCGACCTTCGTCTACTGCAATATCGGCCAGCGTACGACCATTAGTGGACGTGGTGCAGGCCACTCGTACGGCAACGCGCTTGCCGTTCTGCCATTGGTAGGCATTGATGTAGTAGCGCTTGGCGTCGGCATCTTTTTCCAGCAAGTAGTGGCGTGTGGTGTCCATGGCCTTGGTTTCGCGCTCTGCGGCGTCGAGGCAGGTTTGGTAGCCATTCATTTCTGACTGGCTGCTGGGTTTGGCGTTGGCGGTGGCTGCTAGGCCCATACCTAGGGCGATGGTGGCTAGAGCGGCAGTGCTGTGCTTCAGGGTGTTTGAATTCATTTTTGGGCTTCCTGGCTCATTAAGTGTTACCTAAGGTAACGAATGGGGCTTGAAATGGGAACCAAAGTAACGTAGAACAAGGTTCTCAGAGATTTTCACCCCGAGGCAGCATGGCTACAGCGATAGCGGACGGGCTAGATTGGAACCTGGTTAGAACCTTCAATGCGGTGGTACGCAGCGGTAGCTTGGCGGCAGCCGCTCGGGAATTGGGGTTTGCGCACCCCACGGTGGCCAGGCACATCCAAATGCTGGAAGAGTCTTTGGGCTTGGTCTTGTTTGACCGAACCTCCCACGGGTTGACCTTAAATGAGGCGGGGCAGCGGCTTACCGATGCGGCGATAGAAATGCGTCGTAGCGCTTTAGCTTTTGAGTCCGCGTCTGAAGCCGTGCGCGTAGCGCCGCCCTCGGTCGTTCGAATCACCGTGGCCGATATGCTCTGCGATTTAGTACCAAACCTATTGGCGCCTGGCCTTGACGGCAAGCCCGGTCAAAGTCTGTTGGCCGATAACATCTCGGTTGAGCTAAACGTGACTAACCAAAACCTAAATCTGCTGCAGCGTGATGCGGACATTGCCATACGTCTTGCTCGGCCGAACCAACAGGAGTTGGTGGCGCGTCGAGTGGGCGAGCTGCCTATGGCTGCCTTTGCAACACCGAACTATTTGGAGGAGGTCGGTCCGCTAACCGATCATACGGTGTCCCAGCACCGGTTTATTGACGGCATCTCTCAACATAACTTCCAATCCGCAGCTCACTCGATTGGTTGGCCGTTTAGTGATGATCAAATTGCGTTCAAAAGCGATTCGTTGGTGGGGCAGCGTGCGGCAATGCTGGCAGGTTTAGGTATTGCCGGCTTGCCTAGATATTGTGTGGAAGGCACAAACGCGGTGGCCATCGACGACAAGCCTGAATCTCGAGTAGCGTTAGAGGTGTGGATTATTGCGCGACCAGAGCTGCGCAATAATGTTCGTTACAAGGCGGTCTTTGATGCGCTGGGTTCGCAGTTGCATGAACAGCTAGGTCAGTTTTCAGACGCCGCCAGTTAACTTAGGGATCTACCTTGCTGGCTAGTTGCGCCGAGCGGCAAGGATTTCGGCAACAAGGTCCCACTCACCGGATGCCCATTGTTCGCGCGTTGCGCCCATCCTAACAACGACTAACTCTTCACTAGGCACAATGTGCATGGCTTGGCCTAACCGGCCGCGTGCACTAAAGGAGCCGGGTGGCAGTGCGGGTACATTGTGCTGGCGGTAAACAGCTGGGTCTGCCGTTAACCAAAACCCCGCGCCGTATCCTTGATACGGATCGGCGGCCGAAGTTTTGCTGGTGACGTAGTCAACCCAACCTTCGGGTAGCAAACGTTTTTGCGCCCAAATGCCTTGCTGTAGATACAGTTGCCCCAACTTGCTCCAGTCTCTGGCGCTTGCCAGCATAAAGCTCGAGCCTAAGAAGGTGCCGCTGGCATCAGGTTCAAGCACGGCCGTATGCATGCCGAGCGTATCGAACAGCTCGCGTATCTGTGTGTACATCGGCGCCGGGCCGCCGGCTTTTTGGGTCAGGTAGTGAGCGGCAAGCATTGTGCTGCCGCCGCTGTAGTGCCAGTGTTTACCGGGTAAATCTTGCATGCCTTGGTTCAGCGCGTACGCCGCGGCATTGCTGTTATGGAACAGCATGGTTGAGTTGTCATCCAACCCAGAACCCGTTTCTTCTAGATCGATGCCGCTGGTCATGCGCAGTAAGTGGTCGAGCGTAATCTTGCTGCGGTTGTCGGTTGCAGACCAGTCGTTGAAGAGCGCGTTGTCTGCAACCGCTACCAATCCCTTGTGTTCCAACAGACCGGCTAAAGTAGTGGTAACGCTGGTTGCCATAGACCAGCCGGGGAGTGCAGTGTTGGGTCCTAAACTCGGAGCATACCGTTCGGCGATCAATGCGCCTTGGTAGCGTACGGCAATGGCCAGGGTTTGTCGCAAGCCCGGATTAGGCTCATCGAAGGCGCGGGACAGTGCTTCTTCTAGTGCGCTTGGGTCAAAGTGTTGCTCACGAACTTGAACATCAACCCCTTCTACTTGCCGGTTAACGGTCACTACTTCGGTTAGCGGTTGCAGTTCGCTTGGGTCCTGATCCAGTAACAGCGTGCAGCCATAGCCTTGCCGATACAACGCGGTGGCCGCTTGGGTTAGTCCGCTGACCTCAACACCTTGTGGGTCGCTTAGCACTTTGTGTCGAAACTGGCGTTGCAAGGGGCCCGCGACTGGCTCTAGCAGTTGTTGGCGCGCAAGGTCTGCATCTAAACCGCTGACAAAAACTAAAGAGCATAGCTGTTTAGCCATAAGCCCGGTGCCGGAACCTGCGAGCTGTTTACCAAGCCATAAAGCGATGCACAGCAACACCAGAACCAAACAGCCCAGACCTAAGGCAAGCCCGCGTTTCATGTGCTGGCGTACAACACTTTGGGTGTCCACTGTCCGTCAAAGGCGGCGGAGTTGGCCCACACTTGGTCTTGTGCGTGGGGTTTTATATTGAACTGACGGACCATCTCGCAGCGTTGCTCGACAAACTCGTAAGCGATGACTTGGTCCTGCGCAAAATCTAAAGTGCTGAAGCCGGGTTTATGTAAGTTCCTTAGGGTGCCAGCGTTAAGCAAGGTGAGCTGCTCAAAGTAGACCAAGGTTCGATAGTGCATATGACCGTTTAGCAGTAGATGGTATTGGTTGTCCGCCAATAGTGTATCTAGCTTGTCGCTGCGTTCTGGCGGCATGCGTTCGCTGCCGGGCCAAATTTTGGCCAGGTCATCGTCCACGACGCCGTGGCACAACATGGCATGCCCGTGACTAGTGGCAAAGGTCAGACTGGTGGGAAGTGCCTCAAGGTATGCGTGATTTTCTGACGTCAGCTCGGTCCGACAGTGTGCGTTCTCGATGTGCCGAACTTTGTCGTTCAACAGCCAGCGGTCGTGGTTGCCGCGTACGGTAATGACCTCATGTTGCTGTAAGAGCTCGCAGCACCGGTTAATGTCGCCGGACCCGTCGGCAATGTCGCCGGTACATAAAATGGCATCCAGTTGCTGGTCTTGAAGGAAGTCTAAGGTCTGCTGCAGCGCCTCATCTTCTGCGTGCACGTCTCCAATTAGGCCTATTCGGGTAAAAGGGGTGGCGTTCACTGGTTGTGGGTTGGATTGTGGGTTGAGCATGCAACTAGAGTAGTTGGCTTGCCCCAGAGACACAAATCCCAGTGTTGGTCGGCGTCGCAGGCTCTGCAAAATCTTAGCCTTGTAGGGTACATTAAGTGATCAAAATTGCGGTTGGGTGAGGATGGTTGTGAGTACAAGAAGGTTGGGTGTCTGTGCCCTAGC
This sequence comes from uncultured Pseudomonadales bacterium, assembly GCA_938036875.1. Lineage (GTDB taxonomy): Bacteria > Pseudomonadota > Gammaproteobacteria > Pseudomonadales > Azotimanducaceae > CALHVX01. The sequence continues at coordinate 5,179 of CALHVX010000120.1, forward strand.
ATTGCTGGGTTGCTTGTCGTTTTCTGCTGGGAGCTTTGCCATGAATCAAGATCAACAAGGGATCCACGTAGCCGGTCGAGGTGAAGTACTGGTTGAGCCGGATATTGCTCGCTTCACCTTGAATGTCACCCGCCAAGGTCGCGATGCTGCAGCGCTCAAAAAGGAGATGGACCAAATCACCGCTCGGGTTTTAAAGCTCACCAAATCGCTAAAGGTGGACCGTAAAGATGTGACCGCTGCGCTGGTGCAGATCAATCCCAACTATGTGCGTGAGAACAATCGCCAGGTGATCGACGGGGTGACCGCTAATAGAACCATCTCTGTT
>CALHVX010000121.1 GCA_938036875.1 uncultured Pseudomonadales bacterium
CCGCTATCGATGACTCTGGCACTTGGCTCTGACCCCATCACTCCCGGCCTTTCCTGGCCACATAGACCACATAAAACGGCACCAACACAAGCAGTGTGAGCAAAAAAACAATCAGCCCAGTTCGAGTGCGTTCCGCGAAAAAGTTAGACATCAACTGCCCTGCCTGGGAATAGCCTTCAGGCAGCGGCATGACACGATTATCTTTTTCAAATTGTGCGTAGCCCGCCAACAGGCGTTGGAACCTTTCGGCTTGTGCTTCGCTGAGATCCTCTACTTCGCCCGGGTCGACCACAATGTTATACAAGCGCCATTGCCCGTCACCCATGGGCGGAAGGTTCCGCACGAGTTTGTAGTCACCCTGAAAAAACGCAGCATGACCGGTTAGCTCGTAGCCCACGCTATCATTCGGACCGTATATCCGATTTGTTGCGCCACTAAGCAGCGGCACCAAATTCTTGCCGCTGATAGGTAATACCGGCTTGCCAGCGTAGCGATTACCCGGCGGTTCGACTCCGGCCAGCGCCAGCACCGTGGGAGTGATATCCGTAGCCCAAGCGAACGCATGAGTAATAGCGTTTGTCTGAACAACCGGCGCACCAGCCACAATCAACGGCACGCGCATACCGCCTTCACCAGCATAGAATTTATAGAAAGCGAGCGGGCTAGCTGCCGCACTCGCAAAGCTCGGACCAATAGAGCCGTAACTACCTTTCAAGCCAAGCCGATCATAGTCCTGGTGATAACCCAAGCTTTGGGCCACACGACCATTAGGAAACTGGTGTGGATCATCTGGTCCGCTGGCTTCCGCTCCGTTGTCGGAGGTCATAATGAAGATGGTGTTCTCATAAACACCCTGATCTTTTAAGTAGGCCACCAGGCGACCGATGTGAAAATCCATTGCCTCAATCATGCCCGCATAGACAGCCATGCGTTTGGCTTCATAAAGCTTACGTTCCGGACTAAGCGCGGCCCAATCTTTGGTACTCGTCATTTCGACCATCTCTGTTGCTTTCGGCACTATGCCCAACTGCATCGCCCGCTCTGCACGTTGTTTACGCAACGTCTCCCAGCCGTCGTCGTAAGCGCTCATGTAGTGGTCGATGAATTCCTGAGGGGCCTGCACCGGGATATGTACCGCCTGAAAAGGTACGTAGGCAAAGAAAGGTTTGCCGTCTTCTAAGTTGCTGCCAACAAACTCAATGGTTTTATCAATGAGAAAGCGAGAGGAGTAGAAATCTTCCGGCAATTGGTAACGCTCACCATCGGCAAACCAGTTGGCTTCTTTATATATGGGTAAGTAGGGACGTTGCTCCCAGTTGTCTGCGCCCGAGTCCATTAGCGCTACCGTACGTTCAAAACCACGGCGGCTGGGGCGTTTATCCGGCGTTGCGCCAAGGTGCCATTTGCCCGCCATGTAGGTGTGATAGCCCGCATCCTCCAACAGGGTAGCTACCGTCACTACATTGCTACCCAACACCCCTTGATAATTGTCTTGCTCACGTTGTTCCGGCGACAACATCTCCGGAATGTTGGGCACCCCAGCTAAATGGTTGCTCACCCCGGTTAGCAACATGGCTCGTGCAGGTGCGCAATTGGCGGCGGTATGGAAATTGGTGAAACGAATGCCGTTGTTCGCTAACACCGACAGCGTCGGTGTGCTCACCTCACTCCCGTAGGGTTCAATATCCGAAAAGCCCAAATCGTCAGCGAGGATGAAAACTATATTTGGGCGCGGAGCCTCCTCTACAAACGCATCCACTGCCATAGCGAACGGGCTGACACCTATAAGGGAAGCAATAGCTAGCGCCTGTGCAGCACGCCTGGATCCAAACCCACATCTAAGTCTGCTTGCAGCAAAGAACAAACCCACCGGCTCAGTCCCTCTCCGGCAACCATCGAGACGCGGCTAGCAACAAAACTGCAACTACAACCTCAAATGCAATCATGCTGCCCGTAAACGCCGCACCATGGATGGCCCATGCAATCAAGCGACCGGTTGCTGCTAACAGCAACAACATTATGGGTGGGTAGTACCAGAGCCGACGCCCAGTGACCAGAGCAAACAATACGCAAGAACCCGAGGTTAGAAAAAACGCAGCCAGGTCTCCAACCTGCGAACTAAGGCCTAACCCTCGCTCGAGCGACATACCTAACTCTGGTGCAATACCACCGGGATTTACCAGCCAGCGCAAACCCATAGTGATAAACAACACAGCTGGCAGCAACACCAGTACCTTCATGAGCTTTTTCATGGGTTTTTTCATAGGTTTTTGCAAGGGCTTTACTCGGGTGGATATGGGTATTGGCTAGGTTAAACAGCAACGGCAACAAATAATAATGTTCTACATTAATATCTTCTGGTTACTGAATCAATGACCGCAACTAAGGTCCGGGGTATAACTGTGCATCGCTCTCTGCCGCCAACGGGCTACCACTCGTGATGTTCGGCGGGCCAAGCGAAGTATCGACTTCGGCGCGAATGGTTACAGGCTCAAAAATTCCTACGGACGCGACACTCCGGGGGTGTCTCCTCGCCCTCGAACTGTTCACAAGTATCGGCCGGCGGTTTTTTCGAGCCCTTTGTATACAGTGCTTTATAGGCCAAATAGGCGTCCCATTGATCCGCACGTAGGATTTTTTTCATCGATTTGTCTAAACGCTTCAGCAGCATTCGCGTTTTGCTTTTGATAAGGCGAGGTTTATCCGCCCGGCGACTTTTTGTTATGCGATTGACCGTGGCCTGGAGCTTCTGGGTGAAATCTTGCATCTCGGCACCAAAGGCTTTGCGCTGAGATTTGTCTAGATTCATAGCCAAAAGAGCGTTGGCCATGGAAGGGGGAATGCTCTGCTTTACGCTTGCTGTATCGGCTGCCAATGCAGGAAAGAACACTAGTGAACACGACAACAGAAGCAGCAAGCAGGCCCATAATCGGCCCCATTGACCAGTCTTGCCGATTTGTTTACACGTTGGCATATGTCCGTCCCTCGCATTTAGGCTCAGTTTCGCCAGTCCGGCTAGGGTTTTCAAGAGATATCACTGGCCGACCATGCCACCGGCCTGCGGACCGAGTTATGCAAACTCTAGAAATCAACACCTCGACAAAAGGCCCCATCAACTCGTACGGTGCTGCCGTTAACCCAGCTGGCTGCCGGGCTAGCTAGAAACGCAACAACCCGCGCTACTTCTTCCGCCGTACCCATACGTTTTGTCGGATGCTGGTCGCGGTCGCGCTCATACAATGGGGTCATATTGTCTTTGATGTTGTTCCAAGCTCCGCCATCTATATAGATAGGACCCGGAGCCACGGTATTGGCGCGAATGCCTTTTTCACCCCACTGCAACGCACGCTGAGCCATGTGTCGAATGGAAGCAGCTTTCATTGCGCCATAACTTGGACTGATCGGTACGTCGTGATGCTCAACACCGGTAATTGATGCAATCTGTATCATCACCGCGCGGTCAGACTTCTCAAGAAATGGCAGTGCGCCTTCGCTCATGCCAACCATCCCAAGCACGTCAACCTCAAAGTTGCGACGCCAGGAATCCGGCCCGTCATCCGGTTGACCGCTGGCTGTGGCGTTGTGCACAACAATATCCAGACCACCCATGGCTTCTGCCGCGCTGCGCATCCAGGCTACTGTGGCATCGTAATCCGCCACATCACAGACAAAACCGCTGGCGGTGCCAAGCGCACTCAATTCAGCTACCGCCGCATCCAGCGTATCTTTGTTGCGCGCTGCGATTTGCACGGTCGCCCCTTCGTTCATTAACTCTTTGGCAACCGCAAGACCTATACCCTGGCTGCCGCCAGAAATGACGGCTCGGGCGCCCTTAAGACCTAAATCCATGTGTTTCTCCTATCAAATATCCAAGGGTCCGAATGTTAGCAGTATTGGGGTCAGGGCCAGGTGCCAGGGTCAAGTGACAGAGTCAATTACGCAGCGCCTCGATCTGATCACGAAAGGCATCATTCCCAAGGACATGACCGGCGTTAAGACAGTGTCGAATCTTATGGGTTACCTCAATCGATAGCTTCATACTGACATTATGACGATAACTCTTCTGACGCGCAGCTGCGGTCTCACCCAACTTCAAATACTCAACATGCGGTTGCCACATGCTGATTGATTGGCCAAACGCGTGAGACTTATAGCTGGACCAATGGTAACCACCGGGATTGGAGGTCATTCCAGCTCGAACGGGATTGAGCTCAATGTAGCGAATGCAATTAAGCAAATAAACACTGTCTTGAACCAGGGATGACCTGAAGCGACCCTCAAAAAGCGTGCCTGTTCTACCCCGTTTGTAGTTGAACGGTTGCACATATTGACGCCCCATATATTGCATCAAGCGGGAAATACCCCCTGATTCAGAAGGCGTAAGGAGCAAGTGCACATGATTGGTCATGAACACCCAAGCGTGAACGGCTACCGCATATTTTTTCGCGCCTTCGTGCAGCCAATGCGCATAAGCAGCCATGTCACCATCGCAAGTGAAACAGGTCTGCCGATTGTTACCACGCTGGACCACGTGCACAGCATAGCCGGGCGGGCAAAATCTGGGGGGACGTGGCAAGTTCGAACTCCGGAGACAACATGACGCTTGTCATGCTGCCCCGTGGACCCGCAAACCTACGTGGGCTAATAACCAGAGTTTGAGCGAGTCGTTTAGGTCACCCCCTGTGGGATGACCCTGGCACTTGACCCTGGCACTAGGCCCTGACCCCAACACTTAACGCCAGAAGGTTGTCTTAGGTTCTGCATCCGTCATATCGAGCGCGGCTTCTGCATTCGCAATGAAATCTTCCCCGGTAACATGCGCACCCAGATCAATACCTGTATTGGCATAAACTTGGTCGCTGGCAAAACGACCGCTTGCCGCCTGAATAATCCGGCCGTTTGGCGCATCTTCCGACGCCATGTACAACACCGCTGGGCTGACCACTGAGGGCCCTCGGCCTTCTTCGATATTGTCCATATCAATGGTGCTACCGGGCACCCCAGCCGTCATGCGCGTTGCTGCACCAGGTGAAAGACAATTAGTGCGGACGTTGTGTGATGCACCTTCACGCGATAGGTTGTTCATCAAACCCACCATACCCATCTTGGCGGCGCCGTAGTTGGCTTGACCAAAGGAACCCAGTATTCCGGAAACAGAAGAGGTGAAAATAATTCGCCCGTAATTTTTTTCGTACATGATCGGCCACGCATGCCAGGTGACATAAGCAGATCCATTTAGGTGAACGTTAATCACCATGTCCCATTCGTCTAGAGTCATTTTCTTAAACGACTTGTCGCGCAGGATGCCGGCGTTGTTTACCAGAATATCAACCGTGCCAAACTCTTTTACCGCAGTTTCGACGATACGCTTAGCACCGGCGCGATCAGAGACCGAATCTTTGTTAGCAACTGCTGTGCCACCCGCGGCGCGAATCTCTTCTACCACTTCATCAGCTGCATCACTCTTGCCAGAACCATCAACGCTGCCACCGAGGTCATTCACTACAATCTTGGCTCCGTGCTGAGAAAGCAGCAGCGCGTGCTCCTTACCCAATCCACCGCCTGCGCCCGTTATGATGGCTACCTTTCCGTCTACACTCATGCTTATCTCCCATATCGTTAGTTTGCCCCCAAGTGAGGATTAAGAAGCGGTCCGAGTCAAGTCAGACCTTAGACTCAACACCAAGTTGCCTAGCAGAAACGCTCTGGCCCCTTCCATTGGTCAGATGTGTAGCGATCCCCATGGCACCAACCCACAGGTAACACTTTTTCGATATGTGCCAGATCCCCCGCTGTTAGTTTCAGGCTTACACCTGCGACTAATTCATCGAGATGCTCAACGGATCGAGAACCTGGGATGGGGATGACGTCATCACCCTGGGCCAGCAACCAAGCAATCGCCAGGCCGCCTGTGGGTACACTCATCTAAGCTGCCAAGCGCTTGAACTGCTCAACAAGTGCTAGGTTCCGCTCTAAATTGTCCGCCCGAAAACGTGGGTTTACCTTTAAAAAAGCTAGCCCTTGGCACGCTTGGTAATCAATCCGGTGGTCGGTTAGCAATGAACGACCCACTGGGCTGAACGCTACTAGATTGGTGTACCTAGCTGCCCCAGTTATCGTTGCTCCATAAATGCGCCTCGTTTGTGCTCTAAAAGTATCATCGCACGTAGTTCAGACAGCTGCGATCAAAGCCGCCCTGCAGCGGAATTCTAGGGTCAGAGCCAAGTGCCAGAGCCAACTTCTGAGGCAGGAGAACAAGCGATTACCCTGGCACCTGGCTCTGACCCCAACACTATTATACAATGACTATAATAATTCTTAACTGACCAAATAACCGCCCTTAACAGGAGCCCACCATGTCCCATCGCGAAGGTCGCACTATCCATGATGCTGACAGCCATATCATTGAAAGCCGTGGTTGGCTGGAAAGTTACGCCTCTGATTACGTCAAAGACAATCTAGAGACAGGGGTTTTTGACCTCAATATGAAGGCCCTTGATCCGATTATGGAAGCAGCAGACAAGCGGCTGGCCGGTGAAGATCCAGAGCTTACGGAGGCGCTTAAATCTGACCTGTTTGCGCACCCGGGCAAGCGCAATATGTGGAGCGCTTACGGCGCGGTAGAAAAAAAAGAGCGCAGCGACGCCGTTGAAATCATGGGCGTTAGCTCCCAGCTCATCTTCCCATCCGTCGGTGCTGGACGCTTCGCACGGTCCAAAGATATTGAAGTGGTCTACGGTGGCTGCGATGCCCTTAACCGAGGGATGGCCGACTTTTGCGCCGACGACAAGCGTTTGCATGCCGTTGGCTATCTGTCGTTAAGAGATCCTCAGCGAGCACAAACCTCACTACAACTGGCTCTTGAGCTCGGCATCAACGCCATCTGGATTGCATCGGATGCCGTTGATGGGCGCGCACCCTCTCACATTGCCTACGATCCGCTATGGGCCATGATGGAAGAAGCAGGCGTTCCAGTGACCCTACACATCGGCAGTGGCCAAAACATGCCCTCGGCCTACATGAACACCGGTGTGGAACGGGTGCTGAAAGGCAACATTGGCAACATAGAAACCACCAAACCAAAAGACCTACCCGTTATCCATCACACCATTGAACGTTGGATAACCTGCATGATCTACGACGGCGTGCTCGAGCGTTTTCCAAAGCTAAAGGTCGGTATCATCGAGTTGGGTGCAAACTGGGTACCAGCATCCCTAATGAATTTGGATATGGGTGTCTCGCTGCTGGGCAAGTTTGATCAGAACTTGAAGAAGCTCACCCTCAAGCCCTCAGAATATTTCCAGCGCCAGATTCGAGTTGGTCCGCTGCACACGGAAAACACAGGTTGGATCTTGAAAAACGTCGGCAAAGATATCTTGATGTTTAACACCGATTATCCGCATCCTGAAGGTGGGAAAGACCCCTTTGGCGCTTTTGAAAAGAGCCTAGATGCGGTTAGCGCAACACCAGATGAACTCGACCGGTTCTACAGCAAGAACTACGAAGACTACATCGGATTTTAGATCTAGCCCTGCGCGGAGTTAGCACTCACCGCGCGGAACGCACCAAGGATGAACTTTACGGTGTCGTCAATCGTTTGCTCACGATCACCACCCTTACGACTAAAACGTTCCGCCGCCGTTAATGACGCCGCTGAACCCATAGGCACAACCTGCTTTGCTTGAGCAAAAGTAAGCCCAAACTCTTGCGCCGTTTTTTCAAAGAGCACCTGGTTGACCCAGTCAAATTCTGTTGAGTCCAGGCCTTTCCTTACATCCGGCTGGCTGAGTAGGACCTTGAGCAAACTGCCGCTTCTTGCCGTATCAAAGTTCAAGGTCACAAACAGACGTACAATTTCCGCATAGCCCGTTGAGCGATCCAACAAATCTCTCAACTTAGCCGCAAACTGCTCACTCTCCCGAACAAGCAAAGCCTGGAGAATTTCAATTCGGGTATCAAAATACTTATAAACCAAAGGCGTGCTGACTGTTGCTTCTTTTGCCAACGCATCGATCGTGAATTTAGACAGCCCATGATCCAACAAGATGCGGCCTGCACAATCGAGCAGCTGCATCCTTCGATCGTGGGGTGATAAGCGAACACGTTTAGTCATAAGAGCAATAGGGGGTCGGAGCCAGGGGTCAGAGCCAGGTACCAGAGTCATACGTAGCAACAACGGCTGCTGCGAATGACTCTGGCACCTGGCTCTGACCCCCTGCAGCTACCGCCATTCAGCTATCTAGAACAGCACCCGTGTCTTGATTGTGCCCGGCACCGTACGCAAAGCCGTCAGACCACGTTCGGAATGATCGCTATCAATGTCCATCACCACGTACCCCACATCGTCTCGAGTCTGCAGATACTGCGCGGCGATGTTCAACCCCGCTTCTGAGAACACCTGGTTGATGTGGCTCATCACGCCAGGCCGGTTCTCGTGGATATGTAGCAGGCGGTGTTTGCCCTCATGTTCCGGCAACGCCACCTCGGGGAAGTTGACGGAGCTCAGTGAAGACCCGTTGTCGCTGTAACGCACCAACTTCTCCGCCACCTCAATACCAATGCTCTCTTGAGCTTCCAGCGTACTGCCGCCCACGTGCGGGGTAAGGATGACGTTGTCGATGCCAATTAAGGGAGATGCAAAAGGTTCGTCGTTGGACTTCGGCTCTTCTGGAAACACATCAATGGCTGCACCCTGCAGATGTCCAGCACGCAGCGCGCTGGCCAGCGCATCGATATCCACCACATTGCCACGCGACGCATTAATCAGCACCGCACCCGGCTTCATCGCGGCAATCTCGGTAGCCGTAATCAAATTGGCCGTTTGCGGGGTAGACGGCACGTGTAGAGAGACGATGTCGGCCTCTCCCAGCAGCTCGTGCAAACTATCCACCTGATCAGCATTCCCCAGCTTCAGCCGCTTAACCACATCATAGAAACGCACCTTCATACCCAAGGCTTCCGCAAGCACCCCAAGCTGGGCACCAATGTTGCCGTAACCCACCACCCCAAGTGTTTTCCCTCGAACCTCAAAGGATGAAGCCGCGGATTTTTGCCACTGAGACCTGTGCATCTGCATGGAACGCTCAGGCACCCGTCGCAGCAGCAAAATCATTTCCGCCAGCACTAGCTCCGCCACACTGCGGGTGTTGGAGTAAGGCGCGTTGAACACCGGGATACCTTCTCGCCGCGCTGCGTCCAGCTGCACTTGGTTGGTGCCGATACAAAAACAGCCCACCGCCATCAGTCGCGGGGCTTGCTTGAGCACCACTTCGGTTAGCTGAGTACGCGAGCGAATACCTAAAATGTGCACATCTTCCAAAGCGCTGGCAAGCGCATCCCCTTGCAGCGCCGTTTTGGCTTCCACTAGGTTGGTGTACCCATGCTCGCGCAATTGCTCTGCGGCACTTTCATGGATGCCCTCCAAAAGCAGCACCTTGATACGGTCTTTTGCAAAGGATCGTGTTTCGTTCAATTCGGTCATCTAGGTGGCACGCTGGGATTATCAAGGGCCTAGTTTAACGCTCATTGAAGTTAGGGGCAGGAATAAAACGGGGGTTGTAGATGAGCACGATTCAAGCAAAAAAAAGCCACCCGCCAGCACAAGAACCTGTGCAAACTGAGTGGCTTCACGGCCCCCAGGAAATTTCTGGGGGCTTGGGGTTCTAGTGTTGACCCGTTAGCGCTTGACCATTCTACGTCGCAGCATCAAACCCAAACCCAAACCGAGCAAACCCAACATGCCAGGCTCTGGGACTTCATAGACGTTAACATCGCCACCGGTACCGGCGCGGCTAGTTGTGCTCACATCATTCCACCGAACGTTTCTAGAAGAACGCTCTTGGTAGGTCCACTCTTTAATCCAGAAGCCTGCCGCGTTGCCATCTTGAGCGGTAACCCAATGACCACCAGCGTTGTGCCCGTACTGCCCCCAACCCAAATCTAAAACGTATCGAGCCAAGCCACCACTTTGGGTCAGCACACTGGTCTTGCCGGCGTCTTCTTCAAAATGCAGCCAGCCCGAGGTATCACAGTTAAGCTCGGTTCGCGGGCAGCGTGGATTATGACCCGCAGCGAAGGTACTGGTTATGCCATCAACCCTAAGCTTAAGGTTCCAGTTAACACCACTGGCCGTGTTGCGCAACTTCGCTCGATAGGTGTTGGTTGCCGTGTCGTACTCACCGAGGTTGTTACCCCGAAGCAAATACTGACCACCATCAATGGTGGTGTTATGAGCGGCACCACGCTTGATGCTATCGGTAAAGGAAATGATGGTGGCAGAGGCGGTAGCACTCGCCAATGCGAGTACCAAACCAATAGATAACGATGCGGTCTTGTTCATAAGGATTCCAGAATGAGTGATCAACTTGAAACATCACTTGAGTGTCGGAATCCGTGCGACCACTGAAGTTAACTTGTTTCTACTGGTACTAATTCTGCAGCAACCCTCTCCCCAAAAGTATGAGCACTAATCACGGAATTGAAACGGCTACCTTACAAGCCGCCAACTTGCGCAAATATGTTACGTTTCAAGCAAACTTACATGCCTTTATGGCTTGCTTTTGAGGTGCCCAAACACCCACTCAAGCGCATTAGGTGAACCCATTGCTCCGTCACCGGATCGAGGCATATCGCCATTGGCGTAATCATGCAAAGTGTCTTGTCCATCCCGAATATGCTCTGGTAACGGCGCGCCTTCTACTCCGTCTTTTTCCGTTGCAAACAACGGGGCCGACCTTGCCCAGTTGATCTGCGCAAAATAACCCGCACCCGCTTCAAACACCTTGGCTTCCGATTGACATTGGGAGTGTGCAAGCCAAGCCACCATGGCGGAAACTTTTTCGGGCCCCATGCGGTTCAAAATCTCAACCGGTGCACTCTTCAGCTCGGACTTACCTTTTGCAACGCGGCTAGCCGAGATGTTGGCGTTAAGGTCCTGCACCATACGTGTGTTCGCTTGTGGCACCAGCACGTTGCACTTGATATCCAGATGCAACTTACGCGCCTCAAACTGCAAGGAGTTAGCCAAGCCAATCACCCCAGCCTTGCTAGCGGCGTAAGCCGCTACACCAGCCCCATAAAGCGCCGGTGATGCAGTGACCACGCAACGACCATATTTTTGCTCAACCAATACTGGCCAAGCGGCCTTCATCACCGAAAAGACACCGGTTAGGTTTACATCAATGGTTTTCTTCCAGGACTCAAGCGTGAGCTCGCTCCAGGTCTCTGGGGTGATGATGCCCGCGTTGTTGACCACAATATCGATGCGACCAAAGGCTTCCATGCCCGCCTTAACAATGGCCTCCCCGTCTTCCACGGAATCGTAGTTCGCAACAGCCTCCCCACCGGCCGCTTTAATCTCTGCCACCACCTCATCAGCCACCTGCGACTGGGCATTGCCAGACCCGTCGTAAGCTTTACCCAGATCATTAACAATGACCTTGCAGCCCCGTGAAGCGAGCAGCAAAGCATGCTCTCGGCCTAGGCCCCGGCCCGAGCCCGTGATCAAGGCAACTTGGCCGTCGTAGCGTAATTCGTCTGTCGTCACTGCGTTCTTCCTTCAAGAAAATTTGAAAATGTCAGACAGGACCTTAACAGGGATGCTGGGCTGAGCCCCCACTAAAATGCTGGTAAGGACTGTGATAACGTCAGGGGCAACCAAAGAGCTCACGAGATAACAGGAATTGATATGTCAGAAGCGATATCAGCAGTCGAGACCAATAATCCCCACCTCACCGGTAACAATGCTCCGGTATTCGACGAGATTACGGCCAGCAACCTAGAGGTGATCGGCGAGATCCCAAAGGACATCGCTGGCAACTTCCTCCGTGTTGGCCCCAACCCTTACTACGTGCCAGACACCGACCGTTACCACATCTTCGATGGTGATGGCATGATCCACGGCGTTCATCTTTCCAACGGCACCGCTACCTATCGCAACAAGTTCATCCAATCACCCGGGCTCAAAGAGGAGCGGGAAAAAGGTGAATGGGTCTACCCCGGTATCAACATGTTTGGTGACTACCTAGCTAAGGGTGAGATGCCCGTAGGTAAAAACACTGGTAACACGGCCATGGTATTCCACAACAACCAGCTCTTTGCCATGATGGAAGGCGGCACGCCGTACCGAATTTCGTTGCCTGACCTAGAAACCCAAGGCGAGCACGATTTTGAAGGTACGCTAACCCACGCGTTTACCGCCCACCCCAAAGTGGATGCAAAGTCGGGTGAAATGATGACCTTCGGCTACGGCATCACCCCGCCCTTCTTAACCTATTCTGTGGTTGACACTAAGGGTCGCGCTTCGCACACCACAGAAATTGAAATTCCAAAAGCGGTCATGATGCACGACTGTGCCATCACCGAAAATTACACTATCTTCCCCGACCTGCCGCTGACCTTCGACTTTGAAAAAATGATGTCAGGAGGCGGGCTCGTTGGCTGGGACCCAGACAACGGTTGCCGCATTGGCATTGTGCCAAGAACTGGTGACGACACATCCATCCGTTGGTTCGACATCGAAGAGAGTTTTCTCTTTCACGTCGCAAACGCTTGGGAAGAAGGTGATGAAGTGGTTTTTCAAGCTTGCCGCTCCAATCGCGGTGGTATCGAAAGCAGCGAAGGTGCGGATGTTCGCGAGCAATTGGGGCAGCTCCACGAGTGGCGCTTCAACATGCAGACCGGTGCCGTGGCGTCCAAAGCCATCGACCGAGAGTATTACTGCGATTTCCCACGTATTCGTGAAGATCTAGTTGGCTACAAGAACCGCTACACCTACGCCGCCCGATTCCGCGTCACCGACATGCCTGTGTTCGACGGTGAGATGAAATACGACAACGAAACCGGCGAGATTCAAGTCCATAAGTTTGGGGATGACTGCGAATCTGGCGAGGCTATCTTTGCGCCCCGCCCTAACCCAACCTCTGAAGACGATGGCTATGTGATTTGCTTTGTTTACGACAAGACGTCAGAAACCAGCGAGTGCCACATCATCGATGCCAAGAACTTTGAGGCGGAGCCGGTTGCGCGAATCAAAATTCCGCAACGTGTGCCTCATGGGTTTCATGCGGCTTGGGTTGCTGACTAACCTAGCCCCTAGTTGACCGTGCGTCGTTCCTAGGCGCACGGCTAACGAACACGCTTGGCATACCTCAAGAACTAAAGACCGGGAGCTGAATCATCTAGCTCCAACAACACACGCCCAGCAAGTTCCATCACCGGCTCTGCCACCATCATATGTTGTGACACCACGTGAATGTCTCGAAAGTGTTGCTGCAGGCACGACGTCTCGTAGATCGAGCTGCCTCCCGCAACGGTGTAGAGCCGATCGATCACCCCTACCGCAGTAGTCACTGCATGGTTATTGGCGGTGCGCAGCTGACGCCGCTCTTCCAAGCTTTCGCTTTCGGTCTGAGCCAAAGCCCAAGCATCGTCGATGGTTCGGTATAACAGTTCCCTAGCCGCGCGCAGCGCTACCTCATGGATGGCGATGTCACGATGCAAGGTTGGTCGCATGGCTAAAGTACGCCGACTTCCTGTGGGCGTCTTTTCTTTGGCTATGGTGATAATCTCGTCGATGCTGGCTTGGGCCATGCCCAGCGCAATGGCACCGCAAGGAATCGAGAGAAGCCCAAAACGCGGAAACTGGTAGATGGGTTCCGTCACCCACTTGGTATGTTCAATGCTGGTTGATAAACGCGCTTGTGGGACCCAGACACCTTCAACACGATAGTCACAGGAGCCCGTACCGCGCAGCCCAGAGACATGCCAGTTATCAACAAATTCAATTTCGTTGGGTTGGAAGAAAACCCGAGACAAAGGCTGCTCGCGTGTTACTGGAGCACCGTCCACATCCACCTCGTGGATGCCCCCGGATATCCACTCCGCGTTTTGACAGCCGGACCCGAAGCGCCAATGTCCATTGATCAGATATCCGGCCTGACCGTCGCGCTCGCTATAGAGCGCCGTTCCACTATCCGCAAAGACACCTGAAGTGATCACGTTAGGATTGCTGAGCATGGCATCAAGCTGGGGTTTAGGCAGCGCACCAAAGAGGTACTGGCTGGTGGCGCCAATAAACACACACCATCCGGCAGCTCCGCTCGCGGACCCTAGGATCTCGCAGACCTCGCAAAACAGGCGTGGTGACATGCCCAAGCCACCCAATGCCGTTGGCGTAACCAACCGATAGAAACCGAAGCTTGCCATCGCCTCGGCGATGTCCTGGGGCAAGTGTCGAGCCTCGTCGATCTCTCGGCGGCGCGAGCTTAGCATCGGCAATAGGCTGGTTGCCTTAGCTAGCAGGGCTTGTTCTAGATCAATGTTAGTTTGCATAACCGAAATAACACTAACTCGCCGCCGCTATCCGCGCGCTAACCCGCTTGTGCTCAGCACTGGTCAGATCATAGAAACTAGCGGCTAATGCCGTAATACCAATTAAGATCAACACGCCCGGACCCATCGCCATAGCCAACGTCCGCAGTGATTCCGGATCGATGGTCTCAACGGTTGCATTGCGTTGAATCCCAGCCAGATCCACTACTACTCCCGAGATTACTACTCCAAAGCCACCAATGGCTTTAGCAGCAAAAGATGAGGCCGCAAAGTAGATGCCCTCGCTTCGACTGCCGTGCTTTTCTTCATGCTGGTCTGTTACATCAGCAATCATCGAATAAAGCATAACGGTCAACATACCGATCCCCATGGCGCAGATCGCATTTGAGGTCATCACCAAATAGAACAAAATAGGCTCCCCCGGTGCCGGGAACAAACCTAACAAGCTGAGAATAATCGGTGCTGTATTCCACACCGCGTACCAAAGCAGACCGGCAATCAGCAAGGTCTTCTTTTCTTTAAAAATACGTCCTAAAGGTGTGGTCAACGCTGCACCAATAAACCCACCCAGAGTTGACGCGGGAAAACTAAGAGCGATCTGCTCCAAACTGAATTGAAAGTAGAGCGTTCCTAGATAGATCGATAGCGCCGACACCATTCCCATTGTCATGCCAAACAACACCGCCGTTGACACAATGGATTTAAAGGATCGAAATCCGAACGCCATCGACGCTTCGCTAAGCACTTGTTTGAATCGAAAGCGCTTAATATCTACACCGGCCTGGGGCAAATACGGGATGTGACTATGGGTGCCTAAGGCAGTGAGAATAACGCCGACAAAAATGATCAGAGCAAACACAAACCCAAATTTGGGATAGGCTTCTGGATTCAATTGCCCATTTGGGTACTCGGGAGTCGCGGCAAAAAATATCATCAAACCGATCAAAAACACCATCAGGTTGCCAACGGATTGAAAGGCCGAGCGCATGGACGACAGCAGTGTTCGCTCTTGATAATCGTTAGACAGCTCAGCCGTAAGCGAAGTATGCGGAATGGAGTAGATTGACTGGGTGGTTCGCATCAGCACCGAGAAGACAATCAGCCAGGCAAAGACTTGCATCTCGCTCATGCCGGATGGTGGTGAAAACAACAAGTAGAAGCAGAGCGCAAAGGGGATAGCGCCGGCGTACATAAAGGGGTGACGTCGCCCCCAGCGGCTACGGACACCGTCGGACCAAGTCCCGATGATCGGGTCGCCTATTGCATCCACAACAATCGCAATAACAATCGCCATGCTGGCCAGGAACCCAGAGAGCCCAAGCACCTGGTTGTAGAAAAACAGAAGAAAAAAGCCAAACGAGGTGGTTTGTATACCTTCAGGAATTTGCCCTACAGCAAACATGGTGCGTATACGCCAAGTAAGCGTTCCGACAGCCGGGGTACTCAACTAGCTTCTCCCTATTCAGTTCCAGCGGCTACCGCTGAGCCTCCAAACCATAACCCACTCTCTCGAGAGAAAGCAAAAGTCCAGCGCATCCTCCATAATGCGCTCTTAAACCCCAACGGAGCTTATGCCATGCCCAAACGACAACGGATCACCTTTGCTAACCAGGCAGGTGAACAGCTAAGCGCATCGCTAGAGCTACCCGACACTCAGGCCCGTGCCTTTGCCTTGTTTGCGCACTGCTTCACCTGTGGCAAAGACAATGCCGCTGCCAGCCGGATATCACGCACCTTAGCCGCCAAAGGGATTGCGGTATTGCGATTTGACTTCACCGGGTTGGGTAGCTCTGAGGGCGATTTTGCCAACAGCAACTTCCACTCAAACGTACAAGACCTGTTAGCCGCTGCCGAATTTCTGCGTGCCGAGTTTGCGGCACCACAACTTTTGATCGGTCACAGCCTCGGAGGTACTGCCGTTCTAGCGGCGGCACCCCAGATTGCAGAAGCAACCGCCATTGTGACCATCGGCTCACCAGCCAACCCAGAACACCTCATCAAACAGTTCGCCGGGCAACTCGATAAGATTGAGCGCGATGGTGTGGCAACGGTGGCACTAGCGGGTCGAGAGTTTCAGATACAAAAACAATTCGTTGAAGATTTACGCCAACAACCACTAACCCAGCAAATGGGTCGATTGAAGAAGGCACTGTTAGTCATGCATGCCCCTTTCGATAACATTGTGGATATTGGTCAAGCTGGGGAGATATTCGTCGCTGCCAAACACCCCAAGAGTTTTATCTCGCTGGATGGTGCTGACCACTTGGTGAGCAAGCTAGAAGATGCGCAATACGTAGCAGACACCATCTCCTCTTGGGTGGGTCGACATATTGTGGCGAAAGAACCAGAGGTACCTAACGCGAAAACCGAAGTACCCGGCGGCCAGGTTTTTGTCGGCGAAGGTAATCAACGATTCTTGCGAGAGGTAGCCACAGACGACCACGCTTGGCTTTCGGATGAACCTAAACCTATGGGTGGCGATAACCTTGGGCCAGATCCTTACGAACACTTGTTAGCCTCGCTAGGCACTTGTACCTCCATGACCATCCGCATGTACGCAAATCGCAAGAAATGGCCGCTAGAGGACGTACGGGTACAGCTTGAGCATTCAAGAGAACACGCCAAAGATTGTGAGGACTGCGATGACAAACCAACCAAAGTGGATGTGCTGAGCCGAAGCATCACGCTGGTGGGTCCGCTAGATGAGAAACAGCGAGCACGATTGATGCAAATTGCTGATCGATGCCCTGTGCATCGCACTTTAGAGGGTGAACTGCGTATAGATACGCATCAAGCTTAGTTGAAGCTCTAAGGCCGGTTGAGCCACGGGCGTGGCATCAACCGACAGCTTAGGGTACTACTTTGCAGCCAATCGTCGTCGCAGAGGTGCAAGACCTAACAGGCCCAACAGCATCAGCAAACCAGTAGCCGGCTCACTCACACCAACAACGGGCAAGTTGGTGACTTCACCATTGCGAAACTCAAACACAAACCGGCCTGCGATAGGGGAACCTAGCGAGTTGCAGGCA
>CALHVX010000122.1 GCA_938036875.1 uncultured Pseudomonadales bacterium
GCGAGGACTGTAGGTTGCGGCACTAAGCATGCGGCGATCACACTGGATCATGACAACAGATAACTCTGCGCCAAAGACAACATCAATTCGCCAAGACAAAGCCAATGCGATCCGCGCTCTTTCAATGGATGCGGTGCAAGCGGCGGCTTCTGGTCACCCGGGGGCACCAATGGGGCTGGCAGATGTCGGGGAGGCGCTATGGTGTGATCACCTTCAGCACAACCCCGCTGATCCCAAGTGGGCCAATCGGGATCGGTTTGTGCTCTCTAACGGTCACGGTTCCATGCTGCTTTACAGTCTGTTGCACCTCACCGGCTACGATTTGCCAATGTCAGAGCTGAAAGACTTCCGCCAGCTTGGCTCGCGCACCGCTGGGCACCCGGAATATGGAGAATGTCCTGGCGTTGAGACCACCACCGGCCCTCTGGGCCAGGGTTTTGCCAACGCGGTGGGCATGGCGCTCGCTGAGCGCTCCTCAGCCGAGGCATTCAATCGGCCTGGTTTTGATATCGTGGATCACAAAACCTACGTCATTGTCGGAGACGGCTGCTTGATGGAAGGGATTTCTCACGAGGCTGCTTCGCTAGCTGGCACTTTGCAGCTGGGCAAGTTGGTATGCTTGTATGACGACAACGGCATCTCGATTGATGGCGAGGTTGAGGGGTGGTTTGCCGAAGACGTACCTGCTCGATTTGAAGCTTATGGCTGGCGGGTTATTCGCAATGTGGATGGCCACGATGGCGATGCGGTTTCAGCTGCGCTTCTCCAAACCCGGAATGCCACGGACAAGCCCACGCTCATTTGTTGCCGTACAGTTATTGGTTATGGCTCACCTGCCAAGGCCGGCACCGCGGGCGCACACGGTGCCGCGTTGGGGGATGCAGAGATTGAGGCCACCCGGCGCCAGTTGAATTGGGGCCATGCACCTTTTGAGATACCCCAGCACATCAGTGAGGCGTGGGATCAACGAGCGCGAGGCGCAACCGCGCAGCAGCAGTGGGAGGCAAGCTTTGCGGATTACGCCGCTGCTCATCCAGAGCTGGCGGCTGAGTTTACGCGTCGTCATGAGCACCGTTTGCCAGCCAATTGGGCGCAGCCGTTGCAGCAGCTGGCGGCGGACGCCCAGGCGAACCCAGCACCGCTAGCCACGCGGCAAGCATCACAAAAGTGCATCACGGCAGCGGCTCAAACATTGCCCGAACTTTTTGGTGGTAGCGCGGATTTGACCGGTTCCAACTTAACCCGTTGGGACGATGCCCCAGATGCGCAGTACATGAATTTTGGTGTGCGTGAGTTTGCGATGACGGCCATCACCAACGGCATGCTGCTGCACGGTGGCTGGCGCACACAGACCGGCACCTTCTTGGTGTTCATGGAGTACGCTCGCAATGCGGTGCGATTGGCAGCATTGATGGGGCTGCCCAACATCTTCGTCTACACACACGATTCGGTGGCGGTAGGCGAAGATGGACCGACCCACCAGCCTGTTGAGCAGTTGGTAAACCTGCGCAGCACACCAAATCTATCCACTTGGCGCCCCTGTGATTTGGTCGAAAGTGCGGTCGCCTGGGAAGCATCAATCAACCGCCTTGACGGACCCAGTGCGCTGATCTTCACTCGCCAAAAAACCACGCCTCAAGCGCGCGATGCTCAGGCGTTTGCCAACATTGCCTGCGGTGGCTACGTCCTGCGCGAAGAAGTAGGCAAGTTGCAGGTCATCATCATTGCGACTGGCTCTGAGGTGCAGCTCGCCATTGACGCTGCGATACAGCTCACGGACCAAGGGGTGGGCGCCCGCGTAGTATCTATGCCCAGCACCGATGTATTTTTGGCCCAACCGGCTGCGTATCGCGAAGCGGTTTTACCTAGCGGTATTGCGGCTCGTGTTGCTGTTGAGGCAGCCCACTCCGAGAGTTGGTATCGCTTTGTTGGATTGCAGGGTGAGGTGGTTGGCATTGATCGTTTTGGTGTTTGTGCACCCGGTGATATTGCCATGGCCGAAATGGGTATGACGGTTGCCAACGTAGTGGCGGCAGCGCAACTGAGCTTAGAGAATCTAGGTTAACAGGGCCTGCCTTAGTAAGGTCCGGGTCGAAACAGCTCGGACGCTATAGAAGGAACAGGGATTGTGGTGTTGCAGATGAACAAGTTGGACTTAGCTGGCAAGCGGGTCCTGATTCGCGAAGATCTAAACGTACCCATAGCTGATGGCCGTGTGACTAGCACGGCACGCATTGATGCCGCGCTGCCCACCTTGCAGCAAGCATTAGCTGCCGGCGCAGCGGTTATGGTGATGTCCCATCTAGGTCGCCCCACCGAAGGTCAGTTCGAAGAAAAATTTTCCATGGCACCAGTGGCCGGTTGCTTAAGCGAAAAGCTAGGGCAAGAGGTTCGCTTGGTAGACGATATTGCAAAGGTTGAAGTGGCAGCCGGTGAGATTGTGCTGCTAGAAAATGTGCGTTTTGCTCTCGGTGAGAAAGCCAACGACGAAGGCTTGGCCAAACGGCTGGCGGCGTTGTGTGATGTCTTTGTGATGGATGCTTTTGCAACCGCACATCGTGCTCAAGCCTCTACTCACGGGGTGGCGCTACATGCGCCTGTTGCTTGTGCCGGGCCGTTGCTGGCGGGTGAGCTTTCTGCCTTAGATGCAGCGCTGAAGAAGCCGAAGCGACCCTTAGTTGCTATCGTTGGTGGGTCCAAAGTGTCCACCAAGCTAGAAGTGTTAGAATCGTTGGCTGAGCTGGCGGACACCATCATTGTTGGCGGCGGTATTGCTAACACCTTCCTTGCTGCAGCAGGACACAATGTTGGTGCGTCTTTGTACGAGGCGGATTTGGTAGAAGCGGCAGCGCGTATCGCCAAAAAAGTTTCAGTACCATTGCCTAGCGATGTCATGGTTGGACAAAAATTTGACGCCGATGAGCCTGCGGTCTTACGTGCGGTGGCGGATGTTACCGATGCAGACATGATTATGGACGTAGGTCCAGCAACCGCGCGTGCGTTTGCGGATGTGTTGACCGACGCCGGTACCGTCTTGTGGAATGGACCCTTAGGTGTTTTTGAGTTTGACCAGTTTGGCGATGGCACCCGGGTGTTGGGTGAAGCCATTGCGGCAAGCGCTGCATTCTCCATAGCTGGCGGTGGCGACACTTTAGCGGCCATTGATAAGTACAATCTTCGGGACGGTATCAGCTACATTTCTACCGGTGGTGGCGCATTTTTAGAATTTGTGGAAGGCAAAACACTGCCAGCTGTGCAAGCATTGCGCGACCGCGCGGAGCGCTAGCAGTCCAAAGCAAAATAAAAGATTGAGCAACTAGAACAAGTTAATAGAACAAACCAATAAATCTAGATTCAACTATTTAAGAATCAACAACCGGTAAATCGAGGTAAACCATGCCCCTAATTAGTATGCGCCAGCTGCTAGACCACGCCGCCGAGAACGACTACGGCGTGCCTGCATTCAACGTGAACAATCTAGAGCAGATGCGCGCCATTATGGAAGGTGCAGATGAAACCAATAGCCCCGTTATAGTGCAGGCGTCAGCCGGTGCGCGTAAGTACGCAGGTCCAAACTTCCTGCGTCACTTGATCTTAGCGGCGATCGAAGAGTTCCCCGATATCCCGGTGGTTATGCACCAAGACCACGGCGCGAGCCCAGCGGTTTGCCAACGGT
Organism: uncultured Pseudomonadales bacterium; assembly: GCA_938036875.1. Taxonomy (GTDB): domain Bacteria; phylum Pseudomonadota; class Gammaproteobacteria; order Pseudomonadales; family Azotimanducaceae; genus CALHVX01. The sequence continues at coordinate 3,677 of CALHVX010000122.1, forward strand.
CGATTGCCATGGGTTTTTCCTCAGTAATGATGGACGGCTCGCTAGAAGAAGATCAAAAAACACCGGCCTCTTATGAATACAACGTAGACGTTACCCGGCGTACTGTAGATATGGCACATGCCTGTGGCGTATCCGTTGAGGGTGAGCTGGGTTGCTTAGGTTCACTGGAAACTGGTGAGGCTGGCGAAGAAGATGGCGTTGGCGCGGTTGGCAAGCTAACCATGGATATGATGTTGACCGATCCCGAGCAAGCGGCCGATTTCGTAAAGAGAACCCAAGTAGATGCGTTAGCCATTGCTATTGGTACCTCCCACGGCGCCTACAAGTTCAGCCGCCCGCCTACGGGTGATGTGTTGTCCATTGAGTTGGTTAAGAAGATTCATGCGCGTATTCCGGGCACCCACTTGGTGATGCACGGTAGCTCTTCAGTGCCTCAAGAGCTGCTCGCAGAGATCAACGAGTTTGGTGGTGACATTGCTGAGACCTATGGTGTTCCGCTTTCTGAAATTCAGGAAGGCATTCGCCATGGTGTGCGTAAGGTCAATATTGATACCGACCTGCGATTAGCCTCAACGGCAGCAATTCGTCGTCACTTAGGTACCAACAAAGGTGAGTTTGATCCACGCAAATATTTAGCGGATAGCCAAAAGGCCATGAAGGACGTGGTGATCAAACGTTACGAAGCCTTTAATACCGCAGGCAACGCCGATAAGATCAAGACTCTGTCCCTTGACGCGATGCAGCTCCGTTACGATGCTGGTGAACTTGATCCGGTGGTTAAGTAGTAACCCCCAAACCGCCCCTGCCTTAGCTTGTGTCGGTGGCTTTAGCCCTATCATCTTAGATAGATTTGGGGATAGGGTTGCGCCGAGATGAGCGCATCTCAAGCAGATCTGTTAACCGCCCTTGGGCAAGCCATCCCGGCTGCCCAAACCAGTACTGAACCCGCCATGCTCAACCAATACGGTTGCGATTGGACGCGCGCTTATGAAGTGGCACCTGCAGCGGTGGTCTTTCCAAAGACCGAAGCCGAAGTGGTGGCGTTGGTGCGTCAGGCTAATGCAGAAGATTTTAAGTTGGTTCCCTCTGGTGGTCGCACTGGGCTGTCTGGCGGTGCAGTTGCAAGCCAGGGTGAGGTGGTGGTTTCCTTTGACAAGATGAACGCGATCTCTGGCTTCAATGCGGTGGATCGCTTGGTGACTTGTGAGGCCGGGGTGGTTACTGCCAACCTGCAAGCTTTTGCCCAAGAGCAGGGTTTGTTCTACCCGGTAGACTTTGCTTCCTCAGGCTCTAGCCATATTGGTGGCAACATCGCGACCAATGCGGGGGGCATCAAAGTCATCCGCTACGGCTTAACCCGAGATTGGGTTGCCGGCCTGCGGGTGGTGACTGGGACCGGCGAGCTGTTGACCCTAAACAGTGGTTTGGTAAAAAACGCCACGGGCTATGACTTACGCCATCTCATGATTGGGTCCGAAGGCTCGCTTGGGCTCATTGTGAGCGCGGACATTAAGTTGGCCCCGGCGCCGGAACCACAAAACGTCATGGTGCTCGGGGTGCCCAAGCTGACCGATTTGCTGTCGGTTCTAACAGCCTTCCAACAGCGGTTAACCGTTTCAGCCTTTGAGTTTTTCTCAGACCTGTGTCTACGCAAAGTGTTGGCACATCGAGACTTAACCGCTCCGCTGCAACAGGCCTGTGAGTTTTATGCGTTGGTCGAGTTTGACGAGTCTAACCTTGAAGCAGCCAGCGATGCCTTTGCTTTTGCTATGGACCAAGGTTGGGTGGTAGACGGGGTGGTCAGTCAGTCCGAAGCTCAAGCGGCCTCCTTGTGGGCACTACGCGAAGGCATCTCGGAATCCATTGCGGCGGATACGCCTTACAAAAACGATCTGGCGGTTCGGGTCAGCGATGTCCCGGAGTTTCTAGAAGCCGTGCAGGCAGAGGTAGTGAGCAACTACCCAGACTTTGACGTTTGTTGGTACGGCCATATTGGCGACGGCAACCTGCACCTCAATATCCTCAAACCCAAAGACCTGAGCGTTGCGGAGTTTGTGCAACGCTGCGAGGCCATGAACCCCAGTATCTTTGCTCAGGTGCAGCAGCGAAACGGCAGCATTTCGGCCGAGCATGGGGTGGGACTGGTAAAGCGGGACTACCTTGGCTACTCCCGCAGCGCCGGGGAGCTTGCTCTTATGCAGGGCTTGAAGCAGCTGTTTGATCCCAATAGCGTGTTGAACCCCGGGAAATTATTGCGCTAGCCAGGGTCGTTAGCGTTGGAACTCCACTGGCGGCCCTAGCAAGGTACGCTTCATTCAGGCTAAGGTTTTATTTCAAGCGTTGGGTGGGCTTGTTGTGTTGGAATAGAGCCCCTGATTTGATTCGGAGCAGCCATGTTCAACGCGAATTCAGTCTCTGCCACCTTCGGTTCTCGAACGGTGGTAGGTCAGTCCCTTGTTCATCGTTTTGTCCTGCTTGTCCTTGTTGGTCTGGTCGGATCAATGAGTGCCCGTGCAGTTGAGCCGCAGGTCCAAGTCTCGACAACTCAAGGTCCTACCCCTTGGACCTCGCTTGAGGTCTTAGATGATCCCAACGAGTTCTACTTTGGTGTGGTGACCGATCGAACGGGTAGCCATCGCGCCGGTGTCTTTCCTGCTGCGCTGCATAAACTGAACCTGCTAGCGCCAGCTTTTGTGGTGAGTGTTGGTGACCTCATTGAAGGTTACACCGAGAACCCGCAACGCTTGAACCAAGAGTGGGATGAAATGGAGGCCTTTATCAGCACGCTAAACGCCCCTTTTTTCTACACCGCTGGCAACCATGACATGTCCAACGCCCTGATGGCACAGACGTGGCAGCAACGCTTTGGACCCTCTTACTATCACTTCGTCTACAAAGACGTGCTGTTTTTGGTATTAAACTCCGAACTCTTTGGCATGGTGGAAGACCCAGATAAGTCGGTACCTGGTCCTTGGCAGCAAGCAGAGCAGATGGACTACATCCGCCAAGTGCTGAACGAGCACAAAGACATTGGCTGGACCATGGTGTTGGTACACCAGCCGTTTTGGAATCCCAGCCCGAATCGCGAGATCAATCCAGATTGGCTAACGGTGGAAACCCTATTGGGCGATCGCGAGTACACGGTGTTGGCCGGACATTACCACCAGTACACCAAAGCGATGCGCCACAACCGTAAGTACATCACCCTGGCAACCACGGGCGGGGGAAGTCCCTTACGTGGCAACGCTTGGGGTGAATTTGATCAGGTGGGTTTGGTGAAGATGACCAGCGATGGGCCCATGCTCACCAACTTGGTGTTGGATGGCATTTTGGATGACAGCGTCTCGACGGTTGAGTCTCGTGCGCAGCTCCAGCAGTTGACCCAATCTATCCAAAGCTTTGCACCCATGTCTGACAGCGAGCTGTTTCGGGACGGCAAGTTTCGAGTGCAGATTGAAAACCCCCTCAGCGTGCCCCTGTCCGTGGCCGGCAGCATAAGCCGCGATGGCTCGTTCTCTATTCGCAACCTACGCGGCACCACCATTGCGCCGGGTGGTCGTGAAGACATGGTGTTAGAGCTAAGCGCCAAAGAGCCGGTGCCTTATTCACGCATAGCGACGGCGGCCATCGATTGGACGCTGACCGCAATCGATGAGCAGCAGCAGCCTATTCAGGTAACCAACACCACCCCGGTATTGCCATTAACCGAGCACAAGATTGGCAAGCAACGCCGTGCCGTGAAGGTAGATGGCAAGCTGCGCGAGTATGCCAAGCTGCCGTTTGTGGTCGCCAGCCAGGGAGACGTGGCGTTACCGCAAATTGCGCCGGAAGATGTCTCCTTTGCCTTTACGGTCACCGCAGACGATAGCCACTTATACATTGCGGTGGATGTCACGGACGATGTGGTGGTGGCGGATCCCGGTCGTATGGCCCGGGCACAAGATGCGGTCACCATCGCCATTGATACCCGCCCAGCAGAGGTGCGCGCGGTGAATCGACCGGTAGTGCCCGCCATTGTCGAAGGCTTTTACGGTGGCGCGGTGGTGCAGATCATTGGGGTAGAGACTTATGCGCCCGATACCTTTATGCCGTTTCTCGATGACATTGCTAAAGAGGTTCAGTCTGCCGTGCAGCGCACCAAGAATGGTTACAGCTTAGAGCTGGCTGTACCTCATGAGGCGTTAGACAAGCGAGCGGGTGGAACCCAAGGCTGGCAGGCCGCACGTATTGGTATTCGGGTGTTTGACTTGGACAGCGATGATGGCACGGTTAAAGTCCTGCACTGGCAGCCGGATCGTTATGGCAATGCGCCGTTGGCTGGCACACATGGCTTTAAACGCTGATTGGCCTGTAAGGACTAGTCCCTTAAGATCACCCCATCAGCCCCAGCAATATAGACCCGCTGGGGCTTTTGCTCGCTGAACACTCCACAGCAAACCACCCCCACCAAATTGTTGATGGCGGCTTCTAAGCCTTTGGGGTCGGTGACGGTCATGCCGCGCACGTCCAATATGATATTGCCGTTGTCGGTGGTGAAATCTGTGCGTAGCTCTGGGATGCCGCCCATATCGCGCAGTGCCCGCGCCACCAAGCCTCGAGCCATGGGGATCACTTCGACCGGCAATGGGAACTCGCCCAGCAGGTCGACCAGCTTGCTCTCATCCACAATGCACACAAACTCACGCGCGGAAGCGGCCACGATCTTTTCGCGGGTTAGCGCGCCCCCGCCGCCTTTGATTAGGTTGTTGTGCTTGTCTACCTCATCAGCGCCATCCACATAGACGGTGACTTCGTCCACCGCGTTTAGGTCCAACACCCGAATGCCGTGGCCTTCGAGCCGCTCGGCGCTAGCCACGCTGCTGGCCACGCAAGCATCAAATTTTGATGCAAGCTCTGCTAATGCGTCGATAAAGAAGTTGGTGGTGGAGCCAGTACCCACGCCAACGATGCTTTTGTTGTCGATACGAGTGGCGACGTAGTCAGCGGCCGCTTGGGCTGCTTGAAGTTTGCGCTGATCTTGGGGGCTAAGAGCTTGCTCATTCACTGTATAGGTACCGGCTATTGATGGCTGTCTTGGTGCATACTTGCTTGGCCTCAACGGACAGTCAACCATGCTAGAAAAATACGTCAAAAAAATCCTGGCTTCACGTGTCTACGATGTTGCTGTGGAGTCTCCGTTAACCGTGGCCCCAGGCCTTAGCGCCCGGCTGAGTTGCTCAGTAAAGCTAAAGCGGGAGGACCTGCAACAGGTGCACTCGTTCAAGCTGCGTGGCGCTTACAACAAGATGGCGGGTTTGAGCCCGGAGCAGCTAGCCAAGGGTGTTATTGCAGCTTCCGCTGGCAACCATGCTCAAGGAGTTGCTTTGGCTGCTCGTGAGCTTGGCGTGAAAGCGTTGATTGTGATGGGTCGCAACGCGCCCAGCATCAAGGTGAGCGCGGTCAAAAATTTGGGCGCCAAGGTGGTGCTGCACGGGGACACTTTTGACGAAGCGGCGGCGCATGCTCAGACCTTGGTCGAGGAGCACGGCTATGCCTTTGTGCACCCCTACGATGATGTGGACACCATAGCTGGCCAAGGTACGGTTGGCATGGAGATCATGCAGCAGACCAGCGAACCGCCGGATGCCATTTTTGTGCCGGTTGGTGGTGGTGGTTTGATTGCCGGTATAGCGGCCTTCGTAAAATACCTAAATCCGCAAACCAAAATCATCGGGGTGGAGGCGGAAGGCTCGGCCTGCCTGTCGGCGGCCCTAAAGGCCGGGCGCCGAGTGCGGTTACCTTATGAAACCTTAGACCTCTTTGCGGACGGTGTGTCTGTTGCTCAGGTGGGTAAAGAGCCTTTTAAAGTGGCTCGCCGTTGCGTAGATCAGGTTGTCACCGTGACCACCGATGAAATCTGCGCAGCGGTAAAAGACGTGTTTGACGATGCCCGCGCTATTGCTGAGCCAGCTGGTGCGCTGGCAATCGCTGGCATGAAAAAGTGGGTAGGTGCCAACAAAGTCGTCAACGCTGAGGCTGCACCGCTCGAGCTAGTAGCCATAGTCAGTGGCGCCAACGTCAACTTCGATCGTTTGCGCCATGTTGCAGAACGCGCGGAAGTGGGCGAGCAACGCGAGTTGCTGTTAGGCGTTGCTATTAAGGAACAGCCGGGCAGCTTTCAAAAATTCTGCAAGTTGCTGGGTAAGCGCGCGGTGACAGAATTCAACTATCGCTATGCTAGCGATAGCGAAGCCCATGTCTATGTGGGTTTAAAGATGAGCCCAGGCGACGAGCCGCATGAGCTCATTGAAACGATCCAAAGCAAAGGCCATGAGGTCATCAACATGACGATGGACGAAACAGCGAAAGCTCACGTTCGGCACATGGTCGGTGGTCGTGCTTTTGGCAGCAAAGGCGAGTGGCTCTATCGCTTTGAGTTTCCCGAGCGCCCAGGTGCATTGGGGCGCTTCCTAGCCGAGCTGGGTAGTCGCTGGGATATCACCCTGTTTCACTATCGGAACCATGGCGCCGCATGGGGTCGAGTGTTGGTGGGGCTGGCTCCGGCTGGTGGTGAGTCACGAGCGCCGAGCCAAGCGCAGCTGCGTCAATATCTGGAGCGCATTGGCTATCGGTATTGGGACGAGACGGATAACGCGGCCTATACGATGTTCTTGCGGTGAGGAGCATTGCACTAAGTAAAAAATGCTAGCATCAGTCCACAGAGTTCACGGAGGGAGTTATGTCTAGACCCACTCGTTTCACCGGTTTGGTGCTTGCCACTTGTCTCGCCAGCGTACCCCTTGCATCTTGGGCCCACGGCCCAGCACGCTCAGGACCAACCCCGGAACGGCACATCCAGTTCCCGGATACCAAAGAGTTTCAAACCCTAGTGCTCGATCTGCACACGCACACGGTTTTTTCCGACGGTCATGTATGGCCTACGGTGCGAGTCTCTGAGGCGCTGCGCGATGGCCTGGATGCTATGGCGGTTACCGAGCACCTGGAGTTTCAGCCCCACCTTTCGGACATTCCACATCCAGACCGCAATCGCGCTTACCAAGAGTCACTGCGCGCGGCTAAAGAACACCCGCTCAAGATCATTCCCGGTGTGGAGATCACGCGTGTGGGTGACCCGGGACACATCAATGCCGTGTTCGTAAAAGATGCCAACCCGTTGGTTCGCCAGCGCACCGAGGCAGACCCGTTGCCAACGGTGCAGTTTGACACCCGCGATGAGGCGGTAGCTTACGCGGAAAAAACTAGCTCGCTGTTTCGTGGTGCACACTCAATCGAGGTGGCTGGCAAGGCGCTATGGCGACCTTTTCCGGATTCCGGCACCTATGATGCCATCATGAACTTTGGCCACGCGTCATCCTTTGATCCGCGTGAGGCGCTCGAAGCGGCCAATGCCCAGGGCGCGTTTGTTTTTTTGAACCATCCGGATTTCAAAACGGTCAATGCAGGTTTCAACAAGTTTCATAAGAGCGCCATCAAAGCGGACTTGCTGCATGGGGTTGAGATTGCCAATGGTGATAGCTACTACCCCAATGCGCATCGGCTTGCGCTCAAACACAATCTAGCGCTGATCGGTGTGTCAGATGTGCACGAGCTGATCGAATGGGACTACCGTCCAGAAGCCGACCATAACCCAGGCCACCGCCCGGTAACGCTAGTGCTGGCAAAAGGGGACTCGTTAGAGGCGATGCGCGAAGCACTGGTTGCCCGTCGCACCATCGTTTGGTGGAAAGATATGTTGATTGGTCGCAAACCCCAACTGGATGCGCTGCTGGCCGCATCGCTGTCTATTGAGTCGGTGGAAAAGGTGCAGTGGGGTACCAAGGTGAAATTTCACAACGCATCGGATGCGCCGTTTGAGTTGCGCCAACGTTCGAAGCACAAGATTACGAGCGACGCGACCAGTTTGATCATTGCACCTAACGGCGTCACCGAGGTTATGATAAAAGTCGATAACCCGTCACGGACATTACTTTCGAGTTTGATGTGCTGAATGCTTTGGTGGCGCCAGATACGCCGGCCAAGATTTTGTTGTCGAGCCCTTAGGCATCTCTAGCCATCGTCGGAGTTGGGCGCTAGGTAGCGTTCAAACTCCTCATCAAATGCCAAGTGGCCGGGCGTTTGGATATGGTCCACGTAAAGCCGGCCGTCTAGATGATCAAACTCATGTTGGAACACCGTGGCAGCAAAACCTTTGAACTCGTAACTTATCGCTTCGCCTGCTTGGTTCAACGCATCCACTTTGATGTGTTGCGGTCGCTCCACATAGCCACGCAAGCCGGGGACCGATAGGCAGCCCTCCCAATAGCTGGCGGAGTCGCCTTCCAACACCGAGATTTCTGGGTTCACAAAAAACGTGGCCGGGATGCGCGGCAACTCGCCGTAGCGACTTGGTCCACCGGGGAGGTCGATCAGAGCCACGCGCAAAGGCTCATCAATTTGGGTGGCGGCTAAGCCAATGCCGCCGTAGTCCTCCAAAGTGTCCAGCATATCGTCGAGCAAGCGCTCAAATTCGTCGGACTCCATGACCTCTAAAGGTACGGGCTCTGCAACTACTCTTAGACCAGGGTGCCCCATACGAATGATTTTACGAACGGCCATAGGTTGTCCTAAACAGGTTTTTGAAAAAGCTGCCAGCGTTGCTCGGTGAGCAACCCATCGAGCGGGATATCCCAGGGTTGGGCTTCAAGTGACGCGACACCTTGGCATTCATGCCCCACGCCAATCAAGGTTGGACGTAAGCTGGGTGGCAGGTTGCCTAGGTGTCGATCGTAGAAGCCGCCACCCATACCTAACCGATTGCCTGCCTCATCAAAACCAACGAGCGGTAACAACATAATGCTAAGGCTGCGGGTATCAATAAATTTTGCACTGCTATCGGGTTCACGGAGCCCAAACCGATTCTGGGTCAACCGGGTGTGTGCCTCGAGCTGAAAAAATTCTAGCTGGTGCGCCCGAACCACAGGTACGGCCAAAGTGCGTAAGGTGGCCTGGCAGTGTTGATTGATTAGCACCGGATCTAACTCGCCGTTGCCGGCCAGGTAGCTTGCAACGCTACCGCTGCGCCAAGACCAAGGGCTGCGAGCAAATTGCTGAGCTAACCCTAAAGCATGGACTCGTTGTTGTTTGGTGGATAGCGCTCGACGTCTGGCGCTCAGCTCGCGACGTAGCGCTCGACTGTTTTGCGGCCTACTTTCCGTTGCCGAGGGTTTGCTCATTGTTGTTGCTGCTGTAACTCTGGTGAGGATGTAGATGAGAACGGAGGTAAAACACAGTGCAACGCGCGCTTGAAATTAAAAAGTCTCCCGATTGTGCCGCTGCTAGTTAGCCCTGAACCGTCGAGGTTCAAGGCGGGGGCGCGGGTAATAACTCAGGCTTCCCATGCGCTGCTCATCTATAACCAGCGTTTATAGCCAGTTACACCAAACAGTGGCGATAGGCGGGCACACTGTTACTACGTCACAACCCCCTGAGGTATTTATAACGGCTCAAGGACAACACCAACTGGCGAACACACCAGGAGACTCGATCTTTAGTGTATCGGAATAACGTCGAAGGTCGAGCCTAAAAACCGTTAAATGTGAAGCAGGTGAAAGTGGGACGATTAAAGGTTGAGGTTTTTCTGCTCAGCTAGCACTTGGCCGAGCTGCTCGTTGAGCACCTGAATCTTCTTCTCGGTTTTGTTGGTCACCGTGCCAGCGACATCACGGTTTCTTAAATACTCGTTGGCGATGTTTAGCGCGGCCATGACGGCAATGCGGTCAACCCCGAGTACCTTGCCGCTGTCGCGGATGGTTTTCATCTGGTTGTCCAAATACTTTGCAGATTCGGTCAAGGCTTGCACTTCTTCTGCAGGGCAGTTCACTTGGTACTCTTTGTCCAAGATACGAACGCCTACGGTCTCTACGGTGGATTCACTCATGTCGATTAGTCGTGCTCCAGCGCCTTCAGGCGGGTAATCATGGATTCAACGCGGCTTTTGGCCAGCTCGTTTTTTTCGATGAGCTTTGCGCGCTCGCCGCTCCAATTGCTTTGTTGTGCACGTAGGGCTTTGTTCTCGCGAGCTAGGGTGCTGGTGAGGTCAATAAGCTCATGCACCTGACGCTCCAAGCTGGTCCATTGCTGATCTAAGGGGGTCTGAGACTCGGACACTAAAATATCGCCATTCATAAGGTCATTGCCAATATTAGGCTTATCAGCACTGGGGTTTGCAGTGGGATCAGGTGCGTTCATATCGGCGGTTTCATTGGTCATGTGCATTATGCTCCCATCTGCCCCCGGTGCGCTACAGCCTCTGCTCTTCCAGTTGCAAGAACGAATGGTTGGCCTGTTGCCAACGGTTTCTAGTGCGTTGAACCGGGGACGACGTCAAAATCAGCTAGCTACTTAACACACTTGTGGCTTTTTATATAGAAAGAGGCGGAGCTTTACAAACCGGCCCCGGGCCATCTCATACCAAAAGCCGCGATCCTGGCGGTCTTCTGGGGCTGTTATTGGTACCATCTGCAGCGATTTTCTTACGGCGGTAACCCCAGTGTTTGATGATACCGAAGATGGCCCAGAAGCGGATTCTGGTGCGGAATCCAGAAACAACTTGGCAGGCTTGGCGCTGCAGGCGGTTCGCAGCTTGACCGTTGCTGAGCTGCACGGCGCAGCCTGTGGGTTAGCCGTGCATGGCCCCGAAGGCCTAGGTGTGGATGATCTGATTGCTTTGCTTGGCACTGAAGCCTTGCAAGATGCTGGGTCGGTAGAGAATTTTGTGCAGGCTACCCAAGACGAGCTGTACGCCGACGACATGTCGTTCACGCCGTTGTTGATGGCCGATGAGCCGTCGGATTTTGACGCCGCCGCTTGTGAGATGAAGGCAACAGCCCTATCAGATTGGTGCAGCGCGTTTTTGGCTGGATTAGCAGCCGGGTTTGCCATGCTTGGTGATGATGCGGCGCTAGAACCTGGCCAAGGTGTGCCCGCCATTGGTGATCTGGCCGCGAGATTGCCGGAAGATGGCCAGGAAATTGTGCAAGACATGTTGGCGATTGCTCAGCTTGATACCGCGATAAGCACCAGCGATGAGGCGGACTCTGCCCTAATTGAGCTGGAGGAATATCTTAAAGTAGGTACCTTGCTCATTTTGACGCTCTTGGGGGCAGCGACCTCTAGGCGCACTGAGTTGGGTGAATGAGCACGCCACGAGCGGCAAAAGCCCAGCCCAAGCGCAAAACCCAAGCAAAAACCCAAGCAAAAACTAAGGCTGGGGCAAAAGCCCAAGCGAAAACTAAGACGAAAGCTAAGGCCAAGACCACATCAAAGGCGAAGCTCAAGGCCAAACCTACAGCAAAGCCAAAAGGCAAAGCTCGCGCCAAAACCAAACCTAAAACACTGGCCAAAGCTGACGCGCGGATCAAGTTGCCAACCCTAGCCAAAGTGCCCGGGGTGAGCATCCGCGAGTACCAACGCCGTCGCGCCGCCTTGATGAGCCACATGGAGCCAGGCTCCATTGCTGTGTTGCCCAGCGCACGTACGCGCATCCGCAACCGGGATGTGGAGTTCCCATTTCGCCAAGACAGCGATTTTTACTACCTCACGGGTTTTGTTGAGCCCAACGCCTTCTTGGTGTTAACACCCGGCCGCGCTTTTGGTGAGGTAGTGTTGTTTTGCGCTGACCGTGACCCGCACTGGGAGTTATACAACGGTGAGTTGTTAGGCCCAGACCGAGCCTTAGATGCACTAGGTGTGGATGATGCCTTCCCCGTTGGTGACATTGCCGACATCTTGCCCGGCATGTTGGAGGGGCGCGAACGCATCTATGCCACCTTAGGTGACTACCCGGAGTTTGACCGTCAGCTGTTAAGTTGGGTTAAAGAAATTCGTGCGCGTGAATCCGGCGGTGCAATTCCTCCGGGTGAGTTTGTGGCGTTAAAACATTTGCTCCACGAGCAGCGCTTGTATAAATCCGCAGCTGAAATTGGCTTGATGCGCGAAGCGGCGCGCATTACTAGCGCGGCACACATTCGTGCGATGCGGGCTTGTGCTCCCGGTGTTAACGAAGCGCAGATCGAAGCGGAGCTAACCCATGAGTTTATGCGCAACGGCGCACGCTCGGTGGCTTATCCCTGCATTGTGGGTGGTGGTGAAAACGCCTGTGTTTTGCACTACATTGAAAATTCTGCACCGCTTAAGACCAACGATTTGCTCTTGATTGATGCAGGCTGTGAATACCACTACTACGCTGCTGACGTGACCCGCACCTTCCCGGTTCGTGGCCAGTTCAACAAGACCCAGCAAGCTATCTACGAAATCGTCTTAGAAGCCAATTTGCAGGCGATTGACGCGTGCCAGGTGGGCGCATCGTTTAACGCACCCCACGAAGTGTCGCTACGCATTATGGTGCAAGGGTTGGTGGATCTAAAATTGTTGAAAGGTTCTGTGGAAGCCAACCTAGAGTCAGAAGCGTTTCGTAAGTTTTGCCCGCACAAAGCGTCCCATTGGCTGGGGATCGACGTGCACGACGTGGGTGATTACCGCATTGATGACACCTGGCGTGAGCTGGAGCCAGGTATGGTGCTTACCATTGAGCCGGGTTTGTATATCCCCAACAACGCAAGCACTGCTGAGCTTGCCGCGCGTTGGCGTGGCATTGGGGTGCGTATCGAAGATGATGTGCTGATCACCAGCCAAGGTCCGGATGTGTTGACCTCGGCCGTACCAAAGAGCGTGGTAGAGGTTGAACAGATAATGGCTGGTCGCTAGTGCTGGGCCATTTAAAGATTGCCTATCCTGGAATAGGGCGTTAGCGCCATGGTTGCTGCAAGCGGTGCCGAGGCGACGGACGTTGTCCTGGTGGGTGCGGGTTTGGTGGGCAGCATCGGGGCTCTGTTGCTGGCTCAAGCGGGATATCAAGTTCGGCTTGTTGAGCGCAGCGGACGGCCTGGCCCCCAACCCACCGTTCAATCCAAAGATCATCAATTGGATATGGCGAGCATGCCGCTGCGGCACGTGGCGTTGTCACCCGCCTCTCAAATCTGTCTCAGCAAGATTAATGCTTGGCCGCCACAAAATCTGGGCGTGTTTTCATCCATGCAGGTTTGGGAAGAGCGTGGTACCGCGCGTCTGACCTTAAATGCCGCCCAAGTGCAGCGCGACGAGCTCGGCTGGGTTGCCCAGCACGACTGGTTGCTTTGGCATTTGCACCAACAGTTTGTGGGTTTGGATCGCATCCGGGTCGACTATCACAGTGAGGTGGCTGGGCTGGAACAAGTTGAAGGCGGGGTGTTGCTGAACGTTGTGGCCGCTGAACCAGCGGCAAACCTGAGTCAAGATCTGGCTCAAAGCCGCCCGATTCAAGCACAATTTGTCATCGGCACAGATGGGGCGAACTCGGCCATAGCCAAGCTTTGCCGGGTACCGGTATCCCGAGACGAGACTGGCCACCATGCGTTGGTGGCTATGGTGCGTTTTGCACAGCCCCATCAAAACGTGGCGCGACAGCGTTTTTTGCTCGATGGGCCCTTAGCACTGCTCCCAAGCGCTTGGCCGGACATGGTTTCCATCGTGTGGTCCCAAAGCGCCGCTAATGCAGCGCGGCGCAAGCAGCTGTCGTCCGCTGAATTTTGTGCGGAGTTAACCCAGGCCAGTGATGGTGAGTTGGGAGAAGCGTTGGAGGTGGGCCCTAGAGCCGGCTTCCCCATTGCGCAGCAATTGGCGGATCGCTTCTTGGCTGCGCCAGCGGTGTTGTTGCTGGGTGATGCTGCTCATGTAATCCATCCGCTGGCGGGGCAGGGGGTGAATGCGGGTATTGAGGACATGACCGAGTTGCTAGCCTTGCTGGGTCGGCGGCGCGCGAGCTTTCGGCTACCGGGTGGTCTGGCCCGGTTTGCTGCCCGGCGGCGTGCTCGGGCGCAAACCTTGGCCAGGGTCATGGGCGGCTTGCAGGGGATTTACGCTCAGGGCAATCCAGCGTTCAACCTATTGCGCAACACGGGGGTGCGGCTGCTCCAAGGCAGCGCTATTGGTCAGCGGTTGCTTATCGAGCAGGCGCTTGGACTCAAGGGCTGAGCTTGAGCTGAAGTGATACGCACCTGCGTAGAATTCACCCCAACTAAGGCCAGGGCCGGTACAATGCCCTTTTTTGTCGGCTTCACCTATGACTCAGCGTACTGCCCTATATGAAGAGCACGTGAAAGCGGGCGCCAAGTTGGTGCCTTTTGCGGGTTGGGACATGCCTTTGCACTATGGCTCCCAGGTCCAGGAGCACCATGTGGTACGCACCGCCAGCGGCGTGTTTGATGTCTCTCATATGACCGTTATTGATATCGAAGGGTCCGCCGCCCTCGATTTTTTGCAGCATTTGCTGGCGAATGATGCCGCCAAGCTGACGGCTGCGGGCCAAGCCCAATATGGGGTCATGTTGAACCCGGAAGGGGGCATCATTGATGACCTGATTACCTATCGCCGAGCGAACGGTTATCGGTTAGTGGTCAATGCGGGGACCCGAGACAAAGTGATCCCTTGGCTTGCGCGACAGCAAGACCAGTTTTCACAGGCGAACGAACTCAGTATTACCGAGCGTGCTGAGCTGGCGATGCTAGCCATCCAAGGTCCAGAGGCGATTGCCAAGTTCACCGCTGTTAGCAAGATGGACGTGAGCGGCCTGGCGAGCTTTGAGTTTGCCGAGTACAACCCAACTAGCGGTGCCCAAGAAAGCGCAGGCGCTTGGATGGTAGCGCGCACCGGGTACACGGGAGAAGATGGCGTTGAGGCGATTTTGCCTGCGGCAGATGCGGTGCGCTTATGGCAAGGCTTGTTGGGTGCAGGGGTGCAGCCTATCGGGCTGGGCGCGCGCGATACCTTGCGCTGTGAGGCTGGCTTGAACCTCTATGGCCAAGATATGGATGATTCGATCAATCCGCTAATTGCCAATTTAGCTTGGACCATCGCCTGGAAGCCTGAAACCCGCGATTTTGTTGGCCGCGCTGCCCTCACGGCAATTAAGGCCGCTGGGGTAACCGAAAAGCTCACCGGCTTGGTATTGATTGGCAAAGGGGTGATTCGGCACGGTTATGTGGTCAAAACCGCGGCCGGCGACGGTGAGGTCACCAGCGGAATATTCTCGCCAACCTTGGGCTACAGCATTGCGTTAGCCCGTGTACCTAAAGCGGCCAAAGGTGAGGTTGAGGTCGAAATTCGAGGCAAACCGGTGGCTGCCAAGCTGGTGAAGCCGAGTTTCGTCAAAATGGGGCAAGCGATGCTTTAGTAGTCGGTTTGAAACAATCGATTTGTAACAACCCAGACGTACTAGTAACACAAAGAAGGGCAAGACTTAGACGCACATTCGGTCGTATTCTGTGCGGGGCTGATTTGCCTACAATAAACAACCTTAGCTAGCGCCCAGCGCTAGTCGCAAGAACGGAGAGTTTCTCATGAGCGAGATCCCAACTGAGTGTCGTTATGCCAGCACCCACGAGTGGGCCCGTCTAGAAGACGATGGCACGGTTACCGTGGGAATTACAGACCATGCGCAAAACGCGCTGGGTGATGTGGTTTACGTTGAGTTGCCAGAAAGCGACGCTCAAGTAAACGCGGCTGAAGAAGCGGGCGTTGTGGAGTCAGTAAAAGCGGCATCCGATATCTATGCACCCATTAGCGGCACCGTAATAGCCATCAACTCAGCGCTCGACGATGCGCCAGAGACGGTCAACGACGACCCTTTTGGCGATGGCTGGTTTTTCAAGATTCAGCCAGACGATGTGGCGCAACTTGAAGAGCTACACGATGCTGAAGCTTACGCAGAGCTGTGCGAAAGCGAAGAGCACTAGGTATTCGATAAGCAAAGCGATGGCTGTTGTGTCAGCAGCCATAGTTGATTGACCAACCTATTCACCCGTCGATTCACCTATCGAAATCATTCCAACCGAACCATTTACTCGCGAGAAGTCGTTTGCCTTTTATTCCTCACACCGAACCCGAACTGCAGCAAATGTTGGACACCATTGGTGCCGACTCTATTGAAGCGCTGTTTGATGAGATTCCCACCCACTTACGTGCCGGCAAGCTAACGCAAACGCCGGAAGGGGCGAGCGAACTGCAAATGTTGCAGCGCATGGCGCAGCGTGCGGCGCAAGATGAAGTGGGCCCCTGTTTTATGGGCGCCGGCAGCTATGACCATCACATCCCGGCTGCTGTGTGGGACCTAACCGCGCGCGGTGAGTTCATGACCGCTTATACGCCTTATCAGGCGGAAGCGAGCCAAGGTACGTTGCAGCTCATCTACGAATATCAATCCATGTTGGCTGAGTTGACGGCTATGGATGTGTCAAACGCTTCTGTCTATGACGGAGCATCCGGTTTGGGTGAAGCCTTGCTCATGGCGCGTCGCGCGCAAAAAAAGGTTAAGTCCACGCGTGTGTTGCTAGCGGCAACCGTGCATCCACTGTATCGACGTGCGGCCAACAACATTGTTCAGCACCAAGGGTTAGAGCTGCAAACCTTGCCGGTTGATGCCAGCGGTGTGTTGGACCCACAAGTGTTGTCTGAGCAAGACGAGCCGCCGTTGGCCATTGTGATTCAGCAGCCCAACTTCTTTGGCAACTTAGAGGCTGTGGATGCCATTTGTGATTGGGCGTCAGCGAACAACGTTTTGTGTATTGCCGTGGTTAACCCGCTAACCCTGTCCGTGCTGCAACCGCCGGGCCAATGGGGTGAGCAGGGCGCGGATATTGTAGTTGGCGATGGTCAGCCCTTTGGCATCCCCATGGCGTCTGGCGGTCCTTCTTTTGGCTTTATGTGCACCAAGCAAAAGTACGTTCGGCAAATGCCTGGTCGTATCATTGGGCGCACCGAAGATTTAGAGGGCCGAACGGGTTACACCTTAACCTTGCAGGCACGAGAGCAACACATTCGCCGAGGTAAGGCGACATCCAACATCTGTACCAACCAAGGGTTGTTGGTCACCGCAGCCACCATTCATATGAGCTTGATGGGGGCTGCCGGATTGCGTGAGGTGGCTTTAGCCTGTTGCGACAATACTCGCACCTTGGTTGCGGCCTTAACTGAAGTTGACGGTGTGCAGACAATGCACAGCGGCGGTTTCTTTCATGAACGTTTGCTGCAGCTTCCGGTTCCAGCTGGCCCCGTGGTGGAGCAGTTGTTAGCGCACGGGCTGGTTGCTGGGTTGGCGGTCGCTGATCTTTATGCAGCAGACGAGCTAGCCCCCGGTGTTGATCTAACCAACGCCTTGTTGGTCTGTGCTACCGAGAAGCGTACGCCAGCAGAGATAGCGCACTACCAAAACGCGTTGCAACAAGTACTACAAAAAGGGGCGATCAAATAATGACTTCCAATCCTGATATCCAACGCCCCAAGCCTATTCAAGCCAGCGATTCGTTAGGATCCTTGTTTGAGTTGAGCTCTCCAGGTCGTGGTGCTCAAGCGCAACGCGTGTTGGGTGGCAATGTGCCAGAACCTGAAGCCCTAGCCGACTTACCCGCTTCAGCTCTTCGTGCGCAGCCACCGCGTTTGCCAGAAGTATCTGAACTGCAAACCGTGCGCCACTTTACCAACCTGTCGCAACGTAATTTCTCCATTGATACCCAGTTTTATCCGCTGGGTTCTTGCACCATGAAGTACAACCCACGTGGAGCGCACAAAGCGGCCATGTTGCCCGGGTTTGCGAATCGACATCCGCTAACGCCGGAAAGTGCCAGTCAAGGTTACTTGTCCTGTATGTACGACCTGCAAGAAATCTTAAAAGACGTCACCGGTATGCAAGGGGTGTCGTTAGCACCCATGGCTGGCGCTCAAGGTGAGTTCGCCGGTGTTGCCATGATCCGCGCTTATCACGAAGCGCGTGGTGATGACGCGCGGACCGAAATTATTGTGCCCAGCGCAGCCCACGGCACCAACCCGGCAACCGCCGTGATGTGCGGTTACAAAGTTACGGAAGTGGCGGTCACAGCGGAAGGGGATGTTGACCTAGAAGCCTTAACCGCAGCGGTTGGTCCGCAAACGGCTGGCCTGATGATGACTAACCCATCCACCTGCGGTGTGTTTGAACGCAGCGTGGAGCAGATTGCCAAGGTAGTGCACGACGCTGGCGGCCTGCTTTATTACGACGGCGCTAACCTCAACGCTATCTTGGGCAAGGTGAAGCCGGGTGATATGGGCTTTGATGTGCTGCACATGAACCTGCACAAAACCTTTGCCACGCCCCATGGCGGTGGTGGTCCTGGTGCGGGCCCGGTTGGGGTAGGCAAACGTTTGTTGCCGCATCTACCGATTCCCACAGTGGGTAAAACCACAGCCGACGATGGCACAGATAGCTACCACTGGCTTACCGAAAAGGAGCTGCCGTTAAGTATTGGTCGCTTGTCGGGTTTTGCGGGCAACGCTGGCATCTTGCTGCGCGCGCTGTCGTACGCTTGGCTGCTTGGGCGCGAAGGTATGCACCGGGTGGGTGAGTACGCCACGTTGAACGCCAACTACATGGCCAAGCGATTGGGTGATGCTGGTTTTAAGTTGGCCTACCCAGATCGACGGGCAACCCATGAGTTCATTATCTCCTTCACCAAAGAAGCGGATGAGTTTGGGGTTACCGCTATGGACTTTGCTAAGCGGTTGCTAGATTACGGCATGCACTCGCCAACCACCTATTTCCCATTGCTGGTACCGGAGTGTTTTCTGATTGAGCCAACGGAGACGGAAACCAAGGCTGAGTTGGATTCCTTTATCGATGCGCTGATTGCCATTCGTGAAGAAGCGCGCACCACGCCAGAAGTGGTGTTGGGTGCGCCGTACGAGTTGCCGGTGCGTCGGCTGGACGATGTGAAGGCGGCGCGGGAGTTGGATCTGGCTTGGTATGCGGCGCGCTAG
>CALHVX010000123.1 GCA_938036875.1 uncultured Pseudomonadales bacterium
TGATCACGTTTCCGTGCAAGGCGCTCGACTAGATCCCAAGCCCGTTCAAAATACCTTGCCAACCATCGTTGGCGGTCACAGCAAGGCGGCAATAAGGCGTGCCGTGCGCTATGGGCAAGGTTGGTACGGCTTTGCACTCAATCCAGAGCTCACTGCGCAGATGCTGACTAGTATTGATGCAGAGTTAGCAGCCGTTGGCAGAAACCGGGCGGATTTCGAAATTGTTGTTACGCCAAACAAACTGGAAGATGACGAGACGGCGCTTGCGTTTAAGGCGCTGGGTGTCGATCGTTTAGTTGTACAGCTAGGCTCTAACCGAGCAGAGAACGTGGATCAGGTGCTAACAGACCTAGAACGCATGGTGACCGTTGTCACCTAAGGCCGCGACCAAACCACCTCCCCCCTAACCACCGTGTAAGCCACCTCGGCAAATTGTCCCACCTCTTGCCGAGGGTCCCCTCTAAAAATCGTCAGGTCCGCACGGCTACCAACCGCAGCAGTCCCGTCACCCATGCCATACCGTTGAGCTGGCGCTGTGGTGCCTGCCCGCAAAATATCCCGCCAAGACATACCGGCACTTTGCATCAGCTGGTACTCCATCTTCGGGTTGTAATCCGTCATGTACCCAACATCGGTCCCGAACAGAATCGGTATCGCGGCCTCACGCAACAAACGCAGCTGAGCGACAGCCGCCTGCTCCATGAAATCCGCCTGAGCTGCAGGCTGACCAAACTTCTCCATTTCATATCGCCACAACTTCAGGGTCGGTATCAACGCGGTCCCTTGGCGCCGCATCCGGGCAAGGGTGCCTTGAGAAATGTCCACTTCTGGTGCGGTGGTATGCGCAATCACATCTACGCCTGCGGCGACGGCGTTGCTTAAACCTAACACCGTTGTCGGGTGCGCAATAACCAAACCACCCCTGTCGTGAGCAGCAGACACAATTGCCTCTATCACTGCTGGCTCTAGATAAACCGTCTTGTCCCGCGAAAGAAAGGAACCGGAGAATATCTTGATGCCGTCAATCCCTGAATCCATCACCGCGTTCACCATCGGCGCCGCAGCTTCTTCGGTCGTCACCTCAGGCAGCTGAATACCGGGCAAATAAGAGGGGCTACCGTCTTTACCAACAAAGCTACCATTGGCCATATAAACCCTGGGCCCCGAGAGCTTTCCGGCTTCAATCTCACCGCGTAACCGCAAGGTATCCGCCGGTTCCGATCCGGTATCCACAACTTGGGTAAAGCCATAGCGCAGGGCCATCTCGTTGAGCACCGTTTGAGGTTCGCTTGCGAGTCTTGGCGACGTAAAATGCATATGGCAGTTCCACAGACCAGCCGTTGCCACCAGCCCATCTGCAATCAAGTGTTTACCCTCTATCTTGGCAGGTAACCCTTGAAACACATCCGCAATCTTGCCGTTCTCTATCACTAAGGTGGCGTTGGTTATTGCCTGGGCATCGGGCGAAGCGATCAATGTAACCCCAGTGATGGTCAACCTATCCGATGCTACAGATGTCTGATTTGTAGGGGGAGAAACGGATGGGATGGTTGAGGGCTCGCCAGCACAGCTCGATAGCATCAACACCAGTAGGCTCAAACCTGCCTGTAACACAAAGCTTCTCATCGAATAGGAACCCATATCTCTACAACTCCGTCATTGGTGATGGGATTAAATCGTTCATCGTACAACTCGAAATCAGACGAACCCGTGGATTCATAGTTGGATTGCGCAAACCATTGCCCAAAAATGTAGGCGAACGCCGGTTGGATCAAATCAACGCTGCCTTCAACGGTGAAAACCGCATAACGCTCCGCGGGCACCTGATACAAAGACAAACCATGTCCCTCACCGCCTGAGTGAATCGACGGATCAACCTCCACCGCCGCCATGTACCGCAAGTCGCACTCGTCGGTCGGAATACACAGGCCATAAGTTCGGTACCCTACCTGGCCCGCAATATCGCCAAGCAAAGGCGAGAAGCGGCTCCATAAATCCGGAATTAGAGACTTGTTTTGTTGCGTGCAATCAATGGACAAACCGGCAACGGTGAAGGACTCGCGCTGCCTATATTCAGGTCCCCTGGGCACCCATTCGATTGGCGTAGACATGACAATCTTCTCCTGTACGGGTAATGCAAAGGGTTGCAAACGATAGGCCGTAGGCGCAATGGCAAAAGTTTTCTTAAACGCCGTGGTAAAGCCCTGATGCGTGTCAAACCCGGAGCTCAGGGCAAGGTCACAAATGCTAAGCTCAGGCTCTTGCTGCATTCGCGCAGCAGCTTGTGATAAACGCCGAATACGCACGTAGTCCATGGGTGACTGGCCGGTTTGGCTGCGAAAGAGCCGACTAAAGTAGTAGGGAGATAAGTGGGCTTGGCTCGCTATCTGAGCAAGGCTTAGCGGCTCACACAGATGCTGCTCAATGTAGTCTATGGCTGCCTGAAGTCGATCCATCTCGGCATTATCATGATTTTTGGTTGGCTTCGCTTCACCGATCTTGCTCAATCACACGCAGCCCCTAAGTGGGCACGGCGTCAAGCGTCGCGCCAAATTTTACCACGCGCCTGCACCGCTTCGAGCATTGACCAGTCTCCTTGGGGCACCTCATAACCTTTGGGGAATGGGGCGCGTGCCTCCATGCCAAGGGCTTCCATCACGCGGTCATCCCGGTAATAGCACTGCATCACTATGCTCACCAAGGGAGCAAGCTCCGCCCTCCCTTCAAGCATTGGGGTTGCCTGTTCAATCGGTACGTCTAACCCGGATGCAATGTCGATACCGAGCTTGATTGGCTCAAGGTTTGTGCGGACAGACTGCAAAATATCAGCAAAGATTGACGGATCGTCCGCTCCGGGCACCTGGTACGCCGCATCCGCAGGAACAATCAAGCGACACAACTTTTGTAGCAACGCTTGTTCCTGGCGTGTTAGCGGATGGTCGGATGCAATGGTGTTGGTCATGAGTTGTGCCGTTTAAGCCAAGGGGTTAATCAAAGAGATTGGTTAGACGTTTTTTGATTTGGTCTGATATGTATAGCGCCAACGCCTGAATGGTTCGGGTTGGATTCACGCCAGCGCTAGTCACAAAAATACTACCATCGACGATGAACAGGTTCCGCACATCGTGACTGCGCCCCCATTCGTTAACCACCGAAGTTTTCGGATCAGTGCCCATACGCGCGGTCCCCATCAAGTGCCAACCACCGCCAGCAATTGGGGATTCGATGAGCAAATCCTTGGCCCCCGCTACCGTTAAAACCTCTGATGCCCGCTCGATAGAAAAATCCAACATCTTTTGCGAGTTGTCGCTGATCCGATAGGTCATCTTTGGCGCGGGTATGCCATGCGCGTCGGTGAGCTGTGGATCTAGAGTCACGGTATTGTGTTCCTCTGGCAAGTCTTCGCAGATGGCAACCATGCCCGCGATGCGATTGTACAAACGACGGTACGCAGCGTGATGACCTGCTCCCCAGGGGATACGGCCTGAGTGTACGCCCGTGAGCGCCGTGGCAACCGGTCCGCGGCCGCGCGTAAATTCATAGGTATAGCCGCGTACGAAGTCTCGCTTCGCATTGGTTTCGTAAAACTCTTGGCTCCAAATACTGTCAACCGGACCCCGATAGCCATCGAGCTCCTCTTCGAATATGCCCTGCACTGACGAGTAAGGATGCAACATTAGGTTTTTTCCAACCAAGCCGCTGCTGTTGTTGGCTAGCCCATCAGGAAACTGTTCGGAGGTTGAGTTGAGCAAAATTCTAGGTGTACCAACCCCATTGCAAGCCATGATGACCACGTGAGCCGCTTGGAATTGCTCGACACCATCGGCGTCAAAATAGACAACGCCTGACGCCATGCCGTCTTCGCCAACGGTGATTTCTTTGACGCGACACCAGGTGCGCAACTCCACCCCGGCACGAATGGCTTCGGGCCAGTAGGTGATGTCGGTACTGGCTTTGGCACCTTGTGCGCAACCGTGCAGACAGGCGCCCAGGTTAATGCACTTGTCTCGACCGGCGTAGGGTTGGGTGGCGATGGCAGAATCCGATGGCCACCAGTGCCAGCCAAGCTTGTTGAACCCCTTGGCTATCGTCTGCCCCGATAATCCCATGGGCAACGGTGGCATTACCGACTGTTTAGCGGGGTATGCCGGGTCACCGGCTAGACCAGAAACGCCGGTCATACGATCGTTTTCGTTGTAGAAAGGCTCCAAGGTGCTGTAGTCGATTGGCCAGTCATCAGCCACACCATCTAAGGTGTTCACTTTAAAGTCGGAGGGATGAAAACGTGGGTAGTGCCCGGCGTAAAGAACGGTACCGCCACCAACGCCGTTAAAATTGGCCACCTTGATCGGGCAATCGTCATCATTAACCGGGTAATCGGCGGGTTGTGCACGCCGGTTAGGGTTGATGCTGAAATCGGATTGCGCCCGAGTTTCCCAGTCGCGACCGGAACTTGGGTACTGCGCAGGGTTGGTCCAACCCCCTTGCTCGAGGCAGACAATGCGCATCTTGGTGTCGGCTAAATTCCAGGCAACCGTACCACCGGATGCGCCGGCACCGATGATCAACACATCCACGGGGGAAAAATCGATGTCTTGGGTGCTGTTCTTTTTAGCGGCATTCATCATTCATGTCGCCCGTTTGATAACAGGAGGTAGGATACTCTCAATCCCCGCGCCAATTTAGAAGTTCCAGGCACACAGCGGAAGCTTACGCCCTGCCTACATACATTTACCAAATAAAGGCGTTATATGTCATGAAGGTGTTCATTGTGCACGGAAAATAGGCCGGGTGTGATATCATTTTCCGCCGAACACCATAGCAAATTCTGGGGCCAGTCATTTTTCACAAGGGAACATATGAATAAAATCAAAGGTTTATTGCTTGTTGGGTTATTAGCGCCTTGGGCTGCCGTATTTGCAGTGCCGGTAATCGAAGGCGACGATGCAACTTGGCTGAGCGCCGGTGGAGGTACTACTGAATTTGAGGTACTGGCCGTTTCTGGGTCAATCAACAGCGGGAATAACCTGGAGTTTGGAATCTACCTTACTGCTGACCCCAGCACAGAAAGAGCCATATTTAACAATGGCATTTCTGTAGGCGATTCTTCAACCTTTCAAATTCTACTCGGCTTCGAAGTCGGTTTTTACCTACGGAACTTCGACACCTCCCTTGGCGGCCCCTATACCTTGTATTCCGACAGCACTTTGAACCCCACCATCTCGATTGTAGGTAATCCGCCTGGCTCAGATGCCATGTTTGCAGATATGGTCAGCGCTACCGAGTACACGCTGGCGTGGGAAGATCTAGATTTACCAATTAGACCCGGCATAGGTAACGATTTGCTCGTTCGCCTATCGGGCATCCAAAATGTACCAGCGGCAGTGCCTGAGCCCACGAGTATTGCCTTATTTGGTTTAGCTGCACTGGCACTAATACGCCGGCGAGCAACCAGCTAAGCAGAGGCGTACTTGGCTCACCGCTTCGTCAAAATGGGGGTGCAATGCTCCCATTTTTTATGTCTGTTGTTCACGGATCAACAATCGCAAACAAAGATTTAATCACGCACTTCCCCTTTTTCGAGCCCAAAACAACCGGCAGCACACAAATAGCTGAACACGGAAGCACATTTGTATTACTGTTTGGTGAGCAACCGAAAGTATCAAACCGCACCTAGAGACACCCACTATGCAAATTACACCAAGTGAAAGAAGCCTGGCAATCAAAGATAACGTTGTCGATTTCATGAACAAGCACATTTACCCCATGAACAAGCACTACAATGAAATCGAAGCCAGCGATCGTCGTAACGATCCGGAAGCACTCGCCTTTATCGAAGAGCTTCGAGCCAAAGCAAAAGGACTGGGACTGTGGAATTTGTTTTTTCCACACCTGCGTGATGACGAGCCAGGAACCGGGCTAAGCAACCTAGAATTCGCACCGATTTGCGAAGAGATGGCCAAAATTCCGTGGGCTTCACAAGTCTTTAACTGCAACGCACCCGTCACCGGCAATATGGAGCTACTGGCTGCTGCGGCCAACGAAGAGCAACGGCAGAAATGGCTACGGCCGTTACTGGAAGGCGAGTGTCAGTCCAGCTTTGTTGCAACAGAACCAGAGGTTGCGTCTTCAGATGCGACCAACTACCAGACCACTATTGTGCGCGACGGCAACGACTATGTGGTAAATGGCCGCAAGTGGTTCATATCCTGGTCCATGCATCCAAAAACAACATTTATGATTGTAATGGGCAAGACCAATCCGGATAACCCCAGCCGACACAAGCAACATGGCGTCATCATTATTCCGTTAGATACCCCTGGCGTTGAGATACTTCAGGATACAACCGTAATGAACGCCTATCATATTGGCGGCCACCCAGAAATCTTGCTGCGCAATGTTCGTGTGCCAGCGGAGAATTTGCTGGGCGAACCGGGTGATGGCTTTGCGATTATGCAAAGCCGCATGGGCCCCGGACGCATCCATTACGGTATGCGTTGTGTAGGCTTGGCTGAGGTAGCACTTGGCTTAATGATTTCTCGGGCTAAAGAACGCGTTGCTTTTGGCAAGCACCTGCATGAACACGGTAGCGTTGCTAACGATATCGGGCGTTCACGTATTGAGATCGAACAAGCGCGGCTACTCACCATGCACACAGCCCAAGCGCTGGATGAAAAAGGTCCGAAAGGCGCCCGCAAAGAGGTCAGCATGCTTAAAATTGTTGGTACCGAACTTTTGCAAAAAGTCTCCGAACGTGCCCTTCGCGTACACGGCGCCATGGGGGTATCCAACCAGACACCGCTCGCTAGCCTGTTCACCTTGGGTATGCACTTAAGTATTGCCGACGGACCCAGCGAAGTGCATTTGCCTGGAATTGCGAAGGCAGAACTACGGGACCACGATCCTGCTGATTTCCTGAAGTACTATGACGTGCCCGCGCGTTAGTTGTTAAAACACAGGTATCGCAACCTCCTGTTTGGGAGGTTGCCCTTCACCACCAACACCCCCAACGCCCCCAACGAATTGGCCTGCGCGAAGATTTTGGGTAAGCTGATATGGATAAATCAGTTCAGCCCAGCAAATCGTCAACAGGAGACAATTTATGAGATTGCTGCTTGCCATCTGGCTAATTTCAGCCACATCCATCGCTGCCGCCGCAGCGGCACCAGAAATGCCTCGCGGCCTAAACAAGTGTAAGTTCCCGGATCCACCAACATTGCTGAGCGGAACCGAAGCCAGCGCCGACGAGATGAAGGCTGCCGGCAAAACCGTACGTAGCTATGTCAACGTGATGCAAGATTCACTCGCGTGCATCGACAAAGTGCAGGCCAAGCTGGACGACAAGGCTAGCGACGAGCAGAAAGCTATGCTAACCACCATGTACAACAACGGTGTGGATCAGCTCAACTCTGTGGCCGGCCAGTACAACGATCAGGTCAAAGCATTTAAGGCCAAGTAACCGCTGTTCGTCGGCGTTCAAAACGCTATATTGGGTTACTAGTTCAGATCAGCTGTACGCAACGCAGCAATACGTACGTCCAGCGGCGGATGGGTGGATCTCAGTTTCTGCAAACCCGCTTTGAACCCGCCACCACTGATAGCAAAAGCCGTGAGCGTATCTGGCATATCGCTTTCTTGCTGGCTTGGCCCCTTAAGCGCCTCTAGTGCCGCAATCATATTCTCGCGGCCCGCAAGCTTAGCGCCGGCGATGTCGGCGCGAAATTCACGAAAGCGCGAGAACCAAGCAACAACAACGCTTGCCAAGATGCCAAACAGAAATTGCCCGGCGTAGTAACCGACCATATAGCCGATGCCCCGACCGTAGCCGCGACTGCGGCCTCCGGATATAGCGCTGTCGATAAACTGGCCAAGAATACGAGCGAAAAAGATAACAAAAGTGTTCATCACGCCCTGCACCAGGGCCAGCGTGATCATGTCACCGTTGGCAACGTGACCAATCTCGTGACCAATGACGGCTTCCACTTCGGCTTTGCTCATTGTCTGCAACAAGCCTTGGCTAACCGCAACTAAGGCTTTGTTTCTATTCCACCCAGTGGCAAACGCATTGGGCTGCGACGAGGGGAAAATCGCTACTTCCGGCATATCGATGCCGGCCGCCTCAGCCTGTTGGCGAGTGGTATCGATCAACCATTGTTCGGTGTCGTTTCTGGGGGTTTCGATCACCTGGGCCCGGGAGCTGCGCTTGGCCATCGACTTCGACAGGAACAGCGAGATGATGGAACCCATCATGCCAAAGATGGCGCAGTAGATGAGCGAAGCCATCATGCCGCCGCCAACCATCTGATCGATGCCGAAAACACGGAAGATAACGCTCGCAACAATCATGACGGCGAAGTTGGTGGCTAGAAACATGCCGATTCTTAGCATTGCGGAGCTCCTGTTGGTTGCACTAGCGTGCACCGCTCTATACTGAGGTTAAACCATTGTTTTTCAAGGCCAAATTGTAAAAATTAGGTGTTGTTAAAGCCCGCAATTTAAATGCTGATTTTCGTCAGGCTGACGTCGCTTCCCCTAGATACCGGCGGTTTTCTGGCAGGGTGTGATCCCTTTCACACCCCTTGTGCGGTACCTTTCCGCTGCATCAGCACCGCAAAATATATGATGAGCGTCTCTAAATATGACGCCCTGCTTTCAGGGTGGTGAACGCTCTTGCTGGCACACAGAACAAACAGGATTGTCTGTCGCCCGTGGTCCCTGGTCATGAGGGCTGCATGGCTTGCTATGCTTGGTTGTTTTGCAGCTACCGCGGTCCAAGCAACCGTTGTCTCAGCACCGATTCTAGTGACCAGCGATGACGCAGAAGAACGTTTAAGCAACGGCAACGTCAACCCAAACAGTTCCGACATGGAATTCGTTTTCGACGGCAATAACCAGCAGCTTGTCGGGCTGCGCTTTCAAGCCGTGCAGGTGCCAGTTGGCGCCACCATCAACAACGCCTACATTCAGTTTGCCGTTGACGAGGTTGATACCGGCACGGCCAACGTTGTGATTCAAGGGGAAGCGTCAGCCAATCCCGTAACCTTTTCGAACCAGAACAAAATCAGTGCTCGACCAACCACCTCCGCACCCGTTGCGGTGAATTGGGCAATACCGCCCTGGAACAGCGTTGGTGCTGCTGGTGTTGATCAACGCACGCCCGATCTCAGCGATATCGTTAGCGAAATTATTGGATTACCAGGCTGGAGCCAAGGTAATGCCATGAGTTTTGTGATTGAAGCTGGCGCCAGCTGCAACAGCTCTGCGTGCCAACGCACGGCAGAGGCCCACAACAATGCCGCACGCGCTGTGCTGGTCATCGACTACGATCTATTTGACCCCAACATCGCGGACCTTGCCGTCACACAAACCGACAGCCCGGATCCAGCAACGGCCGGGCAAGATTACGCCTATGTGATTACCGTTGAAAACAATGGCGGTTTGGATGCCACCGGCGTTGTGCTAACGGACACACCGCCTGCTGGTGCTACGGTAATGTCTATCAGCGCCAGTCAGGGTAGCTGTGCCGGGACCACCACCATCAGCTGTGCTCTCGGTGATCTAGCCAACGGCGCCACAGCAACGGTTGTATTGGTTGTACGCTCGACTGCTGGCGGACTCGTCGAAAACCTGGCGAACGTTACCGCTAACGAACCGGACACCAACTCGGGCAACAACAGCAGCATCGAGTCCACGGCTATCGCGTCCAATAGCAATCAGCTGTGCTATCTGGTTGCCGATGCAGGCGGCGGTGGTGGCGGCAATGACCTGTTAACCGAAGTCAATACGGCCGATTTTAATCCAGCAACCAATGAAACAAATATCGGTTCGGGCACCGGCACCAACAATATCGAAGCCATCGCCTGGAACTCCTCCACTTCGGTTCTTTACGGGGCTGATGCGAACAGGCTAGGTGTGTTGAGCACAACCAGCGGTGCATTTTCCCCACTACCCAATGTGTTTGGTACAAGCAGCAACGGCGCGGGCGGTACCGTGGCCTTCAACGATGTTGACGCGCTAGCGTACGATGCAACGGGTGGCATTCTCTACGGCGTGCATTCGCGCGGAGGGGACGACGCGCTGATACAGATTGATACCACAACCGGATCATTTGTCGCCGATGCTTTTGGACCCGGTATTGACTACGTATTGATGCCAGCGGTCTTTGGCAATGACATTACCGATGATATCGCCGTTGATCCTACAACGGGCATTATGTATGCCGCGGTTAACAGCGGCGGGAGCACCGACAGGCTGGTA
>CALHVX010000124.1 GCA_938036875.1 uncultured Pseudomonadales bacterium
GTTGGCATCATGGGCGATATTTTTCGCGCCCACTTAAGCTATGCCTCCAACGCCCAAGGCCCCGCTAGCGTGGTGGTTAAACTGCCCTCTTCGTTCGAAGAAAATCGTGCACAAGGCGTGGCCCTAGGGATGTTCGAAGCCGAGGTGCGGTTCTACAATGAGCTGGCGCACCGAGCAAGCGTTGGCATACCCCAGGTGTATCTGGCTGCTATTGAAAGCGGCACTGCTAACTTTGTCATTGTGATGGAGGACCTAAACACCCATACCATGGTGGAACAACAGCTGGGGATGTCCGTCATCCAAGCCCATGCCGCGGTGGAAGTCTTAGCTAGCATTCACGCTATTTGGTGGGATGACGTGCAAAACGATGCCATGGGCTGGATACCCTCTATGACAAGCGCTCGCATTGAGTTTATGGATCAGTTTTTACCCACCGTGTTCACCGCTTTTGCGGATGGCTTTCGAGATCTTTTGCCACCCGGAGGCTTTGAGGTTTATGAAACCTTTGTTGGCAACTATCTAAAATTGACCAAGGTAATCTCAGACCGCAGTCCTTGGACCCTAGTACACCAAGACTATCGGGTTGAAAACCTTATGTTCAGCACGGACAATCCAAGCTTGGTTACTGTATTGGATTGGCAAGGCATCGGTCGTGGCCCAGGCGCTTACGACCTCGCCTACATACTAGGTGGGTCTATGGCCCCAGATTTACGCCGTAAAAACGAGCAAGCGTTGCTGCAAACCTATCACCAGAGGTTGCAAAATCAAGGCGTTCGTAACTTCTCGTTAACACAATGCGCAGACGACTACGCGCTGTCTCATCTTATGGGTGGATTAGCCACACCCATCTTGATTGGTGGCGCTATGGATCTTAGCAACGAACGTGGCAAGAGCTTGATCGCCACCATGGCAACCCGACACGTGCAAGCGGCGCTTGACCACAACGGCTTAGAGCGACTGCAAGCCATAGTCTAAAGGCAGCAGCAACAACAAAGCTTCTGCTAGGTTCAAGCAGAAGCCATGGCCGGTGACCGCTTCTCTAACCAGTTATCAAATTTCACCAGCAGTGGCGGCAAGAACAGCAGGTCCAACAACAAAGCC
Source organism: uncultured Pseudomonadales bacterium (assembly GCA_938036875.1). Lineage (GTDB taxonomy): Bacteria > Pseudomonadota > Gammaproteobacteria > Pseudomonadales > Azotimanducaceae > CALHVX01. The sequence continues at coordinate 1,102 of CALHVX010000124.1, forward strand.
ACCACAATAATGGGGGTTAGCAAAAGCGCCACGTTCTGAAAGTAAAACGTATTTGAGAACACCAGCAAGATGGTGCCAAAAGCTAACGATAGCGTAGTGATAGTGATCGCCGATCCGGCTTTATCCAAAGAGTATTGAACCGCTTCCTCCGGAATTTTACCTTCTTTGCGGGCACTGATGTATTTGCTAAGCACGTGCACCGAGTCGTCCACCACAATGCCGATGCTGATAGAAAACAGCATCATAATATAGGGGCTTAGCTCACCAACAAGCAGCCCCCAAAAACCAAACACAATAGTGGCAGGAAACAGGTTCGGCATGATGCTTAGCAGGCCATAACGCACGCTGCGCAGGCCAACCAGCAAGGTCAGGGTGATCAACAAAAAGCTTAAGCTAAACCCCGTTAGCAGCTCTACCGAGATAGCCCTATCCAATCTGGCGTACAAGATACTGTTGTCCGCATGCATCACCTCAAACTCGGGGTTAACGTTGGCCGCGATCCAAGCATCAATGCGGTCATTAAAATCCAACAGCTCACGGTTGGATAGGTTGGAAGTGCCGACCACCAACTTTATGGCGGAGTAATCGGTGTTAAAGATCGACTCCAAGTTAGGCTCAATCTCTTGAATCAATTGGTAACCGACCAAATAATCAATGAGCTGCAGTTTGTCTTGGGGCAACACGTCAAATGCTTCATCGTCATCATGGTCAGAGCGATTAGCGCTGCGCAAAAAGTCTGTATAGCTACGCACGAAGCTCGCCTCGGGCTGGGATTCTAACCACAACGAAAACTTGTCAATCTCGGCCAAAAAGCCTGGTTCGGTAATGCCGTAGTAACTGCCGCTGTGAATGCTGTAAGCCAAGCTTTGGTCGTTGCCAATTTTTTCTGCCAATGCTGTGATCACATGGTGAAAGTCGGAATCCTCATCAACAAAGCTAAAGCGGTTAAAGTCCACTTTGTTCAACGGCACCATGGCTAAGGTCACCACAATTAGTACGCTGCTAGTCCAAAACAACAAGTTGCCTCGGGTTGCTACCAAGTGCCCAATGAAATCCACAAAACCGCGAATCCCCAACGGCTTAGGCACCTTGTTGGTTGGCAGCAGAAGTATCAAGGTTGGTAACAAGGCCAGGGTTACCACAAAGGCCCAGAGCACACCCACGGCTACAATGTTGCCAAACCCGTAGATACCGGGGGAGGTGCAATAGTTTAGGCTCAAAAAGCCCATCGTAGTAGTGATGGTCGCTAAGGTCACCGGTTGAATATTGATAGCGAGGCTCTCGCGCATCGCTTCGGTTTTGCTTAGCCCTTTGTGTAATCCCTGCGCGTAAACAGAAACGATGTGAATACCGTCGGCTATGGCAATCACAAACACCACCAAGGGCCCTAGGGTTGAGATTTGGTTCAAAGATATGTTGGCCCACCCAAAAGTGCCTACCGACAAGCCGATGGTTAAAAACGCAATGACAAACAAACACAGGGCGTAGGCGAGCGATCGCAAGCAAAACCACAGCAGCAAGATAGAGGTGATGATGACCAATGGCATCAACATCGTGCTGTCTTTGATTTGCGCGTTGTGACCATCTAACTCAAACAAGACGTTGCCGAGAACGTAAACCTGCACGCCGGGATAGGTCTCGCGAAGATAGTCACGAAATGCCAGCACCGACTCCGCGATGCGCAGACGGGTCGCCTGCTCATCTTCATTTGCCCGGTACTTCACCACTGCCAACGTCATCTCGCCTTTGGGGGCTAGCAAGCTGGTGGTTAGGTCTTCATCTGCCAAGGCAATCTCGCGCAGCTGCGCCAAATCTGCCTCGGTTAGATCCGACAGTTGGGGTATCAAATAGTCCCGATCATAGCGTTTGGCATCGCCATCGTTAAACCGGCGATTTAGCAAAGAGCCAACGGAGATGGCGGAGTCGATCTCGTTGTAGCGCGTGGTTAGGTCATCTATCGCGCGCAGGGTCTCGAAGTTGAAGATGTCCTTCTCATGCTGAAAAGCAAACAAAACGCTGGTGCTGGGCGGAAAATCGATTCGTGCCTGGTCCACCTGAGCTTTATAGGGGTCACCCTCGCTGAGGATCGCACGGGGGGTGGAATCTAACGTGGTGTATTGCAGGCCCCAGCCCACAACGGCGCTAACCAGCAGCGTTAGCAAGGCCCACAGGTAGCGTTTGTCGAGCAACTGTTGAATCAGAGTTTGCATGGTTTTTGTGCTAGGGTTTACCAAGTTTCAAACTACCTCAAATCACCTCTAATTCGATGAAATCTATGAAATTATTTAAACTAATTGCTGCATTCGCCGGATTTATGTCAGCCACCACCGGTGTTATGGCTGCCAACGAACGCGTTGGCGACTTTGCGCTGCTGGATCACAACGGCAAATTTCACCAACTCAGCTACTACGGCGACCAAAAAGCGGTGGTCTTGGTCAGTCAAGGCCCAAGCCAGGCAGACGCTGAGGCACAAGCCAAAGCCCTAACAGCCCTGAACGCCAAGTACGCCAGCCAGAATGTGGTGTTCTTCTTGCTGAACTCGAACCCAGACCAGGATCGCGATGCCTTAGCCGCCCAGGCGAAGGCCTTAGGCCACAGCATTCCTATATTGCTGGACGCCTCACAACTGGTCGCTGAAACCTTATCCATGGGTCATATCGGCGAGGTTTTGGTTGTCGACCCCAAGGCTATGCAGGTGACTTATCGTGGCGAGCTAAACAACGGCGGACAGCAAGCGCTTGATCTTGCGCTAGCAGCCCCCAACGGCGCCGCAGCAAGCAAAGCCGCAGCGGAGGCCGCCAAACTCAGCGGCGCCAAAATGACCTTTGCCGCCCAAGCAATGCACCAAGCGACCCCTCCGTCCTACAGCAAAGACATTGCTCCCATCCTAGAAAGCAACTGCGTGTCTTGTCACCACGAAGGCGGTATTGGCCCTTGGTCCATGTCTAACCACGCAATGGTCCGGGGCTGGGCCCCCATGATGCGCGAAGTGGTCATGACTCGGCGCATGCCACCCGGCCAAATCGACGGCCATGTCGGTCGACCAATCACTGACGTTGCCGGGCTGAGTATTGCTGAACAACAGAAGCTCATTCATTGGATTGATGCAGGTGCCCCCATGGACGCGCAAGAGGCAGACCCGCTGGCATCCTTAACCTTTGCAAATCCTAAGTTCACCATGGGTGAACCAGATTTAGTGCTGAAAGTACCCGTTCAAAAAATTCCGGCCAGCGGCATCATCGATTACCGCTATGTACCGGTAGAGCTCAACCTAGACCGCGATGTCTGGGTGCAAGCCATGGAATTTGTCCCTGGGGATCAACAAGTGCTGCACCATGTGATTGCTTACCTATCGAGCCCTGCTGATAAAACCGCACGC
>CALHVX010000125.1 GCA_938036875.1 uncultured Pseudomonadales bacterium
TCTCCCCAAGTATCGCTATACACCATGCTGCTAACCGGCTTGCGCGAGATAGGGCCGTGGCCGCCGCCAACCGGATAGCCCAAGGGTACGTGGGCACAGGTGTACCACTCATCGGGTAGCTTAAGCAGCTTACGTACCGCAGGCTCCTCCATGCAGAGCAGGGTGGTGAGCACGCAGCCTAAACCTTCATTCCGCGCGGCCAACAACAGATTTTGCACCGCGGGATACACCGAGCCGCCGCCAACCACGCTAGGTCGCGGTTGCTCAGCATCGGTGATGGTCATGATGCTCGGGTTGAAACAAAACACCACCACCACGGGTACCTCATGCAGATGGTTTGCTAAGTAAGTCCCTGACTCTAAGGCGCGGGTGGCTTTGCCTCTATCTTCTTCTGGCATGTGCTGCAGGTGTTCTTTGTAACCCGGTACGTAACCTTCCCAATGCGGGCGGTATAGATCTTCCAATGCCTGCTTGAGTTCAGGTTTACGTACCGCAACCACGCGCCACTGTTGGTGGTTGCCACCGCTGGGAGCCCAGGTTGCCGCTTGCAGCACTCTTTGCAGCACATCCTGGGGAATGGGGTCGCTGCGCAGCTTACGCACCGCGCGTAGGGTGCTCATTGCATCGTATAGTTCCATAACCTGTCTCGTAGTTTGGTTAGTGGTTAGTTAGTGGTTAGCGTTCGTAGCTCACGCCCATGCCAGCTCGTACGTCGTTGTTTACACCGTACTGGGGGATAGGGTAGCGCAAGCCATTGCGGCTTAACGCCTGCATCCCGGCAATGATCTTGGGCAGGAAGCTGGGTGGTATTGCCATCAGCAACTCGTCTTCCATCACGCCACCGTAGCGGCGTTCGGCAAAGCAGGGGATCGACAGGCTAGGCTCGCCGGTCGATAGCGCACGCCCCCAAGAGTCCGCGCAGGATGATTCTCCAACACAGCCCCATTCCAGCTTTTTGTAGCCCGTCCACTGCAAACCGTTGATGAATAAAATCATCTGCGCCGGTGTAGCGTAGATCAAGCAAATGTCCGGTGGGTTTAAGCGACCGCTTGCCAGCGGGCTAACGGCCATGGCTTCGTATTTACCGTAAGGCACAACGTCCATGGCTTCTTGGTGCAAGCTAGATTCGGCTCGGTTTTCGAACCAAACCCCAGCCATGTTCTTGCCGCTTAACCACTCCTCGCTGCGAGGGTGTAACCCGATGACGGTTTGACACTGTGCGCCTACTAGATCTTCTGCCGTAATGCCGACCGTCCAACCGTTGCGACTGGCTTGGCCAACAATTTGATCGGTGGTGTGAACGGAATCTGGCCGACGAATTTTTTCGATGGCCTCCATTTCAGCGACGGTGCTGAACATCTTCATGCCGATTGGTGTAGTGCGTAACCTCAATAAACGGTTTAGCGAGTCTACGAGTTCGGGCCAGGAGTAAGATTCTAGGTCGGTGGTGATAACGTCACTCATGCGTGTTGCTCCAGGTAGTCGAGGGTGAGTTGGCCCACAAGGTCGGGCTCATCATAGTGCACCATGTGGCCAGCATTCGGCAGCAGGGTAAATTGGTGATCGGGGAAGCTGGCCGCGCGCGCTTCGTACTCTCCGGGTGCAAACTTGCCGTCCCATGGTGTTGTATGGCTGATGCCCCCTGACCAATATTCATGCGCTAGGGCGCCGCCAATGACCAGGGTGGGGCAGTTGACTCTACGCCAGTACATCTCACCGTTGGCTTCGCTAAGGTTGGTGAAGACGGTATGGACCCGTGGGTCAAATGCCCAAATTAAATTGTTTTGCGTATCTTGCTTGGTGGCCAGGACGGCGAGTTGACGAGCCCAAGTAGGATTTAACCGGGGATTGTTTTTACACAAGCGCTCGGCTGCAAAGTCCAAGCTCGGTAGTACGCGCTGCTGTTGTGTCACCCCAAAGGCCCCCAGCAGTTGCTCACCATAGCGCTCAATCTGATCGTCAACGCTGGCATCACGCCAAGCTGGATGGGCTGGGGGGCCAATCCCTTCAGCAACAATGGCGGTGCTCACGCGTGCTGGCCAGATGCCAGCGAAGCGACTAACAATTTGACCGCCAAGGCTGTGGCCGAACAAAACTAAAGGTGCATTTGGACTTAGGTAGTCACACAGCGCATGCAGATCAAATAAAAAGTTCTCCATAGCATAAGCGCCAGGTTGATCGCTGCAGCCATGGCCGCGTAGGTCCACTAGCACTACCTGATAACTGGATCGTAGGTACTCCGCCACCGGCAGCAAGCTTGGGGCGACATCGCGAATGCCGTGCAACATTAAGCAAACCGGTTGATCGGCGTTGGCGCCTGGCAGTCGATAAAGGCTCAGCGATACGTCACCAACGCAGTACAGCTCGTGCTGGCCTAAGCTGAAGCCACCGATACTGTCGAGTTTACGCGGATTTGCCATCAACTATGCTTTTGCCTCGGCTGAGGTCGAGACGCGATCAAAGTTAGGAGGTCTGCGTTCGATGAAAGAGCGTACACCCTCTTTGAAATCTGCGCGCTTCAAGCTTTGGTCCATCCAGGTGTTGGTTTCGAGCATGGCATCACCCAGAGATGCATTGAGGTGGCGATACACTTGCGCCTTCATGACTTGCAGCGATTTGGGTGAGGCGTTGGCTGCTAGGTCCTGGATGAAGACTTCTGCTTGGCGCAGAGCGGAGCCGGTGTCGCACAATCGCTCGGCTAAACCCAGGCGGTCTGCTTCAACACCATCAAATTTGCGAGCGCTCCACAAGATGTCCAAGGCTTTACCCGAGCCGATAAGCCTTGGTAGCAACCAGCTAGCGCCATGTTCGGCGATAAGCCCGCGTTGAGAAAACGCGGTGCTAAATTTGGCTTGTTGCTCTACAAAGCGCATGTCCGCCAGCAGGGCAAAGACAAATCCGAGGCCGGCGCAAGCGCCGTTCACCGCCGCGATCAAGGGTTTACGTATTGCCAGCAAATAAGAAAAGGTGACTTGAAAGTCGGGCCCAAGGGTTTTATCGCCAGGGTCTGCCTTTAGTGCCGACAGATCATCTTTAGGTGTGCCATCAGTGCTCGACATGTTGTCCAGTGCGTTCATGTCCATACCGGCGCAAAAACCACGACCCGCACCGGTGAGCACCATGCCCACCACCTGCTCATCGTCTTCTGCTGCTGCTAGTGCATGCCGTATCTCGGCGAGCATTCGGTTGGTGAAGGCGTTCAGCGCATCGGGACGGTTCATGGTGATGATGGCGACAGGGTTACGCACTTCGTAAGTGATGTGTTGGTACAGATCTTGGTTTGGTTGGCTTTGCTGTTGCATCCACTTGCTCCCATTCTAAATGTCTAGTCGAAGTCCCCAATAGAATTTACCGTAACTTGCACAGTGTGGGTACCGCTGCCGCTTTGCAGATAGGCTAAGATTGCGGCTCTTAGTTTGGTTGGGTTTTGGGTTTGTGAATCGCGCGGCGTCCTTCTTTGTGGTGTTTTGCCTGCTCTTACTGGGTATTGGAGCGTTGATTATCTGGTGGCTAGGGCCGCATCTGGTCAGCTTGGCTTTTGATTCCGAGCGAGCTAATGCGCCGTTTTATAGCCTCTACTTGCAGCACCAGTCAGACCCTGGGTCTCAGGACAGTGGCTATAACGTACGTTTGCTGCAGCTGTTGGCGCACCCGGTTGCGCCCGCTTTGATTGCCAATGATGCGGCAGGCGATGCTGGATTACCTGGTGACAATGTTGAGGCGCCTGCGCAATCGCCGACCGCTATCCTCTGGCAGACCTCCACTTTGTCGGTGCTTGAGGGGTCGACGGCTGATGAGTGGAGCGACTTGGTTGTGGTGCGCTTCGATTCTGGACGGCAGTTTGTACGCTTGGTTACCTCCCCGCCGTATCGACAGATCCGTGATTTGGCTCCAAAGGGACGGCGGGTGGTGGTTGGCTCGGCAACAGCGCCACTGGGGCCCATAGAACATCCTGCTGCGCTGCTGCTGCTTGTTGAGGGTGGTGTGCAGGCTGCGCTGGATAGCTGGGTGGATCAGGTGGTGGCTTTGGGCGGCGATGTGATCTGGGATGCGCCAGCAACGGTTGTGGAATCAGCGGACGCTGAAGCAGCGGACTGGGACAGCTTGCTGCTGATTGGCTTCGCAGACTCCCAGGCCTTGGCTGCTTGGTCTTTCAGCGTAGAGGCGCAAACCACTAACGCCTTGTTGAACGCAAAAAGCCAAGCGTTGAATTTATGGTTGTTGCAGGATTTGCGCTAAAGCGGACCCTTTTAAGGTGAACAGTCGAGTTGTTCCAAATTCATCAAACTCACCAAGGTTGGGAAAGGTTAGGGCGTGAATCTGGGCGACCTCTTGGTAGGCTGGGTCCGGCAGTTCATTGATGCGGGAGTCGGCAACCAACACCTCAGTTGCTAGACGTTGAGCCTGCTGGAGCAAGGGCAGATTGCTTTTGTCGTAGAGCACATCGGCGAGCAACGCGATGTCTGCACCAACGGGCACATCGGCTAGATCGCTAAACAATGTCAAGGGCACTTGGTTGAGCTCGGCATTGGCCGCGGTGGCAGCCAGCGCGTCCGCATCGTTATCACAGGCCCAAACCTTGGCTGCTCCGGCTTTGGCTGCCGCTATGCCTGCAACCCCACTGCCACTGCCGATATCTAGAATCGTTTTGCCCTGTATCCAGGCCGTGGAGGTCTGCTGGTGTGCTAGCGGGTCGTTTGGCATGGGGTGGTTCAGCATAAATTGCGCTAGCGCTAGACCGCTACCCCAGCAAAATGCCCAGTAGGCCGGTTGGGCGATAACCGCGTGCATGGTCTCAGCCGGCAATGGCCCAGTGGGGAAATCGGCGTTAATCAGGTTAAGTTTGAGGCCCTGACAGTCGGGTAGACGTATCTCCTGCAAGCGTCCATTAGGGAGCGTTCTTTGCAGGCGAGCGTTGAGCGTTAGGGCCTTTTTGTCCAGGGGAGGTCTAGACGTTGATGTTGCTAGAGATCGGCTGTACGCCGTCTGACCCACAGCAGCCCGACAATGCCAAAGCTAAGGCTGATCAAGGTTGACCAGTCGAAGCCCCTGTTTTCGTGGCTTGGGAGGCGTTGGGGTGCCGCTTTGGCGACGGCAATGCTGTTGGTTGGAGCGCTGATAAGAGCGCCGGCGCCAGGATTGACCGAAGTTAAGGCGGTGCGGGTGGTGCCCTGCTGATTCAGTTCCAGTACCGCCAAGTCTGAGGCTCCAAGCAACGCGTTGGTGTTGCTGGCTGCCACTGCCGATCCAGCGGCCGCGATGAGAAGCAGGCTAACAGTAGCGCGGGCGATCTGGGCTGAGAGGCTCATGCTTGAGTCCTGGAACAGGGTTAAAAGAGTGGGTTAATTCTAGGCTGCCGCCAGGGTTGAGGCTGCAAAGCTTATGTAAGGTTTGTAAGTAGTCTGTATGACTGCCTTAAGCGGCCTACAACACTCGACAGATGTAAGGGGGTTGCTTACAGTGCATGCTGGAAATTTCTTGATGGGAGAACAGCATAGATGGCCATGATTCTTAACGAAGAGCAGAACATGCTTAAGGACAGCGCCAAGGACTTTTGCACCAGCAATTGCGCCATTGACCAGTTACGCAAGTTACGTGACGAAGACAACAAGGATGGCTTTGATCGGGCCACCTGGAAGTCCATGGTGGAGTTGGGCTGGGCGGGCATACCTTGGCCTGAGGAACATGGCGGTTTAGCCTTTGGCTACAAAGGCCTGGGCGTGGTTACCGAAGAGACGGGTCGAACCCTGGCAGCCAGCCCTTTATATGCCACGGTATGGCTTGGTGGCACGGCCATTAACCTGGGTGGTACTGATGCGCAGAAGAGCGCTTTGCTAGGCCAAGTTGCCGGTGGCGAGCTGTTGCTAGCGCTAGCGCTGGAAGAAGGGAATCGGCACGCGCCTTACGCTGTATCTACGGCGGCAAAAGCTTCTGGTGATGGGTATGTGATCGATGGGAGCAAGACGTTTGTTCTGGATGGTCACGTGGCTGAGCAGCTAATCGTGGTTGCGCGCACCTCGGGTGCAAGCGGTGATCGCGATGGCTTGAGTTTATTCTTGGTACCAGCAGATGCATCTGGCGTGACGGTAACACGCACCAAGATGACTGATTCTCGCAACGCGGCAAACATCACCTTTAAAGGGGTGAAGGTGGGTGCAGACAGTTTGATCGGTGCGGTAGATAAAGGTGCTGAGGTATTGGACCCAACCCTGGATATTGCTCGCATTGGTTTGTCTGCTGAGATGTTGGGTAGCCTGCAGGAGTGTTTTGAACGCACCGTGCAGTATCTCAAAGAGCGCGAGCAGTTTGGTGTGCCCATTGGTTCGTTTCAGGCGCTAAAGCACCGCGCTGCAAATATGTTTTGTGAAGTTGAGCTGTCTAAGTCTGTTGTCTTAGAAGCCTTGACTGCGTTGGATGAAAACCGTGATGCGGCAGATATTGCTAAGCTGGCGAGCCTGGCAAAGACTAAGGTTGGTGAAACCTTTAACCTAGTCTCACGTGAAGGCATTCAAATGCATGGTGGCATCGGCATGACGGATGAATTTGATATCGGTTTCTTCTTGAAGCGTTCAGCGGTTACCGAGCAAACCTTTGGTGATGTGAATTATCATCGCAATCGTTACGGCGAGCTTGAAGGTTACTAATAGCCCCTTGTAACAACGCGTCGTTCAATGCGTCGTTCAATGCGCTGTTCTAAGCGTTAGGGCGGCGTATCTGCATTAAGGTCCCCACTTGTGGGGGCCGTTCCAACTGCTGATGGTCCGCCATCATCGCGTCCAGCTTAGTCTGAATGAATGTAGGGAATGGTGCAGTACGTCTGGTGCCCATATCCACATGTAGTGCCATCTGCTCACTGGTTGCGACTAAATTTTCTTGTGGGTTTGCTGGGTCATAGGATCCTCGATACATTTGCTCGAAGAAATGTAATCGCTTGGCATCCCAATCCAATAGCTGCCATGTCACTTGAATGGGCTCACCCAGTGCCAGCTCGCTTAAATAATGGACATGCACCTCGCGAGTAAAGCAGCTGCCCCCTTGGGTCAGATACTCCGCACCAATGCCAATCTTGTCGTAGGCAAAATCTACCCCTTGGTCAAACACCAAATGATAGTAAGCCATGTTCATGTGGCCGTTATAGTCGATCCATTGTGGGTCAACTTGGGTGGCCGGGCACAGCAGTGGGCTGGGTTTTGCAGACATAGACGAGCAATCCAAAATTGTTAACCGAGAGTGTATGCGCTTCTGCCCGCTACGCAAATAATCTCTGTTAAGGTACGGCAAATGTTTTTTTGTTTTATTGGGTTGGGGAGAGAGTGAAGTGAACGGAGCGCAATCGCTAATAGAGTCGTTGGTTAAGGCCGGGGTAGAGGTGTGTTTTGCCAATCCAGGCACAAGCGAGATGCATTTGGTGCAAGCGATTGATGCAACGCCAGCCATGCGTCCAGTGCTTTGTTTGTTTGAAGGGGTTTGTAGTGGCGCCGCGGACGGTTACGGCCGGATGCGTGGCACACCAGCGACTACCTTGCTGCATTTAGGTGCTGGTCTTGGTAACGCCGTTGCCAACTTACATAACGCAAGGCGGGCGGGAACGCCGGTTTTAAACCTAGTTGGGGATCATGCCATTCATCACGTGGCTTATGATGCTCCGCTCACCTCAGATATTGAGGGGGTCGCAAAGCCTGTTTCTGCTTGGATACGTACGTCAAAAACGGCTGAAGGCTTAGCAGCAGACGGGTTGGCTGCAGTGCAGGCGAGCTTGGCGCCTAATCCCAACCCACAAGGTGGTGTTGCAACACTGATTGTTCCTGCTGACTGCGCTTGGGGTGAAGGCGGCGACATACATGCAACCTCGGTGCAGCGGCAGCTGTTGCCACCGTCAACAAATGCGGTTACCAAGTCTGCTGAGTTGCTTGGCCCCAAAACGATGTTGTTGTTAGATGGTTTGGTTTTGGCGAGCGAGCGAGGCATTGAGCTGGCCGGGCGCATCGCTGCTAAGACCGGTGCCCAAGTATTTTCCAGCACCTTCCCAGCACGAGTTGAGTCAGGTGCTGGTCGCTTTCCCATTAGCAAAATGCCTTACTTCCCTGAACACGTGATGGCAACCATGAAACACTTTGAGGCGTTGGTGCTGGTGGGAGCACAAGAACCCGTTAGCTTCTTTGCCTACCCTGACACACCCAGCGATTTAGTGCCTGAAGGTATGCCGGTGCAACGTTTGGTGCATCGACATGAAGATGCCATAGCGGCATTAGAAGCGTTGGCGAACGAGGTGGGTGCACCAGCGGAACCTGCGGTGCTTAACGAGCTGGCGCGTCCAGCGATGCCCTCGGGCAAGCTCAACACCGGTGCCATTGCTGAAATAGTGGCTGCCACTGCTCCGGAACATTGCATTATCTCCACGGACTCCGGTGGCGGTGGTGCGGCTTACCCGGTTATGCAGCAATCTGTGCCGCACACTTGGTTGAATTTGACCGGTGGCTCCATTGGGCAAGGTGGCCCGGTGGCGTTGGGCGCTGCTCTGGCCTGCCCGGATCGTCGGGTCTATGCGCTGCTTGGTGATGGTGGCGCGATGTATACCAATGCCTTTTTGTGGACCGCTGCGCGTGAGCAGCTGGATATAACGGTTGTGATTTATTCGAACCGTAGCTATAACATTCTTGAAGTTGAGTACCGGCGCTTAGGGGTTAACGACGTAGGTGAGCGAGCCGGTAGCATGTTTGATTTATCTGGACCTGATATTGATTGGGTTGGGTTGGCTGCCGCGCAAGGTGTGCCAGGCTGCAAAGCAACAACCTGCGAAGAGTTTGCGGCAGCATTAGATCAAGCGGGTGAGGTTTCCGGACCCTTTCTAATTGAAGCAGAGGTGACAGCCAGACAATGAGTGCGAATTGGTTAATAGTGGCAGTTGCGCTGGTTGGTTTGATCTTGGCCTGGATATCAGGTCGGCAGGGCGCCGAGTCGTTTTTAAATAATGAAGCCGTCTTGGCTAATCTAGCAACCAAGGTTGTTGCAGCGCCTGAGTTTACGACGTCGCTTGATCGATCTGCTGTCTTGGGAGATGAGCTAGAAGGCCGCGTACGCGAGCTGTTAAGCGACGACTTGGTAGCCCAAGGTTTGGTTGCTCAAGGAAGCGTTGCCAGCGAGCTAGAGGCTAGCGTTAGCCGCAGTCTTGCGGATGGCTACGGCCGCGAGGTCATTGCGGCTGCGGTCGCCAGCGAGTTGAAAAAATCAAAGTCGGTCGCTGGCTCTAGTGCAACTGCTCCAGTTGAGGGGGCAGAGGTGGCACGCCTGCGTCGAGTCATGCAAGGTTACGAAGGTCGCTTAGCAAAGTTGGCCATCGAGGTTAAAGACGATGAGTCTGCAGCCCTTGTGAACGGTTTGCAGGGTCAGCTGTTTGAGATGCAAACGCTGCTCACCGGCTTATCGGCGGAGGTTCGTTGCGTTGCCGCCAACGGTGGTGGCAACACGCGCAACTTTTTGCTGAAAGAACGCCGCTCCACGCCGCTCAGTGGCGTCAACTTGTTGGTTAGCTTAGGTCGGCTGAAAAAAGGTGTGCTGAACACCGTGTCTATCTCTAGCCACAACCCCTCTGCCGGTGCAGGACAAGTGGCTTCTACTACCGCCGTTAAAGCGAACGTGAGCATTGGTAACCCGTTTAACTTCAACGCCAACGGGCGTTCTTACGAAGGGACCTTTACCTACTCCCAGGGTCGTTGGGGCCCCGACTTTGTTGGTTTTGAGATGCGTGACATCGGCTTGATGGGTGCTGCTAACCCGGATTGCTAGCGGCACTCACCGCTCATGGAGGCGATCCAATCGCTGACTAAGGCAACGCCTTCGGTGTGTTCCAAGCTACGACCCACTTCTGGCATCCGGCTACGTAGGCTGGTGCTAGCCAAGCGATAAACGAGTATCGATGCGTCTGGCGCCCCTGGCACAATGCCGTAGAGATGGCCGCCGGATCCGCGTCCTGCCGCTATCGGGGGTTTGCAAACTCCTAAGGACTCTAGGTTTTGATTTGCATGACTGAGATCCAGCGCTGACGTGTCTGCCGGCCCGTTGGGGTTATGGCAGTGTCCGCAATTGCTGTCTAGGTAGGCGCGCGCTAAATCTTGGGTAGTAGCATCCGTTTGCTCCCAACTTGGCATGGCTTGCTGATTTGCCTTTGCAGTGGCGGCTAGCCAGCCGCGCTGTTCCCATGTTTTCAGCTGTGCAAGCCCAGTGTTTTCTGGGCTAACCCGTTGTAGTTGCGCTTGGTGCAACCCAATGGGTAGCAATTTGCCTGTGGTGTGGTTGGTGGCATGGCAGCCGGCGCATTGGTTGCGCGATGGAATCAGGTAGGAAAACTCTTCGTCCTGCAAGCTTAAGGGAACAATGGCGCCCGTTATCGCAAGGTAGGCTTCGTCTCCACGCCATTGGTAGCTGACCGCATGCCAACCGTCTTCATGGTTCACCATCAATCGGGTTTCGATGGGTAGATGGCCAGCCAAGTTCAGTGCGCCACCATCGCTACGGTAGGTGCTGGTTTTTACCACGCGAGGTTTTTCTGCGGATGGGGCCAGTGTTGTTGGTGTTGCAACCCTCGCGCCGGACGCTTGTTGGTAGAAAAAAGTTTTGCTGATGATGGCGCCGACCGGATAGTTGAACCCACGTTGACCGTCCGTGCGCGGGGTGAGAACGGTGTTGGGGGGTAACCACAGTGTTCTAAACTTTCCGGCGTAGTCTGAGAACAACGGCATGTTGATGTCGTAGACATGTACGTTGTTGCCCAGTGCTAGCGAATCGCCCTGCTTGTAGAGCAGGTTCCATTGGGACAAGCGCTCGGGGTACTGGTTTGGTGCGTAAAACCCTGGAGATGAGCTTGCGCCGCCAAAACAGCTGCCTAGCAGCAACGCCAACAAAGCTAGCGATGCTGTGAGCAGAAGGTGAGCTGGTCCTGAGGACCCGGTAATCTTCATCTTGGTTTGCTGGGTTTAGCTTTTGTACAACTTAGAGTTGTACAGCCGCCAGCTTTGGTAAATCACAGCGATGTGGATCGGTGTTGAGTGTTGCAGTAGCACCTTCATTGCCAAAGTCAGCGTTCAACATGACCGCGCCTGAATCTCGAATACAAATGTTGGCGGTGCTTGGTGCCGCGTTGTCTCGAACAAAACCATCCCACACTACGTCGGGTAGACGGCCAAGCTCGGCCAGCACTGGCGATGCAACTAAGGCCGCTAACTCCGGACGGTCCGGTGCAGTGCCCCCACCGGTGTACTCGTTATCATATAAATAGATGCCTTCAGGGAATGGGTCGAACTGCTCAGCGAACTCTCGCTGGCCTGCGTAGTTGGCGGTGTAGTAGCTGCTGATCAGGATATTGGCGGTATTGTTGTTGCTCAAGGCGTTAGCAAAAATTTCGACTTTATCATTGGAGTTGATAACAATCCCGGAGCCGGCAGGGACACCGCTGACCGCGGTGCCTGGGGCGCCAAAGTTTTTGGTGTTGTTGTTGTTGATCTGGTTTTTGTAAACCCGAGTGCTATGGCCGGCCATCGGTATACCCGGCATGTTAAAAACCAAGATGCCGCCGGTGTTGTCTTCTGCAACGTTCTCGTATACGTCAGCGCCAACCGAGTTTTCGATCTCGATACCGGCAACGTTAAACGCCACGCGATTGTTGCGAACAACAATGTTGCGCGACTGGCCAACGTAGATGCCAGCATCTGAGGCTGCGATTGCCACCGAGTGTTCGATCAAGGTGTTTTCTGTTTGCACCGGGTAGATGCCGTAAGCGCCATTGTCGACCGATGGGCCGCCGGTCCATTCGGTTCGCACTCGACGGATGGTGATGTTTTTACCTTCATTAATCTTGAGTGCATCACCTTGGGTGTCTTCGACTGCAACATCTTCGATAAGGAAGTCGCTAGCGTTCACTAGCAACCCTTCAGCGCCGTCAACCTGGTTGGTAAAAGACAAGATGCTCTGGTCCATACCTGCACCGCGAATGGTGACGCCGTCGGTGTTGAGGATGAGGCTGCGGCTCATGGCGTGGGTGCCGGCGGGGATGGTGATCACGTCACCAGGCTTGGCAGTTTCTAGTGCTAGGCGCAGGGTTGATTCTACCGTTGCTGCAACGGTTGATCCGCCGTTTGAGCTGGCTGTGTCAGTACCCTTTGAGGCATTGTCTGAGGCGTTGTCGCCACAAGCGCTAAGCGCCAAGCTGGTGCAGGCTAACAGCAGCCAGCGGGATAAAGTAAGCTTGCGTGCGGCTGGAAACCAGCGATGTAAAGTCAGCATAGAGATATGTCACGAGGTCTAAAGTTGAGCCATTTATACGGAAACCTTCCTGCATTAACAAGCGAGGTAGCAGACGGTCAGGCAGGGTCTAGATTCGGTTTGGCTGGGTTGATAACGGATCTAGCTGGGGGGGCTGGCACCTACCTGTTTGGGTTTGTAATTATGCTGATGATGGCTGTGCCGGCGCGCCCAGCGCTTGGCCAAGCCCCAGCGGTGCTAAAGCCAGAGTTGGTGCTGGTGGTTGCCATTGACCAACTGCGCCGAGATCGTGCGCTAGCAAGCTTGCCCGGCGGAATAGGGCGGTTGCTCCGGGAGGGGCGTGTGTTTGTTAATGCTCAGCTTGGACACGCGATAAGTACCACCTGTCCTGGGCATGTCACCATGCTGACCGGTCGTTTTCCAGGTTCAATTGGGGTGCCGGACAATGCGCACCTTGAACGTGGCGAATGGCAGCAACGCTATTGTGTAGCAGACCCGCAATCGCCGGTGCTTGGGCCTGGGGATCTAGAGGCGGAGTTGCCTGGCCGCTCGCCTGCACTGATTGATGCCACAGCCCTAGGTGATTGGTTGCAGCGGCAAGATCCAGCAGCGCAAGTGCTCAGCATCGGGGGCAAAGATCGTGCGGTGATTGCACTTGCTGGTAAAAGGCCAACGGCAGCAATTTGGTTTGACCGTGACCAGGGCAAATTCAATACCAGTCGCTATTACGCGACCGAGTTACCCCAGTGGGTAGCGCCGGCAAGCCTGCCAAGCGTGCTTGATGCGCTACCTCAAACTTGGACTCACGCCCCAGGTGATCTTCGCGTGGATGACTTTGTCGGCGAAAATGATGAGTTCGAACGAACCTCTGGTCATCCACTGGGGGTTGGCGAGCGTGGGGAAGTGGCCGAGCAATTTTATGCGTCTCCGTGGATTGATGAAGCGGTGTTGCAGTTGGCTGAGCGTGCCATTTCAGCCGAAGGCTTGATGACCAATCAACGCACGGATCTCGTGGCTTTAAGCTTGCCCGCTACAGATGTTGTGGGTCATTACTATGGGCCTTTTAG
Organism: uncultured Pseudomonadales bacterium; assembly: GCA_938036875.1. GTDB lineage: Bacteria > Pseudomonadota > Gammaproteobacteria > Pseudomonadales > Azotimanducaceae > CALHVX01. The sequence goes on from CALHVX010000125.1 coordinate 13,326, forward strand.
CGCGGAATCGGCGGATTCACTGCAGCGTTTAGATTTGGGTTTGGGAAAGTTGCTGCAAAGCTTAGAGAACCAAGTAGGAGGGCATACCGAAGCGGGCCAACTGCTGGTGGTGTTAACCTCGGATCACGGTGTTGCCGCTTTGCCGGAATGGTTGCAGCAGCAAAACGCTCAGCGCTGCCCGGTTGATGATGGTCGAGTGTCTGCGTTGTCGGTTCTAGGCGGCATGCTGTGGCATGTCTACAAGGAGTTTAGCGCGCCATTTGGTTTGCCTCAGCGATTGGTTAGTTTGGGTGGAACCATGCTTTATGTCACCGAAGACCCAGAGCTGTTGGGTGAGCATAGTCACGCGGAGGTTGTGGCTGAGCTAGAAACCTACTTAGAGTCCCAGCCCTATGTGGCGCAAGCTTGGACCGCATCCGAGTTGGTTGAGCAAGCCCCAAGCAATCCGATCGCCCAACTCTACCTAAATTCCTACAGCGCAAAGCACAGCGGTGATTTAATGCTGCAACTCGAGCCCGGTTGCCAGCTTAGCGACACGGGCACCACCCATGGCTCTCCTTACGCTTACGACCGCGATATTCCCTTGGTGTTCTTCGGCTCGGCTATTGCGGCGGGAGCAGACACGCAAAGCGCAGCAAGCGTTGATATTGCCACTACGCTTGCAGATTTGTTGGGCTTGCCTACACCTGATGGGTTGGATGGCGTTGTGTTACCAGTAACCGCGCCGCCAAAATGATTGGTTTTAACCCAGCAGTGCCAGCACTCGGTCGATAGTCCAGTAGCTCGCTAGTGCACCCATGGCGAGTGCTAACGGGAAGTTCAGCAGGCCAATGTTTGCCTGGGCGTTAACAAACGCCGGTTTGCCTAAGTTTGGGTCTAAATTTGTGTCTAAGGTTTTGCCAGCATCGGTCAATTGGACAAGCAGTGGTCCGATAGCCCAGGCGAGAAGCAGTACCGCCGCAACCACCAGCAACTGACCTAGCTCTAAGCCGATGTTGAAGAGCAGCAGGGCCAAAGTGAGCTGCTCTTGGGGCAGGCCAATGTCGCTGAGTGCACCGGCAAACCCAAACCCGTGTAACAAGCCAAAACCAAATGCCATAAGCCAAGGTCGGTGTTGGGTTAATGGTGAACGTTGCGCTTCGGGCAGCAGCAGCTCACGCGCTAGAAATACAATGGATAGTGCAATTACGGCTTCCACCGGAGCCTGGGGTACGTAGGCTAGCCCGGTGACGGACAAAGCCAGCGTAATGCTGTGGGCAATGGTGAAGCTGGTAATGGTTTTCACCAAAGGGCCAACGCCTTTGATGTAGAGCACTAAGCCGATGACAAACAAGATGTGATCGATACCGCCAAGCAGGTGTTCGACACCAATCACTAGGTAGCTCCAAAGGTAGGGTGTGTCCTCTGCCAGATCCATGGACGGTTCATCCGGCCGCAGTATGCGCTGGATTACATCGCCGTTGACGTATTTGATGCGGACCATGACGTCGGTCAGGGTTTTGGTTAAGCCAGCGATACTCAGCGTTCCGACGCTTAGATCACACTGGGTTTGCCAGGTTTGGAGCAATGCAGTGGGGGTGCGTTCTGGCGCTTTGGCGTTTTGCACCTCACAACCTTCTGGCAACGCTGGGTCCAAAGGCAGGCGTCGGTCATCTAGGACCGGTTGCTTCCAGATCACCTCAAACTTTCCGGCTTCCAACTCGTTGAGCTGCAGAAAAGCGGGGCGCATTTCGTGCGCGCTGGCGCTGCTGGTGAACCCGAGCAACACGCAGCAGCAGATTAATTGCTTCAACAGGTGCTTCATGATTAGGTGTTTCATGGACGAACTACATCGTAGCTGTTGAGTAGGTCCTGGTAGTAACGTTGGTTAGCGCTTTGACGTTTGCTCAGCGTAAGGTCGGCTGCAACACGCTCCCGGACTTCTGCTAGTGGTTGTTGGCGTGCCTCCAGCACAGCAGTGATATAGACCAAATGCCAGCCGTAGGCGGAGCGGATGGGGCCCGTCCACTGCTGAAGTGCTTGCTTAGGTAGCTGATCGCCAAACTCACGGCCAAACAGATCCGCAATTTGCCGTTGGCTACGTTCGGCAAAGGCGAGCTGCAACATAAAGGGGTCACCCAAGTTACGTGTGGCCTCACCTTGGGCCGGTGCATCGGCCAGCGCTTGCAGTGCGGTTGTGGCATCGGCTTGCGCTGTGGTTCTGCGGTCGGCGGAAAAGTAGCGATGCCGAAAGCTGTAGCGTGCCGGTTGTTGGTATTGCTCCGTGTTTTGCTCGTAATGAGCGGCCAGCTCTGCATCGTTGGGTTCTTCAGCGGTGGCAACGTCTTCGGTTAGAAAGGTAAGTTTTTGCACTAGTCGGCGGCGTACGATGGTGTCGTTAGCATCTAAGCCAAGGCGCAACGCCTCGCGGTAGTACACCTCTTCTTTGATCCATTGGTCCACCAACCCCTGGAGCTCTTCGCTAGACGGTTGGCGCCCCATTTGCACCTGCCATTGGTCGGAGATGCGTTGCTCCACTAAAGGTCCAATCTCAATGCGGTTGTTGCTATTGTCGGTATTGAACTGCTCATTGATCCAAAATAGCGCGGCGCCTGTTAACGCAAACCACAGCAGTGGTTCTTGCCACCACCGGCGTTGTTTGAGTTGGCTAGGTTGTTGTGCTGTGTTGTCCATCAGTGCATCTCAAAGCCGCCAGCGACGTTTAACGCAACGCCGGTGACATTGTTGGCGCTGGCAAGGTACACGGCCGCTTGGCCCATATCTTGCGCGGTTTGTGGGCGCCCTAAGGGGATGGTTTGGGCCATCATGGTTTCAAAATCTTGATCTTTGTTGGTGTTGCTGCCGGGGCTGCTTGGCAGCAAGTGCTCCAGCCACATGGCGGTACCCACCATGCCTGGGCAAATAGCGTTAACCCGGATGTTGTCGTTGGCCAACTCGTTAGCCAACGACTGGGTGATGCCAATCGCGGCAAACTTAGAGCCGCAGTAAGCGGCCATATTGGGGTAACCCTGTTTGCCAGCAATGCTCGCTGTGTTGATGATGCAGGCGCTTGTGGTGGCAGAAGCAGCGCTGTGTAGATGTGGCAAGGCTGCTTGGCTCATGAGGAACAACCCTTTGCTGTTAACCGCAAAGGTTTGGTCCCAGTGTGCTTCTGAAAAATCCGCAAGGGAACCGGATTGAACCACCCCGGCGTTGTTAACCAAGACATCCAACCCGCCAAAGGCTTTAACGGTGGCGGCTACTGCAGCCGTGCAGCTGCTTTTGTTGGTTACGTCAACTGGGGTGGCTTCAATGCTGCCGAGTGGGGATAGCTCTGCAACCGTCTGGCTTAGCTCGTCATCTCCCGCTAGCTTGTAATCCCAATTGGCAAGTCCACCTGGACCTAGGTCTGCAACCATCACCTTGGCGCCCGCTTCTAAAAACGCCTGAGCCATACCCTTGCCAATGCCACGGGCGCCGCCCGTGATGAGCACCACCTTAGAATCTAAAGCCAATCCCGACATAGTCTTTCCCCCGTTATCTTAGCGGGGGATTATAGGCCCTAAGCGGCGAACTTTTGCAGGTGGAAATCCGTATTCCCGAATTGGGCTTCGAGCACCAGCAGGCGCTTGAAGTAGTGGCCAATGCGTAGCTCCTCGGTCATGCCCATGCCGCCATGGAGTTGCACAGCATTTTCGCCGATGAAGATGGCATTTTTGCCGATCAAATACTTCAAAGCATGCACCGTGCGTTGTGCGGTTGGCAGCCCTTGCGCGGTTTCCATGGTGGCACGATACAGCAGTGACTTGCACTGCTCATACTCCATAAACATCTCCACCATGCGGTGTTGCAGCACTTGGAACTGGGCCAGAGCGTGTCCGAACTGTTCCCGTTCCGCTGTGTACTCCACGGTGTCCTTGTAAAGCACCTCCATGGCGCCAACCGCTTCAGCGCAGAGCGCAAGAATGCCGTCGGTTGCCACGGTGTTCAGTAGCTCGTAACCCTGTTCTGGTCCGGCGACCAAGCGTGTTGCATCAACCTGCACGTTCTCGAACTTGAACTCGGCGGCTTGCAAGCCATCAACGGTGGGGAAGCCACTGCAAGTTACACCCTCTGCATCCGTATCTACGGCCAGTAACACAATGCCCGCGGTATCCGTCTGCCCACCGCTAAGCCGTGCGGAAACCACAATTTGCTGAGCGCTGGCCCCGTTTTGCACCATGGATTTGTGGCCGTTGAGCCGATAGCCATCGTTGTCGGCGCTGACGCTGGTCACCACGTCGTTGAGGTCGAACCTCGATTGCTCTTCAGCGTAAGCCAGGGCTAACTGTCGGCTCCCATCCACAACGCCGGGCAACAGCTCTGCTTTGAGCGTTGCGTTATCGCTGCGTTTCACCGCGCCTGCGCCAAGCACCACGCTGGCAAGAAAAGGTTCAACCACCAAGCCTTTGCCAAACTGCTCCATCACCAACATGGTATCTACTTGGTTGCCGCCGAAACCGCCATCTGCTTCTGGCAGAGGTAGGCCTAGCCAGCCGAGTTCGGCCATGGTTTGCCAATGGTCGCTGCTGAACCCTTGGCTGCTTGAAGCCAGCGCCCGGCGGGATTCAAGATCGTAGTTGTCTTGCACAAAACGCGTCACCGTATCGGTGATGAG